>JAPLEV010000041.1 GCA_026391005.1 Flavobacteriia bacterium | reverse complement strand
AGTAAATCATGTTGCTTCAAGAGCAAAAAGAAAAAACTTAATGAAGTTAGCCAAAGGTTACTTTGGTAGAAGAAAAAATGTTTGGACCGTTGCAAAAAATGCAATCGAAAAAGGTCTTGTTTATGCCTACATTGGTAGAAAGCAAAAAAAGAGAAGCTATCGTTCACTTTGGATTACACGAATAAACGCTGGAACGCGTCAATATGGTATGAGTTATTCTAAGTTTATGGGATCCGTTAATAAAAGCGGAATTACCCTAAATCGAAAAGTATTAGCAGATTTAGCGCTAAATCATCCAGATGCCTTCAAAGCAGTATTTGACAAGGTAACTAATTAGTATATAAAATTATCAGCAAAAAGCCATCTGTAATATACTGATGGCTTTTTTAATTTTTAGTTTATTTTATGTTGAAAATCGGTCTTTTAGGAGTTGGGCATCTAGGAAAAATCCACTTGGGTTTACTGCTTCAATTACCTGAGATTTTTGAGGTGGTAGGTATTTATGACATCGACCAACTTAACGCTTTGTCAGTAGCTAACGAATATAATGTTAAATCCTTCGCAAATGTTGAGGATTTGTTAATGGCTGTCGATTGCGTGGATATTGTTACGCCAACATTGAACCATTTTTTTTCTGCCTCTCTGGCGCTGCGAAATCGAAAGCATATTTTTATTGAGAAGCCATTATCGGAAACATTAGAGGAAGGAAAACTTTTGGTTCAGCTGGCAATTGAGGCAGATGTTGTAGTTCAGATAGGTCACGTAGAACGTTTTAATCCCGCATTTCAAGCTGCCTTGCCTTTTTTAAATAACCCAATGTTCATTGAAACACATCGTTTAGCCCAATTCAATCCTCGTGGTACTGATGTTCCCGTTGTTTTAGACTTAATGATTCACGATATAGACACCATTTTGAGTGTTGTAAAATCAAATGTTAAAAAGATTTCTGCCTCTGGCGTTGCAATAGTAAGTGATTCTCATGATATAACGAATGCAAGAATAGAATTTGAAAATGGTTGTGTTGCCAATTTAACAGCTTCTCGTATTTCATTAAAAAATATGCGAAAATCTCGTTTTTTTCAAAGAGATGCTTATGTAGGAATTGATTTTTTAAATAAGACATTGGAGGTGGTGCGTATGCAAGATCTTCACGGTGAACCTGATCCATTTGATTTCATCATGGATTTAGGGGAAAATAAATCAAAAAAGAAAATTCTTATCGATAAACCTGAATTAGCAGCTACCAATGCGATACTTGAAGAGCTAAAAGCATTTGCTTTTTCAATTATTAACAAGGAGCCAGCTAAAGTAACTATTGATGATGGCTATTATGCTATGAATGTTGCTTATCAGATTATTGATAAACTAAAGGAGAATATTATTCGATAAGGCAATAATTTTGCCTTTCACTCGTTCACGCGACGGAAAAAAAAAGTATGAAACTAATTCTTATTCTTTGTTCGTTAGTTTTCTTGTTTTCTACATGTATAAAAAACAATCCAGATCCCTCTTGGCTTATCGTTAATGACTGGACGCTTCTCCCTAATTCAAATTACGCTGGTGGTGAGGGGGAATTAACGGAAAATATTAGCGAAGCATGGGTTTATATCGATGACGAACTTATCGGCGTTTTTCAAGTCCCTTTTAAAATACCAATTTTAAAAACGGGTGCTGTCGATATTAAATTATTTCCTGCCATAAAAAATAATGGAATCTCTGCATCTAAAAAAGTTTATCCATTTATGGAGACATTTCAGATCAATGGTGTACTAATTTCAAATGATACGCTTATTATCAGTCCCACTACAAAATACAAGGATAATCTCAACTTTACCATTGAAGATTTTGAAGATATAAATACAAACCTCATAAACGATCCGAACACATCTGCTGCCAACTTTTCTCTTGTAAATAGCAATCTTCAATGGTTCAATGGAAATTTTTATGCTCATATAGGTTTAAATTCAGTTGATTCTACTTGGGTCGCTTATACCAATTGGGCATCGTATATTGCGAAAGGAAAGGAAGTGTATTTGGAAATCGATTATCGAAATACAACTAATGTTCTGACTGGCTTAATTGCAATTTCACCTTCAGGTACTATCCCAAATCCACACATTACATTACAGACGCAAGATACTTCCACTGTTGTTTGGAAGAAAATTTATCTTGATTTAAGGGAAATGGTTGGGGCTTCAGCGAATGGCGCATACTTCGAACAATCTTTTGAAGCCTATTTAGAAGATGGATTAACTTCCTCAGACATAGAAATTGATAATCTTAAATTGATTCATTTTTAAAATGAAAACGAAGGTTTGGGTATATCTCTTTTTACTTACTGATTGGATAATGTCTGCCTTTGCTTGGAGCTTGTTTTTTTTTCTTCGAAAAACATGGATTGAGAATAAAGAATTTTCGGTAGATCAGAATTTTATAATCGGGATTATTATTGTTCCTTTAGTATGGCTTTTGATTTATTATTTACAAGGAAGCTACCACGAAATCCGCCGTATTTATCGACTTAAAATTTTAAATCTCACCTTTTCTGGTGTATTAATCGGTTCCATTTTAATCTTTTTTACTTTGTTACTTGATGATACAGTTTCTAATTACCAAATGTACTATTGGTCTTTTGCGCTGTTATTTTCTCTTCAATTCATTTTTTCTATTTTCTCAAGGTTGATTTTAGCCACTATATTGATTAAATCATTACGAAAATTTGGTAATGGTTTTAGAACGGTTATAATTGGTGGTAGCGATAAGGCAGTAGGGGTTTTAATGGATTTGAAAGCACAAAAATGGCACGTAAATACGATTATAGGATATATAAACGTGAATGGAACTGACCGCCTATTGGATGATAAAATTCCCTATTTAGGACATTGTGATAATTTAGAGATGCTGCTTAGTAAACATAATGTTGAGGAGGTAATAATTGCTATTGAAAGCAGCGAGCACAATCGACTTCAAAAAATTATTACGCGTATTCAAGATGGCAGGGTGAAGATTAAAATTCTTCCAGACATGTATGAATTACTCTCTGGCTCCTTAAAAATGACAGATATTTATGGGGCTTTACTTCTTCAAATTGTTGATGATTCGATGCCAATTTGGCAACAAGCATTAAAAAGAGTAATGGATTTGATGATATCATTAGTTGCCTTGATTCTCCTTATTCCGGTTTATCTTATTTGTGCTTTAGCTGTAAAATTTTCGTCGTCTGGACCAATATTTTACTTGCAAGAGCGCATTGGTTTAGATGGTCGTGTTTTTAAAATTATTAAGTTTCGAACGATGTATTTAAATTCGGAAGAGGCAGGACCACAACTTTCTTCTACAAGTGATTCACGCATCACAAAAGCGGGTCGCTTTATGCGAAAAACACGACTGGATGAATTCCCACAATTTATCAATGTCATTTTAGGTCACATGTCCTTGGTTGGACCAAGACCAGAACGTCAATTTTATATTGATCAAATCATGCATTTTGCCCCTCAATACGTCCATCTGACGAAGGTAAGGCCAGGAATTACTTCTTGGGGACAAGTAAAATATGGTTATGCCGAAAATGTTGAACAAATGTTGGATCGAATGAAATTTGATTTATTATATTTGAAAAACAGAAGCATTGCTTTAGATATTAAAATTATGTTCTATACAATTGCTATTGTGTTAAAAGCTAAGGGTAAATAACATATGTTCGACTCTAGACGTAAATTTTTGAAAGTAGCGGGATTAGGTTCCTTAGCTTTTTTCTTCTTATCATCCTGTAAAAAGCTTGGTTTAAGCAGTAAGAAAAAATTTAAAGGAAACGTGATCATTATTGGAGGCGGTGCAGCTGGAATTTATGCTGGGTATTTGTTGAAAGAATTGGGAATTGAATTTACCATTTTAGAAGCCTCCGATAAGATGGGTGGAAGGATGGGAAAATTAACTGGTTTTAGCGATTATCCAATCGATTTGGGCGCTCAATGGATGCATGGCAATCAAAGTATTTTGGGAGAGATGGTTGAATTGTTTAAGGCTGACGTGACTTTAGATGATACAGAATACATGTATTGGTTCGAAAATGAATTGATCCCTACCTTGCCTAAGTCTGTTGATATTTTTGATAAGGATGATCTTCCTGATGTCAGTTTCGCTGATTATGCTATGCAAAAAGGATTGTCACCTTCTTATTTGCCAATCATTGAAAGTCTTGCCGGAGATTATGGTGCAGACGCTTCGGATTTGTCTGCACGTTGGCTCTATGAAGAGGAACAAAATTGGTCGAGTGGGGAGGGTGATTACAAATTTAAGGAGACTTTCTACGACTTAATATTTTCTAATTTTGGGGCGCAAGTAGCAAATAATGTGATGGTAAATTCAATTGTGAATACGATTGATTATTCGTCCGATAAGGTGCTCGTAAGTACCAATTCTGGTCAACAATTTTCTGCCGACAAGGTTTTGATAACGGTGCCTATCACGATTCTTCAATCCAACGATATTTCTTTTGTTCCGCCTTTGCCTGTTAATAAAACAACGGCATTTTCTAAAATAGGAATGGGTGCAGGTATGAAGGTTTTTATGAAATTTTCGACCCATTTTTTTGCTGATAATATTTATGGCGGCGCTGTTTGTGCAGCCTATTTTAATGATGCCATTGGAAAAAATACCGCAGACCATGTCTTAAGTGCCTTTGTGATGGGGCAGCAAGCTGAGGCGCTTTCTGCTATGAATTCTGATCAAGCTGTCATTAATGCGCTACTGGCTGAATTAGATGCAATGTATAATGGTCAGGCGAGTGCTACTTTTTTAGGTGCTTTCGTACAAGATTATTTTAAAGCGCCTTTTATTCGTGGGGCTTACTCATACAGTAAGGTTGGAATGAATAAAAATACGCGCGCTATTGCCGCCGAATCTATCAATTCTTGTTTGTTTTTTGGTGGTGAAGCCATGAATTTGAACGGACACCACCAAACTGTTCATGGCGCCATAGAGACGGCCTATCGCGAAGTAATGAAAATAATGAAAGAGGTATGAAAAATCGATTCTTTTTTGTGCTCAGCTGTTTTTTCTTAAGTAATTATGCCTCAGCTCAAAATTACCGGATCGGACTTGGGTATTCATTTTTAAATAATAGTCAATGGAATCAGACGATTCAATTATACAATGACAGCAGACCTTTTTTAGAGGAAAAACAGCCCTTGTTGCAAAATGGATTTTTTCTGTCGCTTGATCGCATGCTTAAAATTGAAAATAAACATCCTTTCTCCTTGTCTTTAGCGTATAGTTTTTTTAACAGTAAGGCCGATAATGTGGTGTATGTTTCTAAGATTAATCTTCATGCGCTCTCGTTTTCTTTTAATTCAACGAAGTACTATTTAATTCATAAAAATACCCCCTTGACCTTTTCATTTGGCGCCGGAATTATGAGTAATTATTTAGAACGGAATATTAACCCGAATGCTGCACTAAATGAAGATTATCCCATTCGGTCTTTGGGTATTGGTCCCATGTTAAACCTTAACTTTTCTTACGACATAGCGCTGAATAAAGGCGTCACAATTTCTCCTTTTGTTCAAGTGTCATTTGCTCCCTTTTATTATTCACCCGGGGCTGAAAAATGCCTCAATTTAACGCAAGGTCTGATGGAAGAAAGTTGGAATAATACCTTGAATATTCAAGCTGGCATCCGTTTTTCCTGTATTAAGTAAGTCCCTATTTTACGATTAATGGCTTATTCCAAATTTGGGTAGCACTTTCAATGCAAACGATATACGTTCCTGACTTGAGATTATTTAAGCTTATGGTAACGGTTCCTTCTCCTTTCGCTTCTTGCACTAACCTTCCGTGAATATCTACAATCCTAATCTTTGAAAAAGGAATGGTTTTAAGGGTTAAAAGGCCGTCTCGATTGATTGGATTTGGAAACATCGTAAGATAGGATTCATTTTGTTCCACTATCCCTGATTGATTGTCAAGATTAACATTATCAATGTAAAGGTTATTACCCCAGTCGCCAATATTGCGAAATGCAATTTGTAAGTTATTGACTCCATTGTAGAAAAATAGATTAATACTGTCCTTACGCCATTGGGTAGCACTTGGTGTAAAGAAACTTTGGATGTCTGGAGCTGTTGCTAAGGCGACACCGCCATCCATATACAATTCTTGGTAAGTAAGACCACAATCTGTTGAAGCTAGAATAGCCATTGAGTCCGAATAACCACTTCCCCAACGTGCATAGGCCACATCATAGGTCATGTAGGGATTTGCTGCAATTGTACTTGCATCAAAATTGACAATTAAGTCGTCAAAGCTGCCCTGGGAATCATTATCGTAGTTGTTGAAAAGTGCCGACTTCGAAGAGTTTCCAAATCCACCGGCTGTGCTAGACAAGGTCCATGATGCGCCGTTATCTTGATTGTCAACTGACCAGCCATTGGGTATGAAATTACCTTCAAAATCTTCTTGCACTGCAGTAGGCAAAGCGTAAAAACTAACTTGAACATACAAACTGTCGATATCGCTTTGGCCATTGGCATCGGTAACTTGTAAAACGGCTAAGTGGGAACCTGCCTGAGTAAATAATACCGTTGGGTTTCTTTGTGTTGATGTCGCCGGGGAACCTGTTGGAAATGTCCAATTCCATTGTGCATTGGTGTGATTTAAATAGGAGTGATCTTCGAAATAAAAGGAATCTAAATCACAAATTCCTATCTGATCTAGTTTGTCTACGTTAATGCGCGCTATTGGAAAGCTGGGTGTTTCATTTAGTTGGCTTTCCCAAATGCCCTTTCCATAGGACGCTAATCGTATCTTGTTGTCTCTAAAAAATGGACGTAAAATATTCCCGTTCGTAAACGTGGGTAAACCGGCATTGTCGATTACCCAATTGGTCGTATTGTTTCTGTAATAAACGGCTTTGTTGGTCGCTGCATAAATCCCTCCATCTGTACCTGGGATGTGAACTATGGATTGTATGCTTTCATTATTGAGAATGGAAGAAGATAAATTTGTCCATGTGATACCGCCATCACTTGTTTTAAATGCTTTAAATCCATTTGAACCATCTGGGTAGGCAATCCATAAATTATTTGCGTTGGTAGGATCCAAACTTAAGACCATTCTTCTACTGTTACCGGCTGGAATGAAGCATGTATTCCATGAAATACCTCCATCAATAGATTTCCAAAGTGTCCCGATATTTCCTGACGCTGGTTGTTGATTCACATATAAAATATTGGGATTATTTGACCCTACTTCTATATAACGAACGCCATTGTTCACGTTCGTGCCAAATGTATAGAGTAGGTTAAAAGAAGCACCCGCATCCGTTGTTTTCCATATTGCATTTTCTTTTCCTAAATAACCAATGCTGTAACAATTGGGATGAAATTCAAATTCACTCGATTCGGCTGCATAATAACTTTCGTTAGGAGCCATGCCAAAAGGTGTTCCGGTGATGGGGTCAGCAAGTTGTAAGGGAATAAATTTCCCGCCAATATCTGAATAATAGGTTTTTCGATTAATACCAGGATTTACATACCCTGTGGATGCTTCTCCACCACCTAATTCTAAAAAATTTCCGTTTCCATAATTTTCATGATAGGCTAAGTTCCCATTGTGGTACAATCCTCCGACCAATACATCTTCATTCCATCCGCTTCCAAATCCCCAATAATCTGAGCCATGTACGCCCGACATTTTAAAAAGGAATTGCGAAGTGAAAAAATCATTGGATTTATAGATTCCTCCATCGGTAGAAATCCAGGTATTCCCGCCAATTACTCGAAAGTCTTGGTTGTCCACGTGTAACCCTAAAGGACCGCCAACATACCCTGAAACAGAAGCGAACGTTTGTCCCCCATTGGTCGAACGGTATAAGTTCAAGCCACCAATCAAGATTTCGTCAGCATTGGTAGGCGAAGCTGCGATGGCACAATTATAAAATCCTTGGTGATACAGCCAAGTGGCCCAACCAATGGCTAAGTTGACATGGGTAGCATCGTAAGGTCCTCCGTCAATTCCGCTGGGATTACTCCATGTTGTTCCACTGTCATCGCTTTTATAGATGCCAATAAATCCATAATCGTTGGCTTTGGATTCCCCGATTAAATAGACATATATTCGATTTGGATTGGCAGGTGTTACTGCAATTCTTGCACCGCCGTCATTTCTCGCTGGATCGGTTGAATTGTACCAACCAGCCGACTGAATGGTCCATGTAGCGCCAAAATCAGTAGATTTAAAAAATTCGCATTTAATGAGTGCGCTGTTATTCTTCACGCAGTACATTTCGCTGTTGCTATTGGCTTTACATTTAATATCATAGCAGGCAGTCGTGTATAATTGCGTCCAATTGGCGCCACCATCTGTAGATCGGTATAGACCTTTATCCGTTGCCGCGAAAACTAGTTGTTCATTCCCTGGATTGATAAGGATTTCGTTTACACCAAAATTGGTTTGGGGTAGGACATTGGTCCAAGAAGCGCCGCCATCAGTAGAACGAAAAATACCTTTGTTTCCACCTGCAAAAACTACCAAAGGATTTGTTGGACTTATTTCAACAGCATTTACACCACTTCCAAAATCGAGTGTCATGGAGCTGTGCGTCCAATTTTGTCCACCATCTATACTTTTGTATACTTCTCCAGGTTCCGTTCCACAAAACATGAAATTAGGCTGTGCCAGGCATTGGTCGACGGAATACACATTTGTTTGACCCGAACCTTGCGTATTATTTTCTTGATAATTTGTAATTGGACCAACAACAGACCAATTCGAACTCTTGTTAACGCTTTGTTTGTGTAAATAAGTTTGGTCGATTAGTGCTTGTTCCTCCGGTGAATAAACGATAGGAAAACCTTGATCGTCTAGTTGAGCAATGAACTTGCGCTTCCATCTTTTAAAATATTGTGTATGGTAATTTTTTTCAAAAGAATTAGCTCTGTAATAGTCCGTGTAGAGTGACGATACCTCCAGTACATTTGGGTGCTCACCATACATTTTTTGAGCCCATAAGGGAAGGCTAGCAATTTCTGTAGCGGATGGGATTTGCTGCGCTTTGGTTAAAATAGTAACTGTTAAGAGACAAAAAAGCAAGATAAATTTCATGGCGATAATTTAGAGAGTAAAGATATATAAAATATATATTTACCTTTAAAGTAAATAAACGAAAAAAACCTTCGGTAATCTACCTGTTTTAGGGCGTATAAATGAAAGTTATGTGTTATTAAAATTCTAAAACATCATATATGACTTTAAGCAATTTTTTAATTTTGTTTTCATTATTTCTTGTGATTTGCGGATTTTCCTTTTATCTATATTTTTCATTATTTAGCAAACTATTTTTTCAGAAAAAACAAAAAACAACACCAGAAAGAGCGTCGACTTTTGGGGAATTCATCAATGGTCTTACTGGTCCAATTTTCGCATTAGCAGGCTTCTTAATAATATATGCAACTATTATGGATCAAAATGATATTAATAATATACAACAATTTGAAAGTCAATTTTATAAGCTACTAGATTATAACAGAGATAATAATCTAGACATTTCTATTAAAAGTCCAAAATCGAAAATATGTAATGAAATCAAGGGAGGTACTGTGTGGTTAAGTTTCTACTCTCAAATAAAAAAAGCTTATGAAATAATTCAGAATAACGATGTACTAAATCAAAAAGACACAAAAGCGAAAATGGATATTGCATTTACAACTTTTTATTATGGTATTTCTTCGTCAGATACTACAAGAATATACAATCACTTAAAGCTGAAACACAATCTATCGCATACTCAAATTTGTAAATATCTCTTCGAATTAAGAAAAATTGAACATTGTGAAGATTTTAGCGCATACCATGCAGGTTACTCAAATAAATGCGGCACGTTTATACTCCAATATTTTTCTTTCATAAATTATATCGATAAACAAAAAATGTTGTCATTAGAACAAAAAAATGAGTATGTAAATATGCTAAATTTACAAAACGATAATTTTTGTCAACTGGTAATTTATTATTACTTGTACTCTACTCACTGTGAATCGGATCATGTTTTATTAAACTCAAAATATAATCTATTACCAAGAATAGATAGTACCCTATTATTTCATTTAAATAAAATAACAAACGAATAACTATTTCAAAGAATCATTAATTTTCTTTAATTCTAAACCTTCAATGCCTAGACCGCCAAAACTGCCTATCAAAAAGTAATTAAATGAATAAATTTATACTAATCATAGCAGCGTTTATGCTATATTGCCTTGCTCCCGCAAATGCGAGACAACAAAAGATAACATCGCCTACAAGCAAACCGTTATGGGCTAGTTTAAAGAAAAATGATATATTAATTATTATATTTACTAAATAAAAATGGAACAAAAACTCTACCTAAGTTCTTATTACTATGACGTTGACCATCCATGTGGCATTGTTTTATTAGCGTTTCAAAAAGAAGATTTCAGCAACTATTCCTTACTTAAAGAACTTTATGAAAACTTCATTGAAAAAAAGCTAAAAAAAATAGAAAGCAATTATTACGAAATTGAACAAAAAGATCCTGGCTTCTCACAGAAACTTCTTAGTGAAATATCTAAAGCATGTGAAGAAAATACTATTTTGGCAAAAGACAGAGGTTGGAATGATTTCATAAAAATGGAAGCAATGGGTTGGGTTAATATTGAATTATCTAGAGATAAAAGTGAATTTTACAATGATGGATTTTGGGAAATTGATTAATTTTTTTTAATAATAAATTAGTATATTTACTAAATAAAAAGTGGAGACCAGAACCCACTCCGCTACGGCGAAAAAAACGGAAAATAATTAAATAACAGTGGAGACTACTCAAAAACAAAATGAAAAAAGTAATTATTAAAATGGTAATGTTTGTAGCAGTAATTGTTGCATTTTCAAGTTGTACAACACTTAATCATAGTATGAGAGAGCCAAATACAAGAGTCAATCTAAACAAAAGTGATTTTTCTTTATCAGAGCAAGTATCAGCAGAAGCCACCTGTACTAAAATAATTGGTATTGATTTCAAAAGACTATTTACCAAAGAAACGGGTACTGTTGAAGGTGGTGCTTTATCAGTTAGTTTAGCAAGCATTCCTGTTATTGGTACTATTGTTGCCGACAAGACAGCAAATTATGCTCTTTACAATTTGATGGATGCAAACCCTGGTTACGATGTTGTATTTTACCCTCAATATGAAACTAAAGTTATAAAGCCAATACTTGGAATTGGTTTTTTAACAACAATAACAAAGGTTAAAGCAACCGCTAGACTCGGTAAACTGAATTAATAAATCTAACCCAAAACCGCAACTACTCAAAAAGTAGGGCGGTTTTTTGGGTTATTAATTTGTAAAACAAACAGACAGCGAAAAATAAAGTGCCGCCAAAGAATTTTTTAGCATTAAACACGGCAATTCTAAAAAAGCTTACATTTATCTGCTTGATTGCGACACCTTTTTTGTATAAATTAAATTTTAAATAAAATGAAAAAGTTTTTATTAATGGCTACAATGCTGCTGACATTCAGTTTTGTAAATGCCCAAACGAAAATTCGACAAGGCGATGGAACGTACTCCTCGAATAAAGTTTTATTTACAATTGATGGGGTTAAAGTCAGAGAGGGCGATGGTACATATTCATCAAATAAAGTCCTTTATAATTTTGATGGTGTTAAATTCAGAATGGGAGATGGCACATACTCATCAAATAAAGTTTTATTAACTATTGACGGAAACAAAATTAGGCAAGGAGATGGCACATATTCATCGAATACTGTGCTTTACACAATTGATGGAAATAAAATTCGACAAGGTGATGGCACATATTCTTCCAATAAAGTCCTATACACTATTGACGGAAACAAAGTTCGTCAAGGTGATGGAACCTACTCTTCAAATAAAGTGCTTTATACCATTGATGGTAGCTTGTCAATTACAAAAATCGCGTGTCTTTTATATTACATTTTATAGACTAGTCGTTATGGGCAAGTTTAAGAAGTAAAAAATTCACATATCAATTATAAGCTTATCTTTATTAGTAAAAAGTGGAGACCAGAACCCACTCCGCTACGGTGAAAAAAAACGGCCTGACCTGACAGGTTATTTGGGAGGCTTATTCTGCTTAGCCTAAGAGTGGACAAAAAAATCAAAGAAAAATGAATAAAGTAATGACAATTTTTGGAGCTGTAATAATCAGTTCAACTTTAATGACAAGCTGTGTAAGCACAAACCAAGGATTTCAATCTAGCCCAGTTATATCGAGAAATGTGCAACTTGATCCAATTAAAGCAGATATTATAGTAGATGAAAAGTCTAAAATAAAAGGGGAAAGTACTTCTTCCTATTTCTTAATTTTTAGGGTAAGTGGTGATAATACGTATGCTGACGGTATTAATTACAGTTCAGACCAATCGGCAAGTTTACTTACCCAATTTAATCCTTTAAATATGATTAAGGCAGGTAGACTTAACAAAGTTCGTGGTGCTGCTGCCTACAAAGCACTGAGTACTGGTGATTATGACGTTTTAGTTCACCCGAGCTATACCACAACAGTAATAAATTATTTGATATTTAAAAAATATGCTATTACAGTTGAAGGTTACGGTGCTAAATATGAAAACTTTAGATCTGAAAAAGAAAAAAAATAAATTTTACAAGATGGGAAATAATTAATGATCCGATACAAATAAAACAACCCCATCAAAGTGTATTAGTATAAGTAGGGCAGAAGTGCTTAATTGAACTTCTGCCCTTTTTATACATAGTATTACATAGCATTGCCAATTAAAATGTCTGTGAGTTATTTTGTAATAAAAAAAAGCGAGAAATCTGAAAATTAAATATGCCTTATCAAAAAAATAAGTTTATGAACGAAAACAATAATATTAACAGCAACGAAGATTCTCTAAATTCTAAATCGCAAGGTTTAAGTTTGTCGAACTATTTGCTATTAAATATAGTATTTTCATTATTAACTATTCTAGTTGCTTGGTTTGTTTATTATTTGGGTAATTTATATTGGGATGGTAAATTAGATAAATATTTAGAGCTTAATGATCTTTTTAAGGATTCACCTCCATCTTTTAAATCATCAATCTATTTTTTGTTTTTAAATAATTTTTTACGGATAATTTTTTTGTTGATTTATTTCATATCAGCATTGATAGCGATTATTTTGATTTTTAAATCATTTTCCCTGTGGTTAATACCCATTAAGAGTGCTCCAAAAAAATAATAATATAATGAAAATTGAAATCTTAATTTGAGCTTTTTAGATAAGCCTTTTAATATTAAATACCAACCTTTGAAATCCTAATAATTCTTCCATTGGTGCTCGAAGCATAAACATATTCCTTGTCCGAACAAATGCTGAAACAATTCTCATTGCTTAGTTGGACCCAAGTTGTTCCATCGTCCTTCGAATAATCGATTCCATTGGTTCCGCACGAATAATAAACGCCATCTGTATAATAAACGCAGGAACGGTATCCGAAGGGTCCACTAGTGGAAGCGTTCCAAGTGATTCCGCCATCTTTGGTGATGAAACAAATATTTTCACGTGAATTCGGCGCAAGGTAATCTCCACCGACTACGATTCCGTTGTTAGTGTCTTTCATGGCTAATGAAAAAGCACCGCTTGCATTACTTTTCTTAAAAGGAAGTTCGCTCTGAATCCATGTTTGACCTTTGTCTTTGCTCATAAAAAAGCGCGATTTTTCTCCTCCAGAAACAAAGTAATAAACGCCATTACTAATTTGTACGGTACTGCCACTGGCAGCAAATCCAGCTTCTCCATCGAAAGAGGGAAGAGCATGGGTGATTTTTTCCCAATGTTTTAAGTCGCTGGAATGAAATAAAGAAAATTCATTTCCAACGGGATCGCCCATCACGAATACTTCTTTATTTTCTATAGCCATTCCATCAAGAAATAACTGAGGGTTTAATTTCATGGTGCCTAAATGAATCCGCTTCATAGATCTTCCATGGCGCCTTAACTTAAGTATGATGCTATAGTCGGCACTTTGCATAGCATAAATGGTATTTTTATGCAGCGCAAGATCTCTGATTTCTGGAAAAGTATCCTTCGGATTAAGCGATTTGCTTCTTCCATTCTTGAGCGTGTAGCGAATTACTTCTCCATTGTTATTTCCAAGGAATAAATAATTTCCTTTTACTGCTATTCCTCTCGCGTGTATTGGTTTATTACTATATTTTAATACTGAAATTTCTTGTGCGGAGAAGCATGGGGAATAAAGAAAGGCAAAAAGAACGAATAGGTGTTTTATCATTATTGAAATTTAAAAATAGAATAACACAATCTTATCTAAATTGCTCATTAAAGCGTTGTTCTTGTTCAATTTTTAAGGCGTCAAGATCCTCAGGTAAATCTCTTTTCCATCGTTTATGGGACCACATCCATAGGTAAGGTTTCTTGTTGATTTGTTGTTCCAATAGCTCAGTGTGCTGTTGGGTGATTGATCCCCACTTTAGATTCTTTGGACTGTCAGTTAGTAAGGTAAGTGTCATTTCATAATAACCATAACGCACTTTTTCGATGTTAAAATAGACAACCGCTAGGTCATACGTATTTGCCAATGCTTCGGTCCCGAATTGCACCGCTGTCTGCTGATTCAGAAAGTTCGTCCAATAACTTTTATGGGTATCTCCTGGACTTTGATCCCCGAGCATGAGCAAGGTGTATGGATTTTTTTCTTCCGCTAAAGCTTCTTTGTAATTTTTAGAATGAATGACTTTCAATCCAAAGCGTTCTCTTTTATTATTAATGGCTTGCCCCCAAAATTTATTGCTCATGGGCATTCCTAATCCAAACGCTTTTCCATCAAATTGAAAGGCTTGACTTGTAATCAACCACTCCCAATTCCCATAATGTCCTCCAACTAAAATAACACTTTTTTGAACTTTTAATAAATCATTAACTACTTTAGGATTAGTTATTTTAAATCGTTTACTTAACTCTTTTTGTAAAATAGTTAAATTCTTTATTCCCTCTATGATGACCTGACTCAGATGAAGGTAAAAGGCTTGCATAATAAATTCATGTTCTTTGGCTGTCTTTTCTGGAAAGCTATTTTGAATGTTTAATCTGACTATATTTTTCCGATAGGAAATAACATAGTAACATATAAAATAAATGATTGGACTCAGTCCGTATAAGAGATATAACGGCAAGTAGGAGAGGGGTAAAACGAAAAGATAATAGGCAATTCTATTCATTCGGCTTATATTTTTCTTTCCAATTTCGTTCTATTGATTTTCCTATTTCTTGTTCTTTTGCGCTGCTTCCGGCTTTAAAGAAATTCTTTCCTATTAATTCATCGGGTAAAAATTCTTGTTCCTTAAAATTATTGGGATAATCATGTGAATAAAAATAACCTTCTCCATAACCCAATTCTTTCATGAGCGCTGTTGGTGCATTACGTAGAGGTAAGGGTACGCCTAAATTACCAGTTTCTCTAACAGTTATTTGTGCTTTATTAATCGCCATATAGGCTGCATTTCCTTTCGGTGATGTTGCTAAATAAAGGGTGCATTGGGCTAAGATGATTCGTGCTTCTGGAAAGCCGACACTTTCAACTGCTTGAAAGCAATTATTTGCCATCAATAAAGCATTTGGATTGGCTAATCCAACATCCTCTGCTGCTGAAATAATTAATCGACGAGCAATAAATTTTGGATCTTCGCCACCTTCCACCATTCTTGCTAACCAATATATAGAAGCATTTGGATCACTGCCCCTTATGGATTTTATAAAGGCAGAAATGATATCGTAATGTTGTTCCCCTTCTTTGTCATAACGTATCAAACTTTGCTGCGCATTTTTATGGACAACGTCATCGTTTATTTCTATTGTATCCGCATTTTGAAAAGTACTTACAATAATCTCAAAAATGGTTAATAGCTTTCTTGCGTCGCCACCTGATAAAAGCAGTAGGGCATTCAGTTCAGTTAGTTTAAAGGTTTTTGTTTTGAGAAAGGTGTCTTTTTCGATTGCTCTTTGAAGTAGTTGGATTAAATCTGTTTTTGTGTGTTCTTTTAAGGTGTATACTTGACATCGCGATAACAAGGCAGAAATTACCTCAAAGGATGGGTTTTCTGTTGTCGCACCAATTAAGGTGATAGTACCTTTTTCCACAGCGCCAAGGAGTGAATCTTGTTGTGATTTAGAGAAGCGATGAATTTCATCTATAAATAGAATCGTTCCTTTCTCTTGAAACATTCCGGCAGTTTCAACACGCTGAATCACTTCGCGTACATCTTTGACTCCAGAGGAGATAGCTGACAGCGATTGAAATGGCCTGTTAAGGTGCTTCGCAATTAGATAAGCCAAGGTTGTCTTACCAACACCGGGAGGTCCCCATAAAATCATAGAGGGAACCATTCCTCCATCCAAAGCACGACGAAGGGAAGCGTCTGCATTCAACAGGTGTTCTTGTCCAATATATTCATCCAAAAGCTTTGGACGCATACGTTCAGCAAGTGGAGTAGTAAGATTCATGAAGTAAATTTAATGGCATTCGCTTAGTTATGGCATATAATATCAAAAAAAAAAGAGGCACTTAGGCCTCTTTTAAGATTTCAATAATCAATATTACTCTTCTTTTTCCATTTTTTCTTTCAAAGCTGAAAGCGCATCTAAATCTCCTAAAGTTGATTTTTCAGAATTTTTATTGTTTGCTTTAACCGCTTGTTCTGTATTTGATGGTGCTTCCTTTTTAGTGCTAGCTTTCGTAGTTTTTACTGATTTAGTGGCACTAGAAGGTGAAGCTTCTTTGACTTGGTCTTCGCCTTCTTCAAATATTCGAGTATGTGAAACGACAATTTTTTTCGATTCTTTATTAAACTCAATTACTTTGAAATCTAATACATCTTCAAGAGCTGCAGTACTACCATCCTCTTTCTTCATATGCTTAGCTGGACAAATTCCCTCAACACCGTATGGAAGCGAAACGATTCCTGATTTATCTTTCATCTCTATGATGGTACCTTGATGGATAGATCCCTCAGCAAAGGTTGATTCGAAGACATCCCATGGATTTTCTTCCAATTGTTTATGGCCAAGTGAAATACGACGATTTTCTCTATCTATTTCTAGTACTACAACATTCATTTCTTCATTCACTTTACAGAATTCAGATGGATGTTTAACTTTCTTTTGCCAAGAAAGATCTGAGATATGAATCAAACCGTCAACTCCTTCTTCTAGCTCAACAAAAACGCCAAAGTTGGTAAAGTTTCTAACTTTTGCATTGTGTTTTGTATCGACAGCGTACTTAGATTCAATAGCTTCCCATGGATCTGGCATTAATTGCTTGATTCCTAGGGACATTTTTCGCTCTTCTCTGTCAAGCGTTAGTACAAGTGCTTCTACAGAGTCTCCAATTTTAAGGAAGTCCTGTGCTGATCGTAAATGTTGAGACCAACTCATCTCAGAAACGTGAATCAAT
Source organism: Flavobacteriia bacterium (assembly GCA_026391005.1). Taxonomy (GTDB): domain Bacteria; phylum Bacteroidota; class Bacteroidia; order Flavobacteriales_D; family Crocinitomicaceae; genus UBA952. Next base: position 31,976 of record JAPLEV010000041.1, on the reverse strand, counting down.
CCTTCAACGCCAGCTGCTATTTCAATAAAAGCACCATAATCAGCCATTACAACAACCTTTCCAGTGATTTTATCACCTACATTTATGGCAGCATCTAAAGCATCCCATGGATGAGGCTGTAATTGTTTCAATCCAAGTGCAATTCTTTTTTTCTCGTCATCAAAATCAAGGATAACGACATTTATTTTCTGGTCTAGATCTAATAATTCCTCTGGATGCGTAACACGTCCCCAAGAAAGATCGGTGATATGAATCAAACCATCAACACCACCTAAATCGATGAATACACCATAAGAAGTGATGTTTTTAACTATTCCTTCTAATACTTGACCTTTTTCAAGACCTGAAATAATTTGTTTTTTCTGCTCTTCAATTTCAGCTTCGATAAGCGCTTTATGAGAAACAACAACATTTCTAAATTCCTCGTTGATTTTAACAACTTTGAATTCCATGTTTTTTCCAACATAAACATCGTAATCACGAATTGGCTTAACATCGATTTGTGAACCTGGTAAGAAAGCTTCTATTCCAAAAACATCGACGATTAAACCACCTTTTGTTCTGCATTTCACGAAACCTGTAATGATTTCTCCTGTTCGAAGTACGTCATTAACACGTAACCAAGCGCTATGCATTCTAGCTGTTCTGTGAGATACAACAAGCTGCCCTGTTTTATCTTCTTGACATTCAACATAGATATCAACTAAGTCACCTACTTTTAAATCTGGGTTATACCTAAATTCGTTTGATGCGATAACTCCTTCAGATTTATAACCGATATTAACGATTACTTCTTTCTTTGTGATAATTGCTACGGTTCCCTTAATAACTTCTTTTTCGTTAATTAATGTAAGGGTTTTTTCGTATTGATCAGACATTTCTGATCGTTGGATTAGGGTATAACCATCTAGGTTTAACGCTTCCCAATCAAAATCTGCAGTTCCCTGCGTTCTTGTATCTTCTGCCATTTGGCTTTAAGTTTTGTATTTCACTTGTCTCTACTCAAGGGAAAGGAGGTTTATATAATGTCGATTGATAGAGATTCGACGCTAAATTCGGGTGCAAAGATAGTATTTTCTTTTTAAGTAGGAAATAGTTAAGAGATATTTTTTTGTTGAGAAACAATATTGATTGTCCGATTTTTTATCGGACAAAAGTTCTTCAATTATCATTCGGGTCTAGCGGGAATTGAGAAATCATTTGAAATTTCGGACCTTGTTTAATCATGCATTGTTTCCAAAAATCATCGGATGGCATAGAGATTATCTCATTTTCAGTTATGTTTGTTACTGCCACCCAGGAATGTTCTTTCATTTCATCTTCTAGTTGTTGGTAATCCCAACCAGCATACCCAATAAAAAAGCGAATATCTTTCAGTAAACTAGGCTCTTGATCGAGCAATTCTCTTAGGGATTCATAATCACCACCAAAATAAAGATTGCCGAGTATATTTTCTGCGTCTTTGATTTTGTCTCCAAGTGTATGAATATAAAATAAATTACCTGGCTCTACAGGTCCGCCAATACTTATCTTTGTAGGTGATTCGCCAAAGATATCTCCAATTTTTTGTAAATCTAGTTCAATAAAGTTGTTTAAAACGAAACCAAAGGTCTCTTTTTTATTGTGACGACACAGCAAAATTGCCACTCTTGTGAAATAGGGATCGTTAATAAAAGGGTCGGAAAGTAAGAGGCATCCCTGTGTTGCTTTGCGATTGTTTTTAAAGGATAAATCTAATTTTTTCATAATTTACTTTCATCTATTTACAAACATACGATGAACTTTGTTTTGAATTTCTAACTTTGCCCTAAAATATGAATTACGCAGCAATCGATATAGGAACAAATGCAGCACGCTTGCTCGTCGGAGAGATCGCAACAAATGGTGGTGCAATTTTTATTAAAAAGATCTCCTACACAAGACTTCCTTTGCGATTAGGGGATGATGTTTTTGAAGATGGTAAAATCTCCAAAAATAAAGCGGATGATTTTGTGAAAACGATGAAGGCTTTCAAATTAATTACTGAAATCTTTGATGTGGAAGAAATACGCGCTGTTTCAACATCTGCCATGCGAGAGGCATCTAATGCGGCAAAAATTACGGATCGCATATTAAAAGAAACAGGAATTAACCTTGAAATTATATCAGGAAATGAAGAAGCGGAATTAATTTTCAGTAATTTTTTGATCAATAAAATGGATTTTTCAGTACCTTTCATCGTGATTGATGTAGGAGGAGGTTCTACCGAGATAAGTGTATTTGAAAATGGTCAACGCGTTGCTTCCATGTCATTTAATGTTGGGACAATTAGAATCTTAAAAGGAAAATCGGATCCTTCAGTTTGGGGAAATATGCACGATTGGATTCTTAAATATGTTGACTTGTCAAGTGAACATCGCATTTTTGGTACAGGGGGAAACATAAATAAAGCGCATAAAATGCTGGGTAATAGTTTTGAGGAACCAATTTTATTAACTGAAATGAAAGCACTAAGGGATAAATTGGCTTCTTTATCGAATGATGAACGAATCAATCAATATCAATTGAAGCCAGATAGGGCGGATGTAATCGTTCCTGCCTTGGATATTTATAGTTATATTTTAAATGAAATTGGAGCTGACTCATTGATGGTTCCTAAAGTAGGTCTAGCGGATGGTTTGATTTACGAGATGTATAAAAAAAATATAAAATAATGAGTCAAAAACCTTCTATTCCTAAAGGAACGCGTGATTTTTTACCTTTAGATGTTGCAAAACGTACTTATTTGTTTTCTGTGATTCGTAGAGTATTTCAACTCCATGGATTTCTTCCCATTGAAACGCCTAGTTTTGAATTATCTCATACCTTAATGGGGAAATATGGGGAAGAAGGCGATCGACTAATTTTTCGGATTTTAAATTCAGGTGAAAAGGTTAAAAAAGCAGATGTAGAAGCACTTAATAGCGGTAATTTACAGCGATTTACAAGTTCTATTTCGGAAAAAGCGTTAAGGTATGATTTAACGGTGCCTTTTGCTCGTTTTGTTTCACAACACCAAAATGACTTAACTTTTCCCTTTAAACGTTACCAGATTCAGCCTGTATGGCGAGCGGATCGACCGCAACACGGAAGGTACCAGGAATTTTATCAATGCGATGGCGATATTATAGGAAGTGATTCGTTAATGAATGAAGTGGAATTTATTCAAATTGTAGATGCTGTTTTGTCGGAACTTGCCATTCCATCTTTTACAATTAAGTTAAATAACCGAAAGATTTTAAGTGGAATAGCTGAAGTTTGTGGTGAAGAAAAACAGCTCATTACCATTACTGTTGCACTTGATAAATTAGATAAAATTGGTCAGGATGGTGTAATAGCTGAGTTGGAATCAAAAGGAATTAGTTCTTTAGCTATTGAAAAAATAAAGCCGCTATTTTCATTGAAAGGAACTCCTTCGGAACAACTTACTATATTATCCGCTTATTTAAGTGATTCTGAAATTGGTTTAAAAGGAATTGAAGAGGTGAAATTTGTTATAGATACGGTCAGTGATCTAGGATTAATCAGTGGTAAAATAGAATTTGATGTGACGCTTGCAAGAGGACTAAATTACTATACGGGCGCAATTGTAGAAGTGAAAGCGGATAATGTAAATATGGGGAGCATTTGTGGAGGAGGGAGATACGATGATTTAACGGCAACTTTTGGATTGTCTGGGATGTCAGGTGTTGGTATTTCTTTCGGGGCAGATCGGATATTTGATGTCTTAGAAGAACTTAATTTGTTTCCAGCAATTGTTTCTAAGGGATTAACATTAATGTTTGTCAATTTTGGTGAAAAAGAGTCGTTAACATCTCTAAAACTAGCAAAAGAGCTAAGGCTCTTAAATATTGATTGTGAGGTATATCCAAGCGCTGTTAAATTGCAAAAACAACTCAAATATGCGCATGAGCGTGGCTGTGTTTGGGTGGCAATTTTGGGTGAAGAAGAGCTGAAAAACGGTCAAATTACGCTGAAAAATATGGTGAATAGCGAGCAATCAAAAATTTCCATAAAAGACTTTGTCCTAGAGTTTAGTAAATTGTAACTAAATTTAGTTTTTAGATTATTTTTTTAAATTTTCATTTATGAAGCTTTCCTTATTATTTATTTTATTTTCAACCTTGGCGATCTGTCAAACATGGACTGCTGAAGAGTTAGCGAAATCAAATACTTGTGAGAAAATCAACTATCTAACAAAAAATGAAAAAGAAGCGATTCAATATGTCAATTTAGCAAGAATGTATCCGGCTAAATATGCAAAAATTGAATTGGTAGATGCTGATAAAACAACTACGTATTATAAGTCCTTAGTAAAAACATTAAATTCAATGACGCCGGTTCTGCCCTTAACAATTGATAAAAAGGCGTATGAATCTGCTAAATGTTTTGCACTAGAACAAGCTAAATCTGGAGAAACTGGGCATGATAGGGAAAATTGTGAATCGTATTTTTTTGGTGAATGTTGCTCGTATGGTAAGGGAACCGGTAGGGGTGTTGTCATGCAATTACTCGTTGATAATGGTGTTCCCTCTCTAGGACATAGGAAGATTTGTTTGACAGCTGGATATACGGCTGTGGGGGTAAGTTTTCAAGACCACAAAGTTTACGGATCTTGTTGCGTCTTAGATTTTGTCTAATCTGCTAACATCGCTAGGGTAAACCCATTCTTAAAATTAGTCCAATCTTCAGCGCATAAATGACATCTTTTTTCTCATAAAGATTCCTAAAAAAATAAAAAATAGCAATGAGCAAATAGTTTGTATTATATTTACTCATAATATATTCGTTATGAGAATTCTGCTCCTTATTTTTTCAATTATCATTTCTTTCAACACCTTCACCCAATCAACTATAACAGTTGGTACTACTACGGTAGAAATTGATACTATATATACGGGTTTAGATATTCCTTGGGAGATTATTTATGGTCAAGATGGGTATATTTGGACTACCGAAAGAAAAGGCATCGTAAGTCGAATTGATCCTATTGCGAAAACAAAAACGGTAATTTTAAATATTGTTTCTTCCGTCTATCAAAATTCAGAATCTGGTCTTCTAGGAATGGTGATGCATCCCGATTTTACTACTACACCAGAAGTTTTTATGGCTTATACCTACGGGTCTTTTTCCAATCTGAAGGAAAAATTAGTTAAGTATACTTACAACGGGACAAATCTAGTAAACGAAGTGATTCTTTTGGACAATATTATTGGCAATACCACTCACAATGGTTCGCGTTTAATTATACTTCCCGACAATACGCTCTTATTTTCAACGGGGGATGCTCAAAATCAAGAATTTCCTCAAGATATTAATGCCTTAAACGGAAAAATTCTTCGTATCAACTTAGATGGTACAGTTCCAAATGATAATCCATTCCCGGGGAATCCTGTTTATTCATATGGTCACAGGAATGTTCAAGGAATAGTGCAGCATCCAAATGGAAAAATATATTTGTCAGAGCATGGTGCATCTACCGATGATGAGTTTCAAATTGCTGAAATAGGCAGGAATTATGGGTGGCCAAATGTGGAAGGTTTTTGTAATTTATCCGGAGAACAAGCTTTCTGTTCAGCAAACAATGTTAAAGAGCCGCTACTTGTATGGACTCCAACAATTGCTCCTTCTGATTTAATATATTATGAAAATGCTATGTTCCCTGAGTTTGATGGTAAGCTATTGATGACGGTTTTAAAAGATAAAAAGATAATCGCTTTTGAATTAAGTTTGGATGGTACCTCAGTTGTCGGTCAAACTCATTACTTATACAATCAATTCGGTCGGTTAAGGGATATTTGTGTTGGACCACTTAAAGAAATTTATTTGGCAACTAATGGCGCCTCATGGTCTAATACAAACCCAAATACACATAGTATTATTGTTTTGAGACCATTAAATGATTTAACTATAAATGACTTTGGAAGTAATTCTTTTGCGATTTATCCTAATCCAACAGAAAATCAATTTACAATGGATGTTTCCGATGATTTAATGGGAAGGTCATTTAGTTTAATTGATATGTCGGGTAGAGTGCTATTTTCTTCCATCATTACTGAATTATCTACAAAAGTCAATTCTTCATTACTGGAAAATGGAATGTATCAACTAATCATTACAGGTAAAAATGGCGAAAAAATAGCGAGAAAATTCATTAGGGTGGGGGTATGAAGTATGGAAAGATGGAGCTATGGTTATCAATCAAACACACATACCAGCTGTTCAGGGGGTTCGTGCTTTTTCATCTAAAGAGCAAGCGCAAAAAGCAGCTGAAATTATTAAAGGTAAACTAGACCAGGGGATTTTTCCGCCTACCATTTCGCTTGAGGAGCTCCAAAGTATTGGGATTGATACAAAATAATTTTTAAGCTCTTTTTCCTAATTCAATTACTTCAAGATCATGAAATTTATCTCCTGTAATTGAAAAACGAAGTAGGGTTCGAACAGCATGAAAACCTTTGATTCCGCATGCGCCAGGATTCATCCATAGCATATTAAAACGTTTATCCATCTGGACTAATGTTATGTGTGAATGTCCACAAACAAATAGCGCTGGAGTGCCATTTTTTGTCAGTTCTTCTAATGCTGGTTTTGAATAATTACCTGGTCTTCCACCAATATGAGTCATCAAAACTTCGATATTTTCTATAGTAAAACGTTCGTTTAATTGTGTTTCTCGTCGAATCAAATGATCATCAATATTTCCAAATACTGCCCTTGTGGGTTTGAATGCCCGGAGTTGATCCAGCACTTCTAACGATCCGATATCGCCAGCATGCCAAATTTCATCCACGTCTTTAAAATGTTCAACTATTCGCGGATCCAAATAACCGTGCGTATCGGAAAGTAAACCTATTCGTTTCATGCTTCTGTATCCCCTTCAATAAGTTGCTTTTGATACATTGCTGTGTAGGTGCCATTGTTCGCTAATAAGCTTTCATGATTTCCTGTTTCTACAATTTTACCTTCTTCTAAAACGATGATTTTTGTGGCATTTCGTATGGTTGAAATTCGATGACTTACGATAATAGTGGTTCGGTCTCCATTTCTTTTAGCTAGATTCTTTAATATCATTTCCTCTGTCTCGGTATCTACGGCTGACAGACAATCGTCTAAAAGCAATAAGACAGGATTGTTTATCAAGGCCCTCGCGATGCTTATTCGCTGTTTTTGGCCACCACTTAAATTGACGCCTCGTTCCCCTAATTCCGTTTCGATACCATCTGGAAATTCAATAATATTATGATAAACGTGAGCGTCGGTTAAGGCACCAATTATTTCCGCCTCTGTTGCTGAATCATTTTTAGAACCAAATAAAATGTTGTTTTTTATGGTGTCCGAAAATAAGAATACATCCTGAGGAACCATTCCACTTTGACCTCTGAGTTCGTCTAAATTAGTATCTTGTATAGATTGCCCATCTACGGTTATTTTTCCGGATTCCACATCAAATTGGCGAAGTAAAAGGCTCAATATTGTTGATTTTCCAGAGCCGGTATGGCCTAAAATAGCGAGTGTATCCCCTTTTTTAATCTTAAAGCTTATATTTTGGAGCGCAGTTATTCCTGTATTACTGTATGTAAATGAAACGTTTTCAAAACTAATTTCCCCAACAACAGCTTTAGGGTCGAAGTTGGTATTTATAATTGATGGGCTTTCCTGTAAAAACTCATTAATTCTTTTTTGTGAAGCAGCAGCCCTTTGAATTATTGATGTGACCCATCCAATACTAGCAAAAGGCCATGTCAAGTTCGTAACAAAAAATATAAAAGCGACAATGCCACCCAAGGAAAGTTCTTTCTCATAGGTCATTACTCCGCCAATATAAATAGCTAAAATGGTACTTATACCAATTAGAAATAAAATGGTGGGCATAAACAATGCGTTGGTTAATACTAACTGCATACTTCTACGCTTATAGTTATCGGCCGATTCATTCATTTTATTCCCCGTTTCGTTCCCTCGGTTATATGCTTTTATAACAGCTATTCCGGCGAAGGTTTCTTGCGCAATGGTTGAAATGGTTGATTGTTCGGATTGTACCATGCCGCTTAGCTTATTCATCTTAGTTGATACTTTGTATATAATAATGGACATTACAGGTAGGGGAATAAGCACGTATAAGGTTAAAATTGGGCTAATTTGAACCATTTGTATAATGATCATAGTCACCAAAACAATTAAATTAATGGTGTACATAATTCCAGGTCCCAAATACATTCTTACCAAGCCTACATCCTCAGAAATCCTATTCATTAAGTCTCCTGTTTTATTTTTTTTAAAGAATGCGACATCTAATTTTTGGTAATGTTTGAAGATCTCATTTTTTAAATCGAATTCAATATGCCGCGACATTACGATGATCGTTTGGCGCATGAGAAAAAGAAAAAAACCTTTTGCAAAGGATAAGAGGATGTATATACCTCCGATTTTTAAAGATAAATAAACGGCATCACTTGTTGTTCGAATGGAAACATTGGTCATTAATGCATCAATAGTATCTTTGACGTAAACAGGCATTTTAACACCGAAATAATTACTAATAATGGTAAATAAAATTCCGAAAATAAATCGCCATTTATATTTGATGAAATATTTATTAAGGTGGCGAAGTGACTTCATGGATAATTTTCTAAATTTGCGCTTGAAATACGACAGTGCAAAAGTAACCAATCGTTATTAATGTGAATGAATCAATTATAAAAATGTACCCTATTTATTTAGTCAATTTACATGAGTTCAACTGAAAATCCCATTATTTCAAAAATGTCCACCATGGGACACGAACAGGTTTTGTTTTGTAATGATCCATTAACTGGGCTTAAGGCAATTATTGCTATTCACAACACGACATTAGGTCCTGCTCTTGGAGGGACAAGAATGTGGTCCTATTCAAATGAAATGGAAGCATTAAATGATGTTCTTCGTTTGTCGAAAGGCATGACCTACAAAAATTCAATTTCTGGATTAAACCTAGGTGGCGGAAAAGCTGTCATCATTGGTGATTCAAGGTCGATGAAATCAGAAGCTTTGTTTAGACGGTTTGGGAAATTTGTTGAAAGTTTGGCGGGTAACTATATTACTGCGGAAGACGTTGGAATTTCACCCTCTGATATGCAATGGGTAAATATGGAAACAAATTATGTGGCGGGCTTACCCGGTAAAAGCGGCGATCCATCTCCTGTAACGGCTTATGGTGTATACATGGGCATGAAAGCGTGTGCAAAAGTGCAGTTTGGATCAGATTCTTTGGCGGGTAAAACTATCGCTGTGCAAGGCGTTGGTCATGTAGGTGAATATTTAGTAAAGCATTTGTCGGCGGAACAGGCCAAGGTAATTATTACAGATATTCACGAAGAAACCCTTTTGCGTGTTTCCAAGCAATATAATGCGAAAGTAGTAGCACCTGACGAAATTTACGATGTTCCTATGGATATATACGCGCCTTGTGCTATGGGTGCAACCATAAACGATGATACACTCCAGCGTTTGTCCTGTTCGATAATTGCTGGAGCGGCAAATAATCAATTGTTTGATGAAAAAAAGCACGGTTTAGAAGTGATGAAACGTGGAATTATTTATGCCCCTGATTACACAATTAATGCAGGCGGTGTTATTAATTGTTTCACCGAATTAGAGGGGCTATCATCGGAATGGGCGCATGTTAAAGCTGGCGAAATTTATACGACGATTTTAAATATCATTCAACGTTCAAAAGAAGAAAACTTGCCAAGTTATCAAATCGCTAATCAAATCGCCGAAGAAAGAATAGAGGCAGTAGGAATCGTTAAAATAAATAAATGTTAAATAGACGACATCTTCGGATCAAAGTGCTACAATTACTTTATGCTTTTTACCAGTCTGAGGAAGATAATTTCCCTAAAGCTGAAAAAGAGTTGTTGCTGACTATAGAAAGAATGTATGATATGTATTTATATTTATTACTTAGTCTGCCAGAACTTAAAAGAGCCGCTGAAAACAAATTATCAGACAAAAAGAAAAAAATACGGCCATCTGAGGATGATTTACATCCTAACCGTAAATTCGTGGATAATCAACTTATTAAGGTATTGGAGAATTCAACTAACTTAAATTCTCTGTGTAATAAGAGAAAAGTGAACTGGATGGGTGTTGAAAATCAAGAGCTTTTTCGTAAAATTTGGCAACATACACTAGAAAATGAAACGTATTTTGCGTTCATGAACAATGACGCATCTGGATTTGACGAAGATCGTGCTTTTGCACTTTCAGTCTTTAAAGATGATATTGCCAATTCTTCTTTGTTATATAATTTTTTTGAAGAGAAAAGTATCAATTGGTTAGATGATTTAGACCTTTGTTGCTCAATGGTTTTGAAATCGTTAAAAGGAATAAATAAGGGAGAAACTTTTATGCCTTTACCTTTATTTAAAGAGAATGATGACGAAAAGGAATTTGTGATTGAATTATTCAGAAAAACGATTCTAAGAAATAGTGAGAATGAATTATTGATCGGTGAATTGGCCGATAACTGGGAATTGGATAGAATCGCAAAAATGGATATGTTGCTCTTAAAAATGGGATTGACTGAGCTTCAGGTTTTTCCGAGTATTCCCACCAAGGTTACCTTGAATGAATACATTGAAATATCAAAATTCTATAGCACTCCTAAAAGTAATTTATTTATCAACGGAATTTTGGATAAAGCAATAGGAAAGTTAACTTTGGAGAAAAAAATAATAAAAACCGGTAGAGGTTTGATTAATTAATAATTAATTATGAAAAAAACACTTTTATTTTTAGCCATAAGTTTTTTAATCTTTTCTTGTGAAGACAATAAAAAATTAGTTGTAGGACAAAAAACAACCATGGAGGTTAATTTAGTTTATGACGCAGGAAACGTTATTAAAGGTGAGGTAATAAACGCAAAATTTAAGGTCAAAAATACAGGGGATTATCCCTTAGTTTTTGGTGAAGTAAGGCCATCTTGTTCGTGTACAGTGCCTCATAAACCTGAAAAGCCAATACAACCAGGACAAACAGGTGAAATTATAGCGCAAGTAATGACTGATAAGTTAAACACTAAAAATGTTAGTAAATCAGTAACGATAATGACAAATACAGAACCTAATACAACGGTTTTAATGATTAAAGGAGTAATTAAATAATTTAAATAAAGTAGTTTATGGAAATTTTAGCAAATGTACAACCACCAGCAGGGAATAGTGGGGCATCAAGTATAATAATGATTGTAATAATGATTGTTATTTTCTATTTTTTTATGATACGCCCGAATATGAAAAAACAAAAAGAGGCAAAGAAATTTCGGGAAAATCTGGCAGTAGGTCAAAAAGTGATTACCATTGGTGGAGTTCATGGAAAAATATTGGAAGTAGCAGAGTCAACAGTTTTAATAAATTCCGAAGGAAGTAAATTACGCTTAGAAAAATCTGCGATTGCCTCTTCAACTGATGAACAAATAATGCCAAGCTAATTTATGGCAAAACCAATAGGGTTCATTTTCTTATTTTTCGGTTTTTTATTATTCTTTTCGTGCACTGAGCCGCAAGTTTGTGATTGTATGGATTTGAGTATTGAAATTTTTAATAAGACAAAATTCAATGACTCGCTGATTGCTAATTATACTAAAACTCACCAAAACGAAATTAGGATCTGTAATGAAATGTTCGAAAATTTAAGCAACAATAAAAAAGAAGCAATCAATGATGCCTCTAAAAATTGTGACTCTTACCTTAATTTTGTTTCAATTAACAAAAAAAAATAGCTCTTAAACCATAATTTGTGTAATTTTATCTTTTAAATTTTAATCCAATGATCTCAACTTACATTTACTTAATTTCAGTTCTTGCTCTTCTAATTATTATCGGTTTAAAATTGAGATCCGCTGGAAAGGAACTAGAAAATAAAAACTTAACCCAAGCAGGCACTATGTGGTTAATTTTTAATGGTGCTGCCATTCTATTTGCTTTGATAATGATTATCACAACCCTACTAAAAGGATCAGAGATTTGTAACTGCTCCGATGCTTATTTAGCTTATACAAATGAAGCACTCGCTGCAAAAGGTGATCCAAAGAAAATTCAGGTTATTCAAAACAAATATAGATCCGATATTGAAATGTGTGAAAAAGTCTTTGCTGGTAAAAACGGGGACCAGAATGCGGTACAAAAAGAATTGGAAAAATGTTCTTCCTACAAGAAGTTGCAAAAAATGCAAAATTAATAGCTAAATTCAGGTTAATTTTTAAAACTAGATGAGATATTTAAATTACTTAGTTTTTTCCTTCTTTGTTTTAGCTTTATTTTCTTGCGGTAGATCTGAAATTTGTGACTGTATCGATTTAAATTTGGAGCTTGCAAAAGAGATAGAAGCAGCTAATGGGGAACCTTTGAAGATTAGAGCTATTAGCGATCAATATGGAATAGAAGCGGCTAAATGTATGTCTTTACTAAAAAACAAAACAGCTGCTGATTTTAATACTTGTACCTCTTATCCTGAACTTTTAAGAATTACTAAATAGGTTTTTTAGTTGCTTTGTCACACTGAAAAACAATGTCTATTTCAGTCACGTGGATGTGTATCGATTAAATATATAAACGAACTTATCGCAGCGGCTCCCAATTCTAATTCACGCTTATTCACATTCTCAAACACATCACTTGGGGCATGATGAAAATCAAAATAGCGTTGTGAATCTGGAATAAATCCATAAAGAGGAATGGAAGGAAAGTAATCTTTTAATGGTCCAATGTCAACACCTCCGCCACCTTTTCCCCATTGGTCTAAATCATACGTGTTGAATAATGACTCAAAACTCTTTAGATGATTAACTTGTTCGGAATTTCCATCAACTCCAAATCCTCTTGGTGCAAATCCACCGCGATCACTTTCTAGTGCAGCATACTGTATTTCCCCATTATTTTTAGACCAACTAGCATAGGTTTTTCCACCCATATTGCCATTTTCTTCATTCATAAAAAAGACAACACGTAAGGTGTGTACTGGTTCATATTTTAATGTTTTTAATATTCGTAATGCTTCCAAACAATGAATTACACCTGCTCCATCATCATGTGCGCCTTCACCGGTGTCCCAGGAATCCAGGTGTCCTCCAAAAGTGATTATTTCATTACTTTTATTTCCTTTCATTTCCGCAATTACATTATAGGAGTCAGCATCAGGAAATAAACGACAATCTAATTCCATGTAAAGCTTGACCTTTCCTTTATTTATTTCTTTGGACAAGGTTTCAGCATCATGGGTTGAAATGGCTGCTGCTGGTATTTTACTCACTGTACTATCGTATTTCATGGATCCAGTGTGTGGAAAATCATCTTCTGGCATCCCTAAAGATCGAATAATTACTCCTACAGCACCAAGTTTCGATGACTCGATAGCACCTTCTCCTCTAATTGGATAGCATCCACCATACGCCTTGAAGGTTTGGATTTGTGCTGCATCCATTTCTTGATTGATAAATACAATTTTTCCTTCAATGTCCTTTCTTTTCGCTTTTTTTAAGGATTCAAAGGTTTTAAATTCAATAAGGGGGGCGTTAAGTAAGCCATTAGTACTAATTGAACCACCTAAAGCTAGAATGTGTAGTTTGTGAAGTGCTCCATCGCTGTCGGTGTACCAGGCACTTTCTGTATTCCCTCTTTCCCAATGTGGAACCTTTATCGCTTGCAAGTAAACTTGATCGAATCCATAGCTTTTCATTTTCTCCTCACTCCATTTTACCGCCATTGCTGCCTCTGCTGAACCTGTTAAGCGATGACCAACATTTTTACAAAGTTCCCTAAGATCCTCATAAGCTTTCCCGCGAAGAAGGGCTTCATCATATACACTGCGAATGAATATAGAATCATTATTTATCTGTTGTACTTTTTGAGCCCAAAAAAGGGATGGAAATAAAAGTGTTAAAAGTAAATGACGCATGTTTATTTTTTTACGAATATACGATTTTCATATTTTTATTTGAATCTTACCGTCAATAATCTTGCTAAAAGATACCAATTACCAAGGCATAATTCCCCTAAAACGATGCGAATTATTATCTTTGCATTTAAATAATTTTTATGTCTTTAAAATGTGGAATTGTAGGTTTGCCAAATGTTGGAAAATCAACCTTGTTTAATTGTTTGTCAAATGCAAAAGCGCAGGCCGCAAACTTTCCTTTTTGTACTATTGAACCTAATATAGGTACCATAACGATCCCCGATCCTCGTTTAGAAAAACTTGAAAGTATTGTGTTACCGCAACGTGTAGTTCCAACTACAATGGAAATTGTTGATATTGCCGGCCTTGTAAAAGGTGCTTCAAAAGGGGAGGGCTTAGGCAATCAATTTTTGGCAAATATTCGCGAAACGGATGCGATTATCCATGTGCTAAGGTGCTTTGATGATGGAAATATTATTCATGTTGATGGGAGTGTAAATCCTGTTAGAGATAAAGAAATAATAGATATTGAGCTCCAACTTAAAGACCTAGAATCAATCGATAAAAAACTGAGTTCCTTAGCGCGTGTATTAAAATCTGGTGATAAAGATTCTTTAAAAGAAAATGAACTCTCATTAAAAATTAAGGAGGGTTTAGAAAAGGGAATTTCAGTCAGAGGATTAGATTTCTCTAAAGATGAAATCGAAATCATTAAGAAATTTCAGTTGATTACTTCAAAGCCGGTCCTTTACCTATGCAATGTAGATGAGGCGTCAGTAAAAAAAGGTAATCAGTATGTTGAACAAGTAAAAGTTGCAATTGCTAATGAAAATGCAGAGGTATTGGTTATCGGAGCAAAAATTGAAGCTGATATTACGGAACTAGAGACCTACGATGAACGCCAGATGTTTTTAGATGAATTAGGACTGGAGGAGCCTGGCGTAAATCGATTGATCCGTTCAGCATATTCATTACTTAATTTACAAACGTATTTTACCGCGGGTGTAAAAGAGGTAAGGGCTTGGACAATTTACAAGGGAATGACTGCCCCGCAAGCAGCAAGTGTTATTCATACTGATTTTGAGAAAGGATTTATTCGCGCCGAGGTTATGAAATACGCGGATTTTACTACCTTAGGTTCCGAAAATGCCGTCAAAGAAGCGGGTAAATTTAAGGTGGAAGGCAAGGAATATATTGTTGAAGATGGCGACATTATGCATTTTCGATTTAATGTTTAATTTATTATCTATCAAATATGATTACAGCAAATCAAGCACATTTAAGGTCATGGATTCCTGTTCCTGAACATTCTGATTTTCCGATTCAAAATATTCCCTTCGGGATTATTAAATTAGAAGGTAAGTCTCCTCGAGTTGCAACGCGTATAGGGGATTCAGTAATCGACTTATTCGAATTATACAAGCTTGGTTACTTCGAATCTTTAACTTTTGACGCAATGGATTTTGACGCTTCATTCCTCAATTCATTAATGAAAAAAGGAAAGTTAGCGGTAAGAGAGCTAAGAAATAGCATATCTTCTTTGTTCCAGAGTGATAATTCTCTCCTTCGTGATAAAATGGAAGTCCATGGTTCCTTTTTGTATTCGCTTGACTCAGTTGAAATGCTTTTGCCAATTCAGATTGGAGATTACACCGATTTTTATTCCAGTAAAGAGCACGCCACAAATGTTGGGGTAATGTTTAGAGATCCTGCTAATGCGCTACTTCCAAATTGGTTGTGGATTCCAGTTGGTTATCATGGCAGGGCTTCTTCTGTAGTTGTTTCAGGGACTCCTTTCCATAGACCAAAAGGTCAAATAAAACCAAATGACGACGAAGACCCTATCTTTTCAGCTTCTCGCCAAATTGATTTTGAATTAGAAATGGGTTTTGTTACGTTTGACGGCAAAGCACTTGGGGATTCGATATCTATTGCTGAAGCAGATGATTACATTTTCGGACTTTGCCTTTTTAATGATTGGTCGGCAAGGGATATCCAGAAATGGGAATATGTTCCTTTGGGTCCATTTTTAGCCAAAAATTTTGTTTCAACGATGTCAGCTTGGATTGTTACTTTAGACGCCTTGCAGCCATTTCGTGTTGAAAGTCCAATTCAATCGCCCGAAGTACTTGCGTATCTTGCGGGTTCAGGAAAAGATTCATATGATATTAATTTGCAAGTTGCTATCGCAACGGAGTCAAATGAAGAAACTGAAATTTGTCAATCCAATTTCAAATATATGTATTGGACAATGGCTCAGCAATTAGCGCATCACACGGTCAATGGCTGTAATGTTAGAGTTGGCGACTTAATGGGATCGGGAACTATTTCTGGACCAACTGAAGGTTCGTATGGATCTATGTTAGAATTAGCATGGAAAGGAACAAAACCCTTAACCCTAGCAGATGGCTCGCAACGTCGTTTTATTTTAGATGGTGATACAGTGGTTATGCGGGGGTATTGCCAAAATGCTAGCATTAGAATCGGATTCGGTGAGGTAAAAGGAAAATTATTGCCAGCAAAGTAGATGGATATATTACCTGATATGTATGATGTCGAAAAAGAACGCAAGGAGATATTAGTTGCGTTTCGGGGTTTGCTACGCTCTTTAAAGGACAGAACAAAAGATGATACTCGATTGATTCGAAAAGCGTTTGATTTGGCTTTAGAAGCGCATAAAGATATGCGTAGAAAATCCGGAGAGCCATATATCTATCATCCAATTTCTGTTGCAAGAATTTGTGCCGAAGAAATGGGGCTCGATATCTCTGCAATTGTCTGTGCTCTATTGCATGATACCGTTGAGGATACCCACATTACCTTAGAGGATATTGAGGATATGTTTGGTGAACGGGCTCGAAAAATAATTAATGGCTTAACAAAAATACCTGAAGTATTCGACGAGAATGCATCCATTCAAGCGGAAAATTTCAGGAAAATGATTCTTACTATTAGTGATGATTTTAGGGTTGTTTTAATCAAATTAGCCGATCGTTTGCATAATATGCGGACACTCGGTAGTATGCCGGCAGATAAGCAATTACGAATAGCATCCGAAACAAAGTTTTTATATGCTCCACTTGCGCATCGTTTCGGTCTGTATTCTATTAAAACCGAATTAGAGGACCTCTCACTAAAGTATTGTGAACCGGGTGTTTATACCTTAATTCAAAATCAGCTAAAAAGTACGCAGGACGTTAGAACACGATTTATTCGTCGGTTTATGTCTCCAATAAAACAGGATTTGTTGCATGAAGGTTATGTTTTTGATATTATTGCACGAACGAAATCAGTTTCGTCAATCTGGCGCAAAATGCAGACCAAAGAAATACCTTTTGAAGAGGTATTTGATGTGTTTGCCATTCGGATCATTATTGAAACTCCACCGGAATTAGAAAAACCGGATTGTTGGCGTATTTATAGTATTGTTACTGATTATTATCAACCAAGTCCGGATCGTTTAAGGGATTGGATTTCGACACCGCGTGCCAATGGGTATGAATCCTTACATACAACTGTTATGTCGCCCCAAGGACGTTGGGTCGAGGTTCAAATACGTTCAAAAAGAATGGATGAAATAGCTGAAAAAGGACTCGCAGCGCATTATAAATACAAGGAGTCAAAAGGTGATGATAGTAAATTTGATCGGTGGATTTCTGAAGTCCGTTCACTTTTGGAGAATCCCGATACCAATGCACTCGACTTTGTAAATGAATTCAAATTGAATTTATTCAATGATGAAATTTATATTTTTACACCAAAAGGAGAACTTCGGGTACTTCCTATTGGTGCTACAATTTTAGATTTTGCTTATGATATCCATTCGGATATTGGCGATAAATGTATCGGAGCAAAAGTTAATAATCGGTTGGTTCCGCTTAGCTATCAGCTAAACAATGGCGACCAATTGGAAATCATTACATCCTCTAAACAAAAACCAAATGAAGATTGGTTAAAATTTGTGGTTTCCGCAAGAGCCAAACAAAAAATCAAGGCATCATTAAACGAGGAAAGAAAACTAATTGCCAGTGATGGGAAAGAGATTTTGGCGAGGAAATTTAAACAGTTTAATATTCATTATACAGCTGAAAATATTACCTTTTTAGAAAAGCATTTTGCCACAGGGTCTGCTACTGAATTATATTATCGAATTGCAAAAGGAAAAATTGAATTATCAAAATTGCGCGAAATTGAGATTTCAAATGGCGTTTTTAGATACCCAAAAAAGGATTTAAAGCCAAAAAGAAAGGTAATTGATGAGGCATCTATTAACTCGCAGGGAATTAATACCAAAAAGGATATTATATTAATTGGCGATGATTTTAAGGGTTTTGATTATCAAATGTCTAACTGTTGTAATCCAATTCCAGGGGATAATGTATTTGGGTTTATTACGATTTCTCAAGGAATAAAAATTCATCGATCTAATTGCCCTAACTCTGTGCACCTAATGTCAAAATATGCTTATCGATGCATTAAGGCAACTTGGAAATCTAAACATGAAGTGGAAAGGGTAGCCGCCATCAAAATTATTGGAATTGATCGAATGGGCTTAGTCAATAAATTAACTGAAATTATTTCCAAAGAAAATAAAGTAAATATGAAAAGTATCTCGTTTGACACAACAGATGGTATTTTTGAGGGACATATTCGTGTATTAGTTTTAGATACCAAGCATTTGGAATTACTTACCAGAAAGTTTGAGGAAATAGAGGGTGTTCAACGTGTCGTGCGTTGGGATACCGAAGACTTTGATATTGATATTTAGTCGCGTAAAATCATTGTAAATGGATCTTTTGGTCTTTTTGTAATTAGCCATTGAAATCCAACAATAAACTTTTCTTGTTCTTTTATTTGTCCCATAGGGTAAAAGACACCATCCGGTTTATCAAAATAGGTAATGCTTCTAACCTCACTATCCGCTAGGGAAACGCGCAAGTCGGAAGCATATAATCTATTTAAACCGAGCCGCTTTTTTATAAATGTTGAGTCAGTTTTGGTTTCTTCAATGGGGTATAAAATCGTCCAAGCATTTCCATTCATATCAGCTCGCTGTAATTCATTGTTTTCAAACCGTGCGGTAATTTTTCTGCCTGAAAGTTGATTGTAATATAAACCACTATCTAATTCCATTATAGCGGATGCTTTTCCAATAATCAATGCTTTATTTATAATACTATCTTTCATGAAAACGATAATCGTATCACCTTTAAGTTGGGCATTTTTAGACCAAATTATCGGCGATTTGCCTAATGTAAGTTGGCCATTTACATTGTTGTAAAAAGCAGAATCTGCTATACCTTGAATAGCTTGGCTGAAAATCCTAACGTTTTTGTTTCCTGTCATAGCAATAGCATTTCCTATAGAATCCTCATAAATAGTTAGCGTATCGGCATGCAGATAAATACTGTCCTTAGAATTTACTTGGATCGCAATTGCTTTTCCTGTAATGTAGGTCTTGCCAATTGATTTATTGCTATAAAAAACATCACTAATTAAATATTGCTTTTTTTGATTATCATCTACATGAACCTTTCCTCTTGCGGTAAAAATCGCTGGCTTTGAGGCGTAAAATGCGGTATCGCAAACAACTAGACGATTTCTTTGAGCGATAGAAACATTTTGATAAAGGTTCCCTTCTTCTTTTTGTACATGGTACCAGCCACGCTCACAATTAATAGTTATGCTGTCATTTTTTATTTCGGTTGGACCAAAGAATTGTGTGATTTGTTTTTCATAGGCAAATTGAAGCGTATCGGTAGTCATTGTTAGATCCTCTTTTTTATAAAAGACTTTTCCGCTAAAAAAAAAACTTCCTACAGAGGGGTAGAAATAACCATATTTACTAGTAATGATCTCGTTTGATATAATACTCTCAATTCGACCAAAGTTTTTGTAGGTTGCACGTCCACTTTTTGCATCATAGTCCATTGAATCGGTTGCTATTTTGTATTCTTTATCGCGTATCCTAACATGTCCCCAAAGTTTCGCAAATTTATTAGTCCCCAAATATAAAAGTGAGTCACAAAATAAATTTATATTGTTTTTTGTAATGTGCACATTTCCATAGGCATGGACAATTTTTCTTTTTTCATCATAGTGCGCTGAATCACAAAACATAGTATTGCCCTGATAAGTGAAGCTTACAGTTCCTATAAGTCGATTTGCACCTGATTTTTCATCGAAAATTATTTTTTCGGTTCCAGGTAAAAGTTCTAATATATTGCTTTGGGCAATAAGAAATCCCCTAAAAAAAAATGCGCTCAAAAAGAACGCATATAACTTTATTCTAGGAGGGTTAAACATATTACTTTAAAAGTGTTTGCTGCCGATCTGGACCAACAGATACTAATGAAATAGGAACATTTAATTCCTTTTCCAAGAATAAAACATAGTTTTTAAGTGCTTCTGGCGAATCTTCATAGCGCTTTAAAGAAGTTAGATCTTCTTTCCAACCCTTCATTTCTATGTAAATTGGTGTAATATCTAAGTCGTTTACGTCATATGGGAATTCACTAATTTTTTCACCATCTATCTCGTAGTGTGTACAAATTTTTATGTGGTCAAAAATACTAAGTACATCAGCTTTCATCATACTTAGCTCTGTTACACCATTGATCATGATGGCATACTTGAGTTGAACTAAGTCAATCCAACCGCAACGTCGAGGTCTTCCGGTTGTTGAGCCAAATTCACGGCCTTCCTGACGAATACTTTCACCTACTTCATCCAATAATTCCGTTGGGAAAGGACCGCTACCAACGCGCGTACAGTATGCTTTGAAAATCCCGATAACGCTTCCAATTTTATTTGGAGCAATTCCTAAACCGGTGCATGTGCCTGCAGTAACAGTATTGGACGAAGTAACAAATGGATAGGTTCCAAAATCAATATCAAGCATTGTTCCTTGTGCACCTTCTGCTAGTATCTTTTTTCCTGACAACAAGGCGTTATTTAAAAAATGTTCGCTGTCAACCGCATCTAAGGATTTTATCACATCTACTCCAATCATCCATTCCTTCTCTAAGGATGCAAGGTCAAAGTCAAAATTATCATAGTTTGAAAGTATACCGATATGTTTATCGATTAATGTTTGGTATTTTTCTTTAAAATTAGGTGAGAATATATCACCAACACGCAAGCCATTTCTCCCCGTCTTATCCATGTAGGTTGGACCAATTCCTTTCAAGGTAGAACCAATTTTGTTTTTTCCTTTCGAGGTTTCTGATGCTGCATCTAATAATTTGTGAGTTGGTAAAATTAGGTGTGCTTTTTTAGAAATAAATAAACGCTTTTTAAAATCGATGTTGAATGGTGCTAATTTATCAAGCTCACCTTTAAAAATGACAGGGTCGATAACAACACCATTGCCAACTAAATTAATAACACCTTCTCTGAAAATTCCCGATGGAATAGTATGCAGTACATGTTTTATACCTTCAAACTCGAGTGTGTGACCTGCGTTTGGACCGCCTTGAAAGCGAGCAATTATATCGTATTGCGGCGTAAAAACATCAACAATTTTTCCTTTTCCTTCATCTCCCCATTGAAGACCTAATAATACATCAACTTTCATCTACAACTAATTAAAATGATTTTTTGCTGAATCTAAAGAATCATAAATACTAAAAACCTCGTGAATTTTAGTAATCTCAAACAGCTTGCTTAACCCTGCATTCGGATTTAATAAAACTGTATCACCAGCATTAATTCTTGATTTAGTCAGTATTTTTATCATAAAAGCTATACCACTTGAATTGGTATGCGTGAGTTCAGTTAAATCGATAATGATTTTCCAATTTTCGATTGTTTCCATTTCAGTTCGCATCGGAGCAATATCCGCGTCTGATAATATTTTACCTGTAATAGTTAAACAGGTCACATCTTTTGAAGAAATACTAAATTCAATCATTTTTTATCTTTTTTTACACCATAAAAATAAAGCGAATGATGCTGGATTTCAACATCGAATAAGCCCTCTATAGTAGTTTTTATTTGTTGTATTCTTGGGTCACAAAATTCTTTTACCTCATTAGTGTCTGTGAAAATTAAATGGTCATGCTGTTTAGAACCATGTGATTTTTCAAACTGTGCTAAGTTTTTTCCAAATTGGTGCTTCGTTACTAAATTACATGCAAGTAATAAATCTATTGTATTATATAAAGTTGCTCTTGAAACGCGGTAATTATTGTTTTTCATATTGATGTACAATGTTTCAATATCAAAATGTCCATTGTAATTGTAAATTTCAGATAAAATTGCATAGCGCTCGGGTGTTTTTCTATGCCCGTTTTGTGCTAAATAAGCTGCGAAAATGCTTTTAACTTTAAGTTGAAGTTCCAATTGTAATCTTTTCGTATAAGCACAAATGTAATTATTTCTTTCAAGGTACGACGTTCATTTTTTTATAGATTTTTTGCATTTTTTTCAATTTATAAATTCTTCTTGCTGTTCAATAAAAGATACTTAAATTTGTATATGCTCAACGGAAAAAAGATATGTGTGGTACTTCCTGCTTACAATGCAGCGGAAACCTTGGAAATAACCTACAAAGAAATCCCTTTTGATATCGTTGATGAAGTTGTTTTGGTTGATGATGCGAGCAAGGATGCTACAACTGAATTGGGAAAAAAATTGGGTATAAAACATTTGATTCGTCATGAAAATAATAGGGGTTATGGTGGTAATCAAAAATCATGTTATGAAAAAGCGCTGAGTCTTAACGCGGATATTATTATAATGTTGCATCCTGATTATCAGTACACCCCAAAGTTAATTCATTCGCTTTCCGCTGTAATTGCCTTTGATGTATATCCTGTTGTTATGGGATCTAGGATTCTAGGTAAAGGGGCAAGGAAAGGGGGGATGCCTTTATATAAATATATTGCGAATCGTTTTTTGACCTTAGGACAGAATATTTTATTGGGGCAAAAACTTTCAGAATACCATACCGGATACCGTGCTTTCTCAAAAGAAATTTTTGATAAAATTGATATCGAAAGTAATTCTGATGACTTTATTTTTGATAATCAAATGTTGGCTCAGATATTTTATGCGGGTTTTGAAATCGGAGAAATTACCTGCCCTACAAAATATTTTGAAGAAGCTTCCTCCATAAATTTTAAACGCTCTGTTCAATATGGCCTAGGCGTTATAGGGGTTTCAATTAGTTACCGAATGGCAAGATGGGGGATTGTAAAGCCTAAACTATTTTATCCAAAAAAATAATAATACAAATCAATATTTAAGGAATCGTTTATGTCAGATGATAAAAAAGTGATTTTTTCTATGGTGGGAGTTTCTAAAGCAACGCCACAAGGAAAACAAATAATTAAAAACATTTATCTCTCCTTCTTTTATGGAGCTAAAATTGGAATTATTGGATTAAATGGTTCTGGTAAATCTACAGTGATGAAAATTATTGCTGGTCTAGATCAAGCTTTTCAAGGTGATGTCGTTTTTTCTCCTGGTTATACAGTTGGTTATTTACCCCAAGAACCAGAACTTGATCCAACTAAAACAGTGAAAGATGTGGTGCTTGAGGGTGCAAGCGAAACGGTTAATGTACTAAAAGAATACGAGGAAATTAATGCTTCATTCATGGATGAAGAGGTCTTGAATGATCCTGATAAGATGGATAAATTAATCGCAAGACAAGGAGAGGTTCAAGATAAAATTGATGCCTTAGATGCGTGGGAGTTAGATAATAAATTGGAAAGGGCGATGGATGCATTACGCTGTCCTCCTGATGATCAATTGATTGCAACACTTTCCGGTGGAGAAAAAAGACGCGTAGCGCTTTGTCGTTTGTTACTGCAGAATCCTGATATCTTGTTGTTGGATGAACCGACGAATCACTTGGATGCCGAATCGATCGATTGGCTTGAACAGCATTTACAACAATACGCTGGGACAGTGATTGCTGTTACCCACGACCGTTATTTTTTAGATAATGTGGCAGGTTGGATTTTAGAATTGGATAGGGGGGAAGGGATTCCTTGGAAAGGAAATTATACGTCGTGGTTAGAACAAAAGTCGAATCGTTTGAAGGAAGAGGAGAAATCAGAGTCTAAACGTCAAAAAATGTTGCTCCGTGAGTTAGATTGGGTTCGGATGAATCCAAAAGCACGCCAAGCGAAGAGTAAGGCGAGACTTCAGAATTATGATAAAATGCTTTCTGAAGATGTACAAGCCAAGGAAGCATTGCTTGAAATGCCCATTCCAAATGGACCTCGTTTGGGGAATAACGTAATTGAAGCGGTGAATGTAGCTAAGTCATTTGGCGATAAAATGTTGTATGATGATTTGAATTTTAGTTTGCCTCCTGCTGGAATTGTTGGAATTATTGGACCAAATGGTGCAGGAAAAACAACGATCTTTAAAATGATTATGGATGAATTATCCGTTGATTCGGGGGAGTTCAAAGTGGGTGAAACTGTTAAAATTGGCTATGTTGATCAATCGCATAAAGACGTAAGCAAAGAAAAAACAGTCTTTGATGTGGTTTCGAATGGCTTGGAATACGTGGAGGTTGGAAATCAGAAAATTAATTCAAGGGCTTATTTATCGAAATTTAATTTTAATGGGGCAGATCAAAATAAAAAAGTTGGCATTTTGTCCGGTGGTGAACGGAATCGCTTGCATTTAGCGATGACTTTAAAAACAGAAGCAAATGTGCTCTTGTTGGATGAACCTACCAATGACATCGATATTAACACCTTGCGTGCATTAGAGGAAGGGATTCAAAATTTTGCGGGTTGCGCAGTGGTTATTTCTCACGATCGATGGTTTTTAGATCGAATTTGTACTCATATTCTTGCTTTTGAAGGAGATTCAAAGGTCTATTGGTACGAAGGTTCTTATTCTGAATACGAAGAAAATCGGAAAAAACGATTGGGAGATGCAGGTCCAAAAAGAATTAAATACCGAAAAATAGTATAATTAAACAGGGATCGATTTTCTTCGGTTTCGACCTTTTTTTAATTTTAATTTCAATCCTAGGGGAAGCTGCAAATAGAGCTTTAGCAAGAAAGGTCGGTATAGAAACGCTAAAAATTGATATGCGGAAAAACGAATACTACTGGATTTTTTTTCTGCTATGTCCTCATAGCTGAAGGATTTAAGCTGATTTTGGCATTGTCCTTCAATAATGCTTTGTTCTTTTTGAGATAAAAATGCTTTGTATTGTCCTATCTTTTTTGAATCGAGTGGAGATCGGATGCCAGAGTGAAATGCGAGCAGTTTTTCAGTAAACGCTGGATCTAATTTTTCCTTTTGGCTCCTAACGTAGTTTTCAAAAACGCCGTTCGTTTCTTTCATCTTGGAATCATATTCAAGGGATAAAAACGTACAAATTTTTTGAAGTGCTGTTTCATTGCTACGAATCAAGTCCTCAAATTTGATAATTAGGCGTTTGTTTTCAGGTAAGACTAGCATTCTCGAGTAGGCACCCTTCCAGATGGATGCTAAGAAAAATGGATGCTTATTCCAATTTAATTTACGGATGCTTTTGGAAACAATGTTGTCGCGTACATCTCTAACCAAAAGTAGGAACTTAGCACTAGGAAATAGATGTTGGATCGCTTCAAGGTGATAAACATACTTAATTTGCTTGTCCACGATCACGCGAACGCTTGATTTATTTTTTTGATCGGATTCATAAAAATTGAGGTAGCTTATTTTTACGATGCGCTCATAGGTCAAAAGGTCTTTATTTGCCAATAATTCCGCATGAAAAATAGCTCTTTGGGTGAAATATAGATCCATGTTTTTCTCTGCTAACAAGAAAAAATCGTTGACATAGGAAGCAATGTCCTCCTCCGTCCATGCTACTATTTTATGGTATTTAGGATGTAAATACAGCGCAAACGGTTCTTCGGAAGGCGAAATAATTTCAGGATGTAAATTTAACATCAAACACAGTAGTGAACTACCTGTCCGTTCGGTACACAAAATAAAATGAATGCTTATTTCATCTAATGATTTGGCATCGTATACTGTAGACATATTCAATTTTAAAGATAGTAAAATCGTCTTGCAAAATACAAATTTAGTAGGGATTTGTTATCGTTTTTAGTTGTCTAAATATTTAAACATTTGTCGCGAGTTAATTTAGGCCTAGGATTATTAGATGTATTGTTTCATGTAACCATTCAATCATATTTCATTCTGAGAAAAGGTGGAAATTCTACCTTGAGTTATTATTAATATGAAAATCAAGTAGCATGAATTTTCTAAGCCTTCTAATTTCTTTGTTCCTTGTTGGTTCATTAGCAGCACAAAAGTCGCCCGCTTTGAATCAAAAAACAGCTGTTTTGATCATCGGTATGGAGGCGCAAGATGGTGTCGTTGAGTCATTCAATGGCTATGCCAACTTGCTTACTAGTAAGGGGATCTTTGTGTACAAATTCTATTATCCTAAAGCCAGTTGGGAGGATATCGTTCCGCTTGCTAATAAATGTTCTTTTCTCCTTTACTCTGGGCATGGTTGTTCAAATTGTGGCTTGGATAATCAATATGGCGGAATGGTTATTAACGATTTTGTTTCTGCTCGAGATATCGTAAATGATTTGCATTTTGAAAATAATCCTGTCATTATTTATAACCATGCATGTGGTTCTGCGGGTAGTTCTGCTTTTGATCCAAATGATATTGGGATTAAAGAGGCGATTAATCGAATTACGGATACAGCCTTGCCTTTTTTTATGTCTGGGGCTGCTGCCTATTTTGCAACGAATTATTACGGTCATCCAGAAGAAATTCTTACGGCACTTTTTGAAGGAAAGTCAGCCACGGAATTATTTAAAGCTCAAATTCAGTATGGAGATCATGTCGTTAATAATAAGCCGATAGTAAATAATCCCTATTTCAAGAATTGTAACTTAGGAGTTTCATGCAATAAAGATTTAGTAAACAATTCAAATTCAACTGTTGAAATTGGGTATAATTTCGCTTACATCGCACCCCTTGGATTCAGATTTGTAACGATAGAACCAGTCGCTAAAAACTGATGAAATAATCAAGTTCTAAAAACAAATTATCAATTTATGGATTTTTAATATAAAATAGGTATATTTATAAAAATATATACACAACTAAGGATATGTGCGTATTAGGACCATTAAAAAAATCATTCATTATGAAATCAAAGATATTTATCTTCATTTTAGTGTTAACATCATCATTAATCTTAGCGTGTAATCAAAATCCATCACCTAAAACGCCTCCAATAGAAAAACCAACTGACGATACTACTTCAATTTCAGTGTTTTCCTTCATTAATGAAGAAGGAATGCTTGTAAAAACAAGATTTAATGTCCCTGAAGGATATAAAAGAATTGAGTCTGCCCCGAATACTTGGGAATCGTTTCTTCAAAATCTTCCTTTAAAAGCGCATGGCTCTCAAGTAAAACTTTACGATGGAACACTTAAATCAAACACGTCTGCCTACCTAGCCGTTGTTGATTTATCAATTGGGAATAGAGATCTTCATCAATGTGCTGATGCGATAATGAGGCTTAGAGCTGATTATTTTAATGCACAGGAGAAATACAGTGAAATTGAATTTTTGTTTGTTACTGGAAAAAGATCTAATTACAAAACTTGGCTTGGCACACGCCAACCTAATGCAAAGAATTATTGGGCCTATTTAGAGAATGTCTTCGATGGCGCAAGTACTTTGTCTTTGAATAAACAATTGATTCATGTCGAGGTAGATCAACTTCAGATTGGTGACGTCTTTATTAAAGGGGGAAGTCCTGGTCACGCGGTGATTGTTGTTGATAAATGCACAAATGCTAAAGGAGAAGTTAAGTTCATGTTAGCTCAAAGCTATATGCCAGCTCAAGAAACCCAAATTCTTGTAAATCCAGCATCGCCAGAAAGTCCCTGGTATGATTTAAATTTTGGAGAAAATATGATTAGTGCTGAATATACCTTCACGAAAGATCAACTAAAAAGATTCTAATCAAAAAAAGGTTCAATCCTAAGGATTTAAAATTTTAGTATTTTATTTCGTTTTCTCCTACTTGCGATAAATAGACAAAGTATTGTTCATTAGTTGATAGCGTGATTACATCATTATTAATTCGATAATACCATCGCCGACAAAGTCTCCCTGAGCTCTTTGTTCACTTCCGTCATATTCTTTAAAAGTTTGGTAGCCTCTCTTGGCAGGTCAAAACTGTTTTGACTAGTTTGATTCAATGAAACTAAGGTGACAACCAGTAGTACTGTCCATTTTAAGTTTTTCTTAATTGTGTTTTTCATTAATAATTAGGCATTGTTTCTGAAGCTAAATTATAGTTGAATAATAGTGCATATACTGCTAATATTCATTTCTTTAGATTAATGGGTTTCGCTTTAATTTTGTTTTGTACATTCCCTTGGAATATTAATTAATTGTTCACTTTTAATTAATCTTCTATGCAAAAAATAGAAATACTTTTACCCAAAATAATTTACTATGTATCCTAATTTCAGATTTTTAATTGTAATTTTTTCATTATTCATTTCTCAAACTATTTTTGGTTTAGACTATTATTGGGTTGGTGGCACAGGAAACTGGAGTGATGTAAGTCGTTGGTCATTAACAGATGGCGGAACAGGTGGGGCAGGTGTCCCTGGCGTAAATGACAATTGTTTTTTTACCAATAGTTCTTTCTCGGCCGTTAATCAGACCGTTACAATAAATATTGCTAATGCAAATTGTAACAACATGACTTGGTCAGTAACTACAAACAGTCCAAATTTTGCTTCAACAAGTGGCGCGAATAACTTAAATCTCTACGGTAACTTGGCAATGGTTAGTACGCAAGGAACTTGGACCACTTCAATGAATGTTTATTTCATGGGTACCGGCACCAAGACGATTAATTCAGGTGGTAAGAACTTTGGTCCAGTATTTTTTGCTGGCACTGGAACCTGGTCAAATACAGCAGCTTGGAATACAGGTAGCATTACCGTGAGTCAGGCAGCTACCTTGAATTTTGTAAATAACGTCAATACAAGTACCTGGAATATTACTGCACCTGCGACGATAAATTTTAGTGCTTTAGCGACCATAAACGGTGACTTCAACACGTCATCAACAGCCCTTGTAGATTTTCAGCCAACCAGTACAGGAACTATTTCTAGTGGTCTAAATATTAATGGTGGTGCTACAGTAAATTTACAAGCCAACCGTCAGATTGGATACATATATTTCGATCGAGGAACATTGTCAACGAATGGCACCACGCAAACATGGGGTTCATTTAATTCTTCACCATGTTGCGATAATTCCATGGTTCGGGTTTTGAATTTAGGATCATCAACGATAAATTGTTCTAATAGTTGGACTATTCGCGAAGGACAACTACTGACCGTAAATGCTGGCACCTCTCATGGGTAATTGTTGCTCTACAGGATCAAGCCATGCCTACAACAATTTGAGTTTCACTGCCAACTCAGGAACCGTTAATTTCTCTCATTTTTACAATGCAGCCGGAAACGCAGGTAATTCTAGTTACAACCAAGTAACCTTTAGTGCTGGCGCAAACATCACAGGGGATATTACGGTTGGAACAATCATTATGACCTCTAATAATACGTATAATTTGCAAGCAGGAAGAACTGTTACCGTTACTAATAATATATCTTTTGGATCTATATGCTTCGGTGGGGTTACTTTACAAAGCGGAACTGCCGGAACACAAGCAATTTTAACAAAAGCTTCTGGAACGGTAAGTGGACAAAATCTAAATATTAAAGACATTAATGCTACAGGAGGTGCAACCTACAATGCTTTTGGTTCAACTAATATGGGTAATAATACAGGTTGGAATTTCTTAGCTACTCAAGCAGTTGGAAATCTTGGAGCGATTTCGACGACTGGTAACGGTTTCAGTGTTTCACCAATTGCCGGAGCAGTTTCATACACTTGGACTATGCCAGCAGGAACTATTTTTTCTGCAGGACAGGGAACGAATGTGATTACCGCAAGTAATGCAAATGGACAAATTTGTGTGACTGCAACGAATGGTTGTGGTTCGACGAGTGCTGCTTCTTGTATAAGTACAGGAATTGTTAGCATAGATTTAGGTGGGGTAACTAACACCAATGTTTGTCAAGGGTTTACTACTGTAAATCGAACTTATGTTGGTACCAATGGTTCGCCAAATCAATATAGTATTGATTTTAATGCTACAGCAAATGCTGCAGGAATTGCGGATATAGTTAATGCAAACATCACTTCTTCACCATTAGTCTTTAATATCCCAAATAATGTTTCTCCGGCTGTTTATAATGGGGTATTGACGGTAACTAATTCAAACACATCTATCTCTAGTATTAATTACAACATTACCGTTTCAGTAGTTGGTAATCCGACTATGTCAATCACCAATTCACCTACTGTTTGTCAAGGGATTACTTCTAGTTCACTCATTTTTACAGCTACGAGCAATTCACCAAATCAATACAGTATCGATTATGATGCAACGGCAAATGCTGCATCTTTTGTCGATATCGTTAATCAAGCATTGGCCGGATCACCAGTTCCGTTGGCTATTCCCGCCGCTGCTACACCTGCAACTTATCTGGCTAATCTAACCATATTAAATACATCAACAAGTTGTCAGACTATTTATCCAATTTCTATTGTGGTAAATGCCATACCTGCTGCAACCTTTGGAGGTAATCCATCTGTTGTTGTCGGTACCGCATCAACTTCTATTGGCCTTAGCGCTCTTGTGGGTTCACCAAATCAATACAGTATTAATTTTGACAATGCAGCAAATTCAGCCGGCTTTGTGGACTTGAATAATCAAGCAGTTGTTGGAGCTTCCATCCCAATTTCAATTCCTGGTGCAGCAGTAGCAGGAACTTACAATGCTACAATTGTATTAACCAATAGTACAACAGGTTGTTCAAGTGCTTCCATTGCTATCACGGTAACTTTAAATGCTTCAGCACCACCGTCCATTACGCTTGGAGCAAACCCATCGATTTGTACAGGAACTACCATTGCCAATTTATCTTACAGTAATGCTACCAATAACCCCAATGAATATACAATTGATTTTGACGCCTCAGCAAATGCCGCAGGTTTAGCAGATATAAACTGGGTTGCTATTGTCGCCTCTCCGTTTGCACTTCAAGTTCCTGCCAATATAGCAGCAGGAACCTATACAGGAAGTATTAATGTTCGGAATACCATAACAAATATTTCAGGAACAGCTCAAAATTTTTCAATTTTAGTTGGAACAACGCCTAGCATAACATTAAATGTGAATCCATCCGTCAGTGTTGGTGCTCTTACGGCTTCTTTTACCTTTACTTCTCCTGTTGGAAGTCCAAACGTGTACACCCTTAATTTTAACAATGCTGCCAATTCAGCAGGATTTGTTGACCAAAATAATGCAGCATTAACAGGAAATAGTATCAGTGTTCCAATCCCTGCAGGCGCAACCGCAGGAAATTATGTAGCCACTCTTGTAGTAACCAATTCTGCTTCAGGATGCAGCAGTCCTGTTTATAATGTGGCAGTTAGTATCATAAACGGGATAAATTATTATTGGGTGGGAGGTACAGGAAACTGGGGAGATATTAATCGCTGGTCAGCTACGGACGGAGGTGCTGGTGGGGCAGGCGTTCCCGGAGTGAACGATAATGTTTACTTCACCAATAATTCATTCTCCGCACCAAACCAAACGGTTACATTAAACTTAGCCAATGCAAATTGCGTAAACATGTATTGGACCGTTACTACCAATACGCCCAATTTTGCATCCACGAGTAGCGCAAATAACCTTAATATTTATGGCAGTTTGTTGATGACTTCCTTACAAGGTTCTTGGACCACTTCTATGAATGTGTATTTTCTTGGGAACGGCTTAAATACAATCAACCCAGGTGGAAAAACGTTTGGAACGGTATTTTTCAATGGCACAGGAACTTGGTCAAACGTAGCAGCCT
This sequence comes from Flavobacteriia bacterium, assembly GCA_026391005.1. Taxonomy (GTDB): domain Bacteria; phylum Bacteroidota; class Bacteroidia; order Flavobacteriales_D; family Crocinitomicaceae; genus UBA952. Next base: position 65 of record JAPLEV010000041.1, on the reverse strand, counting down.
GGAATACGGGAAATATGAATGTAAACCAAGCAGCTACGCTAAATTTCACGAATGATGTTACGATG
>JAPLEV010000008.1 GCA_026391005.1 Flavobacteriia bacterium | reverse complement strand
TTACTAATGGAGGATTTACAAATCGTTCGTACACTGTTACAGGCGATGCTGTTTTAGGAACAGTTTGTTATAATAGTTGTACGGCTTGTGCTAGCAATGTTACTTTCAAAGTAGACATGGCTAATTATGTTGGTCTACCTTACACAGGTGTTTTCATAAATGGAACATTTAACAATTGGTGTGGAGCGTGTAATCCAATGACGGATGCCAACATGGATGGAATTTGGGAGGTTATTCTTCCATTACCAAATGGTTCAATCGAATATAAGTTCACCTTAGATGGTTGGAATGGTCAAGAGCAATTTGTTGGTGGTGAGCCTTGCACAGTAACAAATGGAGGATTTACGAATCGTTCATATACTGTTGCTGGAATAGCTGATCTTGGTGTTGTATGTTTTAACACTTGCGCTGCTTGTGTTTCTGGCATCGAAGATTTATCAAGCCAAGCGGTATCGGTTTATCCAAATCCATCTAATGGAACATTGGCTGTTGTATCTAATTCATCTGCAATCTTGAACAACATTACAAATATTATGGGTGAAACTGTAATTGCATTAAAAGGCAATGAAACTAGCATCAATATAGCGAACTTAAACGCTGGTATTTATTTCTTGAACTTCACTGTGAAAGGAGAGAACCAAACAATCAGAATAGTTAGAAATTAAGAGTTTTAATACCGAGTTAAAGGGGCGATTTATTCGCCCCTTTTTTTTGTCAATAAAATTGGTAATTCAGTTAAATGAATAATTTTTTTTATCTTGTCAGTATATATAAGGATGCCTACACCACAAGACCAATCGAATAATCCCTTACATGGGATAACGCTCGAGAAAATGCTCACTGAACTCCATGAAAAATTTGGTTGGGAGAAGCTTGCTTATTTTATTCCCATAAATTGTTTTAGTCACGAGCCTAGTGTAAAATCAAGTTTAAAATTTTTGAGACGCATGCCATGGGCCAGGGCCAAGGTCGAAAAACTGTACCTTGACCGAATTGTAAGTGAAAAGCTTAACGGCTTTGATTAATTTTTAATGGAAGACTTGAATTAGGATTCTCCTAGAGGTTTCCATAATGATCACTTTATCTTTTGTACCTTTGTCCCATGGATTTTGATATTGAGTTACGCTTTAATGCCTTAAAAACTCATCTTGAGCTGACTTTTGGTGGAGGGATGGATGTACAGGCGATTTTATTTTTAATTGGGGTGAATGAATTGGGTCAAGGGCATAAAAATTATACAAAAGCGGAAAAAACAGATCTTTTACATATTGCGATTTGTACACTTTTAGAACCATATGGCTATTACCAATTTGAAGGGCGTGACAAAGAGAATTGGCCTCATTTTAAACTACTAAAATCGCTTCCACCGATAAGCGACCGTGAACAACAACATTTGATTAAAGAAGCGATGATAGATTATTTTATCGCCAACAAATATTATTCGGAGGAGAAAACCGCATAATTAGTAGTTGCTATCTAGGTTTTGGCCCAATATATTCAAAACATGGATTTAAGCCGACAAAACATCTTTCTTTGAGGACAAAATTATAGGCACTTTTTGATGTTTCTTTCTTAACTTCAAAATCATAATCTAGTTGATCTTTCCAAATCGCAATTTTTTTCTCACCGCCATAGCGATAATTTATGGTGTCTGATACGGAATAATAATTTTTTAATGTTTCTGTTGACCACGATTTTTCTACTTGCTGTAATACATAATGCCCCTCTTTCAATACGCCCCAATAATTCCCATCACTATCTAGTTTAATGTTTTTTACCGCTTTTTTTTGATTATTTGATAAGTCAAAAACAATAAAAACGCTATTCGAAGCAGCTATCACAACACCTTTTTCTTGCTCTTCTGTAGGTCTTGCTCCACCGCAATATGGTTTATAAATATCACCGTGCAACTGTATGTGATAGGACTGGCAACTTGCGATAAAATATACACTCATAAAAAACACGAATAGGTTTTGAATGCTCATAAGCGCTCTATTTTTTGATTGGTGATTTCTCGAGCGCTTAGGTCCACGCTTACGAAATCATCGTATTTTGGGGAAAGTATATTTGTCATTTCCCCTACAACGTGTTCATTTAACTCGGAAATAGCTAAAAATGAAATTTTGTTATCTAAAAATGCAGCGACAGCAACTTCATTTGCTGCGTTCAATGCACAAGCTGCTGTACCTTTCATTTCCATCACTCGGTAGGCTAAATCTAAATTTTTAAAGACATTTCTATCCGCTTGTTCAAAGGTTAAATTGGGATAATCCATAAAATTAAAGCGCGGAAAATCAGTTTTCAGTCGTTGGGGATAGGTAAGGGCAAATTGGATAGGCAATTTCATGTCTGGTAAGCCCATTTGTGCTTTCATGCTCCCGTCTTCAAATTGAACAAGCGAATGAACGATGGATTGTGGGTGCACAATTACATCTATTTGATGACTTTGTAAATTAAATAACCATTTGGCCTCAATCACTTCTAATCCTTTATTCATTAAAGAAGCAGAATCGATGGTTATTTTTGCTCCCATCGACCAATTCGGATGTTTCAATGCTTGTTCTAAGGTTACTTTTGAAAGTTGATCGATAGAATAGCCTCGAAATGGCCCCCCAGACGCCGTCAGGTAAATTTTCTCAATTGGGTTATGAAACTCACCAACTAAGCATTGAAAGATAGCTGAATGTTCCGAGTCTACAGGAAATATGGGAACTCCATTTTCTTTTGCCAGTTGCGTTATTAATTCACCTGCAACCACTAATGTTTCTTTATTGGCTAAGGCAATAGATTTCTTTGCATTAATAGCTGATATGGTTGGTCGTAAGCCGGCATAACCAACTAAGGCAGTTAGAACGATATCAACGTCTGTAGACTCAACCACTTGGCATAGTGCGTCCTCTCCAGCATAAACATGTATGTCTTCATTCCACAAGGCCTCTTTTAACTTTTTATAATGACTTTCATTTGAAATAACGACCGAGTTGGGGTGAAACTTTAGTGCCTGTTCTATCAGTAAATCAACATTGTTATTAGCCGTGATTACTTGTAAATCAAAATAGTCTGGATACGCTTCAATTACTTCTAATGTCTGTGTCCCAATAGAACCTGTGGAGCCTAGAATGGCAATTCCCTTCTTCTTATTCATTTGTCAAAATTAACCAATTCAATGTATTTTTTATCATTTTATTTAATTTCCAGTGGTTGTAAATGAAGCTATTCCCCTATGCTAAGATACCCACCGCTTAACGTATTTTTTTTTGTTAGAACCCCTCCTTCAACATGAAGCCCCACCCAACTTTTAGTATATTGAATCACTTGGTTAGTCTCAGCAAATTTACTTCGATAATCATAAATGGGTTTGTTAAAAGCAAAAGCAAGAATGAAATTAAAGTTAATAAAACTGTATTTTCATTGAAATAATTTAATGGGCCTCCAGCCAATTTTGCGCAAGTTTTAATTCTACTTCCATAGGAACGATTAGGTCAATCGCATTTTCCATCGCTGATTTTACCAATAATTGCATCATTATTTCTTCGGACACATGTACATCAAAAACTAATTCATCGTGTACTTGAAGAATCATTTTAGACTTCACATTTTCTAATTTCATGGCCTTGTGAACAGCAATCATTGCTAGTTTAATTATATCAGCAGCGGATCCTTGTATGGGCGCATTGACCGCATTTCTTTCCGCAAATCCGCGGACAATAGCATTCGAAGAATTAATATCTGGCAAATACCTTCTGCGCTTCATAATAGTTTCAACATAGCCGAGTTCCCGAGCATCTGAAACCACTTTCTCCATGTAGGTTTTAATCGTTTTAAATTGCTCAAAATAACTATCGATAATTGTTTTCGCTTCTGTTCTAGAAATAGAGAGGTTTTGTGCTAGTCCAAATGCGGATTGTCCATAAATAATTCCAAAATTAACAGCCTTGGCGGCGCTACGCTGATCTCTTGTCACCTCTGTTAAGGCGGTTTTAAAAACGGTTGCTGCTGTCGCACTATGAATGTCAAGTCCAGCTTTAAAGGCTGAAATCATTGTTTCGTCTTCACTTAGAGCGGCAATAATTCTTAATTCAATCTGTGAATAATCTACCGCCATAAGTTTAAATTCAGCATCCCTTGCAACAAATGTCCGCCTTATTTCACGCCCTTTAGCGGATCGAACAGGAATGTTTTGAAGGTTTGGATTGTTTGAACTAAGCCTCCCTGTTGCGGTTACAGTCTGCATGAAATTGGTGTGAATCCTCCCATCAATAGGATCACAAAGCATAGGTAATGGGTCAACATAGGTGGATTTTAATTTTCGAAGCTGACGGTATTCCAATATTTTGGGTATAATTGGGTGGTCTTTTTCGTGCTTTTGTAAAACATCTTCGCCCGTAGCATACTGCCCAGTTTTAGTCTTCTTTGCTTTTGAGGAAATTTTTAAGTGTTCAAAAAGCACCTCGCCTAATTGTTTTGGAGAATCGATATTAAAGTCTAAACCAGCATCATTTTTAATTTCTTTTTCAAGTTCAATTAAAATAAGGTCTAATTCTTTAGAATAACTATTTAGCGCTGGCACATCGATTGTAATCCCTTCAAATTCCATGTCTTTTAGCACTTCAACTAAGGGCATTTCCATTTTATAGAACAAATCAGCTAAATGAGGTTTTTGGATTTCGGGCGCTAGTAGTTGTTTTAGCTGAAAAGTAATATCGGCATCTTCGCAGGCATAATCAGTAATTTCTTCAGGCTTTAAATCTGCCATATTTCCTTGCCCCTTGCCTTTTTTTCCAAGCAGCGTTTCTATGGAAATAGGCTGGTAGTTTAGGTAGTAGGTAGCTAAGAAATCCATGCTTTGCCTAGCTTCCGGATTAATTAAATAATGGGCTATCATGGTATCGAAGGTTGGTCCAAGTACCTTTCCATCATATCGATTTAAAATTTTCAAATCGTATTTAATGTTATGCCCAATTTTTTCAATCAAGGTGTTTTCAAAGCAGGGTGCAAAAAAGCCGACTATTTTTTTCGCCTCTTCAAAGTCTTTAGGAACAGGAACATAAAAAGCTTCTCTTGCTTTGTATGAAAAAGACATCCCAACTAGGTCGGCATGCAATGCATCAATGCCCGTTGTTTCGGTATCAAAGCAAACTTGTTTTTGCTGAAGCAAAATCCCTAATAACTCATCGCGTTCTTCTTGTGTACTGATAAGATGATAGCTTGGTTTTTCACTAACTATGGTTTTATATGTAGCGGTCTCAACAGGTTCTTGTGGTTCAATCATGCTTTGCACGCCAAATAAATCAAGCTGATTATTTGTTCCATTTTGAGGATGCGCAAAATCCGTTTGTATTACTAAGTCCTCCCCTAGTATTCGTTTAGCCAAATTTCTAAATTCTAATTCGGTAAAAATGTTTTTTACTTTTTCCGAATCAACGTCACACATGATAAGTTTATCTTCATCGAATTCAACATCGATGTCGGTGATAATTGTTGCCAGCATTTTTGAGACTAGTCCCTGCTCTGCAAATTCAATAACGTTTTCCTGTTGTTTTCCTTTTAATTCATGTGCATTGGCAATCAGGTTTTCAATCGACCCATATTTAGCGATAAGGATTTTTGAGGTTTTTTCACCTATACCAGGAATGCCAGGAATGTTATCTGCAGCATCTCCCCACAAGCCTAAAATATCGATTACTTGTTCGGGTCTTTCCACCTCAAATTTCTCACAAACCTCTTTTACACCTAATATTTCGGGTGGATTTCCTCCTCTACCGGGTTTGTAAATAAACGTCTTATCACTTACTAACTGGGCATAATCTTTATCAGGCGTCATCATGTAGGTAACAAAACCTTTTGTTTCAGCTATTTTAGCTAATGCGCCAATAAGATCATCTGCTTCGTAACCAGCAATTTCCAAAAGTGGAATATTAAATGCTTCAACGATTCGTTTTATTGGCTTAATCATGGACCGAATGTCTTCTGGCATTTCCTCTCGGTGTGCTTTATATGCTTCAAATTGTTCTTGGCGATGGGTTGAGCCTCCAGGAGGGTCAAAAACAACGGCAATATGGGTCGGCTTTTCAGTTTTGATGATATCAATCAAGACATTGGTAAAACCGAAAGCCGCCGAAGTATTTTCCCCTTTTGAGTTGACCCGTGGATTTTTCGCAAAGGCAAAATAGGCCCGATAGATTAAAGCATAGGCGTCTAATAAAAACAGTTTTTTTGGTGAATCAGCAGACAACATAGTTATGGACTTTTAAATAGGTTTTTAATAATGTTTTTACTTGATATGCTTTGAGTGAACTGCACAGGAAATTTGTGATAAATAAAAAACACGCCTGCTTTTAAGGGGCCTTTTATTTCTATCGAAATAGAATCGCGAACAGCCCACCCCATCATTTTCACCATTGATCCAGGCTCTAAAATTAAGGTGATGGGAACGGATAAATTATTGTCTCGTTTTGATTTAATTTTCAGCTTGTCTTCAAGTTGAAGCACGCCAAACTTTTTATTCTCAATGAAAATATCCAAGCTTGATTTTTTCATTTTCAGCGCATACCAATTTGGGTTTGAAATAATTCCTTCAACATTAAAGTGAATTTCATTCCCATCTATTTTAGTTAATTTATATCCACTAAGCTCTTTAAATTCAGGTTCTTTATATATAGAACAGGCACTTAGAATTATTAGCCAAGCAAGGAAAAGCAATCCCTTTTTCATTTATTGATCAATTGATTAAAATAGTAATAAAAATAGGGAATGGTCTCAATACCTTTGTAAAAATTAAACAGACCAAAATGTTCATTTGGTGAATGTATGGCATCGCTATCTAAACCGAAGCCCATTAGTACCGTTTTTAAGCCAAGTTCCTTTTCGAACATAGCAACAATTGGAATGCTTCCACCACTTCTAACTGGGATAGGCTTTTTATTAAAGGTCTTTTCATACGCTAAGCTAGCCGCTTTGTATCCGATTGAATCAATTGGTGTTACCGCTGATTCTCCCCCATGATGAGGTTTTACGGTCACCTTAACGCCTTTAGGGGCAATGGATTGAAAATGCTTTGTAAATAAATCCGTAATTGTTTCTGGCGCTTGATTAGGAACTAAACGCATGGATATTTTAGCATTTGCCTTCGACGCAATAACCGTTTTCGCTCCTTCACCTATATACCCACCCCATATACCATTTACATCTAAGGTTGGGCGGATAGAACCCCTTTCCATCGTTGAGTAGCCCTTTTCCCCAAATGTATCTTCAATATCAAGTGCTGTGCAATAATCCTTATGCGAGAATGGAGCCTTAGCCATTTCTGCTCTTTCTTCATCCGTAAGATTTATCACGGAATCGTAAAATCCTGGGATGGTAATTTTTCCTTCTTTGTCGTGCAATGACGCAATCATCTCTGAAAGTATATTGATTGGATTGGCCACGCAACCACCATATAATCCGGAGTGCAAATCGCGGTTGGGCCCAACCACTTCAACTTCCACATAACTTAGTCCTCTCAACCCGGTTGTAATTGATGGAACATCGTTGGCCAGCATTCCTGTATCCGACACAATTATTATATCTGCCTTCAGTTTCTCTTTGTTATTTTTAATAAAAACTCCTAGGTTTTCGCTGCCAATTTCTTCTTCTCCTTCGATCATGAATTTGACATTACAAGGTAATTCGGATGCTTGCAACATGGCTTCAACTGCTTTTAAGTGCATAAACATTTGTCCCTTATCGTCGCATGCTCCACGGGCAAATATGGCTCCTTGAGGATGTATTTCAGTTTGTTTAATTTGAGGTTCAAAGGGAGGGGAAATCCATAATTCTATTGGATCGGCAGGTTGCACATCATAATGACCATAAACCAATACGGTTGGCAATGAGGGGTTTATTATTTTTTCTCCATAAACAATTGGAAACCCTGCTGTCGGACAAACTTCCACCTTTTCCATGCCTATATTCTTCAAGCCTAACGCGATCATTTCTGCACAATTGTTTACCTCATCTGTAAATTTAGGGTCAGCAGACACAGAAGGGATCTTAAGCAATAGGATTAATTCATCGAGGAATTTTTCTCGGTTTTTTTCAATAAACTTTTGGCTTTGTAACATGATCGTAAAGATAAAGGTCAATAATGTCCCGAAAATACTATATTTTTGAATACTTATAGCATGTAAGTGGACGAAATGCAACTAAAATAAATAAACTCTAGTCTTAACAATTTTGTAATATAAAAAATCATTGCTAATGAAATCAATTTTTACAATTTTCACTTTTCTATTCATTTTTTCTCAAGGCTTAACTCAGTCAATAGTTGTTACAAATACACAAACACCACAACAATTAATTAATGGTGTTTTATTGGGTTCCGGTGTTACAGCTTTTAACATTATGATAAATGGTAATTTAGGAGCTGCCAACACGCCTATTGGGAGCATGGGTTATTTCACCAATTCAAATCCAACTTTTCCAATTTCAAGCGGCCTAGTATTAACGACGGGAAACGCTAGTGGTGCCATTGGACCTAATAACTCAACATTTTCCACGAATAATACACCTCCAACAGCGTCAGTTTCAGGAGACCCTCATTTAAATGATATTGCAAATGGATCAGTTGAAAATGGAATTGTGCTAGAATTTGATTTCATCCCTTCAGGGGACACTTTGTTTTTCAATTATATGTTTGGTTCTGATGAATACCCAGAATTTTCACCATCTAGTTTTAACGATGCATTCGGTTTGTTTTTATGGGGACCTGGAATTTCTGGCCCACACATTTTAGGCGGTTATCCTAATGGAGGCGCCAATATTGCGGTTATTCCTGGAGGAATTCCTGTTACCATAAATAATGTAGGTGACCAATCTAATACCTCTTATTATGTTTTTAATGAAGCGGCTTCAACACCAACTTATGGCGATGCCATCCAATATGATGGGACAACCGTTTTATTAACAGCTTCTGCAGATGTACAATGCAATGAGGTTTATCATATTAAATTGGCTATTTCAAATGTGGGGGACCAATCCTATGATTCTGGTGTTTTTCTCGAGGCCGGCAGCTTTAATTCGGATGCAGTAAACGTTTCCGTAGCTACCGTTTCTGGAGACACAACCATTGTGGAAGGTTGTACCTATGCGGATTTTATTTTTACACGACCTGATACAGAAGTAAATGACACCTTAATCATTAATTATACAATAACAGGAACAGCGACCCAAGGTGTTGATTACAATAGCTTACTTAATCCGATTATATTTTTACCAGGTGTAGATACGGTTATTATCAATTTAACACCAATCCAAGATGGTCTTCTTGAAGGATTTGAGTCCGTAACGATTTCTGTTGCTCTTGTTAATCCTTGCGGGGATACTATTTTCTCTCAAGGAACAATTTATATTGGCGATGGGCCAATTATTAACATCACAGAGTCAGACCCTGTCCTTTTGTGTGCAGTGGACAACTATTTAATTACTGCTTCGGCATCAGGTGGATACGCCCCCTATACCTATACATGGACAACAATTTCGGGAACTCAATTAAGTACAAATGATTCTCTTTATATAAATGTCTCGCAAAACGGGACAACCTTATTCTTAATTACTGCTGTCGATAATTGTAATTTTTCGCAGACAGATACTGCCACGATAACCATGAATCAAACGATAGCAATTGACACTATTTACATTTTTCCGTCTAGTTGTCAGCCAACAGGAGCAGTTTCAGCAGTGGCAAGTGGAACAAACGGAATACCTTCGTATACGTGGACTGGCCCAGGGCCAAATGGTTTCATTGATGCTTCGGTTTGGCAAAACTTACCGTCTGGTTGGTACTTCATAACAGTAACTGATGATGTTTGTGAGGTTAGTGATAGTGCTTTCATAGATATATTAAACCCACCAATAGCCTCTTTTCAAGCGATTCCTACGACTGGCTGCGCTCCTTTAGATGTCGCAGTTATAAATAATAGTCAAAACGGAACAGCTTACAACTGGAATTTTGGAAATGGACAAACGAATAATGTAGTGGACCTAAATCCTCTGAACACTTCATATAATCCGGCTTCAGCTGGTGTATTTACCATTCAGTTAATTGTTACTCAAGGAGCATTATGCTCTGATACAGCTTATTCTACCATTACAGTGGAAATCTGTGGTTGCAACGACCCTACAGCATTAAATTTTAACAGCAACGCTTCTCAAAACGATGGCTCATGTATTTATCCTATTCCACCGAATCCGGAGGTAGAGGCTCCAAATGTATTTACGCCAAATAATGACGATGATAACGATGAGTTCTTTTTAACTAGTAAAAACTTGGCCTCCCTAAACTTGGTAATAGTAAATCGTTGGGGATTAGTGGTATTTGACAAATTAAGCACGGACCTAGTTAATGATAATCCTAGTTGGGACGGAAAGGTGGGACAAAACACGGCTAACGAAGGGGTCTATTTTTATAAATACATCGCTATTGGAATCAATGGACAAGAGTTGGAGGGTCACGGGTTTCTTCATTTGTTTAATTAATGAATAAGTTGTAACTTCAATAAAAGAGGTTATGACAAATGAAGAGTTAGGACAATGGGGTGAAGAAACGGCCTGTAATTTATTGGCGTCAAAAGGGTATAAAATTGTAGCGCGTAATTTTCGCTTTAACAAAAATGAAATAGACATTGTGTTAAGCAAGGACGCTTATTTTATTATTGCAGAAGTCAAAACGCGACAAACAGCAGAAATTGGGGAGCCTTGGAAAGCTGTAACAAGAAGTAAACAGCGCCAAATAATTAAAGTAGCAGACCATTACTTGCAAACGAATAATATAGCATCTCATGTCCGTTTCGATGTGGTTTCTATTGTCCACAATCAATACCACACAAAAATCCATCACATTGAAGATGCCTTTAGCCCTATTGCTTAACGCACAATAAGCTGTACCTTTGTAAAAATCTGCTCGCGATGAACACACCTAAAACCTCGAAAAGAGGGGTAAAAAGAACGGAGAAGCCAACTCGTAAAACAACGGCAAAACCTACCTCTGAAAATAAATCAGAAACAAAAGAAGTTACGGCTAGGGACAAAAGAAAATACATAGATTATAAAATAAAAGTCAAAAAAGGAGATCCTTTGCCATCTTTTAATGAGGATGCTATTAGACTGAATAAATTTTTAGCGAATGCTGGTATTTGTTCAAGGAGAGAAGCTGATGTCCTTATTGCAACTGGTGTAGTAAGTATAAATGGGATAACCATTACAGAATTGGGGTACAAAATAAAACCTACTGATGCAGTGCAATACGATGGAGAAACCATTAATGCAGAGAAAAAACGCTACGTTTTATTAAATAAACCTAAGGGATTCATTACTACAATGGATGACCCTCGAGGACGCAAGACAGTGATGACTTTGGTTAGTAAAGCATGTAGAGAACGAATTTATCCAATTGGCCGACTCGATCGGGAAACCACAGGATTATTGTTGTTTACCAATGATGGCGACATGGCTAAAAAGCTTACTCACCCAAGGTATCAATCTAAAAAAATATACCATGTTGAACTCAACAAATCCGTTAATAAAGCTGATTTTGAAAAGCTTCTGAAGGGAGTTGATTTAGAAGATGGTCGATCTAAAGTTGACCAAGTTTCTTTCGTTACGGATGCCTCTTCTAAAGAAGTTGGCGTAGAAATACATTCAGGGAAAAACAGAATTGTAAGGCGCTTATTTGAAGCAATAGGTTACGAGGTTGTTAAATTAGATCGCGTTCAGTTTGCTAGCTTAACAAAGAAAGACTTGCCAAGAGGCATGTATAGACATCTGACGGAACAAGAAGTTTCTTTTTTAAAAATGTCAAAGGCATGATAAAATTTTTCTTTACTTTTTTATGTATTTTAATGATTTTATCTTCCTGCTCATTTAACACGGAAATAAAAAGTTCACACCCTTTAGCCGATTACTTTTATCCATTAGACTCTATCCCCAAAGTTTATCTTTATCGTGATGTCGCGAATGGTTTGGAAGAGGAATTCCATCGTATTTATTCGATCAAGGACGATGAAGGGAAACACCTTATCGTTGAGCGATACGTTTCTGATGGTCGGATAGTTGAAGCGTTAAATTACAATATTGATTCATTGGATATACAAGACCATATGGTTGTCAACTTTCGGCAAGAAAAAACGAAAGCTCTTCTGTACAAAACAAAATTATTTCCATTTGATAAAGATGATCATACTTGGTTCGCCTCTAAATTTCCAGGAATAAATGATTCTACAGTATTTCTTCGTGAAGTAAAACGTAACTTAGTTAACCTTTCCGCCTTAAGAAGTGTGATGGAAAAAAAGGTGATCTGCATAGAATTTAATGATTATTTGCGCCAAACGTTAATAAATCCTTTTACCGAAAAAGAAGCTTCAATTGAAGCAACTATGATTACCTTTTTTGGAAAAGGACTAGGACTCGTTGAATGGTACAGCCCAAATAGGAAGATTCACTTTCGTTTGGAACAAATTTTAACACAAGACGAATGGTTAAAGATAATTTCTCACTAACTAGGTTATTTGTCTATTTCGCAATAGCTTTTTTTCCGTTTGTTTTGATCTCACAGAACGGCAAAGCAAATAGCTCTGCATACGCTGGAAACATTAATTTTTCTCTTGGCTTTGGCTCTAATTTTTATTCTCATTCCACACTTAAATTCAGCGGGTCAGGGTATAATTTCTCTTTGAAAAAGGTTGGTCTGTGGCAGAATTCTCCCGCTTTTTCAATACCAGACTTTAGTAAACTGCTTTCAAATCAATATGCCATTAGTGTCGGTTATAATATTCGCAGGGGCGTTAATTTATCACTTGGCATTGATCGACTTAAATATGGGATCAAGCCTGGGCAATCCGTTTTTCTAAATGGTTATGTAAGTTCAGAAATGGATACCGTTTCTAATTTATCCGGCCAATATACAGATGAATTAATTAACCTCGATTCTGCCCGTATTCAATTTGGTTCTGATGTAGGGATGAGTTTTGTGAGCATTGAATTAAATTTAATACAAAATTTATATAGAACGAAGCGCCGAAATTTTGTGGTTAATGCTATTTACGGCATTGGAGCAGGTGTTTTACACACCAACTCTACGTTCAATTTCGGAGGTTTTGAAGAAAGTAAAAGCAGCTTGTCTGGGTTTGGTTTGAATGCCAATGCTGGCTTGCGCTTTGAATTTTTTAAGTATTTTTATTTGCAACCCAATCTCTCTGCTGCTTTTTTAGATCAAATAGGGGTTTATACCCACCAAAATGCAGCGAAAAACAATGTTTCTCATTTTTTTGGTGCATTTAACTCCACTATTTCAGCAGGAGTTATAGTATATCTAAAATCGAAAAAAGACTGTGATTGCCCAGTCTGGAACTAGCTATTTTGTTCGCCTGAAATCAATCTTATAATAAAATATAGGCAAGAATCCGAGTTGTGTTTTTTCAGCAGTTGGTTGATACCCTGCCGCACTTGATTCTGCAGGGTTTAAACTAGGAGCGTATGTAAGTCCAAGAATATTCCTTGTCCCTAATAAATTAACCAAGTCTAAACCAATTTCATGGGTCATTTTCGCCGTGTTTAAGCGCCAGCTAATTTTTAAGTCAAGTCTGAAATAATCCTTAAATTGTCGTGTATTGAATGCGGAATCTAGGAATGTTAAATCGTAATTTTGGTTCGTAGCGTTTACATCAACATACCCATATTTTTTACCTCCCGCCCTTGTTACTTTAATTCCAAGTCCGATCACATTGTTTTTTCCTAACTTAAATTCTTTTCCAGCTAATAAATTGGCAACATATTTTCCATTGTAGGAGGTATTGCGTGTGACACCGTCACTTCCCTTATACTCTGAATTATACAAGGTCCCTGAAAACAAAAAGAAAAAGTTTTTATCAAAATATTTTTGAATGGTGATTTCTAATCCATAATTAACTCCTGTCCCTGTATTTTCAAGAGAATCTGCGAAAACACGTGAAAAGGAACTACCTAAATTGATCATCGAAAATGAGGAAGGAGCAATCGTTACGGGTACATTATAGAGATACTGATAATAGGCTTCGGTCCGGATACTTATTCCTTTTTTAAAGAATTTTTCATACCCTATACCGGTATGTAAACTACGCATAAAATCCATGTTTTTATTATGATAGATTGGATTAGCTTGCGTACCGTATTTGTTATATGTATAGGTGTATAAGGGTTGCATTTGGCTGTGCATCCCTCCGCCAGCAAAAATGGATTGATTCCCATTCATTCTGTATTTCCAGCCTAACCTCGGTTCTGCAATACTTAAACTATTGCTTAAACTAAAGTATTGTGAGTGAACACCAGCCGTAAAGTCCATTTTGTCACTAATACGCCATTTCCATTGTATAAAAGGTTGAATTAATACACAAGCGCCATTAAAATCCCATCGGTTTTTAAAAACGTTGGGAACGCCAATATCTACTAGTCCTGAATCCAATTGTTGCATCGTAATCAGATCAACGTTGATACCTGCCTTTATTAGATGCTGCTTTGTTATTTTATGGTTAATACTTAGGAAGCCAGAATATTTATTGAAATTAAAAGTGTAGGCCATTAGGGCATAGGAGGTGTCTACTTTAATTTCAATTGCTCCTGTTGAAAGCGTATCTAAACTACGTTTTAGGTAATTATGTTCCGCGTGCTGGTTTTCATATGATACCGCAATAGTTGATGTAATATATGTTTTTTCACTTAAGGATTTCTTGAAATTAAGGCCAACAATTCCCATGGCTGTCCCAAAATATTGATCCCGATCACCTTCTCCATAAAATTCTTTAGTATATTCTTTTTGTTTCGAGATTTCAATTGCAATATTACTAGCGCCTCCTAAACCAAATAAAGCAAGGTCCCCACCATTTTTTAGTTTCCAATTAAATTTGAAAGAGGCATCTCCATATATGGGCACAGCATCGGTGCCAATTTGTATTCCGATTTTTTGAAAAATACTTAGCGTAGAATACCTGCCCATAATAAGATAACTCGCCGTTCCCTTATTGTTCATAGGTCCTTCCGCCATCATTTCGGTTCCTAAAAAACCAAATTGTCCGGTGAATTCATGGCGCTTATCATTTCCATTTCTCACTTTCAAATCAAAGACACCGGAAGTGCTATTCCCATACTCTGCTGGGAAGGCACTCATAAAAAAGTCTGAATTCCCTAAGAATTTATTATTAATAATGGAAACTGGCCCGCCTGTACTTCCTGAAATTGCAAAGTGAGATGGATTGGGTAAATCAATACCTTCCATTTTCCAAACGACTCCTAATGGGGAATTTCCTCGGATTACTATATCGTTTCGAGAGTCATCTGAACCCTGCACCCCTGCAAAATTAGAGGCCATTCGGGCTGGATCCATTCTAGAACCGGGATAACGATTTGTTTCTTCGACACTAAATTGTTGGGCAGATAACATGGCCATCTCGTTTAATACTTGTCCTTTTCGTCTGCCAACAATTGAGACTTCTCCTTGTTTTGCAATCATCTCCGACATCGCAATGGTTAAGATTAATTCTTTTCCTGATGATAGTTCAGCGGTAACTGTTTTTGCCTCATACATAGAAAATGTGGCAGTTACTTGATGTTTACCAATTGGAACCTTTAATAATTCGAAATTACCATCTACGTCGCTTAAAGCACGGAATTGTTCTCCAGTTGCTATTTTTACTTCAACTTTAACCCCGACTAATGGTGATTGTGATTCATTATCAACCACTTTGCCACGGATCGTTTGAGTTGGTGTTTGTGCGATTAGTGACATCGAGAAGAACAAGAAAAGAAGGAAGGTAATGCTTAGTTTCATAGTAGTATATTTATTACGAATATAAGTCATTTATAATTAGCACATTAAAAACTCAATATTAATTAGTCTTAAAAGAATAATTTGCACGGTATTTGCAAAATCCATTTCGCATTATTAACTTTACTAAAATTGTCTATATGAAAAACACATTATTTTTATTATTCTTTGTTCTCTTCTCTGCTAATCTATCTGCTCAAAAAGAACAATTAACCTGGTATACTGATTTAAATGAGGCGTCTAAAGTTTCTTCGGAAACAAAGAAACCCCTTATGTTATTTTTTACCGGAAGCGATTGGTGCGGTTGGTGTGTAAGACTTCAAAAGGAAGTCTTTTTAACAGCGGATTTTAAAAAATGGGCAGTAGATAATGTCGTTTTAGTTGATATTGATTTTCCAAAAGACAAAAGCAAACAGTCTTCTGCGCTTCAAAATCAAAATAATTTACTAGCTCGGCAATATGAGGTAAGGGGTTATCCGACAGTTTGGTTTGTATCATCCTCGATAAACGAATCTCAAACCTATGACTATTCACGTTTAGGGCAGTCTGGCTATATGGCAGGTGGCCCATCTGTTTGGACATCCAATGCTAATACGTTTCTTCGGAAATAGTACTTGGCAATACGCGCAATAAGTTCCCAAAAGATAAGAGTTTGCCAGTTGTAGTAGTCATTACTAGTTCGGCAACTTCTTTTTTTCTATCTGGAAAATAAAGATCACTCAAATCATCGATCAACCCTAAATTAACGGTTGGCGAATACGTGTTCATTATTAGAAAGCCGTCTGGGCTTAGTGCTTTGGCACCATTACTCATCAATGTATCGATTTGGTCTTCTAATTTCCACTTTTCTCCTTTCGCACCATTTCCCCATGCAGGTGGATCCATTTGGATTCCTTGAAATTGATTTCCTCGCTGTACTTCTTTGCTTAAAAATTTAGCCGCATCTTCAAAAACCCAGCGAATATTTAACAGTTTATTTAAATCCATATTCCGCTTAGCGGTATTAAGGGCAGTTTTTGATGCATCAACATGGTAAGTGTCAGCGCCCTGATACCTCGCAATACACGATGCTGCGCCACTATAAGCAAATAGATTCAAGAATTTTCGATCCCTTATCAAGTGTTTTTTAATAAAATCCCAATTGGTTTTCTGTTCTGGAAACAAACCAAGATGCTTATAGGAAGTTTGCTTTAATTCAAATGCTAGCTTTTCATAATTGATATTCCAGGTGCCTACCGCCTCTGTTTTGAGTGCTTTCCAAATTCCCTGTTGCCCTTTTTTTACAATAAATTCTAGGTGAGCGATTTTATTCCATTCTTCAAAGGGAAGGCCACTTCGGAAATAGGCATTTACCTCTGGGCGTATTGTGATTATTTTACCCCAACGTTCTAGTTTTTTACCCCCACCTGCATCCATTAATTCATAATCTACCCAGGAAGGTGATGAAATCTGTTTGTTTTTGGCCATTGCTTTTGCTTAACGCATTTTGGGCATTTTTTTTCGTCCACCCATCATTTGGGCCATGCGCATTTGATTTTTTGAGGGAGCCATTTGTAATTGTTGCTGCATAGTTTTTATTTGGTCTTTCATCATGCCAGATTTATCAAGTTTTTTAGCCTCTGCCAATAATGAAACTGCTTCTGATTTCCTACCTGTCTGAGCACAAATACTTGATAGATGCATTCTTGCTACCGCATTGTCTTCAGCGGTCCTTAAACCAAGAAACAACGCTTTTCGAAGTAAGACCTCACTGTTAGCAAATCCAAGCTCTTGGGCATTCATAACGGCTTGCAGATAAAGCACATATGCATGTTGTTTTCGCGGTAAAAATTGTGGGGCACTAATACGATTGATGTATTTCTTTGCTTTGTCTTGGTTGCCAACACGCATTTGGTTGAGCGCCAAAATCATATTCTCATTTCTAAAAAACGACAAAATTATGATGGCAGTTATAAAGATAAACGAAATTCCCCAGCCCCAAGATCCGTTAACAAAAAGGTAGGTATTAAAGCTAATAGCGCCTATTGCGATTAGGCATCGTAAAATAAATCCAATCATATTTCTTTAATTGAGGCTATGCATTTTAATTCAATGGCGATAGGTGTTGGTAAACAATTAACTTCCACGGTAGTTCGACACGGCAAATTATCTTTAAAGTATTCCGCATAAAGGCGGTTGTATATTTGAAAATCACGCTTCATGTCAACTAAAAAGACAGTTACATCGATTAAATCTGCCCAGCTTGAACCCGAAGACTCAAGTATGATGCGTACATTTTCGAATACACTGCGACACTGTGCTTCAAAGTCAAAGTCAATAAAATTTCCATTTTTATCTAAAGTTAAGCCAGGAACTACCGAGTCTGACGCATCTGAGCCGGCAACTCGAGGTCCAACCCCCGATAAAAACAAAAGGTTTCCAACACGTCTTGCATGAGGATATAACCCAACGGGTTTAGGTGCATTGGTTATTGAAATTGGCTTATCTGACATCGCTTAATTTGTGCAAATATAAAGAAACGAGATGAATTTAGAAAAGGATTTTATCCTTATCGCTTATCAATAAAAAAACGTTTTATAATTTCTGAACACTCTGCTTCCAAGACCCCATTTCTGACTAAGGTGGATGGGTGAAATAAAGAGGGATGTTGCTTACACGCACCTCTTTTCTCGTCTCTTGCTCCAAATACAATTTTTTCAATTTGCGACCAATACAAAGCGCCAGCGCACATTGCACAGGGTTCAAGGGTAACATATAGGGTGCATCCCTTCAAGTATTTCGCGCCAAGATAAGATGCTGCCGCAGTTATCGCTTGCATTTCGGCGTGTGCTGTAACGTCATTTAGTGTTTCCGTTAAATTATGACCCTTACCTATAATTTGGTTGTTACAGACGATAATTGCACCAACGGGGACCTCTTGAATTGAATATGCCTGTTCAGCCTCAATTAACGCTTTGCGCATAAAATAGGTGTCATTGTATGGAGAGGGAAGGTTCAAACTACGATTTCTTTTAGTTGGTTCGGGGCAAATATCGGAATAAAAATAAGAAGGATTTATGTCAGATCTATTGCTTAATTTCGAAAATTACTTTTTTAATACAATAACTAAATCATTTAAATAGATGTTGAAATTTAATTTACTTGCTCTAGTATTCTTTATGGTAATAAGTATACAGGGCCAAAAAAAAGGGTGGCTTGAGAGAAAGAATATTGATATTGTTAAAAACGGTCCTTATTTTGGGATTCAAAAAGGGAGGTTTATTGTAGCTGAATTAGGCGGGGAAAGGCAGTGGAAAGATTATCAGTTGAAAAAACCAAAAACACACGCCCTCAACCTTGGCTTCAATTATGACTTTACAAATAATGTCTTGGGCTATGACATAGGATATTGGTACAAATCAAGTAATGTGGGAATGACCTTTGGTTCCTCTATTCTTTTACGATCTGATTTTACCCATACACAACTTGGGTTCACGCCAATTATAGGCTACAAGTTTTGGCAATTGCATGCACAAACAGGATATCAATTCTTGCTAAAAACATCAAGCAATTCGTTTGAGACAAACAAACTTTTTATAAGCTTGCGATTCGTACTAATTAATAATACAAAAATAAAAAAATGAAAACAGATGCTATCGTGCTTTCCAAAATTGGATTGGCATCAAGTGCTTTTTTATTTAAGGAAATTTCTCTGCCGGAATTAAAGCAAGATGAGCTACTCATTAAATCAGAAGCTTTTGGGTTAAATTACGCAGATGTTATGGCTAGACGAGGACGATATAAAGAAGCTCCACCGCTACCTTGTGTAATTGGTTATGAATTGGTGGGTAAAATAATTGAAGTCGGTAATAAGGAAGATCAGCACCTTATTGGGCAACGTGTATTGGCTTTTACTCGTTTTGGTGCCTATGCTAAATTAGTGATTACTAAACTCAATGCAATTATTCCCTTGCCAAATGCGAAAGCAGAGATTGCCATGGCTTTAAGCACGCAAGCCGTAACGGCGTATTATATGTCGGATTATATCTCTACTATTCGTAAAAACGACATCGTCCTCATTCATGCCGCTGCAGGCGGAGTTGGATCAATATTAATTCAGCTAGCTAAGCTAGCTGGCGCTACGGTTATTGCAAAGGTAAGCAGTACAGAAAAAGAAAATTTAGCGAAAAATTTAGGTGCGGACTATACTATTAATTATGTCGAGAAAGATTACGAAAAGGAAATTGAATTACTTTTAAAGGGGAAAAGACTCGACATTAGTTTTAATGCTGTGGGAGGATCTACTATAAAAAAAGATATGCGTTTACTCGGGTCTGGATCCAGACTTTTTCTGTTTGGTGGCGCTGAACTTCTCAAGGGGCGATGGGGAATTTTCTCTACACTTAATTTTCTACAAAAGATGGGATTCATTCTACCCATAGCATTAATGATGCGTTCAAAAAGTATTTTAGGGATAAATATGTTGAAAATTGCTGATAATAAACCTCTGGTGATAGAGGAATGTATGAAAGCAGTAATGGCACTTTATGAAAGCGGTCAATTGATACCTCAGGTGGGGGGCATTTATAAAGCTGTTCATATTGCTGAGGCACATGATTACCTAGAAAGCGGAAGATCCAGCGGTAAGATTACAGTATTTTGGCCTTAATGAGTTGGCTTCCTTAAGCTTTTAAAGAATCCAATGAGTTGCTTTCTAAAAAGGAATAAAATCAGAATGTATGGAATGATCATTAGATATAATATTCCAAAATTAATATTAGTTCCGAAGGCTGTTTCTTCCATGGTTGATCCCTGTTCTGCCATCAATTTGCATTGCGAACATCCTTGACCGAAAATATTTTGGCTTAAAAACAAAAACGCGAAAAGTAAGGGGAAAAACTTCTTTGACATGACTATAAATGTTTTTACAAAGTTATGAATTACTTCAATAACACAAAATAGTTATCTTTGTTTGTATGAAATTGCTTTTTGGATTTATTCTTATTCTTTTCGTTTTTGCCATTTCTTGCCAAAATAAAGGAGCTGAACCGCTAAATTCTACCCTATCTTTAGACAGTTTATTACTAAAGTATCCTGATAGCGTTAATTTATTAGTTAAACATGGAGAGCTTGCTTTAACTAATTTTAAGTACGACATTGCTATCGCTGATGCTGCCAAAGCATTTCGGCTTGACAGCTCTCGCCTAGATACGCGCATGTTATACGCCGATGCTATTTGTAATAATCCAGCGATACAAAATGCAGATATAACCAAAGCGCAATTTCATTATCAAAAACTTATAAAAAAAGAGCCCAAAAATATAAGAGCACTTGTTGGTATGGCTATGACCTATACACTTCGTCAGGATTTTGATAATTCTTTTAAATACATTAACCGTGCTCTCAAGATAAATCCAAGATATAGAAATGCTTATGTGTTAAAAGGGAGTAACTATCGTATGTTAGGCAATACTAAATTGGCTATATCCTCTTATGAAACAGCCGTTCAACAAGATCCGAATTTTTATGGCGGGTATCTTATGCTCGGTGCTCTTTATCAATACGAGAAGGATCCTATTTGTATTCAATACTATACGACAGCTAGTCAACTGCAACCCAACAACCCAGATTGCTTGTATGCATTGGCCTATGCAAAAGAGATTTTTGGCCAGGAAAATGATGCTAAAATGATTTACAGAAAAATGATCCGAATTGATAGTACTTATTATGAGGCTTATTTTCAATTGGGTTATATCAAGCAATTTACGGATATCGATTTGGATAGCGCACTATATTTTTATAATGCGGCACTTGATATTGAGCCTCGTCACATTGAGTCTAACCATAATATCGGCCTAATCTACGAGGACAAAAAAGATATATCAAAAGCCTTGCTTTCCTATGCAAAGGTCCTAAAATATAATCCTGAATTTAAATTAACACTAGAGCGGGTCGCAGTATTAAAAAAACGCCGGTGAAAAGTCAAGAAAAAATAGTTATTCTATTAGGAGACATTGCCTTTCCACTTATTGGGTTTTTCTTTTGGAATTGGGGGTTTTATTTTATTGCGCTATATTTTATTATAGATCAATTGGCTAAACAAGCCTTTTTGATTGTTCGTCTGAAAAACATTTCGCTACAATTTACTGAAAAAGCTATCCTCTTAAGTAAAAGTATGGCACTCTTTTTCTTTGAGGTCTTAATTATTATTTTGATTAACTACCAAATGACGGTTGAATTTAATCCAATCAACGGAATAATTAAGTTTTTAAGCTATGAAGACATGGGGATTCAACAAGGCGTGGTATTAATTCCACTATTAATTTTTGCCGAATGGATGAAAATGAAAACAGAGCAAAAATTAAAGCAATCAGACGAACTAAAACAGCAAAACATAAATCGTAGTTTACAGCAATCTCAGATTCGCCTTTCGATGTTAGGGATTATTCTAGGAATCGTTAATTTTAACATGCTTACAGAGCTTCTAATTGTCATTCTTTTTCTGATTGGAATAGGATTGTCAGTTTTTGCACCGCTCAAGAAAATAATAAAACAAGCTTAATTTCATGCTTTTTTGGTTATAACAGCTAAAAAATCATGTATTTTTGACCCCGATTTGATATGGAAAAAACCAAACAATTAATAGAAAAAAGACTGCTTTCAACCTTGGGAGGTGGCGAGAATAGGATTAAGAAGCAGCATGACCAAGGAAAGTTAACTGCTCGGGAAAGGATAACATTGTTACTAGACGACTCCTCTTTTCACGAATTGGGTGCACTAGTAGAACATCGCGCAACTACCTTTGGTTTGGAAAATCAACGAATCCCGGGTGATGGCGTTATCACCGGTTTTGGAACTATTTTCGGAAGACCAATTTATGTGTTTTCTCAGGATTTTACAGTTTTGGGGGGCTCTTTATCAGAAACGCATGCCGCAAAAATTTGTCGATTAATGGATATGGCGATGAAAAATGGCGCACCTATAATTGGGTTAAATGATTCAGGGGGTGCTAGGATTCAAGAAGGTGTTGTTTCGCTTTCAGGATACGCCGATATTTTCTTTCGTAATACAAGGGCTTCCGGTGTCATTCCTCAGATATCAGTGATAATGGGGCCATGCGCTGGCGGTGCTGTTTATTCCCCTTCCTTAACGGATTTTGTTTTTATGGTTGAGGAAACTTCTTATATGTTTGTTACGGGTCCCAATGTCGTGAAGACGGTAACACACGAAGAGGTAAGCTCCGAAGATTTAGGTGGTGCAAAAACGCATGCTGAAAAATCCGGGGTTAATCATTTTACTGCTTCTAATGATGTTGAGTGCTTGAAAAAAGTGAGGGAGCTAATTTCCTATATTCCCCAAAATGCTTATGAAACAGCACCTGTTCCTAGTGTTATTGAGTTCACTTCAGCTAAAACAAATTATATAAAAGAGATACTACCGGAAAATGTTAATATGCCATATGACTGTAGGAAAATTATAGATTGTATTGTTGATGATCTTTCTTTTAAAGAGGTGCATATTGATTTTGCCAAAAACATTGTCGTCGGATTTGGGCGCTTGGAAGGAAAGTCATTGGGTATTGTGGCTAATCAACCCGCTTCATTAGCAGGGGTTTTGGATATCGATGCTTCTAGAAAGGCGGCTCGGTTTGTTCGTTTTTGCGATTCATTTAATATCCCTTTATTGGTTATTGAAGATGTGCCGGGCTTTCTTCCGGGTACAGATCAGGAATGGAATGGAATTATTACGCATGGCGCTAAATTACTTTATGCTTTTGCCGAAGCAACGGTTCCTAGAATTACGGTAATTACACGAAAAGCATATGGGGGGGCATATTGCGTCATGAATTCTAAAACCTTAGGTGCCGATTTAAACTTTGCGTGGCCAACAGCTGAGATTGCTGTAATGGGGGCAAAGGGAGCTGCCGAAATTATTTTCAAAAAAGAGATTTCTAGTGCCGAGAACCCATCAGAGAAATGGTTGGAAAAAGAAGCGGAATACGCCGAATTATTTGCTAATCCCTATCGTGCAGCGGAGCGAGGGATAATTGATGAGGTAATCTTACCAGAGGAAACCAGGAATAAGTTGATCGCTAGTTTTAAAATGCTTGAGAAGAAGGCAGAAAATTTACCACACAAAAAACACGGGAATATCCCGCTTTGATAATAATTACTTGAAAATCATGAAAAAGTTAATAGAAGAATTCCCACAAAACATTAAAGATGCTATCCAAATTGGAAATGCACACCATTTTACCAAACCAACAAGGGAAATAAAAAACATTATTATATGTGGCTTGGGAGGTTCTGGTATTGGCGCTAAAATTGTTCAGAATTGGACGCAAGGTGAAATTAGAATTCCAATTACCTGCGTTAATGAATATACCTTACCGGCATTTGCAGATAAGAGTACTTTGGTGATTAGTTGCTCGTATTCGGGAAATACCGAAGAAACGACGATGGCGACAGATGAAGCTCATTCTAAAGGTTGTCATATTTTGGGTATCACAAGTGGGGGAAACCTTAAAGCATTTTGCGCAAAATTTGATTACGATTGTATTATTGTTCCCGGTGGAAATCCGCCACGAAGTGCTTTGGCTTTTTCGTTAGTTCAGTTACTTCATTATTTATCGCAACAAGGGTTTATTTCTCCCCAATGCATCGCTTCAATTAACAATGCGGCTGATGCCTTATCAAATGATCTTGCCTCTATTCAATCGATAGGAATGGAATTAGCAAATTTTCTATACAAAAAAGTTGGGGTGTATTATGCTGAAACAAAATATGAAGGGGTAATTGTTAGAGCTCGACAGCAGTTTAATGAAAATTCAAAGTATTTGGGTTGGCATCATGTAATACCAGAAATGAATCATAATGAGCTTGTTGGTTGGGGAGGCGGTGACGAGCGGTTTGCCCCTGTTTTCTTTAATACAGGGGATATGCATCCCCGAAATAAAAAACGATTTCAAATTACCCTCGATGCTGTACAGAAAAAATCAGGAAACATTTTTATTGTTGACGCTAAAGGCGAGAATCTTATTGAAAGGTCTATTTATTTTATCCATATTGTTGATTGGGCCTCATTTTATCTATGTGAGCTAAATAAAGCGGATATAATGGACATTGAAATTATTGATTATTTAAAAGGTGAGCTAGCGCAGTTTTAATGGATAAGAACTCGGTAAAAATTCATCGCTTGGGACTTATAGATTATAAGGAAGCATGGGATTACCAAGAAAATATATTCAACGATATTGTTGCCCTAAAAATCAAAAATAGGAATGAAGGCACTAACATACTGCCCCAAAACCATTTGGTTTTCTGCGAACACCCTCATGTTTACACCTTAGGAAAAAGTGGAAAAGAAGAACATTTATTATTGGATGAAAATGGATTACGCGCTAATGGAGCATCTTTTTATAAAATAAATAGAGGAGGGGATATTACCTATCATGGCCCCGGACAATTAGTTGCTTACCCAATTTTTGATTTGGAACAGTTTTTTACAGATATTCACAAGTATATGCGCCTTTTGGAGGAAGCCGTTATCACTACCTTAATGGAATACGGGATTTTAGGATTAAGGATGGAAGGCCAAACAGGAGTTTGGTTAGGCGTCGGAACCCCAAATGCACGGAAAATATGTGCAATGGGTGTTAAAAGCTCGCGTTGGGTAACAATGCATGGTTTGGGTTTTAATGTGAATTCTAATTTATCCTATTTTAATCACATAATTCCATGTGGCATAAGCGATAAGTCCGTTACATCAATGTCTAAGGAACTCGGAAAAGAGGTGGATTTAGCTATTTTATCGAATAAGCTTTTACGAAATATGGCCAATGCGTTTGATTTTACCTACCTATCTTAAAGAATGAAAAAATCAGTCGGGTTTTTCATAAGAATAATTGGCATTGTATTATTTTACCTTGTGTTTATATTAAATATATTAATTCTGCTTTCCGGAAAAACGTACTTATATGATGGTATATATCAAACCTATTTTCAGGGTAGAACTTCTCCGGGAATTTATGATCTCCACAATTTCCATAATCGTAAAATTAGCCAAAGTTCATTGCCAATTCCCTGGGTTACAAACACAGGTAATAATGCAATCGGTCTTTCTAAATCAGAGGAGGAATATCATCAACAATTCGATAGTAAGGCTTTTATCATCTTGCAGAATGATACGATTATCTATGAGAAATATTGGGACGAGCATAGCATAGGTAAAGTTTCAAACTCCTTTTCAATGTCAAAATCAATTATCAGTTTACTTATTGGTATTGCAATCGAAGAGAAAAAAATTAAAAGTCTTGACGAACCTGTTTGGCATTATCTCCCGGCTTTTAAGGAGTATGGACGGAAATCAATTACACTAAGGCACCTTTTATCGATGTCTTCCGGTTTTGAATGGAACGAAAGTGGATCCAATCCCTTATCGGAAAATGCTGAGGCATATTATACACATGATTTGTATGACTTAATGATGCGGCAACGGCTTGTTAAGGGTCCTGGTCAATCGTTTATTTATCAAAGTGGCAATTCACAGGTACTTGGCCATGTGCTAGAAAAGGCTACGGGGACTTCTTTATCAAATTATGCAACATCAAAACTTTGGAACCCCTTAGGGGCCGAAAATCCTGCCTATTGGAGTTTGGATAAGGAAAATGGCAACGAAAAATCATTTTGTTGTTATTATGCTACAGCTCGGGACTTTGCTCGTATAGGTTCTTTGTTGGTAAATAAGGGGGACTTTATGGGAAAGCGAATAGTAAGCGAGGTGTATATGGATGAGGTTGTAAAATGGGGAGATTTAACAACGAATGAAGGAATAAGGAATCAGCGTTATGGTTTGCATTTTTGGGTCTACAAATACGGCTCAGAATGGGTGTATTATTGTATAGGTTTTAGAGGACAGTTAATCATTACGATTCCCTCAAAAAAAATAGTTATCATTCGTATAGGTAATAAACGGGATAGTGATATTCAATTGGTTGACATGTTTAATAATACTAGAGGGAGTATTAATAATTCTTTTTATTTCAAAATTGGCCATCCGAATGATTTATTCGTTTATTTAAATATGGCAAATCGAATGATCAACGAAAGTAAACTCAATAAATGAAACAAAATGTTTTAGGCCCTAAAGTAGTGGGTGTCGATGTGGTAGTTATTTTGGAGGATGAAAAAACAATGGAGTATGCAGTATACTTATGGAATCATCGAGATGACATTATCGAAGGGGTAATTATAACTAGCACAGGGTTTGGCGAGGATCTTAAATCATTTACGAAGATTAAAACAGCCACCTTACGGCATAGCTTGGAGGTTTTGCTTCCAAATGAAGTGGCTAAAATTGAGACAATTGTGCCAGAAGTCTTTTCTATTTATAATGAATATTGGGTTAGTTTTTGGATCGAGGATGTGCTTTATGACAAGCAGTTTTTGTTCCCCCCGGAATCTATTATCCCTTCTAATTTTAAGTTAATTAATCAGTTTGGCAAAAAGGGGGTCTTGGCTCAATAGGCATGTTTTATTAAATCGCATAGTTCCTTAAATGGAATTATGCCACTTTTTCGCCACACAACTTCTCCTGATTTAAATAAGATAAAAGTTGGAACACCTTTTATCTTAAATTTTTCTGCAATTGCCGGGTTCTTATCTACGTCTATTTTTAGAATTCGTATTCTGTCTTTCTCTTTACTTTTTATTTCATCTAAAATCGGGTGCATCGTTTGACAAGGACCACACCAAGTGGCATAGAAATCAACTAATGTCGGCAGATTGGATGCAATTGCATTATTAAATTTACCCATGTTTTAAGTGGTTTTTTATACAAATAAAAAAGGCCAGCATTTCTGCTAGCCTTTTAAAAATAAATCGATGCTTATTGTTTATCGTAGATTGCAATGCAAGTTCCTGAACCACCGATGAGCGGTGCTTGATTATCGTAGGTATAAGTAATTTGAAATTGTGTTCCTGTGCTATTCATAGTTCCATTTCCAGAAAAAATTACATCACCAATTGTAATATTAATAGTTTGTTCTGGTATAGTAATGCTTGCTCCATTAACAGCTCCTGTCGCTGTTCCGCCTACTAAATTGAACATGTTGTCGATCACTACTTGGTTTGCACCACCGCCAGCTGTTATCGCCGGTGAAGCAGAAAGTGGGAATTGAGTTCCACTACAAGTAGATGAAGTTACCCATGTTAAACTTGGATCGGTCCAATTATCATTTCCAATAACAACGTTGATTGTTCTTGAAGCAGTTGTTGTACCGTTTGCGTTTGTTGCAGTGTAAGTTATTTGATACGTTCCGGTTTGAGCAAGATTTACTGCCGATTGGTCTACGGTAACCGCTACCACTGAGCCATCTTTATTAAGTGCAGTTGCACCGGCATCGGTGTATGTATCACCTACACTTAAGGTAACACTAGCAGCACCATTTATGGTTAAAAACGGTTTGTACAAGCAAGATCCGTCATCTTTTTTTGCTATGCTGTTGTAGTTCGAAGCAGATGCATCTGTACATCCTTTCTTTTTACAAGAGCTGATTGTTAAAACAAGTAAGCTTAGAGGGATAAATAAAAGTAGTTTTTTCATGAGATATAGTTTTACCCAAATTTATATAAAATTGTTAAGTAAGAAAAATATTTTAAAAAAAAAGACGGCTATTAACCGTCTTTTTTACTAATTTATTTAAATTATTCCTGTAAAATGAGCGCTTGCGCAGTCGGTTTTTCTAATTGACTTTTAATTTTTAGTTCAAGTTCTTCAGCTAGTTCTGGATTGTCCAATAAAATAGCTTTTATTGAGTCACGTCCTTGACCAAGTCTAGTTTCTCCGTAAGAAAACCAAGAACCACTTTTCTTTAAAATGTTTAGTTCAACTCCAATGTCAATTATTTCCCCAATTTTAGATATGCCCGATCCGTACATGATATCAAATTCGGCTTTTCTGAACGGCGGTGCCATCTTGTTTTTTACGACTTTCACTTTTACTCTATTGCCTACAATTTCTTCCCCATCTTTGAGCTGTGTGGATCTGCGTATGTCTAATCTAATGGAGGAATAGAATTTCAGAGCATTTCCGCCTGTTGTTGTTTCTGGATTTCCAAACATCACGCCTATTTTGTCCCTCAATTGATTGATAAATATGCAGCACGTACCAGCTTTATTGATTGACCCAGTTAATTTTCGTAATGCTTTCGACATTAACCTTGCTTGTAATCCCATTTGTGAATCGCCCATTTCACCTTCAATTTCTGCTTTCGGCGTCAACGCTGCAACAGAGTCAATTACGATTAGATCGATAGCACCTGATCTGATTAGGTTGTCAGCAATTTCTAAAGCTTGCTCTCCATTATCGGGCTGTGAAATTAATAAGTTAGCGGTATCTACGCCTAGGTTTTTAGCGTAGAATTGGTCAAAGGCATGTTCTGCATCAATAAATGCAGCAATACCACCTTGTTTCTGTACTTCAGCGATTGCGTGGATTGCAAGGGTTGTTTTACCGGATGATTCGGGCCCGTAGATCTCTACTACTCGACCCTTTGGATAACCATTAATTCCCAATGCAAGATCTAGTGTTAATGATCCTGTTGGAATGGCATCTACTTTTTCTATTGGGCTATCTCCGAGCTTCATTACAGACCCTCTTCCGTATGCTTTGTCTAATTTTTCCATTGTTAATTGAAGCGCTTTAAGCTTATCTTCATTGATTTCTTTTTTTGCCATTTTTTTTAGTTTTATATTTTATTAAGTTTTGTCAAAGGTAATCGCCACAGGTCGTAAACTATTTACGACCTATTTAATTATTAAATAATTCTATTATTTCTTCGCTATGTTCTTTGGTTTTCGGCTTTGTAATGATTGATATAATTTCGCCTAATTCATTTGCTAAAAAGGTTGTTCTATGTATACCATCGTAGGTTTTTCCCATGAATTTTTTTTCGCCCCAAACTCCAAAAGCATTGATTATTTCTTTTTCAGTATCAGCAATTAAGGGAAAAGGTAAGTCATATTTTTTTGCAAATTTAGCATGAGAACTAGATGAATCTGCACTGACACCGATTATCCGTATATTATTCTCAAGGAGCATATTATAATTATCTCTTATATTACACGCTTGGGCTGTACAGCCTGGCGTATCATCTTTCGGATAAAAATAAATAACTGTTTTTTTTCCTTTATGGTCTGCTAAATGAATCATTTCACCTAACTGATCTAGGCCATTTACGTTGGGTATTATACTTCCTACTTCTATCATTTGCTTAAAAATTAATCGATTATTTGACGTTTAATTAATCAAAACTAATCATTATTTTCTTTCAATCAATTTTTTTTGCTTTTTTTTTTAATGTTGGAAATATTTTTGTTGGATTAGTTTGATTTACACTATCGAATTAATCTCTTGAATCATCTTCTTCACCACTCCATTCCTCTTCAACTTCTACCATAGGACTTAAATTATTAATTAGGTCCTCATACCGTTGTCGGATAGCTTTTTTTAGACTAGCGCTTTCAAAGGATTTTGACATTTCATCTTCAGCGATTTCAGCTTCTAATTCCTCGGATCTTTTGGTATAATTCTCTATTGTATATTCAATAACGCGCGACAACCACATTTTTGTATATAGATTACCAGCACCGTTTAAATAGCTGAAAACGGCGAGTGATTTTTCTTGTAGATCAATGCCTTGTCTAACAATAAATAAGGTATATGCAATCATTGCTGATAATTCATCTTCTCCCTTAGGTTTATCTACGAGATTCAATTTTTCTAAAAAGGGGTAGTCTTCTACTGTCCCATATGACCCAAGTACTTGAGCTGCTTTTATGTTTAATTTAGGATTGTTCAATTTGATTAAGTTCCTGGATGTTAGCAAGGCCTCTGTTGAATCGAGCTTAACAAGTTTCTCAAGTGCCGTTGAAATCACATTGTACGATTGGTCCTTTGCAATAATTGTTTTAAATAAACTGATTAGCGTATCGTTATTGGAAGCGGAAAGATTTTTTGTGGCAATTACCCGCACACTAGACTTAGTATCGTTGAGCGCTATGTTTTTAATCATTCCTTGCACCTCATCGGAAAGTGTTTTATTCCCAGCGGTATATAATTCAAGGGCTTTTGACCTAATGTCCCAGTGCTTGTCATTGATGGCATCTAAAATTAATTTATCCGTAGCGGGAGATTTTCGCTTTGCGGAACGATTTAGGGCAGTTAATCTTGCCTTGTATCTTGAGGAATTATAATATTGGTGAATAAATTGGTTAATTGGCTTATCCTCATAAACCTTTCCTAAGAGCATTTGATCTTCATCAAATAAGATGTTTTTAAGTTCCCCTTTGTAAGAAAAGCTAAACGATTGTTCTAAACTGTCGATGATAATTTTTTCAGTTCGTTTACCATTATCATCCCAAATGGCTATTTTTACTGGTATTCTAAAAACAGGAAAATCAGGTGTTATCTGTTTCTGCATAACATGGAGTGTTACTGTATTACTTTCCATATCGATGGTTTGGTTGGTATGAATAATAGCATGTCCTTTGGATAAAAACCATTGATCAAAAAACCAATTTAAGTCTTCGCCACTAACTTCTTCAAAAGCCATACGTAAATTGTGAACTTCAGCCGTCTTATATTTATTTGTCATTAAATAATTATTCAATCCTTTGAAAAAAGCATCATCGCCTAAATAAGATCTGAGCATGTGTAAGATTCTCCCCCCTTTGTTGTAGGAATGCCCATCAAACATATCTTCTTTGTCATTATGTCCATACCAAATTAAATTATGGTACCCCTGATACATGGCAGATTCAAAATAGACCTTTGCCTCACTTTCTGCTTGATAATCTGCTTCATCAAGACCATATCGATATTCATCCCAAAGGTATTGGGCATAATTAGCGAATGATTCATTCAGTGGTAAATTTGCCCATGACTCGCATGTCACTAAGTCACCAAACCAGTGGTGGAATAATTCGTGTGCAATAGTAGATTGGTCATTTTTATCTAATAATTCCCGTTCCGTTTTATAAACGTAATCTCCAAAAACGACAGCACCTGTATTTTCCATAGCGCCAGAAACATAGTCTCGAACAACGATTTGCGAATATTTATCCCAAGGGTAATCTACACCCAAACGTTCTGAAAAGTATTTAATCATCGCTGGCGTTTCGCCAAAAATAGCCCGGGCATCTTTTTCAAAAGCAGGTTCTACAATATAGTTGACGGCCATTTTTGTTCCGTTCTGGCGAGTGTATGAGTCTTTTATGGTTACAAATTCGCCTACAGCCATCATAAATAAGTAAGGAGCATGAGCCTGATCTTGTTTCCAATGATCGGTTCTTGTCCCATCAACATTTTGTTTGCTACTCATTAACTTTCCATTAGACAAGGTGCTATATTTAGTATCAACAGTCATAAAGATTTCTTGTGTCGTTTTGGCATTTGGTGCGTCAATGGTTGGAAACCATACTGAATTTGCTTCCGTTTCTCCTTGTGTCCAAATCTGAGGCATTTTGTCTTTATCTTCTCCTTTAGGATTAATAAAGTAGAGCCCTTTATCAGAGGTAATTGCAGCGCTTCCGCTCGTTTGCCGCTCATCGGGTTTCGCAACATACTCTATTGTAACAGTAAATACCTCATCTTTCATGTATGTTTTTCCTAAATTAATAGATAGTTTTAGGCTATCGCGGTAGGTATAAACTAAGGGAGAGCCATTTAATTCTATTTTTAATATATCCATTCCTTTTGCATCTAAGACTAAACTATCTGAGGGATAGAAATGCTGCTTAGCACTAATTGTTGCCCTTCCATTCATCCTGGATTGAGTCCAATTAAATCGGACTTCTAATTTTGTATGAATTAGATCGGTTAATAAGGTTCTGGATGGATTATAGATTCCTCGAACGCCTGTTTCCTCTTCATCTAAAAAATCGTCATACCCTTCATCCATATAAAACTCATCATCCATATACATGCTATCTGTTATTTCGCTAATTTCTTCCTCGGAGAATTCGTCATCAACTTCGATAACTTCATTGGTTTTACAAGCTACTAGAGCGCATAGCATTAATGTAATTAAAAGGTATTTTGTCATGTGATATAAATTTATGAACATCAATATTAGTGATTATTTTTAGTCGAGCTCTTGTTCAGGCCATAATTGTTACTCTTCGCTTCTTTTTTTTGTTAATTTCGCTAAAAACAGCTTATATGATTACCATTAACGACTACGATTTTAAGGGAAAGAAGGCAATAATTCGAGTAGATTTTAATGTGCCATTGGACAAATTAACATCAAATGTACTAGACGATAAACGAATTAGAGCTGCTTTGCCAACAATTAAGTATGTTTTAGGGAATGGCGGTGCCGTAATTTTAATGTCGCACTTTGGCCGTCCAAAAAATGGGCCTGAGCAACAGTATTCCTTAAAAAACATCTTGCCATGCATTTCTGAATTATTAGAGTTGACGGTTCAATTTGCTTCGGATTGTATTTGCGATGAGGCAATAAGACAATCTAAATCATTACAGCCAGGTGAAGTTTTGGTTCTTGAAAACGTCCGATTTTACAAAGAGGAAACGGAAGGATCGATCGAATTTGCACAAAAACTATCAAGATTAGGGGATTGTTTCATAAATGATGCCTTTGGAGCCGCGCACCGTGCACATGCGAGTACAACTCAAATTGCTTCCTTTTTTCCAGCTGCCAAAATGATGGGTTTTTTGATGAAGGCAGAAATAGAAAATGCACATAAAGTTCTTACAAATGGCAAAAAGCCATTTACAGCCATTATTGGCGGAGCAAAGGTTTCAGATAAAATATTAATCGTTGAAAACCTTTTATCAATTGCTGATCACATTATTATAGGTGGGGGCATGGCATATACTTTTATCAAAGCATTAGGAGGGAATATAGGAAATTCAATATGTGAAGTAGAACGCATACCCACCTGTTTAGCCATTATCGAAAAAGCTAAGCTAAATGGGGTAGAAATTCACTTGCCCCTTGATTCGGTAATTGCGGATGAATTTTCTCCCACGGCAAAGGTAACTAACTGCTTGAGCAATCAAATTCCTGATGGATGGATGGGCCTAGATATTGGCGAAAAGTCATGCCTTGAATTTCAACAGGTCCTATCCAAAAGCATGACCATCTTATGGAATGGTCCAATGGGGGTATTTGAATTGGAGCCTTTTTCTGAAGGCACAAAATCGATAGCTACGGCTGTAGCGTCAGCAACGAACAATGGAACATTTAGTCTAATTGGAGGTGGAGATAGTGCTGCAGCGATATTAAAGTTTGGCTTCGAGGATGAGGTAAGTTACATCAGTACCGGTGGCGGGGCACTATTAGAGTATTTTGAAGGAAAAGAATTGCCTGGCGTAATAGCCATTCAAAACTAAAGAATCTTAATTAAATCAACTAAGCGGTTTGAATAGCCCATTTCATTATCATACCAGCCAACAACTTTAATGAGATTATTAAAAACAAGCGTGAGACCACTATCAAAAACACAACTATGCGTATTTCCAATTATATCGGCGGAAACAATCGGATCTTCTGTGTAAGAGAGAATTCCTTTTAAGTTTCCTTCGGCCGCCAATTTCATAGCAGTATTGATTTCCTCTGCTGTAACTTTTTGTGAAGTAAAAAGTATTAGTTCTGTCATTGATCCATCGCTTACAGGAACACGGACACTCCCACCTGTAATTTTATTTTGGAGTTCTGGAAAGATCTTCGTAATTGCTTTTACTGCTCCTGTTGAGGTTGGTATTATCGACATTGTGGCAGCCCGCGCTCTTCGTAAATCCTTATGGGGCGAATCATGCAGTCGTTGGTCAGAAGTATAGCTATGAACGGTCGAAATATATGCAACATCAATTGGAAATAATTCCTTAAGTACTTTTATCATAGGCGCGGCATTGTTTGTGGTACACGATGCATTTGAAATGATTTTGTCATCGGGACCGATTTCGCCTTCATTTACCCCTAATACAATACTTTTAATGTCGTTGTCTGAGGGAGGTGCTGATAAAATCACCTTTCTCACCCCGGGTTTTAAATGTTTTGATGCAGCTTCTTTACCTAAAAAAAGACCAGTCGATTCTATTACATAGTTTACATTATGTGATGACCAATCAATATCTTCCGGATTTCGTTCACTAATAAAGGTGATTTTCTTTCCATTTGAAAACAGAAGTGATGTTCCTTCAATAGTGAAGTCTATTGAAAGTCCTCCATGAATACTATCGTATTTCAATAAATGCGCTAAAGTATTTACATCCGCCAAATCGTTAATAAGCGCCACCTCAATATTCGGGTCTAAAAGAGCTAAACGAGTAAAACAACGCCCAATCCTACCAAAACCATTTATCCCTACAATTTTCATTACATTTTTTTTACAAAATTACAAAAACACCTCGATAAATTAGTAAACATAGAATTAAGGCCTTTGTTTGATAGAATTATCTTTAATGTATAACATAATTAAATTGTGTAGCATTACGAATGACACAGCCCTTTAATTCACGATAATAATGGGATGATTAGTATTTCACATAAACGAACCCATGCTTCTCAACATCAATACCGCCGTCAAATGTTGCATTTATTTTATAAAAATAAGTGCCCTCCTCCACTAATTTTCCATCTTGTGTTTTTCCATCCCACCCGCCTGCAGGATCAGTATAAGTATAGATAGTATTGCCCCAGCGATTTAGAATAAAACATTCGAATTCTGCGATGCCATTATAATCGACATTAAATATATGGTTACCTACTGTAGATGATAAAACGATAATATTAGGAACTTCTATGTCACATGGTTTTATGGTGACTATTGAAACATCTGTATAATTGTGACAAATATTCGAAACGGTTATTGAATATTGACCAGGTTGATTAACAACGATAAAGTTATCTGTGGATCCGGTACTCCATAGTAGCTGATACGTGGGGATATATCCCTGCTGTAAATTCCCAGAGTTGATTGCGGCAGCGACTAAGTCAATAGTCGCACCAAAACAGATAGCGGAGTCTAATATATCTGCGTAGACATAAGGCGGAAATTCAATGTCCGCTGTGAGTACGTTTTGGCAGGCATTGTCGGTAAAAGAAACCGTATATATTCCGGGGGTTGTGGTTGAAATAATTGGATTTGAAGCAGTTGAATTTGAAAAGTTAACGGCTGTATCGGCCGCGCTCCATACGCCGCCACTGTAGGACGAGGTATTTTGAACTTGATAAAATAAATCACAAGCAATGGTATCGCTAAAAATAGCAGGTAAGGGAAGTACCTCAAGAGTAACTGTTGTGTCATAATTACAGCCAAAATCGTCTGTTACATTATAAGTGTAATAAGATGTTCCTGCAACTAAGGGCTGGATAATGATGGCGGTATCTAATTGACCTGAAATGATAGATGGACTGTTCGACCAAAAATCGCTTACAACTGTGTTTTGATAGCCCTCTGATTCAGGGTAAAGAGAAGCATTAAAATAAATTCCCCACTGAAAAATATAGCCATCATCAATTCCTTGGTTATCTTGAACTGTTATTGTCCAGTTCCCATTAACAGGACAACCAATAAAATCATTAAAATTTCCATCAGGTAAGTATACACCATTCGGGTTCATAGATGGAAATCCATACGAATTATTTATCCAATTACCCGCTGCATTTTCGGTGCAAATCGTTCCCAAGGTAGCCATTGTTGGGGAAAAACAATACGTCCAGACAGGCGAGCCAGGAGCACCACCGTCGAGGTTCGTATCATTTCCTAAAAAGGTGCTAATGCCATTACCACATCCACCAGGAATCATTTCGCCAAATTGATTGTAAGCATTCATTAATGAAACAACAACTCCAGTAGGACAAGTCAGTGAGATTTCTAAATCGCCGATGTAAGAATGTTCTATGTCTATGCATAATTGATCAAAATCACTAGCATCTGTTATTAAAGTACTGTCATCAAATCCAGAAATGGCAATGTTTGTTTGATATTGCGCACCGGAACCATCAGGAAGATAGGTTAGGCCGGCGAAAACACCACCAATTTGAAATTCCCCAACCGGAATGTTTACACCCACGGTGTCTTGTGGGGTTACGCCACCGATCAGCAAAGTGTTTTGACCAAGGCAAACCGTATCCTGAAGTGGCCCTGTTCCCGTAAAATTAGGCAATTGTGATACACGAACTTTGCAGGTTATTCTTTCAATCAGCGGAAAAATATCTGTAATCCGTAAATCAACAAAATAACCAGAGCGCTGAGGAGGTGTAAACCAAAGCGAATCATTATTAAATTGCCCTATTCCTCCGATAGTCCATTGATAAGAACAATTATTAGCATTTTGTGAGTACCCTGTATTTGTGATTTCTGACGCGTATGGAAAATTTGCGGTGGACACAAATAAGATAGAATCTCCAAAACAAATATCAACATAACCAGTATCTATTGGGTTTAATGCGTTTGCTCCTACTCCATTAATAAAAGCCTGAATATGTGGAAAAAATGGTTGCTGTGGATTTCCACAGGCTACATTTGCATCCCATCCTGTTCCTTCATTACTTCCATTGGACTTAAATCGTAAGGTCAAACAACCGGATGGATTGTTTTGAAAAGAGGCCTGTACAAAAAAACCATTTGGATTAGTTCCTGAATTGTAGGCGCCAAGTAAAGGCGAAGCAATGGATGGGCCGTCATAGACATAAAGGGTATCTGTTGGGTGGATGTTAAAGGTAAATCCAATGTTTGTTGCGAACGCAATTGAAACCTTTGAACCTTGTGTCAAATCAGGACAAAAAACGACGATTTCATTCATGTTAGGCAAATAATTGGCCGGCCCATCACTGAAATTTGTTCCACCTGCTGGAGGAATAATTCCCGCGCAATTTAAAGGGTTCGCTTGCGGATAATCTGGGCCTGTTAAAGTTAATTGACCGAAACTAAATTGAGCCAAAGAAAGAAAGATAACCAGTGCTTTTAGTTTTTTCATTGTTTGCTTGTTTTATTCATTTCCAATTGTAAAACATACATTGATTTCACAATTAACAACTTGTTTTGACCAGCCACCCGGAAATATTGAGAGCGGTCACTTATTTTAATATTTAAATCCGTAAACAATGGAACTTGGTCCATTTTAATTGCTATTTCAGGAAATGCACTTACATCTTTATCCTTGGGTGCATCAATCATATAAATCGCATGGTCAATTGCATAACAAAGGACGGCAAATTGGTCGTTATCTTTTTTAAAGTTGTTTAATTCACTTTTATTATAAACTTTTAAAAGTTCTTTTTCTTGAGTCGTTTGTTTTTGCGCCAAAACAATATTTGTACAAAAAAGAGCTAAGAATAAAGGGATAGATATAATTTTTCGCATGATTGTTATTTGTAAAATAAAGCAAATTTAATCTTTTTTTAACCATAAACCAATGCCTTACTATTGAATCAAAGAGTAACGATTTATTTGGTTAACACACATTAAGACTTTAATTTGGTTGAAAAGTTGCATTTATTGTTCGTTTTTTAATGTAGTAGCAAAAAGATTTAAACTTAGTTTTGCTTTTCGATTATAAACGATATAAAATGGAGAACACTAAATTAGCCGAAATTGCTTCACAAGTAAGAAGAGATATTTTAAGAATGGTACATGCTGTAAGTTCTGGACATCCAGGAGGATCTTTAGGTTGTGCTGATTTTTTGACCTTTTTATATTTCGAAAAGCTCAGATTTGATTCAAATAATTTCACAATGGACGGAAAAAATGAGGACTTATTTTTCTTGTCGAATGGTCATATTTCTCCCGTTTGGTATAGCGTTTTAGCAAGATCAGGCTATTTCCCAGTTGCTGAATTAGCAACGTTTAGAAAGTTGTCTTCACGCTTACAGGGACATCCCTCAACGGATAAAAAATTACCTGGAATCAGAATGGCGTCAGGATCGCTAGGTCAGGGACTCTCTGTTGCAATTGGCGCGGCAATTTCCAAAAAATTAAATCAGGATAGTCATTTGGTATTCACTTTACATGGTGATGGGGAATTGCAAGAAGGTCAAATTTGGGAGGCCGCAATGTATGCCGCTGCTAATAAAGTTGACAATCTAATTGCAACAATCGATTTTAATGGCAGACAAATTGATGGTGACGTCGAGCAAGTTTTACCGCTTGGCAACCTTTATGACAAATGGAAAGCTTTTGGTTGGGAGGTACTTGAAATGGATGGGCACAATTTTGACGAGATACGCAGCGTTATGCTTAAAGCCATTTCTTTAACGGGCAAGGGTAAGCCAATAGTAATTATTATGAAAACTGAAATGGGACAAGGCGTTGATTTCATGATGGGAACCCATAAGTGGCATGGATCCGCACCAAATGACCAACAACTGGAAGCTGCATTGGCTCAATTACAAGAAACATTAGGGGACTATTGATATGAAACTTTATTTGCTCCTTCTTTTTTTTCCGCTGCTATGCATAGCTCAACAAGAAAAGACGACGCGGATACTTTTTATACTTGATGCATCGAATAGTATGAACTCTACGTGGGACAAACAAACGCGTTTAGAGGGAGCAAAAGAGGTTTTGTTACAAGCAATGGAACAATTTAAAGGTGTGCCAAATGTTGAAATAGCATTGCGTATTTATGGGCATCAAACACCAATTACAAACGATACTCAAGATTGTAATGATACAAAATTAGAAGTCCCATTTTCTGTCGGTAATATCGATATAATAAAAAATAAAATACGTGGCCTTATTGCGAAAGGAGCTACTCCAATAGCAAGATCGTTAGAGGCCGCAGCCGGAGATTTTCCAGATACTACCTCGCGCAATGTTATTATCTTAATTACCGATGGCCTCGAATCATGTGATAATAATCCTTGCGTTATAGCGAAAAAATTACGCGAAAAAGGAGTAAAAGTAACACCATTTGTAATCGGCTTAGGGATGGACTTATCTTATTTAGAAAATTTTTCGTGTATTGGTTCGTACTCAGATGCGGAGGATAAGGGGTCTTTTATAAGTGTTCTTACCACCATTATTGAAAAAATATTAGTTAGGACTACGGTTCAAATCAACCTAAATGATAGCTATAAAAAACCAACAGAAAGCAATGTAACCCTGTTTCTTTACGAAGCGGGAACAAAGAATTTAAAATACACTTTTACCCATACTATTAACAGATATAATAATCCAGATACACTTGTCATTGATCCTAATTTCAGTTACGATTTAATTGTTAATACATTGCCTAAAATAGAAAAGAAACAAATTTCAATAGTAAGAAATACGCACAATACGATTCAAATAGATGCTCCTCAAGGATTTTTGAAAATTACCGGAACAACAGCAGTTGCCGTCAGAGTAATGGAAAAGTCAAAATATGAAACGATTAATTTGCAGTTGACAAATAGCCAAGATAAGTACTTGGTCGGCGTTTATGATATAGAGATTTTGACTTTACCAAGGTCTTATCAACGAATAGAAATTTCCCAAAGCAAAACGACTACTGTAACGATAACATCGCCGGGCACATTAGAACTTAAATGCATTAAATATAACGTAGGACAAGTTTTTGTCGACAAAGGGAATGGCTTATTTGAATTGGTATTTAATTTAGACGAAAAATTATTGGCGTCTAAATATGTCCTTCAGCCGGGTAATTATAAAGTTGTATATCGCCAAAAAGATCAAAAATCGACAGGATATACATTGGAAAAGAAGTTTAAAATAGAATCTACAAAAAAAATACTTTTAACGCTATAAAAAATGGAAATAGAAATACTTGGTCATAAGGATACGCGCTCAGGATTTGGTGAGGGCCTGGCAGAATTAGGAAGAACAAATCCAAATGTGTTGGCTTTATGCGCTGACCTAACGGGCTCTTTGAAAATGGATGCCTTTTTGAAGGAAAATCCTGATCGATTTTTTCAAATTGGTATTGCCGAAGCAAATATGATGGGAATTGCTGCAGGGATGACGATAGGTGGAAAAATACCTTTTACAGGTACTTTTGCTAATTTTTCAACCGGTAGGGTTTACGATCAGATTCGGCAGTCAATCGCCTATTCGCAAAAGAATGTAAAAATTTGTGCATCACATGCTGGATTGACTTTAGGCGAAGATGGCGCAACCCATCAGATATTAGAGGATATCGGAATGATGCGCATGTTACCCAACATGACCGTAATCGTTCCGGCAGATTTCAATCAAACGAAACAAGCTACGATTGCAATTGCAGACCATCAGGGGCCTGTTTACCTTAGGTTTGGCCGTCCTGTGATGCCGATTTTTGTAAAACCGGATGCGCCTTTTATTATTGGCAAGGCCGATGTCATCAAAGAAGGGAATGACGTAACAATTATTGCTTGTGGTCATTTGGTTTGGAAATCAATTGAAGCGATTAAAATATTGGATGCGCAAGGGATATCAGTTGAGTTGATAAATATGCATACGATAAAACCCCTAGACGAAGCAGCCATTTTAGCATCTGTTGCTAAAACAAAGTGTGTTGTAAGTGCGGAGGAACACATGATTAATGGTGGTCTGGGAGAAGCTGTTTCACAAGTTTTGTCACGAAATATGCCCGTTCCGCAAGAGTTTGTAGGTGTTAACGATTCTTTTGGGGAAAGCGGGACCCCCATGGAGCTTATGACCAAATATGGTATCGATACCCAAAATATTATTTCGGCAGTTCTGAAGGTTTTGGCCAGAAAGGGTTAATTATAACTCTTTTAGTAGTTCAAGGTATTCAATTTCATTTGATACAGGTGGGAAACAAGTTCCTTTTGCACAGATGTAGATGCCTTTCTCCCCCGGCGAATAATCCAATGAAATTTCAGGATGATACGATAAAATCACTCGCTCTGGCGGATAGACAGTATGCTTATTCAAGTTATGGGGCAATTCCTCAAGGCAGGATATTTCTACCGCCCCTTTTAGCTCCATTAAATATAAAATAGCCCAATTGGAATGGCCTGGCCCATACCCTTCCATTTCTTCGCATGCATTTGCTAACATTTGTTGCGCATACCCAATCCAATCATTATTTTTAAAATAATGACCCATTATCCAGAAATTTTTGGCCATAACGGAATTGCTTGCGGGCATTACGTTGTCGTGTAATTCCATCTTTCTAGCAATGAGGGCATTTCCTGTATTCGTAAAATAGCACATTTTACTTTCGGGATGCATAAACTCTTTTTCTACGGTTTCTGTTAATTTTTCGGCGGAAAGTAGCCACTTACTATTTTTGGAACTTTTATACAGTTTAATAAACGCATCAATAGTACAGGCATAGTCCTCTAAAAAGCCAGTTATTGTTGCTTTACCCTTGGCAAAACTATGGAAAAGCTGGTTGTTTTTGTCTATTTGAACCCTTAGGATCCAATGACCTGTTTGCTCAGCAGCGGCAAGGTAATCGCTATCATCAAAGGTGTTATATGCTTGGCATAGGGCTGAAATGAGCAGGGCGTTCCAAGAAGTAAGGCACTTGTAATCTAAACCAGGAGGAACTCTTTTTTGTCGATGAAACAGCAATTTTTCATTAATTTCTGCGATTTTATTTTTTAAATCACTGCTTGACCAAGCCATTTCTTCTGCAAAATCTTGATTGCTCTTTCGTTTCAGTAAAATATATTTGCCATCTTCCCAGTATCCATCTTCATTTATTGAATAAAATTTTTCAGCCCAACTAAAGTCCTTGCCGAGTATTTTTTTCAATTCCTCTTTGTTCCAACAATAAAATCGCCCTTCTTCACCTTCGCTATCGGCATCAAGTGCGCTATAAAAACAACCTTCATCCGAGCGCATTTCTCGATTCAGCCATTCAACTGTTTGCTCAACAATTTTTTGATAACAAGAATCACCAAAAATCTGATAAGCCATCGTATATAATTCGATTAATTGGGCGTTATCATACAGCATTTTCTCAAAATGAGGAGCCTTCCATAAGATATCAACGGAATAGCGAGAAAAACCGCCTCCAATTTGATCAAATATTCCGCCTTGCCCCATCTTATTAAGGGTAAGCATAACATGATTTTTTACTTCGCTATGATTAAATAACTGACTATAATAGAGAAGGAAAAGATAATTATTTGGCAAGGGAAACTTAGGAGCTCTTGCCGACCCACCTTCCTTATTGTCAAAATTATTCTTCCAAGTGTCGATGGTATTATGCAGTATGTTTTCATCTAATTGTTGAGGTAATACAGGCTTAGTAATCAATTCACTAGATTGAATACCTTCCTCAAGCTTGCTTGCAAAATCTAACATTCTTGCATAATCATTCTGTTGAGTTTTAACCAATGCAGCCATTACTTCCAACCAATTCTCTTTTGGGAAATAAGTTCCACCATAGATTGGTCTTCCATCATCCAAACAAAAACAATTTAACGGCCATCCACCCTTCTGTGTCATAAGGTGTAGAGCACTCATATACACTTGATCGACATCGGGCCTTTCTTCGCGGTCCACCTTGACATTAACAAAGTGGTGATTCATATAGGCTGCTACGTCAACATCTTCAAAACATTCTTTTTCCATAACGTGGCACCAATGGCACGCCGAATAGCCAATACTAATTAAGATTAATTTACCTTCTTTTCTTGCCGTTTCAAACACTTCGTTAGACCAAGGGACCCAATTCACTGGATTATTTGCATGTTGCAATAAATAGGGGGAACTTTCTTTTACAAGTTGATTCATTCTTTAGTATGAATTAAAAAAAGCACCAAATGGCCAATTTTTTGATACAAATATAATGCGTAAATTCGTGCTCCGTAAAAAGAAAAATATAAATAGCAATGGTTTTTTCCAGTTTAACATTCATTTATCTTTTCCTTCCCCTTGCTTTACTTTTTCATTACATTACTCCTAACAAATTTTTTAGGAACATAAGTCTAACGGCCTTTTCATTGGCATTTTATGCTTGGGAAGAACCTATGTGGATTTACTTGATGATTTTCACAGCAATCTTTGACTACTACATGGCCCTTTTAATTGAGCGCTGGAGTGGGAATAGAAAAGCAAAGATTATAATGCTAATTACTATTCTGGTTAATTTAAGCCTACTTATTTTTTATAAATATGGTGGGTTTTTATACGATAATTTAAGCGCAATAGCTCAATTACCTTTTGATCGCCCAAAAAATTCATTGCCAGTGGGCATATCTTTTTATACGTTTATGGTAATATCATATATTGTGGATGTATATCGTGGTCAATTAAAGGCACAAAAAAATCCTTTAAATTTTTTGATGTTTATCAGTTTATTTCAGCACCTAGTTGCAGGGCCTATAGTCCGCTACAGCCAAATTGGGGAACAAGTAGATAGCCGC
Organism: Flavobacteriia bacterium; assembly: GCA_026391005.1. GTDB lineage: Bacteria > Bacteroidota > Bacteroidia > Flavobacteriales_D > Crocinitomicaceae > UBA952. The sequence continues at coordinate 63,197 of JAPLEV010000008.1, read as the reverse complement.
ACAATTGATTGGTCAAGGTTTAGCGCTGGGATATCACGATTTTGTTTAGGTCTATTCAAGAAAATTCTGATTGCAAATGTTGCAGGGGCTTTAGTGACAAAATACCTAGACGCAGGCTTCAATGATTTATCGACCATAGAAGCATGGTTTGGTATCACCATGTTTTCTGTGCAATTATATTTTGACTTTAGTGGCTATTCGGATATGGCCATTGGTTTGGCTAAAATGTTTGGATTTGATTTTGATGAAAATTTCAAACATCCATATGCCGCCCAATCAGTCGGCGATTTCTATCGGAGGTGGCATATTTCTTTAGGCAAGTTTTTTAGGGATTATGTTTACATCCCGATGGGCGGAAACAGAAAACTACAATTAAGAAACATTATGGTCGTATGGTTATTAACGGGGATTTGGCATGGCGCAAGCTGGAATTTTGCACTGTGGGGTTTTTACTTCGGTTCTTTTATGATTATTGAGAAACTCCTGGAAAATTTTTTAAAGAAACTCCCTCGTTTCCTCCGTCATACATATACCCTTATCCTAATAATTTTTAGTCGTGCAATTTTTTACTTTGTTGATTTTAGCCAACTCAAAATTTTTGTAGGGCATCTTTTTTATTCTAAAAACCCTGTTGGAGCTGGTTTTACTACTGATTTGTTAGAACATTTATTTTGGTTTGTTTTGGTTGTTTTGTTTTGCATTCCATGGGATGAGATTTATCCTTCTGACACAAAAGTTAGTTTGGATGTTAGCCGCTATTATCAAACAATGAAGCCGGCAATTAATATTGTTATGCTATTTTTAGCAACGATGTTACTCGTTAATTCTTCTTACAATCCATTTCTATATACCCGTTTTTAATGGCAAATAAAATTAATTCTATCTTGTTTTTAATCGCTTTAGTAGGGATGTATTGTTTCTATCTATTTCTCCCGCCTCAGTTTGTATCTGAAGGAGAGAAAAGAAAGTTGGCGGAATTTCCAAAACTAACATACAAGAGCTATTTGAATGGATCTTGGGCACACAGCATGGATGATTTTATAGATGATCATTTCCCATTTAGAGATAAATTTATATCAATGGCGGATATTTTCCACGCATCGAAAGGGATTCATTTAAGGCATCAAGAAAAAATATTTATCGGAAAAAAAGATAAGCAGTTTAAGCCAAATGAAGAGGACACTAATCATGTAAAAATGAATTTTAAAGATGATTTTGATGAGGCGTATTCAGGTAGTTTATTAATCCTTGATGGTAGTGTTTATCCTGTAGGGGGGGGGAGCCCAAGAATGTCAAAGTATTTCAGTGCTATGCTTAACGAATATGCATCTAAATTAAGTGGAAAAGGCAGAGTTTTTTCAGTCGTAGCACCGCTTTCCTCGGCATTTATTCCAGTTCTTAAATACCGAAAATTTAACAAACAAAACAAAGAGACCTTGCTTGCTATTAAAAGTTCCCTTGCCAATGGAGCGATATTTTGCGATGTGTTTAACGAGTTAGATAAGCACGGTAATGAGAAAATGTATTTTAGTACGGATCATCATTGGAATGCCACAGGGGCTTATTATGCATATGTTGCCTTTTGTCGAGGAGCTGGAATCTTGCCAGTGGAGTTGAATAAAATGGAAAAAAAAATAAAATATAATTTTTTAGGTTCACTTTATCAGTTAACGCGTGACCCTTCAGTAAAAGCTAATCCTGATACACTAGTTTATTATGTTCCAATGGTAACTACAACGGCTGTTCGCTTTAATGAAAATAATTTTGAAAAACCAATAAAGGCAAGTGTATTCTCTCACAATAGCTCTGGTGGAAATACCTATTTAACATTTTTAGGCGGAGATGCCCCCTTAATGAAAATAACAACGTCAGTAAAAAATGGTAAAAAAGCTGCAATTGTAAAAAATTCTATGGGAAATGCTTTTTGCGTTTACTTAATTAGCCACTATGAGGAAATTTACGTAATAGATTTTCGCTATTCTAATCATAATTTAATTGACCTTATAGAAAAAAATAAGATAAATGATTTAATTTTTGCTTTGGGAATGTATGGCGCTATGAGTAATGGAACGATTAACATGATGCGTCGCTTAGCAGTAAATAATGGTGTCCCTAAATATGTCCCACCTGTTGTAGCGTCAGATACAAATAAAATTGTTCTACCCGTAATCGATACTATAAAAATTGAGTGAGTTGAAAAATATATTAATTGTATTGCTATTTTTATTAATTGACAACCCTCTAAGCGCTCAATCCAATACCGAAGGTTTAAATGTAGATTCTAATTATAATTACATTCAGTTTTATTCTCCGGAGGTGAGGAAAATGCTGCAAGAACATTTTACCAATGTTTCAAGTGAAAAATTGGTTTTTGTTCATTATGGTGGGAGTCATATTCAAGCGGAAATACCTACAACTATAGCACGTGAAATGTTTCAAGATAAATACGGAGATGGTGGCAGAGGGTTAATTTTTAATTATGGTGCAGCCAATACTTATTCTTCTGTAAATTATAAATCAACTTTTTCAGGCAATTGGTCTTATGCTAAAAGCTTTCAAGGGAGAAAAGACATCGCTTTAGGTGTTTGTGGAATGTCTGTTGATACAAAATCGGCTACTGCAGAACTTAATTTTTCTTTCAAATCGATACTGGAAACGGAAAACAGCCTTCTCTATCTTTTTTATGAAAATGATAATACACAAGGAGAGTTTAGCCTATGGTTTGACACTATTAACCTCTTGAGCGATAGTTCCCAAATTAAATATACGGAGTATGGTCTAGTTGTTCCTTGTCCAAAATCAGTATCAAAGATTAGTATCAAAGTTAAGTGCCCCGCGGGGAAGCATTTCACTTTTTATGGATTAAATATTGAGAATATTGAGAACAAGGGAGTGATTTATCACTCAACCGGAGTTGGTGCAGCAGCAATAAGATCTATACTTTACCTGGATAAATTAGAGCAACAATTACCGATTATTGATCCCGATATTGTCTTTCTTGATTTTGGAACTAATGATATTTTATATACAAATAAAATTGATCCAGGGTTGCGAGTTCAAGTACAAAAAGCAATCACAAAAATAAAATCAATAAAACCGGAAGTGCTTGTTGTTTTAACTAGCACACAAGATTTATTTTATAAGGGCAAAATAATAACAGCAGGGCCTATTTTTAGAGACTTAATGGATTCTATTGCTAGAGTAAATAATTGTTTGTTTTGGAATTGGTATGATTTGTCTGGTGGGCTAGGCACGATAAAGACTTGGGCTAATTTAGGATATGCTCAAACAGATGGCATCCACTTAACGACAAAAGGTTATCACCTTAAAGGGTTAAAAATATTTGAATCATTTGAAAATACACTTGCGAAAATTAACGCACAACCCACTTTATCAACCTTGGAAATACAGGGTAAAATTTATCATAATACCGATGCCTTGAAAATTGATACTGTTGTTGTGATAGAAATGACCCCGAAAAAATCCATTGGAAAAATATACACAGTAAAATCGGGAGATACTTTATCTAAAATCGCTCAAAAATATCACGTTTCTGTTGCTGCCATAAAGCAAAAAAATAATTTAAAAAGTACTGTAATTCGTATAGGTCAAAAATTAAAAATCCCTTAGTTTAGCGTATCTGCCAATTCAGTTTTAATCCAATTATTTTTCATTTTTTTACTGGAATTACTCGGATAATGAGTGGGCCAATAATAAAACATAGCGAATAGCTTGACAAATGGGGTGCGGATAGTGTATCTTTGCACTTATCATTAAGAAACAAACATAAAAAATTGATATGAGTAAAATGAAATTATCGGAGTTTAGCTTCGATTTGCCAGATGAATTAATAGCAGAATATCCATCAGAAAATCGCGATGAAGCTAGGCTAATGGTAATTCATCGAAAAACGGGAAAAATCGAACACAAACTATTTAAAGATGTTTTGTCCTACTTTGATGAAGGAGATGTGATGATACGAAATAATACACGTGTTTTTCCTGCACGTATGTATGGTAATAAAGAAAAAACTGGGGCTAAAATAGAAGTTTTTTTGTTGCGGGAATTAAATAGAGAAAGTCTTTTGTGGGATGTCCTGGTTGATCCAGCAAGAAAAATTAGAATTGGAAATAAATTGTACTTCGGTGAAGATGATTCATTGGTTGCTGAGGTAATCGATAACACAACATCACGCGGCCGAACGCTACGGTTTTTATTTGATGGCCCGTATGAAGAATTTAAAGCTAAAATAACAGAACTAGGAGAAACTCCACTACCCAAGTATATTAAAAGAGCAGTAGAAGATACGGATGAGGAACGATACCAAACCATATATTCTAAAGAAGAAGGTGCTGTCGCAGCTCCAACAGCAGGGCTTCATTTCTCTAGAGAATTATTAAAAAGGCTAGAACTTAAAGGGGTTAATTTTGCTGAAGTTACTTTACATGTTGGGCTTGGAACATTTAGATCTGTTGAAGTGGAAGATTTAACAAAGCATAAAATGGATTCGGAACAAGCGATGGTAGGTGAAGAAGCGGTACGAATTGTTAATGAAGCGAAAAAGAATAAAAAAAGAGTTTGTGCTATTGGAACGACTTCTATGCGTGCGATTGAAACATCTGTTTCCACAATGGGTGATTTGAAACCATTTAATGGATGGACAAATAAATTTATTTTCCCACCCTACGAATTTTCGATTGCAGATAGCCTTATCACCAATTTTCATACGCCACTTTCAACTTTGTTAATGATGATCTCAGCATTTTGTGGGCATGATTTAATGATGAAAGCGTATCAAGAAGCAATCAAAGAAAAATATAGATTCTATTCGTACGGTGATGCAATGTTGATTTTATAAATCAATTGCTTATTTTAAGGATGTAATTTGTTTTCTTTCCTTTTCCTAGAAGGATGAATTTCCCTTGTATTAAATCATTATTGGTTAATACAAATTCTTCGCTTACCTTTTCCTTATTGACAGAAATAGCATTTGCTTTTAATTCTCTTCTTGCTTCGCCATTTGAAGATAAAAAACCTGATTTTGAAGACAAGGCATCTACAATTGTCAATCCTTCTTTAAGTTCACTTGCCAGAATAGTTACTTGTGGAACCCCTTCAAAGATGCTTAAAAAATCCTGCTCATTTAATCCCATTAAATCAGCTGAGGTTGATTTTCCAAATAAGATATTCGATGCAATGATTGCATTTTCTAGGTCTTCTTTACCGTGAACTCTTAGGGTAATGTCTTCTGCCAATTCTTTCTGAAGTAATCGTAAGTGCGGAGCTTCCTCATGTAAAACAATAATTTTGTCTATTTCAATTTTCGACTTCAAGGTAAAAATACGAATGTAATTCGCAGCATCTATATCACTGGCATTGAGCCAAAACTGATAAAATTGATATGGCGTGGTTTTTAATGGATCAAGCCAAACGCTTCCCCCTTCTGTTTTTCCAAATTTCGTTCCGTCTGCTTTCGTTATGAGTGGCGTGGTAACAGCATAGGCCTCTTTTCCAGATTTTCGTCGAATTAATTCTGTTCCTGTAACAATATTCCCCCATTGATCCGACCCGCCTAATTGCAAAATGCAATTTTTATGCTCATTTAAATAGTAAAAATCGTAACCCTGTACTAACTGGTAGCTAAATTCTGTAAATGACAAACCGGTTTCTAATCGCGATTTCACTGAATCTTTCGATAGCATGTAATTGATGGAGATGTGTTTTCCTACATCACGAATAAAATCTAGAAATGAAAAATCCTTAAACCAGTCATAATTATTTACCATTTCAGCCGAATTTTTACCCACTTCAAAGTTTAAGAATTTTTCCAGCTGCTTTTTGACGCAGGCTACATTGTGATCGAGTGTTTCTGAATCCAGTAAATTCCTTTCTTTTGATTTTCCAGAAGGATCACCGACCATTCCGGTCGCACCACCAACAAGAGCGTATGGCTTATGGCCAGCAAGCTGAAAATGTACCAAGGTCATTATTTGTACTAGATGTCCAACATGTAATGAATCTGCAGTTGGATCAAAGCCAATATAGCCACTTGCCATTTTATTGTTGAGTGCATCTTCAGTCCCTGGCATGATGTCATGAATCATTCCTCTCCAGCGCAGTTCTTCAATAAAATTTTGGGGCATTTTTATTTCGTTAGGTTTTTAAATACTTCTTCTAAGCTTTTTTTCTCAACGGTCATGGTCAAGACTAACCAGCTATTATTTTGGGCATGCTGCGCAATCTCTTTGCGCAGATCAAATTCGATCTCTGAAGCGATAAGCCAACCATTTTTTATAGCTTCTATTTTTTTAATACCCTTAATCACCTCTAGTTGCTTTTTTGTAATTGGCTGATCAAACTCTACATATACAGTTTGCTCTTCTTTTTCTTGTTGTAGTATATTAGGCGTGTTGTTTGCGACAATACACCCTCTGTTTATAATAACCAAGCGATCACAGTAAGCCTCTGCTTCTTGCATGATATGGGTTGAAAGAATAACCGTTTTTTGTTTCCCAATTGTTTTTATTAGCTCTCTAATTTCAACTAACTGATTCGGATCTAGGCCAGACGTCGGTTCATCGAGAATTAATACTTGCGGATCATGTATAATCGCTTGGGCCAATCCAACTCGTTGGCGATATCCTTTTGATAAGGCACCAATTTTTTTATTTTGCTCTATTCCTAAACCTACAGCATCAATCATTTCATTTACTCTGCTTTTTAGTTTATTGATTTTATAAATTCCTCCAACAAATTCTAGGTACTCTTTAATATACATGTCAAGATAAAGCGGATTGTTCTCTGGTAAATAACCAATTAATTTCCTTGTTTCTAAATTATCCACATCCACTTTCATCCCACAAACATGAACTTCGCCAGCATTTGAGGGAACAAATCCAGTTATTATTTTCATAGTTGTAGATTTTCCTGCGCCATTAGGCCCAAGAAAACCAACTATTTCTCCTTGCTTAACAGAGAACGAAACATCGTTCACAGCGGCTTGTTGACCGTAATATTTAAAAAGATTTTTTACTTCTATTGACATGCTCGACGAAGGTAATTAAAAAAGATTAATTGTCGTTTAGTCTTGTTTCTTTTGACACATAAATTGCAAAGAAAAAAGCAAAAAATGTTACCCCTGTTTGTGTTTCAAGAGTATCTTCTAAGAGAAAAGAAATAATTGAAATGCTGACAAATAAGATTCCTAAATAATTTTTATCTCTGATCTGTTTCGAAAAAAATGCAGCTTGTAAATAGAGAAATAAGAGGATCCCAAAAACACCAAAACTTAACCAATAGGTAAGGTATGAATTATGAGCACGGATTCTATTTTCTTTGATTAAAAGAGATCTATTCTCGTTATATTTTTTCTCAATTTCGTCGGCGACATCCCCAGCACCTACTCCGAACAACCAATTTTTTTGAATGATTTGCCATGCTGTTTGCCATGATTCGATGCGCTGCAATAGCGAATGTCCATTTGGGTTTTGAGGATGTTGTATTTGATACCTCAATCCGTACATTCTTGCGATAAGGCCAAATCTGGTTTCATTAACATCTGCATAGCCATTTTCAATATTTTGTACATCACTTTTATTAAGACTACTAAGCCCAAAAGCGTTACGCGGTAATTTTTTTGAGTCCAAATACCTTGATAAAGTGGTTTTTAATGATTGTTTTTTTAAATCTAGGCTATCGAAATCTAACAGGGATATTTTATTCCATTTTTCGCGCATCTCTGGAATATTTCCCCAATTTGATGTTGTTTCTTTGGAAGGATTAAATAGAAACAGCGTAAGGGCGATTAATGAAATGCCTCCGGCGGCAAGGCCGCTTATTATTAGCCATTTCATTTGCTTGTACTGAAGGACAGCTTGAATGGTAATAACAATTATTAATGCAAGTAAACCGGATAAGACTTGACTGTAATAGGTGTAAAAAATAAACCAAGCCCCAATTAGGAACCAAAGTAGGCGTGGCTTTTTTAGTTCACGACTTAAAAATAGGCAGATCCCAAAGCCAAAGGCAATTAAGACAGCATATCTGATATGCGACCCAAATAATGAAAGCTCACGAATATCTTTAACCGAATGATTAGCCAAAGCAAATTGATAAGTGCAAAAATTGATAACGGAAGTAACTAATAAACTGAGGGTGAATAATAAATAAAGCCATTTACGTTCTGATTTTTCAATGGGTTTAGCAATGAGTAGCACTGGGATTACTAAAAGCGGTGCCTTTACTCTTAAATCATTGAGCCCATAGGAAAGATTTTCACTCCAAAGAAGGCTTATTAGGTGCAAAAGATAGAAAGCAACGATTAGGTGCAAGAAATGGTTTTCTTTTATTTTTTGCCAATACAATTTGAAATTTGCTTCAAGTAATAAATTAAGCGAACATAATATCATGGTAATCGACATCAGAAACTTACTACAAACCAAACCGACTAACATTAAACCAATTAACCAAAGGTAAATTCGATCACTTTTCCTTTTATTAAAAAACCAAATTTTTTGATTAGTCATTCACTTTTACTTTTTCAATATAGCGTTGTAGGCATTTACATTTCCTGCTGTTTCGATTGCTTTTACTACAACGGGATCGTGCTGGAAGGAATTAATAGTTCTACCCTTTTGATAATAATACCGGGATACAATTTCACTCTCAAGCAACTCAGTAATCTCATCCCTTCTTTTTTCTAGGTCTGCCTCTTGGTTTGCGCGCACTTTAACTAAAGTATTTTCGTATTCCATTTTTATATCTTCGAATACACCTTCTTTTTCTGCGGCATCTTTCAATTTAGTTAACGATTCTTCTGCTAAAGAAGTATAATTTAGTTTTGCATTTGCCACATAATTTTTAAAAACGAGGTATTCTGCATCAGACAAGTGAAAATTATTAGCGCCCGAAATTTCTTTATTTGAGGCATGGTATTCGGTAGCATAATTAAAGAAGATATTTTTTATAAAAAGAAGCGTAGCTAAACGACTCAAATCTTCCTTTTTCAAAGATAGATCGGGATCAATTCCTCGGCCATCAACTACCTCACGACCATTTTTTGTTTTGAATATTTGCAACAAGGAATCGGGTATATCTTTAGGCTTTGTTCCGGCCTCTTTATCATAATATTCCAATCGTTGAACACAACGACCTGAAGGAGTATAGTATTTCGCAATAGTGATTTTTACCTTAGAACCATATTTTAAATCATAGGTGCGCTGAACTAATCCTTTACCGTAACTTTGCTCCCCTATAATTACAGCTCGGTCCAAATCCTGCAAGCTACCAGCAACAATTTCGCTTGCGGATGCAGATCCTTCATCTATTAATACGATCAATGGAATATCCAAAGCAATTGGTTCTTCCATCGTTTTATAGACATGATTTTCTTCTTTTACTCGTCCTTTCGTGAATACTACCACTTGGTCTCTGGGCACGAAAAAATTAACAATTTTAACGGCTTCGATTAAAAGGCCCCCGCCATTCCCCCGCAGATCTAAAATTAACTGCTTCATACTATCTTTCTGCATAGCTATTATTCCTTTTTTAACATCTTCAGCTGCTGTTTGAGTAAAGCTATTTAGTGAAATATATCCTATTTTATCTTTAATAAGTCCGTAATAAGGAACATCTGGAATTTTAATTTCATCACGGGTTATTTCAATTAATTTTCTCCCTTCATTTAAGCGCTCCACCAATATTTTCACCACTGTCCCTTTAGGTCCTTTTAGGGCATCAGAAACTTGATCAGTAGTTTTTTTTGACATTGTCTTTCCATCTACCTCCACTATTTTGTCACCAGCCATTAATCCGCTTTTTTGTGCAGGATTTCCCTCATAGGGCTCACTTATGTAGGTATAATCATCTATTTTTTTGATTAAAGAACCAATTCCACCGTATTGGCCAGTTGTCATTAAGCGGTAATCCTCAATATTAGATTCATGGTAATAAACGGTATATGGATCTAGCTCTTTTAGCATGGCATCGATTGCTACTTTTGAGAGCTTTCCGGGCTGTAATTCATCTACGAAATAAAGTTCAAGATTTTCATAGATTTGATCCATTAATTCCAAGCTTTTTATAACTTCAAATCCGTTAGATTGAGCCTTAGAAACAAAAGAAAAAAGTAAAGTTGTACTAAAAAATATAGCTTTAGCCAGTGTTTTTTTGCAATTCATTTCGTATTTTTTTTAGATTATCAATAATTTTTAATTGTATTTCCTCGGCCTCTTTTCGTTCTTTGCAGATATAGACTAGCGCAATGTCAACACTTATTTCTTTCAAAAGTAGTAATTCTTCTATTAATGATTTATTTTTCCTAATTCCTTCACGCATACAGCGTTTGATGTAATTCCTATCATGCGCTTTTTTAATGAACTTTTTTGGGACACTAACTAAAATTTTAAATTTAAAGGGTTCATCTTTAAGGATTAAATGATAGCTAAGAAAAGGGAAGTGGTGGTTTTTTACGCCATTATTAAAGACTTCTTCAATCTTTTTTTTACCGCATAAATGATACTGCTTACCAAAGGTGAAATCCATGTTTACAAATGTAATCAACTTGTTGAGTGCATGCAATAAACTCGATTCTCAATTATTGACTTCTGTTTTAATCCAAGTTGAAGTAATTGTCAAACCTTCTGTTTTTGTTGAGATTTGGTCGCCTTCTTTTAAGGGTGTTGTAATGCTAATTAATTTGCCTTTATGCAGGGTTATTGAATACCCTCGCTTGAGGACGTTTTCTGGGTTTAGTGCATTAATTATACTTTCAAAGCTCATTAACTGATTGCTTTCGCTGTGGTTTTTCTTGCCTGCAGCCAGGTTAAGACGAGGGGAGTAAGCCTTGAAGACCGAACTATTATTCTCTAATTGGTTTTTAATTAACCCTTTTATTGCAAAAATAGATCTTTCTATTTTTCCTTCTGCTCTTTCAATAAGTTGCCTGCTCGAAAATGAAATTTTTGTTGAGCTGAGACTTATTTCGTTGTGTGCAGAAAGTGTATGGTTTGCACTAAGTTGTTTTAACATAGCGGCCATGTTTTTAAAAGCTGTTTTAGAATAAGAAAGGCAGCTTTTACTTCCACTCCTCATGATATAAAATGCACTTTGGAGGGCAAGGTCCAATTCTTTGAAATTCACGAGAAGGAATTCTGCTAGTTTTGTAGGTGTTATAGCATGTCTAAATGAAACCATTTCTGCTACCGTAAGGTTGGTAGAATGCCCTATGCCGGTTAAAACTGGCAGGGGAAATTCGGCAATGCTTTTACACAATTCAAAATTATTATAGCAAGAAAGTCCTACTTCACCTCCTCCTCCACGAATTATAAGGACAACATCAAAATGCTGGCTTACTTTTTTAATTTTATTTAAAGCTTGAATAATTGATTTTATTGCTACATCACCCTGAAGGTAAGCGGGGAATAAATGTGTTTCAAGGGTATATTTATTACTTGATTCCGTTATCATTTGCATAAAGTCGGAGAGTCCTTTACTCGATTCAGCTGATATTAAAGCAATCCGTTTAGGCAGCAGTGGGAAAGGCAATGATTGATTTTTATTTAAAATACCCAATTCATGCAGTTTTTTTAGGGTATCATCGCGTTCTTTTTGCAGTTCACCTAAGGAAAAGGAGGGGTCTATATCAATGATTTGTAAGCTTAAGCCATACGACTCATTAAAAACAATTTTTACACATAGTAATAAATTAGTCCCTTCGCAAAGCGGCTCTTTAACTATCTCAATGAACCGTTTATTAATTTGGTTAAATTGAGTTTTCCAAATATTACCATTAATTTGAGCGACAATTTTATCGCCTTCTTTTTGAACAAGTTCAGGGAAAGCGTGCCCGCTAGGATAAAGGTTTAACTTATGCATTTCAGCCTTTACCCAATAGGTGCTATGATAGCGTTCTTCAATGGTTTTTTTAATTGAAGAAACAACTTGCTTTAGGGTAAAGATTTGCCTTTCGCTCATTCAATCAAACAACCTTATTTTCAATTTCGGCATCCAAATAATTTTGAACAATTTCAATTGCATTGGCAACAACATCACTGAGTGCAACGATATAGGTACCTTCTTCAGCCAGTGAAAAAGCATGTCGAATCGCATCAATTTCAAGTGTTACAACTTCATACGATGTAGCCGTATCAGATTCTTTGATGCCATCAATAATTAGATCAATGATTTGTTTTTCTGTTCTGCCACGCAAGTATTTTTCTTGGCGAATAATAATGTGATCAAACATTCTAGCGGCAATTCTTGCACATTCTTTTATGTCATCATCACGTCGGTCTCCAATACCAGAAATAATCCCAATTTTTCTTTTCGCTTCTACACTTTGTAAATAATCCTCAATTCCGCGGTAGCCAGTTGGATTATGAGCAAAATCAATCATCACCTTAAACTTGGAAAATTTAAATACATTCATTCTGCCAGGTGTCTGCGCAGCCCCAGGCAGGAAAGTAGTTAGGGACAATTTAATGTCTTCTATTTTGAAGCCGTATAAATAGGAGGCAAGGGTTGCCGCAAGGACATTCGCTATCATGAACTTCGCCTTACCGTTCATCGTTAAAGGAATAAGTGTCGCTTTTTCGACTCTAATTTTCCAATCGCCTTTTTTAATGGTGACAAAGCCATTTTCATAGATAGCAGCAATTCCACCATTTTTACAATGCTCAATAATTGCTTTATTATTTTCATTTAAACTAAACAGGGCAATATTACAATCCAATTTATCAGCAATTTTTAAGCAATATTCATCTTCGCCATTTAAGACCGCCCAACCATCTTTTTTTATGCTTTCAACTACAACAGATTTAACACGTGATAAGTCTTTTAGGTCGTGAATATCACTTATCCCTAGGTGATCTTCTTGAATATTGGTTATTATCCCAATGTCACATCTGCTAAAGCCAAGACCTGATCTTAATATGCCGCCTCTTGCGGTTTCTAATACTGCAAATTCAACATTTGGGTCTTTTAAAATATATTCGGCGGATATTGGGCCAGTTGTGTCACCCTTCTCCATTAAATGATTTTGAATATATATTCCATCGGAAGTAGTGAAGCCAACTCGGAAGCCATTATTTTTTACAATATGAGCAATTAAACGCGTTGTTGTTGTTTTACCGTTCGTTCCTGTAATTGCTATAATTGGTATTCGTGAAGGTTTCCCAAGTGGATAAAGCATGTCAATAACTGGAGCGGCAACATTTCTAGGTAATCCTTCTGAAGGTGCTAAGTGCATCCTAAATCCAGGTGCTGCATTTACTTCTAAAATAACTCCGCCATTTTCTTTTAAGGATTGGGTAAGGTTATTCGCCATAATATCAACCCCACAAACGTCTAGGCCAATAATTCTAGAAATACGTTCTGCCATAAATATGTTCTCGGGATGCATCATATCTGTTACATCTATTGATGTACCACCGGTACTTAAATTAGCTGTCGATTTTAAATATACTATATCGTCTTTCTCGGGAATTGAATTAACGGTCAAGTTCCTTTTTTCTAATAATTCCAAGCTGTCTCGGTCAATGTCAATTTCGGTTAACACATTTTCATGTCCATAACCTCTTCTGGGATCGGCATTTACAATTTTGATTAATTCTTCGATTGAATTAATGCCATCTCCCACTACGTGTGCGGGTACCCTTTGAGCGGCAGCAACAATTTTGTTGTCAATAACTAAGACCCGAAAATCATATCCGGTAATAAACTTCTCAACGATTACTCTTCTTGAATATTTTTGGGCATATTTTAGTCCCATTACCGCGTCTTCCCAATTGAGTACATTAATGGAAGCGCCTTTACCATGGTTTCCGTCTAGCGGCTTTAATACGATTGGATAGCCAATTGATTTTATCGTTTCCGTTAAGTCTTCTTCATCGACGCAGATAGACCCTTTAGCAACAGGAATAGAGGCAGCATCAAGCATTTTCTTCGTCTGCTCTTTGTTACACGCAATATCAACAGCAATATTACTTGTTTTACAGGTCATCGTCGCTTGAAAGCGCATTTGATTTATTCCATAACCCAGTTGAATTAATGAATTAGTGCCTAATCTAATCCAAGGAATATCCCGTGATTTAGCCTCATCAACAATACTCCCGGTACTCGGTCCTAGTCGCACTTTCTCTCGAATTTCTTTCATCTTCTGAATATCTGCCAAAAGATCATACGCCTCTCCATTTATAATGGCTTGAGCAATTTTTACGGATGATTCAGCTGCAAAAACCCCTACTTTTTCTTCTAAATAATTAAAAACGACATTGTAAACACCTTTAGTTTTGGTTTCTCTTGTTCGTCCAAATCCAACATCCATTCCAGCTAAGGTTTGAATTTCTAATGCGATATGTTCTATGACATGTCCCATCCAAGTGCCTTTATCAATGCGCATAAAAAATCCACCATGACATCCTTCTGAGCAACGATGAGTTATTAAAGAAGGAATAAGTGCTTCAATGCGTTCCCTAAATCCATCAATTTTATTTGTTGGTAATTCCTCAAGCTCTTCTAAATCCAATCGCATTTGGATTAGTTTTTTTCTGGAAATACTCCAAATGTTGGGGCCTTGTAACGCCTGAATTTTTAAAATTTTCATCCTTCTTTTAATTTTAAGTGTGCAATACTCATAAATTGATTACAACTTTTGAGTTTATTGAGGCCTAAAATTATTTTAATTTCTTTTAAATCCCTAACTTTGCAAACGTTAAAATTAAAAATGGGCGTTAAATTATTTTCTGGTAGAGCATCGCTTGATCTCTCGTCTCGAATTGCCGAGCATTTTGGCTTGCCTTTAGGAGATGTAAATGTGACTGTTTTTAGTGATGGGGAATTTCAACCATCCTTTGAAGAAACAGTTCGTGGACAAGATGTATTTATTATTCAATCTACCATGCCTCCCACCGAAAATATTTTTGAATTGCTTCTACTTATTGATGCGGCAAGAAGAGCTTCCGCCCGAAAAATAATTGCTGTAATTCCTTATTTCGGTTTTGCACGTCAAGATCGAAAAGACAAGCCTAGGGTGGCAATTGGTGCAAAATTGATTGCGAATATGCTAATTGCTGCAGGAGTAGATAGGGTAATGACAATGGATTTACATGCCGATCAAATTCAAGGGTTTTTTGAGGTTCCAGTTGATCATCTATATGCTTCTACTCTTTTCTTAAAAGAAATAAACAAATTAGACAATGGTAATTTGGTAATTGCAGCTCCTGATGTTGGTGGGGCAAAGCGAGCGAATTCATATGCCAAAAATTTAAATTGCGGCTTAGCGCTTTGTCATAAAAATAGAAAACGCGCGAATGAAATAGCGGAAATGACTGTTATTGGTGATGTGGTGGGTAAGGACGTTATTATCATTGACGATATGTGTGATACAGCAGGAACATTAACAACAGCAGCTGATTTATTAATGGAAAAAGGCGCACTTAGCGTACGAGCATTTTGTACACATGCCGTCTTGTCTGGACCAGCTTTTGAACGCATAAACAATTCGAAGCTAACAGAAATTATTGTTACCGATACAATTCCTCTGGCGAAATCAAGCCCGAAAATTCGTGTCATTTCGGTTGCAGATTTATTTGCAGACGTAATTAAAAAATTGGTTAATAATGAATCAATTAGTTCACATTTTGTAATCTCTTAAATAAATAATAAATGAAAACAGCACAATTGAGCGGTTCGCTTAGAGCGAACGTAGGGAAAAAGGAAGCTACCATTATCAGAAACGAGGGTAGAGTTCCGTGTGTACTTTACGGACAAGGTGATCAAACCCACTTTTCCGTAAAACGAGTAGACATAGATAAAATCGTTTTTTCACCTGAGGTGTACCAAGTTGCCTTGGATATTGAAGGTAAAAAAGCAATGGGAATTATTCGTGAATTGCAGCAGCATCCAACGAAAGACACCATTCAACATGTTGACTTCTATGAATTAAATGATGCTAAACCAGTTAGTGTTAAATTACCAGTTCGATTAATTGGTTCAGCACGTGGCGTACTAGCAGGAGGTCGATTAATGCAAGTTTTTAGGAATTTATCTTGTGTAGGATTGCCATCTGCCATTCCTGATGCTATTACCCTAGATATATCAAGTTTAAAGATAGGTCAATCCTTGCGAGTTAATAGTATTTCTATTCCTGGTATATCTTTTTTAGACCCAGCAAATGCTGTTGTGGTTTCTGTGAAGATGGCAAGAGGAGCGGTTAAACCGACAGACGACGACGACGACGACGATACTGAGGCAGAAGCATAGAATATAAGCATAATTAAAATTAAACCGTTGGGATAGTCTCCTGACGGTTTTTTTTTATTTTAAACTATCGGTTTTACTCATTTGCTTATAAAACTGATTAATTTTGTATATAATAAATAATCAATTTATAGCGATGAAGGATGTTTTAAGTATTTTCAGTATTCAAACAACAAATAATGGTGCGTCTACAGGTCAAAATTGGATAAGTACCGATGGGAAATTAATAGACTCTTATTCTCCTGTAGATGGAAAATTAATAGCGTCTGTTAAATCAGCAAATGCATCAGATTATGATAGGGTCATTAAAACAGCTCAAGCAGCATTTGTAGAATGGCGTCAAATACCAGCACCTAAACGTGGCGAAGTAGTTCGGCAGTTAGCTGAAAAACTAAGGTTTTACAAAGAGCCTCTCGGGAAATTGGTTTCTTATGAAATGGGAAAATCATTGCAAGAAGGGCTTGGAGAAGTGCAGGAGATGATAGATATTTGTGATTTCGCAGTAGGCTTGTCTCGCCAACTTTATGGCTTAACCATGCATTCTGAAAGACCTAGTCATCGTATGTATGAACAATATCATCCTTTGGGAATTGTAGGTATTATCTCTGCTTTTAATTTTCCTGTTGCTGTTTGGAATTGGAATACTGCCCTAGCCTGGGTTTGTGGTGATGTTTGTGTTTGGAAACCGTCTGAAAAAACGCCGCTTACTTCCTTAGCGTGTCAATTTATTACTAATCAAGTGTTTAAAGAAAATAATGTTCCAGAGGGGGTGTCTTGTTTGGTTATTGGAGATGCTGAAATTGGAAAATTAATGGCAAGTGATGCAAGAGTGCCTCTTATTTCAGCTACTGGATCAACAAGAATGGGAAAAAATGTCGGTGCTTTAGTTGGCGCAAGACTTGGAAGAGCCCTTCTAGAACTTGGAGGAAATAATGCGATCATTATTGCCCCTTCTGCCGATTTAAAAGTGGTGGTGCCTGGTGCAGTTTTTGGCGCTGTAGGAACTGCTGGTCAACGTTGTACCTCAACTCGCCGATTAATTATTCATGAAGATATTTATGAAAAGGTAAGGGATGCTATCGTTAAAGCTTACGGACAATTAAAAATAGGGGATCCTCTTAATACCGATAACCATGTTGGTCCATTAATCGATAAAGATGCGGTAAATAATTATTTAGTAGCGATTGAAAAAGCTAAGTCAGAAGGTGCAAATGTTTTAATAGATGCCGAGGTTCTCACAGGAGATCAATATGCATCTGGTTGCTATGTAAAACCCGTTATTCTTGAAGCGGAAAATCATTTTTCCATGGTTCAGCATGAGACCTTTGCTCCGATTTTATATTTAATGAAATATACAGGCGATGTTTCCAATGCCGTTGCGCTTCAAAACAACGTTCCACAGGGGCTTTCATCTGCAATCATGACCAATAATCTAAAAGAAGCGGAAGCTTTTTTAGCAGCATCTGGATCTGATTGCGGTATAGCAAATGTTAATATTGGTACTTCTGGTGCCGAAATTGGGGGTGCATTTGGTGGTGAAAAGGAAACAGGAGGTGGGCGTGAATCGGGATCCGATGCTTGGAAAGTTTATATGAGAAGACAAACAAATACAATCAATTATTCTGATAGCTTACCATTGGCTCAGGGGATTAAATTTGATTTATAAGTTTTTTCGCCGAGTATGGAATACATCATTGGTATTCTAAACTTAATATGTTTGAAGCGAAATTCTGATGGACTTTGTTCCTCGAGGTTTTGAAAGCAACTATAGGGAGAATAATCGTGTTCATCGAACTTTTTTATGTTGATTCCTTGATCAATTAGCGCCTGAAATAGGGATGCTAAACTGTGATTCCAACCAATCGTTTTGTTGCAAATATCAGCCTTTGAATCTGCATAAGTACCTTCCACCTCCTCGACAATAGGTCCGGTATTAAAATAGTCGAAGGCAATAAATTCCAACTTGCCGTCAAAAGTCCAAATAAAGGGATGGAAATCCGCCATAATAAAATTACCGCCTAGTTTTAAAAAATGACCTACAATCTCCGCCCATTTTGAAACATCAGGCAGCCATCCAATGGTTCCATAACTTGTAAATACTAGATCGAATTTTTCGTTCAATTGTTCTTTTAATGAATAAATATCACAACATATAAACTTAATGTCAATACCCAATTCACTGCTTAAAGATTGTGCTGCATGTATAGCCTTTGGTGAAAAGTCAACTCCGGTAACTTGTCCGCCCATTCTTGCTAAACTGATGGAGTCTTGACCAAAATGGCATTGTAAGTGGAGTATTTTTTTACCTTTAATATCCCCTAGGAGTTGGAGCTCTGGAGTTTTTAAAGAACACCAACCTTTTTTAAATGCAGCTACATTATAAAAATCAGATTGGAGATGAACTGCCACTTTTTCATCCCAAGCAATTTGGTTAATTTCTTTGTAATTATCAGCTTCCGGCAATTTACTCATTTAATTATTTTTAAATATGTTTAACTATTCTATTTTTCAAAGCTACAATTATTGTTTAATTGCTTTATTTCATAGGTTGATAAAAGTGTAATTCCTTATCTTTGCCAAAAAAAATTGTATGAAATTATTAACGGTTGGTAGTGTTGCATTCGATGCTATTGAAACACCTTTTGGTAAAACAGATAAAATTGTAGGTGGGGCAGGTACATATATCTGTTTTTCTGCTGCATTTTTTTTAAAAGAACAGGGTATAATTTCTGTTGTGGGTGAGGATTTCCCTTCGGAAACACTTCAAGAATTGAAGGAAAAAGGAGTTAATTTAGACGGTTTACAAATAATTCAGGGAGGTAAGACATTTTTCTGGTCGGGAAAGTATCACAACGATATGAATTCAAGAGACACCCTGGCAACAGAGCTTAATGTTCTAGGGACCTTTGACCCAATTGTACCAGAAAATTATCAAGATGTAGACTATCTATTATTAGGAAACTTAAGCCCAGAAGTTCAGCGAACGGTTATTGAGCGCTTAGTTAAGCGACCAAAATTGATCGCAATGGACACGATGAATTTTTGGATGGATATTGCTTTGGAGGAATTGAAAAAAACCATTAAATTAGTAGACGTAATTATCATTAATGATGAAGAAGCAAGGCAATTATCAGGCACGTATTCGTTGGTTAAGGCCGCTTCGATTATTCAAGCTATGGGACCCCAAATTGTTATTATTAAAAAAGGTGAGCATGGTGCATTGTTGTTCCATGGCGAAAAAATATTTTATGCGCCAGCTCTTCCCTTGGAAGAGGTCTTTGATCCAACGGGTGCAGGAGATACTTTTGCTGGTGGATTTATGGGATACATTGCTTCCACAGACGATTTTAGTTTCGAGAATATGAAAAGCGCCATCATTGCAGGCTCTGCATTAGCCTCTTTTTGTGTTGAGAAATTTGGAACAAATCGCTTGAAAGAAATTACAACAACTGAATTGAATAATCGAATTGCTCGATTTGTTGAATTGTCACATTTTCAAATGAAAGAAATATGATTGAGTTCCAGTCTTATATTGATAAAATAAACGAACTAATTGCTGCTGACGATTTAGTGGTGTTAGGGAAGGAAGTATCGGAGCTAAGAAGCCACTTTGATGATTATTTACTCGAGCAGGAAAGACTTCATCAAATTGCTAAAATCGAAGCTAAAGAAGGCGGGAATGAAATAGAAGAAGTTGATTTCGAATCTGTAAAGGAAGCATTTTATTCAGTATTTAAGAAATTTCAAGAAATACGAAAGCAACAGGTCGCTTTACGAAATGCACTTGAAGCAGAAAACCTTAAACTTAAGAAGTCATTGATGGACCGCTTAAAAGAGGTAATTGCAAGCGAAGAAAATATTTCGGCAGCTTACAATGCTTACAAGGAAATACATGAGACATGGAAAAAAGTTGGCGATCTTCCACGAGAAAAAAGAGATGAAATTCAACGAGAGTATTCCCGGATATTAGAGATATTCTTTTATACGATGAAAATTTATCGGGATATAAAAGACCACGATTACAAAAGAAATGCACAATTAAAACAAGGAGTAATTCATCGATTACAAAAATTAAGGAATAGCAATGAGTTAGTACGGAATTTAGAAATGAGTTTACGAGTTCTTCAAGATGAATGGGAGGAAATTGGACCGGTTGCTAATGATGAATGGGAAGTGGTAAAAAATAGTTACTGGGAAGCAGTCCGCTCGATTTACGATAAAATAAATGCGCATTATGAAGGGCAGCGAACACTATTAAACGAAAACATATCAAAAAAGAAAGTTATCATCGAATCCCTAAAAGTAATTCTTACGCAAATAGAGGATAACGAATCACCTAAATTTTGGGAAGGAAAAACCGCCGAAGTATTAAAATTACAAGAGGAGTGGAAAAAAATAGGCGCTGGTTCAAAAAAAGAGAACGATGCTGTTTGGACTACTTTTCGTGAGTTATGCAATACCTTTTTCGGAGCAAAGAAGGCCTTAAGTAAAAAAATAGATGGGCATATTCAAGAAAATATAGCATTGAAAAAAGGTCTTATTGATGAGGTGAAAGCGATCCATCAGGAGATAGATTGGAAATTAACAGCAGATAAAATAATCAAAATTCAACAGCGATGGAAATCGATAGGATCAGCTGGACAAAAATTTGAAAATAGACTATGGTCAGAATTCAGATCTGCCTGCGATGTTTTCTTTCAAGCACGGGAGCAATTTACGAAAGATCAAGCCGATGAATTAACTAAAAATTTGGAGTTAAAAGAAGCATTAATTACTGCTATAAATAACTATCAGATCAAAGATAAATCGACGGCCCTGGTGGACTTTAAAATCTTTAGCCAATCATTTAATGATATTGGCCATGTCCCATTAAACAAAAAAGAAGTTGTTTTTAATGACTATAAAAAAGCATTAGATGCGAAATATAACGAGCTGAAACTTGAAGGAAGCGAAAAGGCAAGTTTGCTATTTTCGGCTAAGCTTGACGTAATGAAGGCGAATCCGGAGAGATCCAAACTATATCAAAAGGAACGTGCCGATATTAAGCGGCAAATGGACACGTTGAATCAAGAAGCACTACAATATGAAACCAATTTGGGTTTCTTTGCCAAATCAAAAGGAGCTGATATTCTGAAAAAAGAGGTGGAAGGGAAAATTGAAAAAATAAAACAAGAAATTCTTCAATTAAGAGGCAAGCTAAAACTTATTCCAAATGAATAGTTTTGTAAATGCTATATTATTAGCACTGACCTTCCCCTTGATTACACTTTCAATTATTGTTGGATTTGATCTGCCTGTTGAATTCTTAAAAACGTCAGGCAATAACCTCGCTTTTATAAATGAACTCTTTCTTATTTTGGGTTCGTTAATGGGCTTGATTGCTTTGCGTCGATGTGCAAAACGTTGGATGGGAATGAAAATAGTGAATACAACTGATCGATTCCTTTTCAATTTTGAGGTTAGTAAAGATCGCAAAAATAGGGTTGTTCTTTATAATTTACTTGAATCATCTGTTATGCTGTTTATTGGCCTCTCTGTTTTTAATTTAACGCATCATGCGATTGTACCAATGATCGTTTTATTGTTTTTTGCGTTTGACAACATTCTTTTTTTATTGGTAGGTTATAAAAAACGATTTCGAATTGGATTAAGTTCAAAAGCTTTAATTGTAAGTGATAGAGAAGTGACTGTGCTTTATTTCGAAGGACTTAGAAAAATTAGTATTGGGCAACAAACTATTTATTTTGATTACATTAAAGAGCTACAATTATCGTTTCCTACCAATTGTCTTAGGGATGAAGATAGGGATATAATGTTTAAAGGACTTAATGAAATCGTTGATGAAGACAAGGTAATGTTTAGTAAAATTGAAGAATGGAGCTAGTTAAAATTTTAATCGTAGAAGACGACCTATCATTTGCTAACCTCGTTATTCATCAGTTAGAAATGTTAAACTTTGATACCGATGAAATTTTAATCGTCAGCTCCCTGCAAGAAGCCAAGTTATCCAAAAATGAGTTTGAACCAGAGGTGGTTTTGTTGGATTTAAGTATCAGCGACTCTAGTGGAATTAATACTTACGATGAAATCAATAAGTTATACGAATTAGCATCTATTATAATTCTGTCTGGTCTAAATGATAAGGATCTTGCTTTACAAATCGTAGCTAAGGGTGCTCAAGATTACGTGTTAAAAACAGAAATTAATTCTCAATTATTAGATAAAACCATTCGTTATGGAATACTTCGTAGAACTTTTCGAATAGGAATTTATAATTCTGAAAAAAAATATAGGGATGTTTTTAACCGGTCTCCCTTACCTGTTCTTCGTCTCATTGATGACTCTCTTACCATTGTCATGGCAAATCCTGCAGCACTGAAACTATACGAGGCCGAAATCGAGGATATGATTGGGAAATCAATGTATAGTTTTAATTTTTATCAGGATCAACGAATAGATATAAACACGACTTCTAATTTTATAAAAAAACGGTTAAAACAAAAAACGATTAAGGGGGGAGAAATTATTAATGAAATCGTTATCAATAAATTGGAAAATGAGGATGGAGCATATATTGCTTTGGTGATTGATAGAACCGAAGAATTAAAGTTTGAAAAACAAAAATTTGATGTAATTACGCAAGCGGAAGAAAGGGAAAAGAAAAAAATCGCTAGAGAATTGCATGATGGCTTAGGGCAACAACTCGTCCTATTGAATTTGCTTTTTCAAAACATCACCCCAAAACAAGAAGAAGAAGCCCAGTTTAATGACATTTCAAGCTTGTTGCAATCAAGTATTCGATCAATTAAAGAAATTGCTTATGCGCTTAATCCCCCTGAATTAGAACATGGGTTTTTAAATGCAATCGATCGATTTGCCAATCGAATTGATTCCATAGGAGAGATAAAATTCATTGTAAAAATCCAAAAAGGTATCGATGAAAAATCGCTGGATAAGGTGGATAGGATTAATTTATTTAGAGTTATTCAGGAGTTAATTAATAATACCTTAAAACATTCTCAAGCTACCGAAATGACTTTTGTTATGGAAAAATCTTCGGATCAAATTTTTATTTCTTTGGAAGATAACGGTATTGGCTTTGATATTGAAACAGCCCAAACAGGTATGGGTATGCAAAATATTCAATATAGAATGAAGATGTCAAATATTAAGTGTGAATATAACTCCAAAATAGGGAAGGGCGTTAAGGTTAGAATGACAATTAATTCCTAACGCTATGGGAAAAGAACTGAAGGTATTAGTTATTCGCTTTAGTTCTATTGGCGATATTGTGCTAACTTTTCATGCGCTTCGCTGCTTAAGAGAAAAGCACCCTAATGCGGAAATTCATTTTCTTACCAAATCAACGTATGCCGAATTACTACAAGCTTCTACCTTTCATGATAAAGCACTCTTTTTTGAGGGGGATTTAATGCAAACAAGAAGTGTAATTCGAAAGGAAAATTATACGCATATAGTCGATTTACATAATAATTTAAGGACACGTTTACTCACCATTGGGATACGAGGCGTTCATTTAAGTAGGTTTAATAAATTAAATTGGGAGAAGTGGTTGTTTACTCGTATCAAAAAAAATAGGCTGCCGAATAAACACGTTGTTGAGCGATATATCGAAGCTTTCAGTCAACTTGGTGTATTGAACGATTCCAAAAACACCTTGTTTTTTGTACCGAATGAATTCAAAATAGAGCTTAATCGATACGATTTAAAAGAAAATGTTTTTTTGGCAATTGCATTGGGAGCTCAATATAGCACTAAAAAATTCCCAGTTGCTTCTTTAATTAAGGTGCTTGAATCGTATGACCTGCCAATTGTGCTTTTAGGGGGAGACGCTGAAAATGAAGACGGGCAAAAAATACAAGAAGCATTTCCTCAAAAAAAGATGTATAATCTATGTGGTGAATTAAGTCTGCTAGCTTCAGCTAGCATTCTTTCGCAAGCGAAAACGGTCCTTACGAATGATACTGGACTAATGCATATTGCTGCCATGTTTGACGTTCCAATTGTTTCTATTTGGGGAAATACGGTCCCGGCATTTGGTATGTATCCCTATCGTCCTGAAAAGGAAGGAACGGTTAAAATTCATGAAGTAGTAGGATTGAATTGCCGGCCTTGTTCTAAAATTGGTTACCAAGAATGTCCCAAAGGCCACTTTAATTGCATGGAAAAACAAGATCTTTCAGCTATAGCAACCGACATCAAGGCTTAGTTCCAACAACTAGTTAAAAATTCATTAATTTTTTCAAGCACCTCCGGAGAAATGGTTTCTTGGATTTCACCATATTCTGTAATGTTTCCCGTCAAACAATTTTGAAATAAATGGTTCAAATTGGGCATTTCAATGACTTGTTTTATTTTTCCTGGGTTGTTGATGTTCAATTCAATTGCGGCTAAATTTACTTTGCTAGGCACTTGTAAATCTTTATTCCCATTCAAAGCAAGAACATTACATTTTATATTTTTAAGATCAAACGCGGGGTCATATCTCAGAAAATAGTACATCCAAGGATTGACAAAAGCGGCTAAATTTTGTGCAACAAATTCGGTTTTTCCACCATAAGCTTCTAAGGCACTTTTGCTTAACGTTTTACTAATTTTCTTTAATTTTTTCTCAACTGAAATTGTTGCACTTTCTAAATCATTTGCCTGATTAATAAGCTCAAATAAACTTCTATTAATTAATGTATTTTCTTTAATCTCATCAGGACTTACTTTATTCACGGTTGCTATTAATTCTTGTTGCATTAATAATAATTGATCCCCTGGAATTCCTGGTCCCGCTAACATTATTATCCCATTGATACTGGGATCATTCGCGGCAATCATTGCGGCGAGCATCGCTCCTTCACTATGTCCAGCCAACGCAATTTTAGTTGTATCTATGTCTTTTCTGGTTTTTAAATAGGCGAGCGCAGAGGCTGCATCGCTTGCAAAATCGGGTGACGTCGCCCCCTCAAATTTGCCCCCAGATTTAGCCGTACCCCTGTCATCATAACGAAAAACAGCGAATCCCTTTTTTGTGAGGTAATCAGCAATAATGAGAAATGGTTTATGCCCTAAAATTTCTTCATTTCTGTCTTGTGGTCCACTTCCACTGATTAATAGTATTAGAGGAAAAACACCATCTCCTTTTGGTAAAGTTAAGGTTCCAGCTATGTCAAAATTGCCATTTACATGATGAAATACGATTTCTTCTTCTAGATAAGGAAAGGGAGCCTGTGGTTCTTGAGGTTTTACTACTACCTTTTTCTCCACCTTTCTTCTGCTTAATTCAAGCGGTGCTTTAAAATATCCCTGTGTAAATTCACCAGAAATGGTGGTGTCAGCCCAAAAGCCTTTAAATCGTAGGCCAATTTTTGAAACAATAAAATCTAGTGTGTCTTTTTCAAAAACTACTTTGTCTGCTTTTATTCCAAAAGCTTTTTGATCTGGGCTATCCACACTACCCGAATAAGTAGTGCCTACTTTTTCAAAATGAAAAACTAAACTAAGTTGTTGTCCTCCAAGTGATAAAACGCCATTCCAATCACCAATGATGTTCTCTTGTGAATTTGCATTGCTAAAAACAACAAGAAAAATAAGGAGTAAGGTGCAAATCTTCTTCATTAGTCTAGAAACAGTTTTTTTAACTCCGTTGCCTCAGAAGCTTTCATTTTTCCTGCTAGGATTAGGCTTAATTGTTTCCTTCTCAATGCTCCTTCAAAACGTTTCTTTTCCTCTTCCGTCTCAGGAATTAATTCGGGGACATTTATAGGGGCACCGTTCTGATCTACAGCAACAAAAGTATAAATCGCTTCATTGCATTTTTCGCGTTCGCCCGTTATTTGATCTTCTACGAAAACATCAACAATAATCTCCATTGAGGTAGAAAATGCACGTGAAACTTTGGCCTCTAAGGTCACGATGGAAGCGTGTCTTATTGGTTTTTGAAAAGACACATTATTAACCGCTGCCGTTACTACCACTCGTTTACAGTGCCTATGGGCAGCAACACTTGAGATCACATCCATCCACGCCAATAATTGCCCTCCAAATAAATTCCCTTGTGTATTGGTATCATTTGGCAACACGATTATAGTGGTAATCGACAGTGTCTCTTTTGCTGTTTTTGATTTCATAGAACAAAGTTATTGTTTAATGGTTATTAATAAAGCTATTTTGATACTTTAATAATTATTTTAACTTTACAAAAAAATATAACACATCAAATATTATGTTAAAAAATCTCCTCCTTTTTCTAATAGTTTTTCAGTTATTTGGACTTACCGCACAGAATAAACCATTTGATATTACCAATGCTCGTGAGGGCGAGAACATAGAATATTGCCACCAACATATAAAATTAATGGAGTCTATGAAAGACCCAGCTTTTGTTTTGATTAAAGAGCAAGATGACTTAGAATTTGAACAATTGTTAAAAAAAGGTTCGGTACCTAAAGCAATTGTATATAAAATCCCAGTGGTATTTCATGTCTTACACAACAACGGAGCAGAAAACATTACGCACGAACAAATTGTGAACGGATTATTTATTTTAAACCGTGACTTTAGACTCTTAAACGCAGATGCAGCAAATGTGCACGCTGAATTTCAAGGAATGCCTTCAGATATTGAGGTGGAATTTGTATTAGCTACAAAGGCACCTAATGGTGCATGTTTCAATGGGGTAACACGAACCATGTCTGCTTTGAGTTATGACGGATCTAGCGGTAGCGCTCAAGTAACGGCGATTAAAAATGGCAATAATGTGTATCAAGGTTCATGGCCAGGCAATAAGTATTTGAATGTTTTTATTTGTGGTGAAATCGGTGGAGCTGCAGGGTATACAACGAATCCGTCATTTGCGTCCGCTACTAGTATGACGAATGGCATTTGGCTTCTGCATAATTATATGGGATCCATTGGTACGAGCTCTGTTGGTACTAGCCGTACATTGACACACGAAGTGGGTCACTGGTTAAATTTAAGCCATACTTGGGGTGGGAATAATAATCCTGGAAATGCAACAAGTTGTTCAACGGATGATGGCGTAACAGATACACCAAACTGTATTGGCGTTCAAGCTTGTGTCATGAGTTCTAATACCTGTAATTCCGATAATGCTTATTGGGGATTTGATATTCGGGATAATATTGAAAACTATATGGATTATTCTTATTGTTCTAAAATGTTTACAGAAGGTCAAAAAACAAGAATGCGAACAGCCTTACAATCGAATAATACAGGTAGAGCAAATTTGTGGTCTGCGTCAAATTTGACTGCTACAGGTGCATCGGGTACTTTGACGCTTTGTGCCGCTGATTTCAATGCAGATAGAACTACTATTTGTTCGGGAGAATCAGTTCAATTTACGGATGCTTCATTTAATATAGTTTCAGGTCGAACGTGGACTTTTACTGGTGGTAGTCCAAGTACATCAACTTCTTCAAACCCGACGGTAACTTATTCTCAACCGGGCATGTATGCCGTTACATTATCGGCGACTGATGGTACCACAACAGACGTTGAAACTAAAACGAATTATATTCGTGTACTTCCTACAGCTGTGAACTTGCCTTTCTGGGAAGGTTTTGAATCGTATACTTCTCTTGCAAATCTACCAAACTGGGAAATTTACAACCCTAATAATAATAATGCCTTTGTACTGGAGACTACAACCGCCTATACAGGTTCAAAATGTGCCAAATTGGTTAATTTCGGTCAGGCACCTTCGAATGTAGATGAACTGATTTCTGCTCCAATTGATTTATCTGTAATACCAGCAAATGGAATTGTCACCTTGAGTTTCCGCTACGCCTACCGTAAAAAAACAAGTGGGGATTACGAATATTTAAAAGTCTTTATTTCGAGTGATTGTGGAACAACTTGGGCGCAACGGAAAACCTTAGGAGGAAATCAATTATCTTCTTTGTTTACAGGAAATTCATGGGCACCTGCATCAAATGCTGATTGGGTAACCGTGCATGTTACCAATGTGACGAGTAATTATTTCAGTCAAGATTTTAAAATTAAGTTCCGATTCGAAGGTGAGGGTGGAAACAATTTTTATTTAGATGACATTAATTTATATTCTGGTGCGTCGTCGAATGAAATAGTTTTAGGGATAAATGAATTCAACGAAAGCATTAATGACATTTCGCTTTATCCTAATCCAACTGATGGTGAATTGAATGTAAGTTTTAGTGCTTCAAAAAATAAAAGCATGCAATTTCAGGTATTGGATCTTACAGGAAAAATAATTCAAAATAACGTGGTGAACGCTGTCCAAGGATCAAACTTGGTCTTGCTTGACACGCGAATCTTTGCTGCAGGTTCTTACTTTTTGAAAATCATGTCAGAGGATCATTTTAAGACCTTACCTTTTGTAATCAAATGATTACAATAAATAAAGTCAATTGTAAAATGAAAAATATCCTTTTTTTATGTTGTTTTATTGCATCATCTATTTCGATTTTAGCCCAGAAAAAACCATTTGATGCATCGAATGCTAGGGAAGGAGAAAGTGTCGAGTATTGCCACCAGCATATAAAATTAATCGAGGCGCTGAAGGATTCAGCTTTTGCTGTGCAGTTTGCAAAAGACAAGGCAGAATACCAAAAAGCAACCAAAGACCCAATAGAAAAGGGAATAGTTTATAAAATCCCTGTAGTTTTTCACGTGCTCCATAACAATGGAATTGAAAACATTTCGCATGAGCAAATCTTGACGGGTTTAGCTAACTTAAACCGCGATTTTAGACTTCAAAACCTTGATGCTTTAACTGTTCATGCTGAATTTCTTGGGATGCCTGCAGATATCGAAGTGGAATTTGTACTAGCGACTAAAGCGCCAAATGGTGCTTGTTTCAATGGCGTAACACGAACCTTGTCTCCCTACAGTTACTTAGGCGACAATGGGGATGATCAGGTAGGTGTTGTGATTAATGAAAATAACGTTTTTCAAGGGCAATGGCCAGGAAATAATTACCTGAATGTTTTTGTTTGTGGAAATATTGGTGGCGCAGCAGGATATACTTCTTATCCATCTGGTAATTCGGCCACTAATATGACTAATGGTATTTGGTTATTACATAATTATTTGGGTTCTGTAGGAACAAGTTCTGTTTCTCACGCAAGGGTATTAACGCATGAAGTAGGTCACTGGTTAAATTTACCACACACCTGGGGTTCTACAAATAATCCCGCTCTTGCGACCAATTGTAATACGGATGATGGTGTTGCCGACACCCCCAATTGTATTGGTGTACAGGCCTGTGTTTTGAATTCCAATACCTGTAATTCTGATAATGCATATTGGGGATTTGATATCCGCGACAATGTTGAAAATTACATGGATTACTCGTATTGTTCTAAAATGTTTACTGAAGGACAAAAAACACGCATGCGAACGGCTTTACAATCTAATAATACTGGACGATCTAATTTATGGTCGGCTCCTAATCTCTTAGCGACCGGTGCAGGAGGCCTGCTCACGTTGTGTAACGCTGATTTTACGGCAGATCAAACAACTATTTGTCAAGGTCAGTCTGTCGAGTTTTTAGATGCTTCGTTTAATTTAGTAACTAGCCGAGTTTGGAGTTTTATAGGTGGCAATCCATCCTCATCTTCTATTGCTAATCCAATCGTAACGTATAATCTACCTGGCTTATATCCTGTTACGCTTACTGCAACCGATGGAACTACCAATGACATTGAAACGAAAACTAATTACATCCGTGTCTTACCATCTGCAACATCCCTTCCTTTTTGGGAAGGTTTTGAATCCTACACAACGCTGGCAAATTTGCCCAACTGGGAAATATATAATCCAAATAATAATAATGAATTTGAGCTGGGCAATAATACTGCGTATACTGGAATTAAATGTGCAAAACTTGGAAATTTTGGTCAGGCTCCGTCCAATATTGACGAATTAATTAGTGCGCCGATTGACCTCTCCATTATTCCAGATAGCGGTATAGTGACCTTGAGTTTTCGTTATGCATACCGAAAAAGAACGGTTGATGATTTCGAATACTTGAAGGTTTTTATTACAAATAATTGTGGTAATACTTGGGCGCAGCGAAAAACAATTAGCGGCAATCTATTATCACCTTATGCATCAGGAAGTTCTTGGGCTCCAACTTCAAACGATGATTGGGTAACGGTTCATATGCCGAATGTGACAAATAATTACTTCACTTCAGATTTTAGAATGCGTTTTCGATTTGAAGGAGAGGGAGGTAATAATTTTTACTTAGATGATATTAATTTATATGCTGGAGGACCATCAGATGAAATAGTTCAAATAGCAACTATTTCTGATATGGAGGGGCTTGTTAATGGCGTTTCAATTTTCCCCAATCCTGCTGAGGATGCAATCACGGTTCAGTTTAACGCTCAGTTAAATACTGCCATTCATTATAAAATGTTAGATATAACTGGAAAGTTTTTGCAGGGAAATGCAATTATGGCGATTGAAGGAGAAAACTTATTGGTGTTAGACACACAGAAATTGTCGGCAGGTACTTACCTTATTCAATTAATTTCTGAAGGTAGATCTGTTACTCTTCCTTTTATTATTCGTTAATTTCCTGTTTAAAATAAGCAGTAAGTACCGTAGTTTTAGATTTCCCTATTACAGACACTATGTCAATCTCTTGCGCTTCTTTCATGGCCTTCACCGTTTTAAATTTTTGAAAGAGTTTCTCCATTGTCATTTCTCCAATCCCTGGAATACTTAATAATGATGAGGTGATGCTATTTTTACTTCTTAAGTTTCTGTGATGTGTTATCCCAAAACGGTGCGCTTCATTCCGCAGGTGTTGAATCACTTTTAAGCTTTCCGATTTTTTATCAATGTATAAAGGGTAACTATCACCAGGGAAAAAGATCTCTTCCAGTTTTTTAGCAATGCCAATTACGGTAATCTGTCCTCTTAATCCTAATTCATCAATTGACTCCATTGCGGCGCTAAGCTGTCCTTTTCCACCATCAATAACAATCAAGTTTGGCAACGACTCTTTTTCGGTTAGCATGCGTTTATATCGCCTGTAAACCACTTCTCGCATGGAGGCGAAATCATCGGGGCCATCCACCGTTTTTATTAAAAAATGACGGTAATCTTTCTTACTTGGTTTCCCATTTTTAAAAACAACACAGGCAGAAACAGCATTGGTCCCTTGTAAATTTGAATTGTCAAAACATTCAATATGAGTTGGCAGAATCGTTAATTTAAAATCACGTTTCAGTTGCTCTAAGATTCTTTCCGTATTTCTTTCCGGTGACAATAAACGCTCTTTTTTTCGCTGGTCTAATCGATAAAAAGTGGCGTTTTTTATGGAAAGGTCTAACAATTGTTTTTTATCCCCTCTCGATGGAATTGTAAGCATAAAATCTTCAAAGGAAATGGCTATCGACTCTGATAAAATCACCTCTTTACTATTGCTTCCATATCGAAGACGGAGTTCTGGAAGCGTATACGCTATTACATCTGCTTTTGACTCGTTCAATTTTTTTGTTATTTCAGCAGAAAACCCATGAATTATTGCTCCCTCCACGACAACCAGGTAGTTAATAAAAAATGATTTTTCATCTTCTATTACTCCCAACACATCGATATCATATAATTGTCCAGAAGCAACCGTGGATTTTGATTTGTATTTTTCTATTTGAAAAATAATATTTTTATATTCTTGTGCTTTCTCAAACTGCAAGGCTTCAGAAGCGATTCGCATTTTTGATTTTAAGGTTTGAATAAGTGAAAAGGTCTTTCCTTTCAAGAGTTGTTCTATTTGTTCGATGGTTTCTTGGTATTCACTTTCGTTTTGTTCATTAATACAAGGGCCTTTGCACTTCCCAATATGATAATCTAAGCAGACATTAAACTTTTTTGA
Organism: Flavobacteriia bacterium; assembly: GCA_026391005.1. Lineage (GTDB taxonomy): Bacteria > Bacteroidota > Bacteroidia > Flavobacteriales_D > Crocinitomicaceae > UBA952. The sequence continues at coordinate 31,045 of JAPLEV010000008.1, read as the reverse complement.
CTCAATATTTTTCTTACTTAACTCATAATTACATGTCCGTAGGGTGTAGGTTTCTTTTATGAGTGTAAGGAGCGTGTTCATCATTTTTACATTAGCGTATGGCCCAAAGTATTGTGTGCCATCTGCTATTTTTTTTCGTGTTGTAATAATTCTTGGATAAGCTTCATTTTTTATTCCTATCCATGGGAAGGTCTTATCATCCTTAAGTAAAATATTATATTTCGGCTGATAGGTTTTGATGAGGTTGTTCTCTAATAATAATGCATCTAATTCCGTATCAACAATAAGGTATTCAATGCGAAAAATTTGTTTTACGAGAATTCTTGTTTTTGCATCAACTATGTTTTTGTTAAAATAGGAACCAACCCGCTTTTTTAGGTTTTTTGCTTTTCCAACGTAAAGAATCTTTTCACTTATTGAAAAGTATTTATACACGCCCGGTTTCTCAGGCATACTATTAATATATTCGAGATGTTCACTAGTGCTTTTCATGAACGATAATAAGCAAAAAAAAACCGCCAATTTTGGCGGTTTTTAAGAAATTGAATGATTAAAGTTTAATTATTTTACGTGTGACTGACCCCTCATTCGTGTTAACAATCACATGATAGATACCTGCAGAAAACAAATGCAAATCTAATTTGGTGGAATTATTAATTATTGTACTCGTTAATAAAGTCTTTCCGGTTAAATCTACGAGTTTAATTTCGTTAACAATTGCATTACCAGAGGTTAAATCAATTGTAATAAAATCATTCGTCGGATTCGGGAAGATGGATAATCCATCTAAATTATTTTCTTCAAGACCTGAACTTGCAACTATATTAACCTTATAATCTTCTACCTCACCGTATGTGCTTTCTCCACAAGGAATGATGGCGCCGTCTACAGAATAAGAAATGCGTACGCGCATGTTGACAAGGGCTGTTGTTGCAGTCGCTGGTACCACAAAGTTAAAGACATTGTTCCATCCAGCAGCAACTAAAACATAGGCTATTCGCTCCCCAGCGTCGACAAAATCAAGGTCGTTGTTGTAATCTATCCAAACAGCAATCTCATCATCGGTATAAGCACCAGGTGCTCCATTGATTGCAGGCGAAACTGTCACTGTATAAGGTGAGCCCTTTGCTAATGTCGTACTCATTGCTGAATAATTACCAAATCCACCAGCTGAACAGGCGGTTGTGTTGTTAATAGTGTTCAAAAGGACATTATTTATATATTCATCGCAGGTAGCAGATGAGCCAGCACATGGTCCACTTTGTTGGGTGACGGTTATGTAATTTGATTTAACTTCATTATCACTTCCCATTGAATTGCTAGCTACTAAAGTAACGGTATATTGACCTACGGTATTAAAGATTACTTGAGGGTTTTGTGAAGTAGCTGAAGTTCCACCTGTATAGCTCCAACCACTTCCTGAAATAGTCCAAGCCCATGATGTCGGAGAACCAGTACTTAAATCGGTAAAACTAACCGTTCCACCCGAATTAACTGTTGTTGGTGTAGCGCTGAATTGAGCTACAGGTACCGTAGGATTTACCGCTGTACAAGGATCAGAAGATCCGTTTAAAACGAGTAAGCCAGTATTCCCCGGATCAAGGAATGTTTTTAATCTTTCGTTGTTTGGCGTCCCATTACTTGTCCAGTGATAAGACATTTTACCATAACTATCTGGTGAATTTAATGCTGTACAAAAAGAGCCCCCCCCCGTAAGAGTTCCAATAATTCTACCAGAGCTGTTATTAAACAGTGGCGAACCTGATGACCCTCCTTCTGTAACGCCATGACCATTTGAATTAGCGGACCAAGTTAATCTCCAATGTGTATTAGAAACGGATCCACCCCAAGTTGTTGAAACGGTAGTTCCGTTAAAGGTGGATATTTTTTTGATGTCACCTGCCGGGTGGTGAATCCCCACACCTCCTGTTGTTGCCGTATTGTTTGCATCCCAACCGTTCCAGTAACAATTAAAGTTGGCTGATTTCATGGTTGTAATAGTTGCTGCTTGATTAGCAAGTGTACCCATTTGCACCAATAAAAAGTCAGACCCAGATGTTCCGCCACCATCATTGGAATCCGCCATGCGAACACAACCAGTAATAAAATAATCATCTAAAGTTCCTGCTACACTTGGGTTAGTGCAAGTAAGGGCTTCATAGCGAAAATAAAATTTCCATTGATTCATATTTGCAGCAGTAGCACTAACGCCACAATGAAGGGCTGTTAAAAACAATGGTTTACAATCTAAGGCTGTATTGTTTACAACAGAGCCAGTACACCATCCAGCACCGCCACCTTCTACCACATAAATTCTTGCAACGCCTCTTTTTTCGTCCTGCCAATTATTTCCAACAGGGCTACAGTTCACATTTACTTCACAGGCTTCCGATTCATTTATTTTTTGTGCGTTGGGATTGCCAGTAGACCTGTAATTATAAATAATTCGATCAATGAAAATTTCCGATGTCTTCGTATGAGCTGGTTCATGAAGTGTCAATATCATTTCATCCCCAAAACATAATGCTGCATTTTGCATAAAGTGAGATTCAACATCTTTCGATGTAAGGGTATTGTGTAATGGTTTTCCAGTAATGTCTTGAATATTCAAGGTGGCTCCACCATAGATCTTAAATACCTCAAAAAGAAAGCTGATAGCTTCAGCACCAGGAGATTTTATATGCATTTGCCATTGTCGGTCGCCATTAGGTAAGGTCTTCCAGATGCCAGTATTATTTAAGGAAATATTAGCAGGTCTATTTACACCAATACGATACAATACGCCATTTTTATCCCTCTCTAAGTCTTCAGCATGGATAGCATTCATTTCCGGTGCGGAAATAATAGTTAGAGGAATATTTTTATCAAAAATTTGCTTCGATAATACCGGGATGTTTTCTTGTGAATAACCTTTCGTGTTAGTCATAAGAAGCAATAAGGCGATATAGAGTAGGCGTATTTTCATAGTTGCAGATTATTGATTAATTTCACTGACAAATATAATATAATTGTTTAATTGTACTTTCAATGAAACGGATTTATTTAGTGGAAGATGAGTCAGTCTTATTAGATTCTATTAAGATGAATTTAAGTTATGAAGGATACGAAGTAATCGATATTCAGAAAGGCAACTTGGCCTTTGAAAAGGCAGAGGAAATGAGTACGAGTGATTTAGTGATATTAGATGTGATGTTGCCAGGAGCAAATGGTATTGATGTTTGTAGAGAAATACGAAGATTTAGTGAAGTTCCCATTTTATTTTTATCGGCCAAAGGAACAACAGTTGATCGTGTTGTTGGATTAAAGGCAGGGGGAAATGATTACTTGCCGAAGCCATTCGATTTGGAAGAATTACTTTTAAAAGTCAAAATTCTATTAGCAATTCCATCAAAGAAAACCATCCATCACGTTCTTAATATTGGAAATAAATCAATTGATTTTAACACATTTGAAGTACTTGATTCAGAGGGAAAAAGCCTGCATGTTTTCTCAAAAAGAGAAGTTGATTTATTGCATCTCTTTGCTGAAAATATCGGAAGAGTGTTATCCCGAGATGAGATATTAGATAAAATTTGGGGTATGGATCAATTTCCAACACCTAGAACCATTGATAATTATATTTTATCTTATCGTAAAATTTTCGAGGCCGATCTTAAAGAAGGTAAGTTTTTTCACTCAATTCGAGGAGTTGGATATAAATTAACTTTGGCATAGTCCAATTATCCCCTTACTTTTGAGGATTATTTAATTAAAGCGTGTTATGTTCACTGGAATAATTGAAGAAATGGGTGTTGTAGTAGCCATTCAAATAGAAAAAGACAATGTAAATTTTACTATAAAGGCCGCCTTTACCGACCAATTAAAAGTAGACCAAAGTGTTGCCCATAACGGATGTTGCCTTACCGTAGTTGATATCGACAATGCCAATTCATCTTATGTAGTAACGGCAATAAAGGAAACCTTGTCTGTGACTAATTTATCGAATTGGCTAATTGGAACGAAGGTAAATCTCGAACGTTCAATGTTGATGAACGGACGCATTGATGGGCATATCGTTCAGGGACATGTAGATTGTATTGCAACTTGCACAAACGTTTTAGAAGAGAATGGAAGTTGGAAATATGATTTTTCGCACCAATCTAAGGAAATTACGGTGGAAAAAGGGTCAATAACCATTAATGGAACGAGCTTAACCGTAGTGAATTCAGATAAAGACTCTTTTTCAGTTTGTATCATTCCTTATACCTATCATAACACCAACTTTCATGAGATGAAGATTGGTGATACGGTTAATCTTGAATTTGATGTGATTGGCAAATATGTTTCCAAATGGTTATCAGTAACTAAATCGAATTAACATGACGATTCAAGACGCACAAAAATTAGTTGACAATTGGATTAAAGACCACGGTGTTAGGTATTTTAATGAATTAACAAATACCGCGGTCCTCATGGAAGAAGTAGGGGAGGTAGCGCGAATCATGGCAAGACGATATGGCGAACAAAGCGAGAAGGAATCAGATAAAAACATGGAGTTAGGCGATGAATTAGCCGATGTACTCTTTGTACTTATTTGTATCGCCAATCAAACGGGTGTTGACTTAACAAAGGCGATGGAATTAAATTTAAAGAAAAAAACAACGAGAGATGAGCTTAGACATGTTAATAATCCGAAGTTAATATGAGTTCGGAAAGTAATACTGCATTTCAAGCAAATGTATTAAAAGCGTTAAAGTCTGGTTCATCGGCTTTATGTGAATCGAGCGAAGTAAATGTCTCCTTAATTGAAGCGCTTATTTTACATTCAATTCCTATCCCTGAAGAGGGCGCTCCAAGAATGATAATTTTATGTTCGGATAATATCGCCGCACAAGAATTGGCCACCTCCTTAGCGCCTTTTATTAAGGAAAGAGATTTAACCCTCGACTTGATTTTGGAAAAAGGAAACAAGGTAAAGCAACGAAATGACCTTTATGATGGAACAGAAATCATCGTGGGAACTTCCAGACGTGTGTGTGAAATGTATTTCCAGAATGGTTTTAATATTAGTAAACTAAAATTGTTTGTAGTACTTCAAATGGATGTGCAAGTTAAATACGGTTGGCGTGGATTTATTGGGCGAATTGCAGAAAGTTTGCCTAAATGCAAGCAATTATTATTCATGTCGTCTTCGAGTGATGAAAGGATCGAGAGTTATGTAGATGAATTCATGCCGATACATCAAAAAATATCCGAGGACATTATTTAGTGTTTCAATTTTAGGATTTTATGAAAAAGCGTAGCGAAGAATTAGTAGAATTGAGACCAACAATCTTTTTAGAGGAAGAATCATCAAAGCCATTGGAAAAATTTCAAAATCAGGTTTTGCGCCCAATATTAAAATACCAGCAGGAGCTTTGGATACTTGAAGTAAAACAGACCTTATTTTTTGTTCAAATAAAATCGAAGCGATTGAAAAGTTTCGAATATAGAGAAGCTATTAAAAATGTAATTACCAAAACCTCCGATCTAAAAATTCGCTATATTGGAATGGTTATCGGCCTTTTTACAGCAGACGAATATTCATTTTATCTTGAAAATAAAACGGAAATAAATAAACGAATTGTCCAAATGATTACCGAACGTATCGTGTCAATCGGATAGCTTTTCTTTTTCTTTGATTAATTGTTTTTTCAAGGCATCAACTACATGGGTGGCGGCCTCTTCGAAACTAGCACTTTTCTTTTTAGCGAACAATTCCTTACCAGGAATATGTAGCTTCATTTCTACTAATTTGTTTTCGTGTTGATCATCTTTATCTAATTTCAAGTAAACTTCACAACTGGTAATGTTCTGAGAAAACAAGGATAATTTCTCAATCTTCAAATCTAAATAACTTAGAAGGTCTTTGTCTGCTTTGAAATGAATGGTGCTAATTTGTTTTTGCATAATTAAATTTTTATTTACCTCTTGGGTGGGCTTGTGAATATACTTTTGTTAATTGAGCAAATGAATTATGGGTATAAATTTGTGTCGCTGCAAGATTAGCATGTCCCAACAAATCTTTTAACGTTTCTAATCCTGCTCCTCGGTTTAGCATGTGGGTAGCAAAAGTATGGCGCAGAACATGAGGGCTTTTTTTATCTAATTGTGTTGCGGAACCTAAATATTGGTTTATTTTTCGATAAACAAAAGCGGGGTAAAGAATATTCCCGTTTTGAAGGACAAAAAGTGTTGGCGTTGGCCCGCAGGTATTATTTCTCAAATTTCTATAAGCGCTTATTTTTTTGAATAAAGCGGGTGTAATAGGAATGATTCGTTCCTTATTTCGCTTACCAAGTACCTTAATTGAATCTTTATTTACATTCACATCTTTTAAATGGATTAATTCACTTAAGCGAATTCCTGTTTGATAAAAGATTTCTACCATTAATTCATCCCGCAAGCCATTAAAATCATCTGAAAAGTAAAGCGATAATTTGCTTTCTTGCATCTCCGATTCTTTAGCGAAAGAGGGTAGGCGCTTTTCACTTTTAGGCCCCTTTAATTTTAAGAGCGGATTTGTTGTGGCCAAACCTTCTTTTCGCAACCATTTGTAAAAAGTTCGAAGGCTAGCAAGTTTCCTGTTTACGCTTTTGTTGGTGCATCCATTTTCAATTAATTCGACAATCCAAGATCTTAAAAAAGCAGGGCTAAGGCTTGAAAACTCAGTAATAGAAACGAGTTCAGCAAAAGAAATAAATTGGGTAAGATCGTTTGTGTAAGCAATTACGGTGTGCTCGGAATAGCGTTTTTCAAATTGTAAATAGGAAATGAATTTATCGAGCATAAAAAAAGGAGCTATTGCTCCTTCAACGATTATAGTATGATTTAGTTACATCTGTTCCGATTGCATTCGTTGCTTATATGCTGCACGAATCACTTCTTGACGACGAGCAATAGAGGGTTTTTGAAACTCTTTTCTAGCGCGAAGTTGTTTCATCATATTCGTTTTTTCGTACTTTTTCTTGTACTTTTTTAACGCTCTCTCAATGTTTTCGCCTTCTTTGATCGGAATAATTAACATACTTAGTTACAATTTAAATAAACTTTTGGATGGCAAAGATAAACCAAATTCAATAAAATGCAAGAATTATTTTAATATTTCTCGCGATATCACAATCTTTTGAATTTCCGATGTTCCTTCGCCAATGGTCATTAATTTTGCGTCCCGTAAAAATTTTTCGGCGGGGTATTCTTTAGTATATCCGTAGCCTCCCATAATCTGAACGGCTTCATTTCCACATTTAACTGCGACTTCGGACGCAAAGTATTTTGCAAAGGCACCTTCTTTGGTTAAAGGCATTTTATTGTCTTTTAAGAAAGCCGCTTGAAAGGTTAAAAGCTCTGCTGCTTCAATTTGCGTAAGCATATCGGCTAATTTAAAAGCAATCGCTTGGAAATGTGCTATAGGCTGCCCAAATTGTTCCCTTTCTTTTGCATATTTTACCGATGCTTCGTAAGCGCCACGAGCAATCCCACAACTAAGAGAGGCAATTGAAATTCTACCACCATCTAAGATTTGCATCGCTTGTTTAAAACCCATTCCTACCTCACCAATAACGTTCTCTTTTGGTACGCGCACATTATCAAAAATCAACTCAGCAGTTTCGCTTGCGCGAACGCCAAGTTTATCTTTTATTTTAACAGCGGAAAAACCAGGTGTGCCTTTTTCAATAATAAAGCTGGTAATTCCCTTACTATCTAATAGTTCTCCTGTTCTAATTAAAACAACAGAAATATCGCCAGATAAACCATGGGTTATCCAGTTTTTAGTTCCATTAATAACCCATTCCTCACCTTCTTTTACAGCAGTTGCTGCCATCCTCATGGCATCTGACCCCGTATTAGCCTCTGTTAATCCCCAAGCACCAATGTGCTCACCTGTGGCTAATTTAGGCAAGTATTTTTCTTTTTGTTCCTTTGATCCATGATAGTAAATGTGACCTGTGCAAAGTGAATTATGCGCCGCCACACTTAATCCAATACCGCCACAAACTTTTCCAATTTCCATTAATGCAGTAGCATATTCATTATACGAAAACCCTGCGCCTCCGTATTCCTCAGGAATAAAAATCCCTAGGAGGCCCATTTCCCCTAGCTTTTTCATATTGTCAACAGGAAAATATTCCTCGTCATCCCATTTTTTCATAAATGGCCGAATTTCTTTCTCTGCAAAGTCGCGCACCATTTGTGCAATCATTTCTTGATATTCGTTTTTATCAAAATTCATATTGAATGATTAATAGGTAATTAAATTAGAGATTGAGTTGGAGTGATTTTCTAGTTTATCACGCCCATTTAAAAAACTTAGGCAAACAAGAAAACTAAAACCAGCAACTTCCCCACCACATTTCTTAATTAGTTCTGCTGCAGCTGCGGCAGAGCCTCCAGTCGCCAAAAGATCATCATGAATAAGAACACGATCGCCCGGTTTTAGGGAATCACTGTGCATTTCGATAACCGCACTGCCATATTCTAGGTCATATGCATAGGAAATTTTATCGTAGGGTAGTTTTCCCGCTTTTCGGATTAGTACAAATGGCAGTCCTAAACGAATTGCTAGTGGATATCCAAAAAGGAACCCACGACTTTCAATACCAGCGATTGCTTGTAAATTTTTATCAGCATAAAAATCAACAAGATGATCTAATACTTCACCTGACAATATCGGATTTAGCATTATGGGACTAATATCCTTAAATAAGATGCCTGGCTTGGGGAAGTTTTCTACGTCGCGAATGGCTTCTCTTAGTTTTGTTTCGATATTCATACTACAAAGATAAGTAAGGAAGTAGTTTTTCATATGTTTCTTCATCAATTAAATGTGATTGTTTTATCTCATTAATATTTTTGAATCCATTTTTTTGCATGCGCATTTTAACTAGAGAGTTCGCTTGGCCCCAATTTAAGTAAGGGTGAGCATTTAACTCCTCTACTGTTGCCTCATTTATATTAATGGTCCGCACATCAGAGGGGTTGATTTTTAGATAGGGGATAATCTTTTCGTATGATTCGGTATTCATTTTGTAGATTTCCATAACTTGGCTTTTTCTTACAAATCCACCTAATTCGTTTTTATATTTTAATATAGCTTTTGCATAGTAAGGCCCTAATCCTTTAATCGTTAATAATTCATTTTCAGAAGCCATATTTAAGTCAATCTCAATCTTGGTTAGCGGCACCGGTACTTTTTCAATTTTATTAAATATTGGTTTACAAGGGTAGAAAGTAGAATCCTTCATGAGGGTAAATAGTGCGGCTGGAATCACAAAAATCTTTTGTAAGTCTTCATTTGAGTAGATGCCTTTTTCAGTAAATTTTAATACTACATTAACCTGTTTTTCAGATAATCCTAGCCTTAGCCAATCTTCTTTTTTGTATGTATTAGGATCAAAGCGCAGCGCAGGTGCTTTATATCTTGTTTTACGTTTAGCGTAGGATGTTTTCTGATAATACTCCTTTCTTCGTTTTTCAAAATCTGCAATCTTCGATTTGGAGATAGTAATTTTCAATGGCTTGTCAAAAGACTGGATAATTCTAGGAAGGAAAATGACGATTAAACAAATAATAAAGAAGATAACAATCCCTTTCCGGCTCCTTGGAGAAACATATAAAGGAGAATAATGAGTCACAAAAGACTAAACGATAATTTTCAGAATTATTTGGTTAATAAGAAATTACTTATCGGCATCTTTTCGTAACTTACTATGATGTTTACTGTAGCCAAAATAAATAAGGAGCCCAGCCACCATCCAAACCGCTGCTACAGTCAAAGTGGTTAGATCCAATGCTACAATCATTGCTAAACAAACTATAATTCCTAATATAGGAACTAAGGGCACCAAAGGTGTTTTAAATGGTCGCTCTAATTGTGGAAAGTTTTTTCGCATCATTATTATTCCCGCACAAACAATAACAAAGGCAAATAAAGTTCCAAAAGAAGTAAGGTTACCAGCAACACTTCCGGGGATAAATGCAGCAAAACCACCTACCATTAATAACAACACCAAGTTTGATTTATAGGGAGTTTTGAATTTTGGATGTAATACCGAAAATAGTTTGGGTAGTAATCCGTCGTTGGACATGGAATAGAATACGCGAGTTTGACCCATCAACATCACTAATATAACGGAGGAAAATCCCGCTAAAATGGCAATATTAACACTTGTTCCAAGCCATTCATAACCGACCATTTTTTTAATAACATAGGAAACAGAAGCTTCTCCTCCAGCGCCACCTTTACTAAATTCTGACCAATGTGCTATTCCGGTTAATACATGCGCGAACAAAATATAAAGTATAGTACAAACGATTAAAGATCCTAGGATGCCAATCGGCATATCTCTTTTTGGATTCTTTGCTTCTTGAGCGGCCGTAGATACAGCATCAAAACCGATAAAGGCAAAGAAGACAATGGCGGCTCCACCAAGAACGCCACCCCAACCCCATTTAAAAATACCCTCATGACCAATTGTACTTTCTGGAATTAAATAAGGAGTATGATTTTCGGGTTTAATATAACTCCAACCAATAAAAATAAAAATGAGAACAATTGCTACTTTAATAAACACCATAATACCATTAATGAAAGCAGATTCTTGCGTGCCTTTTATCAATAATAAAGTAAGAATCCCTAAAATGGATAATGCAGGTAAGTTCATTATTCCATTTACAGTAATCTTCCCAATTACCTTATGTTCAAATGGAGAGTGACACCATTCATAAGGAATGGCGCCGCCAAGCAGGTTATTTAGGTATTCACTCCAAGCAATGGAAACAGTTGCGGCACCTAAGGCATATTCCATGACTAAGGACCATCCAATAATCCATGCTACTATTTCACCGAGAGTTGCATAAGAATAGGTGTACGCACTTCCTGCAATTGGAATAGTGGAAGCGAATTCTGCATAGCACAATCCTGCGAAAGCACATCCGATAGCCGCGACAGCAAACGACAGCGTTACTCCAGATCCTGCAGCTTCTGCGGCGGCTCTTCCAGTATTAACAAATAATCCAGCGCCGATGATAGCTCCAATACCTAAAGCAATAAGCGACCACATACCAAGTGTCTTTTTTAAGCCGTTCTCATTTGCCTGTGCTTCTTGTAATAAAAGAGGTATTGACTTTTTATTGAATAAATTTTTCATAGTGTTACATATTTTTTCCTTCGAAAACTATTTTTATAAGTGCTAAAGATATTATATTTTTTATATAATTAATCTAAAAGCTTCAGTGTTTCTTCTAATAATTGGGGGCTATATCCAAATTCATTAAAGGACTTTGTTAATACCAGCCCTGTCTTTGGGGGTCTCTTAGCCGCTTGATTTAAGTGAGTGCTGTTCGTTTTTTTTATTAACGTTTCATCGCAGTTATAAAACCTTGCTATTCGTAATACAATGTCAAAAATTGATAGGGTTTCGGGTCCGCAGGCATTATAAACGCCTAGTTTTCCTAATTGGCAAATTCTAATACATGCCCATGCTAAATCATCAGCCCAAGTTGGCGCTCTGAATTGGTCATCAATAACTGAGATTTCTTGCTTTGCTAATAAAGATTCCTTGGCCCATAAAATTAAATTAGATCGCGAAAGTTGGTGCCCCTGTCCATAAACAATAATCGTTCGAACGATTGACCAGTTTTTGTAAGAACCCAAATGCAATAATTGCTCTGCCTGCCATTTCGATTTGGCATAGTGGCTTAGTGGATTAGGAGTATCCGTTTCTGTATAAGGACCATTTTCTCCATCAAAAATAAAATCGCTAGAAAGTAATTGAAAATGGGCATTTATTCCTATTGCCTCGTTTATTAATATTGAAGTTGCATCTACATTTATAGCATAGCACAATTCAGGATTTAATTCACAATAATCAACATTTGTTATTGCTGCAGTATGAATAACATGTGTAGGTTTTATCTCTTGAAAAACAGTGCTAATCTCTATCTGTGATGATATATCCATTTTTCGATACACCTCTTCAGGGCAATCTGGATTCCGATTTTCTCCTTGCGAGCTTGCTATAAATGGCACCCTAGCATTGAGTAATTGTTTTACAATTTTTTGTCCCAAAAGGCCATTACTTCCTGTAATTAAAACAATCATATTTCCCAAATTGATGTTTTTCTTTTGCGTTGTAATTTAAAATAATGCTTATGCTCAAGAATCCAAGCTAGAACTAAATAAAGTAAAACAGGTGACCCAAATGTTAAAAATGAAAAATAAATAAATCCTAACCTTACTTTATAGGTGCTAATACCAATTTTTCTAGCAATCCATCCACACACACCATACGATTGCATTTCAAAGAAAAAAGTAATCTTTTGAATTAAGCGCTTCATTTTCCTATAATTTTTTGTCCAACTTCACAATTCGCACATTGTTTATTTAAGCAAAATTGCTTATAAATTTCTAAACTAGCTTGGCTTTCATAGGCATTTTTTATTTTTATTCCGATCTTATCCCACTTCCTTGTAATTTTATTTTCTTCCGGTGGCAAATTTTTATAAGCAGTTATCAGCTCCGATTTTTTAATGACCTGGTGGTTCAATCTTGAATATTGATACAGAAAAGGAAGGAGCGCATTTAGGATTAAATTGTTGATCATAAAGGTAGAGTGATTATCCTTTAGTCTATTCCTAAAACGTAAAATACTATCCTCGATATTAATGTCATTTTTCCAAATTTGTATTTCTTCAATTATTTGAAATTTTTGCTTGAATAACATCCATTCTGAGAATCTCTTTTTTGGATTTCCGTGTGGCCAATGACCTTTGCTTATAGTTTGTTGGATATCGAAAGAGGATTCAGTAAAATTATTTTTCACACTGGGGTATATAGTACCATTCGTGCTATCTATTTCACTATTTCGAATTGTTGTTTTTTCTTCTATCGATTCAAAATAATCTCCATTAGTGATGCCTCCAAAAATTCGTGCAGCAAGTCGATTAAACATTTCTTCAGGATGAGTTTTGGAATAGAGCATTAATTTGCGATTCATACGATGTTCGAATGATTTTTTTTGTTGATAAATATATTCAATTTGATATTGCGGATATAATTTCCGGGAACACACGATAGGCGTTTTAAATTTAAAAAAGTTGATGTATCGATTATAATGATCGTTGTTTACAAATGGGCTTATTTCTATTGTTGGAATTACATGACCATTTTGGATGACTGGTTTGTTATCATTATATACAATATGTAAAATCACATTGTTGTAATTTGAATCTTTGTGATGTTGGTGGTTATACCAATCAGAAGAATTTACGTGAATTTCAATGTTACCGAACCAAACTATTTGGTTGATTTTTATACTTGCCATTAAAAAATCTGGTCCGGAATTACTTTCATTATGAATACCCGGATTGATTATACTTATCGGCCCCCCGTTTTTTATTTGAAGGGGATAGATGAGAAGTAGTTTACTTTTCCATAAATAATGAATATAGTCCTCTTTAATTGCAAGTTGCATAACAAATAAAGATACAAAAAAAAAGCGTTCCTAAGAACGCTTTTAATAAGTTATCGTGGTAAAGGATCAGTAAATATTTTCCAATTTGGATCTGCTGGTGCAGCCGTTAATGGGTTGAAATTCTCACTGGTGATTTTAACCTCTGTTCTACGGTTAATTTGGTGTAATTTCTCAAATTTGTCCTTGTCTGTTACTTTAAACTGATTTATATACTCCTCAGTTAATAGTTGTTCTTTACCGGTTTCATCGATCCATTTTGCAGGGGAAGACTCACCTTTTCCAGCAGGCTTGATTCTTCTTGGATCAATACCCACTTTATCTACCAAATAAACATACACAGCTTTTGCACGGTTTTCAGACAGCGCTTGGTTATGCTTTTCTGTATCTCTTGCATCTGTATGAGAATACAAATCAATTGTGATATCAGGATAATTAGTAAGTAGACTATCTAAGAATTTTAAAGAGTCACTTGATTTTATGGTGTTATCATCTACAAATGTCCATTTGTCAAGATAATACCTAATCTCGGGCGTCCTAAGCTCATATTTAGGTAAAAGAGGAATCTCTAATAGAAAGCTCTGATTTTTGTCTAATCCAACAGTAGTACATTTTGCACCTTTATTATTTTGAAAGTATTTTTCTTTGGAGGCAATAACAGAGTAACTTACTTCACCATTTATATAACGGGAACCATCTTGTTTTTTATCCCACTTGATGGTTGTTCCTTTTTCATTTGTCAAACCTTCCCAAACGCTACCATCACTTCCAGTAACTACTACCTTTGCATCGGAAAGTTTCTTTACTTTTTTTCCAGCTTCATAAACAACTACGCGTAAATCAAATAATACTGGCGGTATAGTGAAACTATAGATGTCTGGGGTATATGATTTATTCGCCCCCTCTCTTCTTTCTGAGGTAAAATATCCTTTGGACCCGTCAAAATCTGCCATTGCATAGTCATTAGCCGTTGAGTTAATAGGATACATCATATTCGTTGGATTTTCCCATTTGGCAGGCATTTCTTTCGTGTTTTCTTGATTGGCACGTGTAGCATAAAAAATGTCAAGACCACCTATACCAGGATGCCCATCACTCGCGAAGTACAACTTGCCATTCGGGCCTATGGAAGGAAATAATTCGTTTCCAGTTGTATTAATCATTTTTCCCATATTTTTAGGCGTCGACTCCCAAGCTTTATTCTTTTTATCATACATAACATACCATAAATCTCGCCCACCTAATCCGCCAGGCATGTCACTTGCGAATATTAACATTAATCCATCATCTGTAAGACAAGGATGACCCACAGAAATAGTATCGTTATTTTTTAAGGAAATTTTCGTTACATTTTCCCAATCATCGCCTACTTTATCAGCAAACCAGATATCACATCCCAGATTTTGCTTTGCTACCGATGGACATCTTGTGAAATACAAGGTTTTCCTTTTGGAGTCCATACATGCAGTACCCTCGTTATCTGATGTATTAATTAATTGATTATTGTCAATGCTTTTTACGTTTGTTATTGATCCTTTTGCATCGAATTCTGCAGACCAAAGATCCATGAATTTTTCACCGGTAATTGGATCCCTTGCTGTAGTTGTTAAATCTTCTCTACCAGTACCAAAAATAATAATAGCACCTTTTTTGTCAATATATGAAGGGGCCATATCAAATTCCTTTCTGTTAAGCTTAATTTCATTTTTAACAATAAATCTAGATTCTTCGGCATCAAAGTCTTTGAACATCTCACAAGATTTAATGGCAGATGCAACGTCATGCGAATTATCACCAGCAGCTTTCCGTTTTTGATATTCTTTGTAGCTTTTCAAAGCAAGATCAAATTTACCCATCATACGCTGCATTTCACCTTGCCAAAAATAAAGAGCGGGTTGTATTTCGTAATACTTCAATTCTATTGAACTGCCATACCATTCATTTGCCTTATCGTATTGCTCCATGTATCTATAACATTCAGCGACTTTGTAAGCCATGTCTCCTTTCTGAGCAATGCTTTTTCCTTTTACTCCCAATTTTGTATAAGCTGACTGCAGTTTGGGAAGCGCCTCAAAAAAACGTCCGCCATTATATGATTTATTGGCTTCGGCAATATATTTAGGGACAACAGCTTGTGCATTTACCACCAACAATAATGCAATATTGAAATAGGTAAATAAAATAATTTTTTTCATAAAGTCAATTTAGGAGGTACAAAATTTTAACTCGCCAAGCAAAAATAAAAAAAAAAAATTAATTTTCTATGGTATATTGGTTCCAACGTTGAATTAATATTTCCATTCCATTATTTAAAAGGGAGGTAAAGCTCATTTTTTTCTTACTCTCGGGGTGTATAAACCCAAGTGTCTTGGCGTGAAGAGCTTGTCCGGGAAGCAAATCAAAACATTCATCGATAAATTTTTTATAGGTGTTTGTATTTGGCCCTCGAACCACTTTATTGCCACCGTATTCGGGATCATTGAATAAAGGGTGACCAATTGACTGTAAATGGACCCTTATTTGATGTGTTCGACCTGTTTCAAGGCGACATTCAAGTAAGGTTACCCATCCATATTTTTTTAAAACAGTATAATGCGTAACAGCATGCTTTCCAAGATCTCCTTCTGGAAAAACAGCCATAACTTTTCTGTTTTTTATCGAGCGCCCTACGTTTTTGTTTACAGTCCCATCTTCTTTAACATCTCCCCAAACTAATGCCCAATAGGTCCTTTCGGTTGTTTTATCGTAAAATTGCTTCGCTAAATGTGTTAGGGCATCTTCTGTTTTTGCTACCAATAAAACACCTGATGTATTCTTATCTATTCTGTGAACTAGTCCAGGCCTTCCGCAATAGTTTTTTGGCATAGATGGTAAATTATTAAAATGATAAATTAAGGCATTCAGTAATGTCCCTGAATAGTTCCCATAGCCCGGATGGACGACCATATTAACTGATTTATTAACAATTATTAACGCATCATCTTCATATACAATATCAATGGGGATGTTTTGTGCGATTAGTTCTATTTCTCTAACCGGAAAAGGCATTACGATGGAAACAACATCATGGGGTTTTATCCGATAGTTTTGTTTTACAACATTACCATTAACTAAAACATTTCCATTTCTAGCAGCTACTTGAATTTTATTTCGGGAGGTATTCGGAATACGATCCAATAAAAATTTATCAATTCTTAATAAATCTTGACCGGGGTCTGCTGTAAAGCGATAATGCTCAAATAATTCATCTTCTTGCTCCTGCTCGTTTTCAGTTACTAAATCTTCTGTCACAATTTAATTACTTTATAGACTTTGTCGGAATAATTAGGGCTACTTATAAAATAGATGCCCGAATTGAGAGGGGTGAGGTCAAGTTGATTTGAATCTGTGCTTATCATTAGCTGTCCGAGTTGATTATAGACAAATAAAGGCGCTTGATGCCCGTTTATAAATTCCACTGTTAATTTCCCATCGCTTGGATTAGGATAAATAGTCAATTCCTTATCTTCCAATTTGTTTGTTTGTAGGGTAGCATCGATCAGTGTGGAGAAAATAGGGCGAAGCATCGCTGATCCACTAAATGGAGCAGTGAACCAATTATTACCACCATCTACCGAATAACGAATCGTACTATTATTATTAATATTTCGATCTAGCCCTAAATTTAAACGGTCAGGGTCTAATTGTCTCCAACCCACAAAAAATGTAGTGCCAACTGGTACCTTTACGGTATCAGCGAAAAAATAGGTTTGGTAGTTGTTTTGGCCATTAATATAGCTTGGTTGCCGAGGTGAAAAGGCATCATCTTCATATAATACATTTCCCGGTTGGCCATTGTCATTATCCCAAACAGTTAGCAAGAATAATTTTTGAGAAACATCCACGACAGAAGGCAAGAAGGATAAATCTACTCCAATTAATGAATCTGCTTCGTATGTATCAAATCGAATAGCAAGGCGAGCTTGTGTTCCAGTAGGACCAAATGCTGCTTCAGCGGAACCATCATCATAGCTGTAATAATTTGAGAATAACTGTTTAAAAGAAGTGGAGTCGTTTTGATATAAATTAGGGAATTGAGCTGATGCCGCACAAACGACATCGAATTCTTGAGAGATGCCGGGTAATACTTTGCTGTATTCATACCCAACACTTAAATCGTGGTAGGAATCTAAAAAGGAAAGTGGATTGTAGTTAATTTGACCTTCTGCTAAGAGAAATCCAGGAAGAACATAGAGTCCTTGTTGCAAATTTGATTGATTAATCGTCAGTTGCCCATTTTGATAGTTCTCCGCTGAGGTGCTCCCATTGTATAAATTTACAAATAAGGAATCAGTCATTCTACTTATAACACTTGCTTTATAATGGTCCCATGGAACTGAAGTATACGTTTTTAAAAGCGAATTGATTGGATAGGAGAAAGCAAAGTCTTTGAAGATTGTGTCATTAAAAGATGATAGGCTTCTAAGATGCACATAATCAACATGGAAATGGTCTAATGCACCTGATAAACCACCGTAATTTCTAAATCTAAATTGAAATCCTGGTTTAAAAAACTTGGTGTCATTCACATTTACATGAACTGCTTTGAAAGGAATCGTGGCCCCACCCGAAACGCTCCAAATATGGAACCATTGACTTAATTCAGGCGCATAAAACTCCAATAATAGTGAGTCCCCATTTTCAGGCACATCTCCAAAACCTTGCGGTTGATAAAGAAAGCTAAAATATACTGAATCTGAGGCATCATAATTCACCATATTTATTGGCTTAGATGTTAGTTTATCGCCATAATTGGTAACACTTGTTCCGAATTGATAGGGGAAGCCCTGTTCATTTAATCCATCAAAGGTAGCCACACCAAGCGATCGAGGATTTACCCCAAATGTATAATTGTGAAAAGCATAACTATCTTGCCAGATTTTAGAAGAGTCTGAAATAGGAAGAAAAAATTGCCTAGCCGAATCTTGAAAATAGGCGGGATTGGCAATCCATATGGTGTCACTTATATCAGGAATACCAATTGTGTCATAAATATAATATGGCGGATATAAACTCAATATAGTGTAGGTTACGGGATAACTGATTAAATTACCTACTTTAATTAAAGTGTCAGGAAAAGGAACGTCGATAGTCGTTGTCGTTGTCGCATTATAGGTTCTTCGAAAAGTAACTTGATTTGTAAATGAATCATTAGCTGAAATAATAGTATTTGTTACCGCATCTTTTAGGCGATAATAAAGTTGGCTAGAAATACCGGGGGCATTAAAATTTGGAGCATATTCTTGGAATTTATTGGAGGAAAAATCATCAAAAAATGGCAAGCTTAATGTATCTACAGTATAAATGAATGTGCTATCAATAGAGTTGAGATCTTTTAGCGCATTGATGGGCTTCAATTTGAGATTTTGGCCAATTTCACCAATGCTAATTCCTTGCGAAAAAGAAAATTCGCAAACAATTATACTCATGAAAAATAGAATATGTTTTTTCATTGATTATCGATATCTTCTTCCACTGCATTTTTTTGTATTGTGATAGTAAAAGGAGTTGATTTAGGTATTGTCTCTGAATCAGGAATAAACTCTGGGCTTTGAATAATAACGCTAGACGCAGTAGAGTCCTCCAATGTCGCACAATCATTACAAATAAAAACATAAGGAACCCCTAATTCGTCCAACATTAAACGACTCTCAGAATAGGTAAGGCCAATTAAGTTAGGGATTAAAATAGGTTCTCCAATATCTTTTTGCCCAACAATTAATGTAATCCTTGATCCAACCGGTATTTTTGCTCCCCCCCGAATTTTTTTTCCTCGAAATAATTGTTCTAGAACGGCCCCATTTGCTTCACTAGTAGCTTTATATTTAATAATGTATTTAAGTCCACGATCTGTTAATATACCTTCCGCAAATTTAATTTGCTTATCAATTAAGCTTGGCATTTCTGTTAGATCGGAGTTTTTTGAAACCCTTAAACTAATTGTCCTTCCAGATTTTGTATAAAGTAAAGATAAACTCGTAGGCAATGGGTTCTGAGAAATCACAGTGCCTTGAGGTAAATCTGGTCGATAAATAGAATCTCTTATTTCGTAGGATAAATCTAATTCTTCTATTTGGGCGATGGCATTAGCAGAGGGCATCCCCGTAAAATTAGGAACTGTTATTTTTTCACCATGATTAGTAGAAATCTGCAGATATAACATTAAAAATAATACTATTGTGAGATATGTCAATAGTACCAACCCAGCATGTTTAAGAAAGTGCTTTGAAAAAACAAATAATTTTATATCTCTGAGTAATTGCATAGTATGCTAGCAAAGGTATTAAATGCGATTGAGATTATTAAAAGTTTGGCGACAATATATTTGAACTAAAAAAATCTTCAATATAAGCAACAGCCTCATCTGCTGTATCAACAATCTTGAAAAGCGATAAGTCTTTATCCGAAATGTTTTGCTCTTCACCTAACATAACTTCTTCTATCCATGTAATAAGTCCTCCCCAATATTTCCGCCCCACTAATACGATAGGTCGTTTTGCAATTTTATTGGTTTGAATTAGTGTTAAAGCTTCAAAAAATTCGTCCAAGGTCCCGAATCCACCTGGCATAATGACAAAAGCTTGAGAATACCGAACAAAAATAACTTTTCGCACAAAGAAATAGTCAAACTCTAAATTGTGTTGTTGATCAATATAGGGATTGTGGTGCTGCTCAAAAGGTAAATCGATATTTAACCCAACCGATGGACCCTTGCCTTTTTGCGCACCCTTATTAGCTGCCTCCATAATGCCTGGCCCGCCTCCTGAAATTATTCCAAATCCTTTCTCGGCCAAACGTTGCGCCAAATCTACTGATAGTTTGTAGTAGGGATTTTCCTCTTTCGTTCTAGCTGAACCAAAGATCGAAACACAAGGGCCAATTTTTGACATTCTATCGTAGGCCTCTACAAACTCGGACATTATCTTAAAAATAGACCAACTATCGTTGCTCTTTATATCATTCCAATCTTTTCGAATATTTTCCATACTATTTTTCTTACTAAATACAAAAGTATAATTTGCATCCGCATAACGTTATGATTTTCGTTTTATTCCTACCTTCGATTCATGAAACGTGCTATTTTTCTTTCCGCATTTCTATTTTTCCAGCAAATAAATTGGGGACAATTGAGTCCTCAAGACTCAATTCCTACTAAGAAAAGAGTAATTCTTTCTTCGAGCATAATTGGACTTGGCTATGGATCAAGTTTGATTGCTTTATATGACGTTTGGTATGCGGAATTCCCAAAATCAACCTTTCACTTTTATAATGATGGATCAAATTGGATGCAGATGGATAAGTTTGGTCACGGATTTTCTGGTTATTTGTTAAGTCAAAAAGCCGGGGACTTATACCGTTGGTCAGGGGTGAAAAAATCATATCCGTGGATAGGATTTGGAATTGGAATGAGTTATTTAGGAGCGCTTGAATTCATGGATGCTTATAATCAAGGGTGGGGGTTTTCAACTTATGATGTATTGGCTAATTTTTCGGGGGGCGCCTTGTATTTGTCTCAGGAGTTAATTTTTAAGAAGCAACTTGTACTTCCGAAATTTTCTTTCTTCCCGAGTAAATATGCTGCATATCGTCCTGAAGTTTTAGGAAAAAATTTCCCTGAGCAATTATTAAAAGATTACAACGGCCAAACGTATTGGTTTAGTTTTCCCATCGGAGGTTTTGCACCATCAGTAAAAAAAATGAATTGGTTATGTCTTAGCCTTGGGTATTCTGTCGATCAGAAATTGGTGGGAGATCAGGATGCATACCTTGATTTTCGGGCCGCTCGTCAATTTTTGGTTTCACTAGACATCGATTTAACGCGTCTTCCAATTAAAAACCCCACTCTTAAAAAAGTATTGGCACAATTAAATATGATTAAAATTCCTTTTTCTGCGCTTATGATTCAGCAAGGTAACCTATCGTTCAAACCAATTTCTTTTTAATAAAAAAGGGCCCGCTAGCAGACCCTTTTAATTTCTAAACGCTTTCGTTTATTGTTTTATTATTCTTTCCACGTAATTCATATCACCATAGACAATTTTAAAGATATAAATGCCGGGTGTAAATGAACCTAGGTTAATTACATCACCATTTTTTAGTGAATTAGACCTTTGTACTAATTTACCTTGTGCATCGTATATGCTAAGATTACCTTGATTATTCGAAGGCAACGATATGCTCACATTTCCATTCGTTGGATTCGGATATATTGAAATGACACTTGAATTAGGAACATATAAACCAACTTGGTTTACTGTAATACAGTTTGATGTATCAGAACAGCCATTATTTGAACTTACGACCACCGCATAATTACCGTTGATTAGAGCGATTAATGTATCCGATGTTGCATCTGCCACAGCTAAGCCTGTTGCGCAATCAATCCATTGGTAGCTTTGTCCTGAAGGAGTAGCTACTAGGGTAACTGGATCCATAGCTGTATTGGTAGCATTTGGAGTTTGATTAATGTTAACCATTACGTCGTCTGAGTCTGTACATCCATTGCTATCCGCTCCAACTACCGTGTAAAGACCGCTGATAGTAGGCACAAATGTTACGTTGTCAACGGCACCGTTATCCCAAGTGTAGCTTGTTGCAGTTCCTGTTCCTGATAATAGGATGGATTCCCCACTACAAATGGTCATGTCCATTCCAGCACCAACTGTCGGTAAACCGTTAACGATGATGCTTGCTGTATCGGTCGTAATACCACATGAATTGAACGCTGCAAAACTAATTAGCACTAATCCAGCATCATTGGCAGATGGCGTGTATGTAACCGAGTTGTTGGTTACGTTTGGAGCTATCGTTCCTTGACCATTGGTTGTCCAAGACCCTGAAGGTGATGATGTAGCATTGGCAGTAAATACAATCGGACTTCCAATACAACCCGTTTGGTTAGCACCAATATTTACTGTTGGTAATGGATTAACTGTCAAAATGGTTTGATCTGTATCTGTACAGCCTGTTCCACTTGTTATACTTAGGGTGTAAGTTGTTGATCCAACGCTTGGCGTAAAAGCAAAGCCATTTATTATTCCGTTATCCCAACTAACATTGGCCGTTCCACTACCAATTGCCGATAATGCAATGTTTTGACCTTCACAAATTGTATAGTCCGGACCGGCATTAGCTGCTGTGAAATTGGAAAAGATGACAGATACACTATCAATATCGATGCAGCCATTAGCATCAACACCATTTACTATATATGTACTACTCGCCGATACAGGAAATGGAACGCCATTTATTACGTTGTTATTCCAAGTATAGGTATTTGCTCCCGATGCAGTTAAGCTTAATAATTCAGAAGGATTATTGGAACAAATTGTGGTGTCCAATCCGCCAATAACGACCGGAAGCGGAAATACGGTGATGGTATTTGTCGTGTCAATAGTTGAGCATCCGGTTAAAGGGTAAGTAGCCTGCACGATGTAAGCGTTCGTTAAATTGTTTGGCCCAGGATTAGTAACAGTTGTTGTAGTAGTTGCACCACTTTGGTTTATTCCTGGCCAATTCCAAGTTAAAATTCCCGTCTCGATGAGACCAGCAGATCCAAATTGCATTAAAGTTCTGTTTAATGGAAACGTTCCTCCGCTAACCGTAGCACAAACGCCTGGAGCATCTGCATGGTATTCATGAACAGAATTTAAAGGAGCGGGGCTCCATGATGCAATAGCATTAGTAGTATACGAAGCGTTATTAAAACAGATTTCAAGTACAATATTTGATGTTCCGTTCCAAACAAATGGGCTTGCAAACGTAATAGTATTATTCACAAATCCAACAGCATTCGCAGGGGTGTATGCCGCATTAAAGTAAACGGTTTGAAGACCTGTTTCAAAATTGGCTGTAAGTGCATTAACGACTGTATTCTTCATTGAAATGGTGTAATTTGTCAAAGTGGTAAGACTAGGTGCCGTTACGTTAAAAGCAACTGAAGTGATTTGACCAGGCAATACTCCCCAAGTTGTTAATTCAGCCGCAGTAAACAAAAATTGTTGTTTTGCGCCCCACCAATAATTTCCAAAAGGGGTTGGATAAGACGTCGTGGTATTTGCTCCAGTAGCAGCAGGCGTTGTTGCCGAAAATGGAGGAATAGGAACAGAGGCAGCCGTTAAATTCACTGTACTACCCGAGCAAACAGCATTGTTCGTTGCAGTCGCCGATGTAATTAGTGGGTTTGGATTCACTGTAAGATTTACACTTGCAGTATTTGAACACAGGTTACCCGTTGATTGCGTTGCAACTAAATTGTAGGTGGTAGTTGAATTAGCCGTAAAGGTAAAGCCCGTTGCAGCACTTCCGTTTACTCCTCCAGCTGGAGACCAAACAAACCCATCATATCCTTGTGCGGATAAGGTAAGTAGGGGTGAAGCAATGCCATTACAGCTTGTAAGTGATGCCGCGCTTAACGAAAGAACAGGTGGCGATACTACTGTAACGGTTACTGGACTGGTAGCGCTTTGACATCCGGTTGATGGATTTGTGACGCTCACATACAAAACGGTTGTTGCTCCAATGGTGGAGGTAAATGTGTTAGATGGGCCACTTTGTAAAGGTGTTCCTCCTGCAGCACTTGCATACCAATTGTAGGTGGCGCTAGGAAGTCCGTTTGGATCCAATGCACTAGCAGAAGGTATTTGTATTCCGCAGTGCGTGCTGTTGGTCATTACAGGCGATGTTATTAATGGTTGAATTGTAACCGGAAGGGTTGCTAGCGTATTTACGCATCCAGTAATTTGATCTGTAACAGTAACAATCCAGTTCTGCGTTACAGGGCTTAGCGTATTGTTAACGGAAACTAATGTTCCTACCGCAGAATTGATCGGTGGAACGCTGTTCCAAGCATACAAATAGGGATTAACGGGCGCTCCTTGGATATTAACTAAGTATTCCTCATTTTCTCCAGAGCCCATAGATAGACAGGCATCATTGGCGCCGTTTTGGTTGCTAACTCCACGTGTTCTTATCCGCATTTTTGTGAGGCCCATTTGCGCATTTATTGGCACAACTACGTTTATTGTAGCTGTTGTTCCACCAGGTATTGCTGTTCCTATTTGCTGCCATTCTGCCGCTTCTAAAATGCCGTTTCTATTCCAGTCTATCCAAACTGAGGCAATCGCTGATACATATACTCCTGGCGCTGAAATGGTGATTGATAAGGGTAAGGTTTGACCAGGAGAAACATTGGTTGTAAAATTGTAGCTTGTGGAATATGGAACCGCATTAGACGCCGCCGTATTATTTGAAATAGTCCCGAAGTTTACGTTGTTAATCAATGTTCCTGTACTGCCAGATTGAGAAACAATTGGGCAATATCCAGCAGGTAATGTTTGCGCCCCAGAAACAATGCTACTTGCCGTTAAGGTTACTTGGTCGCCAGAACAAACTGGATTTGGAGTGGCGACGGATGATGTTATGGTAGGTAAGGCATTTACCGTTAAATTAATAGTAGAGACAGAGGTACAACTTCCGGCAATACCAGTTAATATAAATGGATATATACCCGCCACTGAGGGCGTTGTAGTTAATGCGGCACCTGCAGATGGTGAAGCAAGGCCCGAACCAGCATAACTAGCTATATCATAAGTATAAGCATAGACGGCATTTGAGGTAGCCAATGTGCTGAAGGATTGACCAACACAAACAGTCGGATTTAGTCCGGAGCTTAATGTAACTGCCTCAGGTGAAGAAACAGTAACGGTTACGGGTGTTGATAAACTGGCACACCCATTCGTACCTATTTCGCTTACATAGAAAGTACTGGTTGTTGTTACTGGCGTATTATAGGTGGTTGAACCAGCATTGTAAGTGGCATATTGAATGGAAAGATTATCTATGGATGTGCTCATTGTTATCCCTCCTGTTCGACCGGCAATCATGTGTTTCCAACTTGATTTATTTTCTGTTAAATAAGAATTCGGTAACGCAATATTGGAAAATATAGCGGTTCCATTCAAGGTCATACTCAATAAACCCAATTGATTAATAGTAATGACAATATTAGAAGTATCACCGAGCCACGTGTTATCTGACGAATACGCCAATACACCTGGAGAAGCACTGTTAAATGAAGCCGCTGTATTATTATAGAGAAGGTAAATACCTTGTCCGTTTGGCATAGCACCATAGGCATCAAAGGAGATTTTAATTTTACTTCCTGTACCTTTTTCAAATTCTTGATAGGCTGTTCCTAAACTTACATCGGGAGCAAAACTCCATGAAAAGCCGTCGGCTCCTCCTCCAGCAGAAACTAAGGCATCAAACTCAACCTTGTACGCTTGTGCATTGATACCTGGTGCAACTGTGATGCCACCAAATTGAGAAATATTATTTGATAGAAGTTGTAACCATCCTGGGACAGTATTTAGGTTTGCAATTCCTGATAAAGAGGCTCCAGGTGCTACTAAAGGCCCAGTAAAGTTATCCGAATAGAAGGTGTTCCAAGCACTTAGCGGTGGAGTTTGCAACACGGTACCATTGCTCGCTGCACTGTTCCAAAAGTATAAGCCCGCTCCATTTACACCGGCACTTGACGCAACAGATGCTGTTGGTACGATCGTTCCACATTGTGAACTATTCGTGGCTATTGGAGCACTCGGTAAAGCATTAACTGTAATGGTACTTGGCGTAGAAACAATTGGACAAGTTTGGGAAATAATCGTTGCTGTGTAGCTTGTTGTGGACAAAGGAACAACGGAAAGAGGGGAAACGCTACCAACTGTACTTGTCCCATTTGACCAAGAAATAGTAGAGAAGCTCGTGATGTTTATCGCATAATCTTCAAATTCGCCCCATGCGAATGAATTGATATAATTTTGACTTGGCGCACCTTCATAACTGAATACTCGCATCCGAGTCAATCCATTTTGAGCATTGGCAGGCAAGATAAATGTACCTGTTTCCGTATGCGGCCCCGCTGAATTGCTTAGTGGCGCGTAAAGGCATTCCCCAGCATCAGTGAAATCGCCATCTCTGTTCAAATCGAGGTAAATTCGCATGTGGTTTTGAAAGGTGCCAGAGGCGTATAAGCTAGTTAAAGAAAAGTCGTAACTTCCACCGGCACTTAGGTTAAATGTATTAACCGCAGTGTAATTAGAATAGGAACCAGCTACTCCACTCGCAACACCAAGTGAACCTACTAGTGAGTTATAAGGTGATGAGTTATTGATAATTGGAATTCCGTTTTGAGAAATCGTAACATTTCCTAAATCAGCATACGAAGTTGGGCTCGTAACAATTGGATCAGTGTAGGTAGCTACAGGAGCAGGATTATTTAAGACAACATACAAGGATGTTGACTCACCAGTACAAATTGGAGACGCGGTGTTTAACGCCGTTGCAGTAAAACCAAGTAATGGGTCATCTTGGTAGGCCGTTCCGGTGTAAAGCGTTGTTAACGGCAAGTTATTTGTGGCAGATATCGACCAGGTGACATTCGCGTTGGTTGGCGAAGCAGCTGGAATAGTTCCAACCCAATTTGTACCAGCAGAATTAACCATATTTATTGGCGCTTGACTAATACCATTGAAAGCATAATTAAGTGTAGCCGAACTTACTGTTGATGTTGAGTTTATGGATACATTAATTAAGCGAGATGTTGCAATGCACTGATAACTTAATGCGGGAACGGCTGAGGTAAGCAACACAGCAGGTGCAGGAGAAGTACCACTGAATTCATAAGCGCCAATATCTGGGTTAGTACCTGTTCCTGTATAGCCAACATTACCTGAACGAATAACACTCAAATAATCGGTAGTGATTCCTGCTATGTTAGTGGCTCCACTTTCTGTTTGAGTTCCAATTCCAGCAACTGGTCGTAAAAAGTTTGGGCTAGCCGGTGTTAAGGAACCAAAGTAAGATCCAGCAGTGCCATAAGTGAAACTTTCTCCTGTAATTGAGCTTCCCTGTGCAGGACTTACAGCAGCTTGATAAGTGGCAAGCGTTTGGTAGGCATTCGATGATCCGTCAAAAAAGATTAATTTGGACAGCGAAGGCACACCTGCAAACAAAAGATTGTTGTTTGATAAGCTATTAAAATTTGCTGCTCCAACTGCCGAACAACGTAAAACGCAAGTCACTCCAGTTCCTGAGGCGGTAGATTCATTGATAATAAGGTTGTTTCGTAAGGTCAAATTTGCGGTACTTGCCGTTAGGTTCGAAGTATAAAAGAGCCCTGAGGATGAAAAATCAGCACCTGTTGATGAAGCATTTAAATAAATACTGTTGTAAGCAACTAAAATATCTGAACTAAGAGTTGTCGAGGTTATCGAAATACCACGAACTAAATCGTTTACTGAATTCGCCGAGCTTGTTTTTAAATCTGAAATAAGGTTATTTGTTAAACGCGCAGCTCCACTCACTATGCTAATTCCATAGGAAGAACCGGTAGGGTTGGTATTACTGATGTCAGATATTTTATTGCGATCGTATGAGGCGCCTGTATTACCCGAAATGTAAATACCGGAGACATTCGTTCCAGCCCCTGAAATGGCAGTAACGGTGTTGTTGTAGATAGAAGATGAGATCCCAGCACCCACCACCCCAATGCTCCAAATACTTCCGGTACCAGTATAAGCGATATTACTAATTACGTTTCCAAAAATAGTAAAAGCGTATATTGTTGAGCTACAATAAATACCATACTGTGTGCTCGTTCCACCGTTTGAATAACCGAGAATAGTATTATTTGAAATCGTTCCTCCTGATGTATTGTAAAAACCATAGAAAAGCCCTGATGTTTGTGTAAAAACTCCTATTGTATTGTTATTCATATTGGAAACTAAGCTGTTCCCAAAACGATAAATACCGTATGCTGATCCCGTACTTCCATTACTACCAAAGTTCACTGAGTTGTTGTTTAAGTTGGTAGCACCCGCAAGGCTAGTTGCCGATGCGTAAATGCAATACTTTGACCCTGTTGTTGTGGTTAATTTCACATTGTTATTACTGATGTTTTGGTTATTTGCATCACTTGACGTTGATATCATTAAGCCATACATCAAATTTGTTCCCGCAACACCGCCGCTTAGCATATTATCTACATTATTGTTTGTTACCGTAATATTTCGATAATAGATCATATATAAACCATAACAAGTGGAGGTACTTGCCCCGCCTAAATTTTGGATGGTATTACCTGTTACGTTGATATTATCATCGTATAAATCGTATGGTGCTAAGGCAGCGAAACCCCTAATATAGATCCCCACATGACAATTTAATAAGGTATTATTGGAAAAGGTAAGCGCCTCGTTTCGACCGCCTGTAGTTGTTACAGTAATCCCTGTAGCTGTTGTGGTGAGTGATGCGGCGGCGTTGTTGGAGGACATAATACCCGTGGTAACTCCAGCAAGCCCCTTATTCATCGTAATCGTTGAATTGGTGATCGTAACAAACTTACAACCATCCGTAACGCTCGCCTTTCTCAAGTAATAGCCGTATTCAATTCCTGTTGTGATGGTGGAGGAAACACTAGCCCCTAGATCGATGGCGTTAATAGTTAGGTAGTCGCTTCCTTCGATAATAAAGATCCCATCTGCTTGAGCACCTAGCACTGTTGAATTTAGCAACCCTGCATCTATTCTGGTGATTACTGGGTTTGCGCCAAGTCCTGATTTTTGGATAACAATTGGGTTCGCCGCGGTTCCCGTTGCAGTTAACAAAATGGGCGAAGAGGTATTTTCTGTATGGCCAGCAGCAACATTCGCTGTGACTCCTCCAGGACCCACTCCGACTAAATTTACATCAGTTACAAATGCAGCAATACTTGCATAATCACCGGGAATTGTTTTTATACCTGAAATTTGGCTATAGACCGGCTTTATTGAAAAGAATGTAAATAAAACGAGTAAGGTAGCAAGTGAATTTTTCGTTAGATTTTTTGACATGTTTAATAGTTTAATAGTTTAATAGTTTAATAGTTTTATTGTTTTATGATTCTTTCCATGTAATTCATATCACCATAGACAATTTTAAAGATATACATCCCAGGGGTAAATGAAACTAGGTTAATTACATCACCATTTTTAAGTATATTATTGCTTTGTAATAACTGCCCTTGTGCATTATAGATGCTTAACGCTCCTTGACCATCAGCCGGTAAGGATATGCTCACATTGCCGTTAGTTGGATTCGGATATATTTTTATCTCATTCATTAGTTCCACTAAGTTGGCTGTATAATCACATGAGCCATCTACAATAATCAAGACATTGGCGGTATCATTAGGACAAACACCATTTCCTACGATGTAATCGTAGTTGAATTGACCAGGGATATTGCTAGCGGTATCAATTGCTCCACCAATAGCTTGGTTGGAAGGATTGTACCAAGTACCACCCAAATCTACTACACCAGAAAGTCCTGCTAGTAAGACGAACGGTTCGTTTTTACAAACGGTCAATGTCCCATCTATTCCAGCGCTTGAAGGTGGAAAGACATCTACTTTTGCCGGCACGTCATCGTTGGCGCACCCGTCACTTATTGTGTACGTAAAGCTAAACAAAATAGGCGCTAAGCCACCGGTAATAAATAAGCTATCTTGTAATCCCAGTGTAGGAATTTGTTGTGTCCAAACACCTCCATTGTCATAGCCTGTAATTCCATTAAATAGGTTGATGGTGTCACCCGAACAAGCGGAAAGAATCGGTCCTTGTGATCCTGCATTCAATACTATTTCATTTATTGAAATCGCATAATTTCCAGCTGTACTAGTGAATGCATCATGCAATAAATAGTAGGTTTGTCCTGGTGTTAAATCACAAATAGTAAAATTAGGCGCTAAACTGTTTCCATTTATCTCATCGTCGTTAGCGGCAATAAGGTTAAAATTGGCAATGCCCGTACAATTAATCCCACTGTAAACTGCCGCTTGTCCATTGTAGGGTAGGTTGGTACAGTTAATCCTCACATCTCCTGAATTCGGAGCGACAAAACTAAACCAAGTAGTAAGGTTTAATGTGGAATTCGCCCATCCGGTAGTTGTTTGCGCTCCTGTAGCTGGTGGTGTAATTCCCACTTCATTGGCATCTACTGTAGCTCCTGTGTTATTGAAAATGTGAACTACTCCATCAACAGGAATAGCATCAACCCCACAAATGGTATCGTTTGTTAAAGGCATGGTTACCTCAAATGGCCCCACAAATAAAGAGGTGTCATTGGCACAAACTGCTTGTACATAAATTTCAATTACTTCACCAGCGATAAAGGCAGGATTTGTAATTGTATCGTTTAGGTTATTGTTAACCGAAAGGGTCGTTCCTGAATACAAAGGAAAACCAAGTGATCCATATTGTAAATTGAAACTAGTGGCCGGATAACTCGGAGAACTTTGCGACCATACCCAAGAGGTAAAGATAGAATCAATCGCAGTTGAATTAAACATAGCAGTAGGATTCGAGCAATATGGCGGTGTCATGAATGTTCCAAACAAACCAATACTCTGAAGTCCAACGCCACAATCTGCATAAATATAGACATCGTATTGTGTCAATTGGGTTAATCCAGAAATA
>JAPLEV010000037.1 GCA_026391005.1 Flavobacteriia bacterium | reverse complement strand
AAGTGGATCTGGAGCGTCAACTTATGCATGGAACAACAACGTACAAAATGGCGTTGCCTTCACACCAACGAATACCCAAAGCTACACAGTAACAGGAACGGATGCGAACGGATGTACGAATACAGCTCAAGTTCAAGTTTCGGTTAATGCTTTACCAACGGTAAGTGCAGGAGCTAACCAAACGATTTGTGTTGGTTCACCGGTAACTTTAAGTGGTTCTGGAGCTACAACTTATGCATGGAACAACAACGTACAAAACGGCGTTTCCTTTACACCAACGAATACCCAAACCTACACAGTAACAGGAACGAATGCCAACGGATGTACGAATACAGCTCAAGTTCAAGTTATTGTTAATGCATTACCAACGGTAAGTGCAGGAGCTAACCAAACGCTTTGTGCTGGTTCACCGGTAACTTTAAGTGGTTCTGGAGCTACAACTTATACATGGAACAATAACGTACAAAATGGCGTTGCCTTCACACCAACGAATACCCAAACCTACACAGTAAGTGGAACGGATGCGAACGGATGTACGAATACAGCTTTTGTTTCGGTAATCGTTAATTCTCCAAGTTCTTCTACTATCACGCAGACGGCTTGTGATCAATTTATATTAAATGGTCAAAACTATTCACAAAGTGGTACTTACACACAGGTAATTCCTAACAGTAATGGTTGTGATTCAACAATAACTTTACAATTAACGTTGAATTATTCACCAATTACGCCCGTAATTTCTGTACTAAGTGATACTATACTAAGCGTTCCTAGTCAACAAAATGTTACCTATCAATGGATTAATTGTATCACATTGGCTGTAATTCCGAATGCGACAAACGATACATTATTTGCTTCGACTAATGGACAATATAGCGTTGTTGTTAGCAATGGTTGTGGTTCAGATACTTCTGATTGTGTTACGATAGATAATATAGGATTAAATGAATTACCTGTTTCTTACTTGACATTGTATCCTAATCCGACATTTAATACGGTATTCATTTCTGGATTGTTGGACGAGAATTCTACTTATGAATTAATGGATACACAAGGAAGGATAATTGAAAAAGGATTCTTAAGTAAAGCGTTAAATACAATTGATCTATTAAATCTACCAAAAGGACTTTACTGGTTATCAGTAGAGAACTTTAAACCAATGGAGATTGTAAAGCAATAGTAAATTAAAAATCCCCTGGATTTTGGGGATTTTTAATTGCTTTTTTAAATAAAAGTTTTGCCTTCAAATTTTAGTTGGTTTTTTTTCTAAGGCGCCATAATTTAAGCCTGATGGGTAGGTGGTAGATAATTTTTTCTTTGTAGACATCATACAGCGCTCTCATGTACCAGGGTAAATGTTTCATTACCAATAGAAAATAAATTATTTTATTGCTAGACGCGGGTATATAGCCAAATTTTTCTCCGTACTTGCTGCAAATGCAATCACATTGTTCAATTTCTGAGGTAGAAAGTTGATTTCTCCACGCCTCAATTTTACTTGAATGCATTGGTTTTGAGAGTCCTGCGAAGTGCTCGTCTACAAATCGTTTTGTTTTTTCTTCAGCAACGGTCTCGCTAATATTATTAACCATTCGATTGGCCAGCATTTCGAATTCAAATGGAAGGGATAAAAAGTCGCAAATTTTTGAAATTTCCGCGGTTTCATTTACAACTAAATCTTCGTATCGAATGACTAAACAATCGCTATTGCCACTTAACTTATTTATTTCTTTAAAAAAGAACCGCCACCTAAATGCATTGTAAATAATGTTCCCAGGTTTGTTTAACGGTTTTGATTTCCGACTCAATACATTCGCGCGATAATCTCTTACAATGATTATGAACTTTGGGTCTTTACTTAACTTTTTAAGCTTTTTGTAGTGAAAGGTGTAAAATGGGTTTTTATCGACATATTGATCTGCAGTACCTACTTTTTTTGCTATTTCGAATTCTGCGAAAACATGCTGAAGAAATGATTCGTAGCCATTATATTGGGTTTTATCTGAGAATAGCTGTTTGGCGTGTAAATCTACTAAAGCTAATGGCCGAATTTTTTGTATGTAGCTCAGATAAATTGCTGTTTGTTTCTCGAGTGTTAAATTTCGTTTATTAATATTTTTATAGTTCGCTGCAAAGAAAATACTGATGGGAATTTCAGGAATTGCTTTTATGCTTGAATGGGCATTCAATATAGTGGTAAGGAGCGTGCTCCCTGATCTACCTATGCCAATAATGTAGTTTATTTTTGAATTGATTATTCTTGTTTTTTACGTTGTTTTTTTAATTCATTCATATAATTCGTCAACTTGTTGATCTCGGAACTTAACTGAACGATTCTATCTAAATCAATTTGAGTTGGTGTTTCTTTTTGATTTAATTTATTTTTTTCATTTTGGAATTCTTGGATTCCTTTCTCGAAGTAATAGTTTGATTTTTTAAGGTTTTTTAAGGAATAATAGGCATTTGCTATTTGAATGTATTGTTTCGCGTGGTATTCTGTTGGGAAGTTTTTTATTTGTAATTCTTGCAATTTAATCAACGATTCAAAGCCTTGATTTTTAATATAAAATTGTGACGCAAGTTCATAATATAGCCTGTTTCTTTTGTTGATTTTATAAAGATTTGCTAATTCTATTTCAATTTGACGATTAGCATTATTTATTGCGAGAAGCAAATCAGATTTACTAAGGAATAATCCTGGATTTCGAGCTAAAATGGTATAAAATATCGGATCTAATATATTTTGACCACTTTTCTTTGTACCTGAATATAAGGCATTTAATTCGCTTGAAATGGTAGCTGAAAAGTTAATTTCACGTAGTTCTTTATTTATTTTTTCTAGCTGCTGTGCATAACGTATTAAATAATCAATCGCTGCAGGGTTCATTCCGTTTTTTAGTGCGATTTTACCAATGGTTTCAAAGTTGGTTAGTTGGGATAAGGACTGAATCGTTGCATAATTTGCTTTTTGATCGATAAGAGCAGCTGTTTTTAATTCTTTTTGTTGCTGCGCTTCAAAAGGAATTACTATTTCGATTCTGTCCAACACATTTACGTACCTAATTTCATTGTCAATTAAGTTTTCTCTTGCTCCTTGGAATGAAGGATCAATTTTTATCGCCTTGCCTAAAAGCTCTCGAGCACTCATAAAGTCGTGATAGTATTGAGACTTTATAGTAGCTTGGTTATTATACATTTGAATGTACCGTGGATAGGTGAGTAGTGCAAGTTCATAATAATGATAAGCACTATCAATCCTTGGAAAGAAATTCTCAAGATTTGTGGGGTCACTACCAAAAGATTTTGCTGCTTGAAATTGAAGTTCTTGACCAAGAAGTGAATTCGCTTTAGCTGATTTTTTAAGACTTTGGGCATCGGCCAGGTAAAGTGACATTTTATCTTTCCAATCCGGATTCCTTTGAATCGTATGAACACTTAAGAATAATAATATACATCCAATAGAATAGTATAATTTCTTTTCTTTTATCCAAGTTAGTTTTTCATTTGGAATCGCTTGAAACAATTTGAAAAGTATAGCGACGAAAAGAATACAAAGTCCAATTGATCCGCAAAAAGCCAAGCGCTCAGCAAAGATGCCAACCATAGGATATAATAAGTTTGCTGCTCCGCCTATCGATAAGAAAAAGAATAAAATTGAATATGATGAGATGCTTTTTTCTTTAAAAGTCCAAATAGCATAAGCGAAAAGAATAGCAAAAATAGCAAAAGAGATAAAGAACCAAAGATTTGAATACCCGACAATAGGCAGTGTATTAAATCCATAATAATAGTTTAGATCATAAGGGAATATAAATTTTTCAAGGTATAGATAGTTGGTATAGAAGTAGGAGGGAATTCTTTCCCAAAAACTTGCCTCAAATAATGGATTTTCAATAAATAAAAAATCACGTTCTTTACTTTTTTCAATCAAGCTTATTTTCATAATTGAAACAATAATTCTAGCAGAAGACAATAAGAGAGCAATCCCAACAATTTTTTTCCATGAAACAGATCTGAAGAAATAAATAGTAAGCGGAATAAGAACTATAAAAGGCATTGACGATTTTTTACTTAGAATAGAAAGCAATAACAGGAGGGAAGCTGAAATAAGGAATAAAAAATGTTTTTTATCTATGAATTTCAGTGTTTGGATTGTTGCCAGCAATGCAAATAAAAGACTTAAAAGTTCATCTCTGTTTTTAAGACTATTGACGACCTCCGTATGCATTGGATGTGCCAAAAATAATAGCGTTATGAGTAAATTAAAAAGTTCATGCCCTTTGCCAAACAGCAGATTTAAAAATTGAAATAATACAAGACCGATAAGAGAATAAAGTACAACGTTAATAAAATGAGATATGTGGACATGATTTTCAGACTCACCAAATAAAGTCCATTCAATTGCATAACTATAGGTTGAAATAGGGCGGTAATCATAATTTTGCTCCTGATTTACCGCATAGTTAGATTTCAAAATAGGGATTAATCCGCTTATACCTTGTTCAACCAATGGATGCTTATGACGATCTGTGCTAGTTATTAAGTCGTCGTCTAATGAATAGTTATGAGAAATGGTATTGCCATATAACAAAAAAGCGAATACAACAATGATGAAATAAACCAGTCTGTTTTTTTCGAAAAATCTAAGACCTGATGGTTTGGCTTTAGTCACAAAATTTAATGGTTAAAGTTCTTTACAGCAAAAAAAGCCAAATTAATATATAAGCATTAATTTTTTTTATCTTTCTCTTTTTTTACTTTTTGGCGAATCTTCTTGTTTGCTTTTTTATTTTCCTCGATTTTATTTTCAAAAGAAGCATATTGTTCAGGAGTTAAAATCCCTTTGATCATTGACTTTCTCGCTTCTTTATTTTGCTGCAATGCAGCTGTTTTAACTTCTTCTGTGTAGCTTGAGTTACGAAGGGCATCATTTTTTAGAATGATTCCATAATTTATTTCATAAATACTTGATTCTTGTGTTGCTGTTAAATTTAATTCGCTTTTCAATTTAGCCGTTTGTTCTAATGCACGTTCCTCTGCACTTTTCGTTTGTGAATAGGTAAAAGAGGTAATTAGGAATAATGAAAATAAAAGGACCTGAATTTTTTTCATAGTAATTATTGTTATTATTGTTTTTTAATTAGAAAACTAATTTAGTCATTTTTATTAATATTGATTAGTAAGATTGAAAATAATCTGCTAATTTTATAAAAAAAAAAATATTCGCCATGGTCAGTAATTATTTAAAAAATATTTTCATCGTAGGATTTTTACTAGTCGGATTTTTCGTACTTAGTTTATCCTATTCTCAACCTGATAAATGTGGGATAGCCGTTGTTAAGTCTTACAACCAGCAAGTAATGGGAAAAAACGTTGGTTTTTATGTGGTTTTTAAAAATAATTCGAAGCGTTCAATGGATGCTATTGATTATGAAGTGAATTATAAAAATGGATTTAACGAATCTATGGGTAAGCGTTCATTTACTTGGCAGGCAGGCAATTTTTTCGGTCCCAAATTACCAGGGGAGTCCTTAAGCGATGGTTCAACAACTTGGGTTGAAGGTGCAAATAAAATAAATGTGGTTATAAAAAGAGTACATTTTACCGACGGATCCACCTGCAAATAACTAGGTTTTTTCTTTAATTTTTTTTTGATTTTTACTCAAGCTACTAAGCTAAAAATGGATTTAAGGAAAAGTATTCGAAAAATTATTCCTGCCTTTCTGATCAATAAGGCCAAGACTTACAAACGAAAAAAATTTAATAACTCTCTCTCTGAAGCCAAATCAAAAGGCAATCTGATCGTGGCTTCAACGCTTCTAAGTCAATTAGAAAAGATGGGTATTGAACAGGGTGATTCTCTATTAGTACATGCTAGTCTTAGTAAAATGGGTTTCATTCAAGATGGTCCTGCTACAGTTTTAGATGCACTTTTTTCCGCTATTGGTCCAAACGGAACGCTTCTTATGCCAAGTTCTCCTGTCGATGGCTTACAATTATCATATGTTCAGGGACAGCCTATTTTTGATGTAAAACTAAGCCCTTCAAAAATGGGTGCCATTACAGAAAAATTTAGATTAATGGCAGGAGTAAGGCGAAGTTTGCATCCCACAGAACCTGTTTGTGCATTTGGTCCACAAGCGGAATTTTTAACGCAAGGTCACTTTAATCAATTAACACCTTATAATTCCTTTTCTCCATTTTATAGGTTATGCGGACTAAAGGGGAAAATACTTTACGTTGGTGTTACTTTGGACAATGCAGGAACAAGTTTACATCTTCTTGAAGATGCTGTCGATTTTGCTTATCCGGTTTACTATGATACTATTTTTCAGTTGAGTGTCAAAGATGAGAATGGTGTCTTGCACCATGTTAAAACAAAAGTTCATAATCCAATTTATTCAAAGAAAAGGCGTTGTGATGAACTAATTCCTCTATTTTTAAATAAAAAGGTATGTCAAAAGTTTCTCCTAGGTAATGCGGAATGTCTACTATTCGACGCTAATCTTATGTTTCAAACAATGAAAGATGCCTATGAATCTGATGGAATAACAATGTATACACCTAAGGGAATATCAACGTGAAAATAGCATTTACTTGGGATTATGAATTGTTTTTTGGAGAAAAATCCGGGACTGTTCAGAATTGTATGATAAAGCCAACAGCCGATTTACTTCAAATCGCTGAAGATAATAATGCAAAATTTACATTTTTTCCAGATGCTGGTTATTTAGTTAAAGCGAAACAATATGAGTCGGCTTTACCTGATTTGGAATTGGTGATCAATCAAATAAAATTATGGGATGCAAGAGGCCATGAGACAGGTTTGCATATTCATCCGCATTGGGAAGATGTAAGTTATCAAAATAATGAATGGATCCATAATACAGATCGATATAAAATTTCTGATTTCGACCAAAGTCAAGCGAATTCAATTATAATGAATTATTTTACTGAGATACAGCAATTAATTAGTTCCCCTGTGCGTTCTTTTCGAGCAGGGGGCTGGTGTGTTCAACCTTTTCTGAATTTTAGAGATGCATTTGTAGATCTAGGAATTTCGATTGATTCTACTGCATTTTATGGGGGTAAAAATACAAAGTCTCCTTACTATTATGATTTCATAAATGTTCCCAATAAGACTTCGTATAGATTTGATAAAGATATTTTGATTGAAAATCAAAATGGTCTTTTTTTGGAGCTGCCTATTACTTCTTTGCGATATTCGCCCTTGTTTTTTTGGCGTTTATTTTTATTGGGAAGATGGGATCCTTTTCGCCATAAACCAATAGGAAATGGCATTCCTGCTCAAGGAGGTGGATCAAAAAAAGCTTTGCTTTCAAAATATCACACGCTTTGTTTAAGTGCTGACGGCTATTTTATATCCCAACTTGAAAAAGCATTAAAGACAGCTCGTAAAGATAAAAAATCGCATCTTGTTGTTATCGGGCATCCAAAGGCCTGTACCTTGTATTCTTTGGAGAAATTAAATTTGTTTATGTCAAAATTTAAGGAGGAGGTCGAATTTGTTTCCCTTAATCAACTGGTATGACTAGTATTATATCTGCTAAAGATATCGATCGATTAAAATGGGATGCCCTGGTTGAACAATACGATGGGCCGGGTCAATTTTTCCATTATTCTTGGTATTTAGATGCAATTTGCCCTAATTGGACCGCTGTAGTGCAAAACGATTATGAGGTAATATTTCCAATGGTATCATCGTCTAAATTTGGACTGTCTTTTTTTACTCAGCCGCTTTTCTCACGTGAGTTTAATATAATCGGAGCGAATCCAACATTCGAATATAAAAAAGAATGCTACGATCACCTTATGCGCCATCGCTTAGTGTTTTTTGGTTCTTCAACTGATTTTAATCTAACTAATTTAAAAAGTTCCAATAGGAGTTATCAACGAATAGAATTGGGCAAAAAATATGATCTTTTGTATGGTAATTATTCCCAAAATATTAAACGAACCTTGAAAAAGTCTATTGAGTTTAAATTGGAAATCAGAAATAATTTTGACCCTGTGACTTTGATTGAATTATTTAGAAATGAAAAGGGAGCGGAATTTCGACATCTTGGTCAGAAAGAATATGATTTTATTCAACAACTTATGATTAATGGCAACAAAGTGAAATATGACTATCAAATCAATGCGTATGCTGAGGGTGAACTAGTGGCATCATCTTTTTATTTTGTTTCTAAAGATGCCATTCTGTTTCTTAAAGGTGCAGTAACTGAGAAAGGAAAGTTAATGGGGGCTATGGTTTGTCTTCACGACTATGTCCTTCAAGTATTTTGCGAAACCCATCGTTATTTTGATTTTGGAGGAAGTAATATGAAGGGCTTGCGTGAATTCAATATGAAGTTTGGGGCAATTGATATGAATTATTTACTTTTGTCTTCAAACCGAATGCCTTGGCCCTTTAAAAGTTTGTTTGACAAAAAATATAAACATAATGCATAGACGAATTTTACTTACAGGTGCCTCGGGTGGTTTAGGACTTATTATTGCAGAATTACTATTGCAGGAAGGTCATTTCGTTTATTTGCATTGTCATTCTCATCCAAATGCGCTACAGCCGCTCTGTAAAAAATACCCAAGTCATACTAAAATGATCGCTGCAGACCTTTTGGTTGATGAAGACTTAAATGTTTTATTTCAATCAACTGAGGACGTAAATGTATTAATTCATGCTGCTGGTATTGCAAGTGCTGGGATGTCATGGAAAGTTCCAAAAGAGGAATTTGAAAAAGTAAACCATATTAATTATTTCGCACCATTTTATTTAAGTCAATTTTTTATTCCTACCATGCGAAAAAATTCGTGGGGTAGAATTATATTTTTCTCTTCAGTGGTTGCTCAAAAAGGAATTCCAGGCACAAGTGCATATGCGGCAAGTAAAAGTGCATTAATTGGCTTGTCGCGAACAATGGCATCAGAGCTTGGCGCTGCAGGTATAACGGTTAACACAATTGCTCCCGGGTATATGGATACTGGGATGATTCGAGAAATTTCAGAAGAAATGAGAACCGAATTATTAAAATCAATTCCATCTCGTGAATTGGGGAATTCAAAAAATATCGCTGAGCTGGTTTCTTTTATTTTAAAAGATAACGCTAATTACATTAACGGGCAAACAATATCAGTTAATGGAGGAATGGTTTAAATCTTCAAGTGCTGAAATCAACGAACAATTAATTCGTCCAAAAATAACCACGAGGGATTACCACTGCCGAGATGCCAAGGCGGACAGTTGCCACCATTAATAATAGTGAATCGTATTGATTTTAAGTCTTGAATTGGTGCAACTATTTTAAATTCTTGTCTTAATACATTAAGATCACTTTGACTTAAAGCGGGGAGTCTTTGAGAGACTAAAGTCGTATAATTTATGCCGTCAATAGAGGATTCAATGTTAATTTGACTCGGAAAAAAAATCCAAGAGCGAATATCTCGTATGAACGAAACACCAATTTCATTTAATTGACGCGCTTGATCAAAGGAGACAACCGCTGAAATATCTTTCTGGTAAAATCCCTGCCAGTCGCCGGTTCTATATTCATTGGCACCTCTGATACCATCGATTAAGCTATTTGTTCCTGATGCGGCGTATTGGCTAGAGTATGGTGTTTTTAAATCGATATGAATACCCGAGTCTTTTTTTATGAAATAACTAGAAACAACTGCGCTCTCATATCTTCTGCGCCCGATTTCTTTGATAGTTTTTAACCAAATTTGACTTGATTTTTTTAGGAGTATCGGATCAGAGAAAATCAACCATTCCAATGAATCTAAGGAATAGTAAATTTGCAATGATTCGTTTTTAATATCTCTGTAAACCCCACAATCTATTTTTATCATTTCTTCAAAGATGCGAGTTTCGTTTATTATAAAGGGCACGGGAACAAAATTTTCAGGTACATTCACATCATAAAATTCGTTCTTTTCGAATGCTGGTTTATTGGATATTTTAGGAATGTCTGTCATGTAAAAAATAAGCTCACCTCCAGAAATTATATCACTGTGCTTTAATGTATTAGAATTAATTATTGAATCATTAAGTTTAATGTAATCGATGTATTTATTTTCAGCTGAATTTTGAAGGGTTTTAATTGAAAAAACGTTTCCGTTTTCCATATTGATCCGCACTTGTTCAAAAATCGGTCTTCCAATTTGATAGACCGAGCTTCCGGGTGTAACAGGGTAAAAGCCCATAGCACTTAAAACATACCATGCACTCATCTGACCGCAATCTTCATTCCCTGATAATCCATCAGGTTGATTTGAATACATAGTTTTTAAAATACTATCAACATAGAATTGAGTTAGATGAGGCGAGTTCGTGAAATTGTAGAGGTAGGCCATATGGTGAGATGGCTCGTTTCCATGGGCATATTGTCCAATTAAGCCGGTAATATCTGCTTGTTCGCGGCCTGAGGGAATGGTCGCAGTTGTAAATAATTGATTTAACCATGCTTCTAATTTATTTTTTCCTCCAAGCATATTACTCAACTGTGGAATAGATTGAGGCGCATACATCGAATATTGCCAACTATTTGCCTCTGTATAATTAAAATTAACATCGCTGGGTATAAATGGCGAGAACCATTGCGCTCCTCGTTTAGCACGCATGAATGAGGTCGTCGGATCAAAAAGATTGATGAAGTTGAAACTCCTTTTTAGGTAAGTTTTTGCTATTTCATCTTCTCCCATTTTTTCTGCCATTTTATATATGCAGTAATCGTCATAGGCATATTCTAAGGTTTTTGATACCGATTCGGGCTCTTGATCGGAACTTATAAATCCGTCTGTAGCGTATCTTTTCTTTCCGTACTCATCAAAATTTGAGGTGTTGACCATTGCTTTTAATGCTGCGATTGTATCAAAATCACTTAGATTTTTCAAATAGGCATCTGCAATCACAGAAACGCTGTGGTAACCAATCATGCATTCAGTTTCATTTCCAGCTAATTCCCAAACTGGTAAATCGCCACCTTCTTCATATTGACGAAGAAAGGTCCTAATAAATTGATTCGTGAGCTCTTGCTGCACAATGGTGTATAAGGGATGTGCTGCTCGGTAGGTATCCCAAAGTGAAAAAACGGTGTATTGTTGGTCCTTCTTGGTAAGGGAATGTATTTTATTATCTCTTCCTCTATAGCGACCGTCTTGGTCTGAAAAAATATTCGGTGAAATAAAGGTGTGGTAAAGGGCCGTGTAAAAAATACGGAGATTAGTTTCGTTTTTGTCGCTAATTTCAATTTTTGAAAGTTCCTTATCCCATAATCTAGTTGTATTTGCTACAATTTCGTTGAAATTCCAATGTGGAATTTCCTGTGCAAGATTGGTAAGCGCTCCTTGTTCATCAACGGCTGAAATCCCGGTTTTAATTAATAATTTCTTCGTGTCTTTTGGAAAAGTTAATAGAAGTTTATGCGCGCCATTTTTTGTTATTAATGTTGATTTTGAATAGGGAATAGAAGTCTCAATATGAAAATAGACGTGCTGTTCTTTCGCCCAAGAGTTTGAAATTCTTTTTCCGCTAATAGTGTGATTATCAATTAGGGTAAATGCAGCATTTATTACCTGATCTCGGTGATCTAAATCGATTAATACTGTTTTCTCTCCTTTCTTTTCCATGAATGTATATTCATGTATTCCAGCTCGTTTGGTTGCACTTAGTCGAACATGTATTCCATTATCCAATTTAACTTCATAAAGTCCTGGATTAGCTACTTCATTAATATGTTTAAATGGGGCGCCATAGCCATCTTTGTTTTTATATCCGGGTGTTAATTTAGCTTTTCCAATTTGAGGAACGAATAAGATATCACAATAGTCTGGAATACCTGTTCCACTTAAATGGGTATGGCTAAAGCCATAAATTATTGAATCAGAATAATGATAGCCCGATGAACCATCCCAATTATCTTCGCGTGTATCAGGACTAAGTTGAATCATCCCGAATGGTGCCGTAGCTCCTGGAAAGGTATGTCCATGTCCGCCTGTGCCAATAAATGGATTAACATATTTACTTGGTGTTAAGGGTCGAGTGTTACTTCTCCACAAGATTTCTTGCGCTTTGTCACTTGCGCCTTGAAGTTCTTTGATTGGGTTTTGCGAAAATGAATAGAGGAATACTAATAAAAAAATAAATGTTGTACCGAATTTCATCATGTAAAACGTCTTTTGTTTAAGCTTTTATAAATTTTATTTTTCTTAAGATAATAATCCCAAATGATATTTCCATTGTAGCGTGGTGAGTTTGCATGTATCTTTTTTATTTCACGTCTCTTTCTTAAGGTGTCTGTTAACTTAGAATAGAAAGAAAAATGGGCAAATAAAACCATATAAAAATAGCTAAACTTTCCGCTTAGCAAAAATTGTATTGCTGCTAAACCATCGAGACACATTCTTATAAATAAACGAGGGGCCCATGGACCATTATGATTTTTTAGGAGTACAATTAAGTTATTCCTGAAATTAAGAAATAATTTGGTAGGTGATTTGTATGGCATTGTCCCTCCACCTAGGTGGTATACAACAGATTGGGGTTCGCAAACGAATGAATATCCGGCTAGATTAAGTCGTAAGCAGAGATCAATTTCCTCCATATGCGCAAAAAAATCAGAATCAAATCCGCCACTTGAATGAAAAAGTTCCGATCGAATAAGCATAGCAGCTCCTGATGTCCATGCTATTTTAGTGGCATAATCATATTGACCAAGATCTTCTTCACAATGATCAAAAATACGACCTCTACAAAACGGAAAGTAATTTTTATCCAAAAAACCGCCTGCAGCACCCGCATGCTCAAAGTGTGTTTTTCTCGTGTAGGAAAGTACTTTTGGTTGGCACGCTGCTACATTTTCATCTTTCATAATGGATAGGAGGGGAGGTATCCAGTTTTCACTAACCTCAACATCACTATTTAGCAGAAGATAAAACTTAAAACGATTTTTTAACAGCGCTAATCCTTCATTGTATCCCGCTGCAAAACCATAATTAGAAGTGAGTTTCACGACTTCTACTTGAGGAAATTTCTCACTTAATAAGGTGATTGATTCATCTGTTGACGCATTGTCTATTACTACAATGGGAAAATTCTCATTGTATTTACAAACACTTGGTAAA
Source organism: Flavobacteriia bacterium (assembly GCA_026391005.1). Classification (GTDB taxonomy): domain Bacteria; phylum Bacteroidota; class Bacteroidia; order Flavobacteriales_D; family Crocinitomicaceae; genus UBA952. The sequence continues at coordinate 55,244 of JAPLEV010000037.1, read as the reverse complement.
AAATTACTTAAATGGTCAAAACCATTAAAATTCAAGATGACGATGGCTAGTTCTTGCATTTACCCTTAGTATTGTCGAAACAAATCATTGCTGTTACCACCCCATACTCTTTGATTGAATTTATTGGGATTGTCAACGTCTCCGTTCATTGTATTACGTTTTACTAAAATCTGCTGCCATGCTGGGTTCTTTAATTCGCCAAGCATATCCGAATGCAATAATCTATAGGCATTATTAACTAAATCTGGATTGTAAAATACAAATCTTTTATTGCTAAATGCCCCTATTTTATTATAAATCCATATTTCATAAGGATATTCTGTTGGTGATGTTTCTCTGGCATTAATTGTACTTGGAGAACCATATTTTAGGTAAACACGCCCACGATCTGTTTCAAATCCCTCTTGAAAATTATTAGCATATTCTCGCTCGACTAATAAAATTTGAGATTTATAATTTAACCAGGCATCGTACGGAGAGTTAGGGGCTGTATATTTCCAAAACGCCTGAATGTGTTTGCGCATCAAAGGAATATCCTTAGATTTCAAAGTTGAAATTATATTCTTTACCTCCGCTGGTTTAGCTATTGGAATTAGACTTTCAAGAAAAAAGGAAACACTATCTTCGCTAATTGACTCCTGAAACGAAGGATCTAATATAATATCTTCTGTCTGCAAACTATCCATAAAGTCATTGGTCCGCTCAAATTCATAGCTTTCCTGGTATTTATCTTCCATCAAGCGATTAACGAGCGAATAATTAAGCACATATTTTCCAGTTGGAAGCAAACTTAGGTCGACCGTTTTAAAAATGGGGGTTACCAACTCAGGTTTTAATCTGTTAAATGTGGTATAGTTCTCCAATTCAACTTTACTTTCGACATTAATTATGGTTTGTTTTAAACCAACAATCGAGTCTTCAGATAAATTTAAATTATACACCTCAAAATACACGGGCAATTTATTCAATTGCGTAGGATAATAATTGGAGATTCGTGGAATCAGATAGAATCCTGATTTTTGAAACGTACTGGCTAGCGTATCAGGGTAGGCATATTCAGCTATTTCTATGGTTGAAATTGATGCAATATTGCTTAATGAAACCACTACAACTGTTTGTTGAGCTCTAATGGTATTGGACATGTTATTTATATCTTGAAGTTCTAGGGACAATTCATATTTTCCTGGCGCTAATTTAATTCTTCTAATATCATAGAAATCATCAATTAAACTATCCTTGAAAACAGGTGAGTTTAATAAGTAGGTATCTGATAACGTATCTTTATTGACTGAGATTAATTTTAGTCTGACAGCAACCGTTGCCTGCAGCCCTTCTTTTAAGGCGGAATAATTAAAACTATAACCAACAAATTGCATTTGAATTTCCAAGTAATTTCCAATACTTGGATCGTAGAATTGCTTCGTGTCTAAATATGCTCTTAACTTAGGAGATTGGCCAAAGGATGATAGCGGAGTAATTAAGAAAACGCTTAGTGAAAGGACAATTAAAAATCTCATTTTACTAAATTAATAAACTTTTTCAATCAACAATAGCTGCCCTTAACTTTTGACAAAGCTGTCGATTGTATGTTTCAAGTAAGTATTTCAAGTAATTATCTGTTGATTTTGCAATACATCGGGTATAATTCTTTAAACGATGCTCAATGTGTTCTTGAAGTAATTCGACCAGTGAAAGGGCGTGATGAAGGTCTTTCGCAAATCCAATAATGGATTCAAAATGATTTTGCAGTGAGTTATCTACTGCATTTTTCCCTTTCTCACCGCGGTCAAGACACTCATAATAGTTTTCTTTGATATTAAAACTTTCGAGGATGGAGGTATCAAGTAGCTTTTCATAACCCTTTGGAAATTCAAACTCTATTTCAAATTCCATATCCTCTAGTTCCGAGATACGTGATTCTAAAAATCGATCGGGGAAACGAAAGGCGTCATGCCAATTGATATAGTCTTGCCAAAATCCAAACCTTCTAACGTTGTTTCCTAAATCTATGATACTAAATTGATTTTTATCGGGAAGACTTCTAGATCCCCTGCCAATCATTTGATGATAAAGCGTCAATGATCGGGTAGCGCGGTTTAGTATTATTGTTTTTACTGTTGGCTCATCAAATCCTGTTGTTAGAATGCCCACAGACGTTAATATTGCGTCTGGACTGTTCCTGAACCATTCCAAGATATCTTTCCTGTCCTTGTCGCTGAAGGTAGAGTCCAAATGGCGAACGTTATATTTTAATTTTTTGAACGAATCATATACACGCATTGATGTCTCAATTCCAGCATTAAATATTAACGTTTTTTGTCCAAGAGCTACTTCCTCGTATGCAAAGATTAATTTTTCTTGCATAAAGAAGTTACTGTATAATACGTCGGAGCTACTTACTGTAAAATCGCCATTTGTCCCAATTTTTAATCCATGGAGATTTACATCGTAATTATAGGTTTCTGCATCGGATAAATAACCACTTTGAATCAGGCCTGAAATACTCTCTCCTGTAATTAATTTATTGTAATTATCTTTTAATGGTAAAGCTCTATTGCTGCTTAAAGGGGTGGCAGTAACGCCTAATATATTTCCATTTTCGTAGTATTGAAAAATTTTACGAAAACTATTGTAATGCGCTTCATCGACAATAACTAAACCTACATCTTTTATGAAATTAACATCGTCTAGTAGTCGATTATTTAAGGTTTCAACCATAGCAATAAAACAAGAATAATTATCTTGATCATTTAATTGCTTAACCTCAGAGTTGATGATTTTATTATTAACTCCAATCGCTTGTAATTGTCTAGAAGTTTGAACAGATAATTCAATTCGATGCGTTAGAATGAGCACTTTTAGGCCCCATTCTTGAATATACTTTTTCGCTATTGCTGAAAAAATTACAGTTTTTCCGCCACCCGTAGGCAATTGATAAAGTAGATTGAATTTTTTGCCATTGCTTCGGAACTCTTCTAAGACAGATTCAACAGTTTTTTCTTGAAAGGGGTAGAGCTTCTTGGCTTCGTAAAGATCGGTATCAATCATTTAATTAGTGGCGAAAAATAAAATGCAAAAGTAAGGCCTTTTCTTTTAAGATTGTTAAACAAATTAAATTAACTTTTTACCCAATGCGATAATAATATTCCGCAAGCCACAGCGACATTTAACGACTCTCCATTTCCGTCTCCAGGTATTGTAATAGGATGTTGGATAAGATCAATAATTTCTTTTGAAATTCCATTGCCTTCATTCCCAATAATTAAAATAGCATTTTTAGCTATTTTTTGACTGTAGCAGGATTGGCCATTCAGCATCGCACCATATATTGGAAGCTTTTGTTGTGATAGGAACTCGGGTAAATCTCCGTAAATAATGTTCGTCCTAAACAAGCTGCCCATTGACGCTTGAACCACACGAGGATTATAGCATTCAACAGTATTCTTACTACAATAAACTTGCTTAATACCAAACCAATCTGCTGTTCGTAAAATAGTGCCCAAATTTCCAGGATCTTGGATGTTATCTAATACTAGGATATTTTCCGTGAGATTTAAGCTGCTAACAGCTGAAATTTTACTTTTTAAAACAAGTAAAATCCCTTGTGGAGCCTTCAGTAAAGAAATTCGTTCAAATTCATTTGGGCTGGCGATAAAAAGATCAAACTCGGAATAGTTTTCAAGGATTTCTAGCGTGGTTTTTGTGCAAACGATGAAATTTATTGAGGATGGATCAACAGCAACGATTTCACGAAGTATTTTTTCTCCTTCAGCGATGTAAAACCCTTCACTATCTCTGAACTTTTTGGAATGTAGGTTTCGGATCCATTTTAACTTATTAATTGAAAGTTTTTCCACTTGTACAATATTGCTATTTTTGTAAGACAATTATGAGAATTCAAATTTACACCATATTTATTCCATTTCTGCTATTATTTTTAGGGTCTTGTAATGTTTCAAAAAATATTCCGAACGGAAGTTTATTGCTAAAGAAAAACAAAATAGAAATAAAAAGTAGTAACACTACTGTTAACACCACTGAAATTAATGAGCTGGTCCGACAACAAGCAAATAGTAGATTGTTAGGAATTCCTTTCAAGCTAATCCTATTTAATAGTCTAGATTCACTCAAAATAGCAAATAAAAGAAATAAAATAAATTTAAAGATTACTGAAAAAAATAAAAAAGATAGCCTAAAAGTTAGCCTAATTAATGCTAAAAGAATTGAGAAAGCTAGAGAAAATGGCAAAAAACTCTATACCCAAAAAGTAATTATACCTATTGATATTGAGAACTCTAGATTGTTTTTTCGTGAATGGCTTAAATATAAAATAGCTGAGAAACCAGTAATTTTTGATAGTGTTTTAATGAAGAAATCGATTAATCAAATTGGATTTTATCTAAAGCGAAAGGGATATTATTACTCGAGTCTAACAGCTAATTCGAGCAGCATAAAGAATAAAAAAGTCTCCGTTGACTATTCTATTAATACTGGTCCACTCTATACAATCGACTCTGTTTATTATCCGGGGGTAGAATCATCGATTTTGAATATTTATAAAAAGTATTTTTTAATTGAATATTTGAGCAAAAATAATGGAATTGAACCACTGCTAAATAAACCATTTGATATTGATTATCTGGAAGATTATAGAGAGGTCATAGCTGTTTATATGCGAAATCAAACTTTTTATGGTTTTTCTGCTTCAAGTATAATCTTTACCGCAGATACAAGTAAATCTTCGATGAAGGTGATTTTAGGTATTGAATTTCAAAAGAGATTAGTTGCAGACCCAAATAACAAGGACAGCTTAATACAAAAGAATTACGTTAAAACATTTATAAATAAGGTTCATTTTCATTTGTCAGATACTTCTATGTTGAATGTAAGGTTTGCGTCCTATTTAGATAAGGAATTTAAACGATCTATTTTAGATTCCCTTGACAATAATTTTTTAGCAACGAAAAACGAGTTCTTTTATGCAAAAGAATTTTATACTAAGAAGAAAAGAAAAGAACTTAAAATAACGAATAAAGATGCTTTAAATCCAAATCGGATGATTTATGTTCATTACAACGGAGAAAAACCGTGTGTGAATGTCAATTTACTTGAGCTACAGAATTATTTAGAAATGGAAAATGTCTACAAAGAAGTTTATTTAGAAAGATCGTACCAATCATTAAATCAGCTTGGTCTTTTTTCAATAATCAAACCAATTATCAAAGAACTGCCGAATAACAAGCTGGATGTGCATTATTTCTTAATTCCTGCGAAAAGAAAAGTCTTTGCTTTTGAACCTAAATTCACATCATCGTTTGGTTTATTAGGGGTAAATGCGTCGATAAATTATTCGGATAGGAACATTTTTGGCGGAGGTCAAAAACTGACATTTTCTTTTGGTGGCGGTTTTGAATCTCAACCTATCGTCTTTGATGATGGTTCTCGGAAAGGTATAGTATTTAATACTTTTGAATTTGGTCCTAGTCTGAAGCTCGAAATTCCAGGTTTATTTCCAACTAAAGTCAATCTGTTGTCTAAAAGGCAAAAACCGAAAACAGTAATATCTATGGCCTTTAATTATGAGAAAAGGGATATTTTTGAACGCAGTCTTTTCCAATTAAATTATACTTTTAAAATGCTTGTTGATAAAACGCAAATATTCGAATTTGGGCTCCCGTTTGCTTCAGTTATAAAATATGTATCAATCAATAAAAGCCCATTATTCGAATCGCAAATAAATTCCCAAAATGATTTATTTTTAAAGAATTCATACAGCAATCAGTTTATTTGGGAGGACTTTAAACTCTCTTTTATTTATGATAATACAAAAAAGCAATTTTTAAATACTAAAAATAAACTTTTTAAAAAGGCCTTCTTAGATGCACAAATAAATTTTACGTCCAGTTTTTCGTCAGCGGGCTCATTTCTTTCTTGGTTTAATCGCTACCAAGATACGCTTTCAAATGGGCAGTTTTCCTTCTATGGAATTGGTTATGCTCAATTTGTCCGAAATGATAATATTTATATTTTTAATAAAAAGTTTAATAAAAACTCATCTTTGAATCTTAAATTCTTTGGGGGATTTGGGATTCCTTTTGGTAATTCGAAACTATCTATGCCCTATGATTATAGTTTTTTTGGTGGTGGTGCAAACGATAATAGAGGTTGGCGAGCACGAACTTTGGGACCGGGGTCTTTCAAGTATTATCTTGATTCAACTGCTACTACTGCACAAATTGGAGACATTAGACTAGGAGGAACTATAGAATATAGGTATTCGATTAATAGTTCTCTTAAAGGAGCTTTTTTTACTGATTTTGGAAATATCTGGACCTATAAAGAGGATGATTCAAGAGTTGGTGCAAAGTTTTCGAATAATTGGTATGAACAATTTGCCGTGGCGCTTGGTGTTGGTTTTAGGTTAGATTTAGATTTTTTTATTATTCGATTGGATTTTGGAGTACCTGTATATAATCCTGCACTTCCATCAAAATCTCGTTGGATAAGTCAAAGCCGAGAACCTTATTACCAAGAAGGAATAGCTTATTATAGTCTTCCCAATTTTACACCGGAGATGAATCGCGATAGGGCACTTAGTAAATTACCAAAACCTTTTGCACCTGCCTTGCAATTTGGCATCGGATATCCTTTTTAATTTTTTTCTATGAGACCCTATTTTATATGCTTGTTTAGTTTGTTTTTTCTCTTTCTTAACTCATGTATGAAAGGTGAGAAAGTCGATTTAATTGTTCACAATGCTAAAATACATTGCTTGGATGATGCAAATACAATTAGTGATGCAATGGCGATTAGAAATGGAAAAATTATTGAAGTTGGTCCTGAAAGGCAAATACTTAACAAATTTGCTGCAGACGAGTATGTAGACGCTGAAGGAAAAGAAGTTTATCCCGGTTTCACTGATGCGCATGGACATATTTTGTCGTATGCTAACCAAAAGCTCTCGGTAGATTTAGTTGCTTCCAAATCGCTTCAAGAGGTAGTAACTCGGACCGAAAAGTATCAGCAAAAAACACAAAAGAAATTCATTCTGGGGCGTGGTTGGGATCAGTCTTTATGGGGCTCAGATGAAATGCCTGATAATCAATTGCTGAATATTGCTTTTCCAAATATTCCAGTTTGTTTGTTTCGCATTGATGGTCATGCAGCTTTAGTAAATGATTGTCTAATAAAAAAAGCAGGACTTTCCACGGCCTCAGTTGATGGCGGTGTAATTGTTATGAAGGACGGAAAATGCACTGGCTTGCTCATTGATAATGCCCTAAGTCTTCTGAACAATTACATACCAAGGTTCTCAAACTCAGAAATTAATACTGCAATTCTTGAGATTCAGGACGAATTGTTTCAGTATGGAATAACGGGTGTTCATGAGGCCGGAATAGAATTTGAAGATATTGATCTATTCAAATCCCTCATTTCGAAAAAGAAGTTAAAGTTGAATATTTACGCAATGCTTTTACCTTCCGAAAAAAATAAAAAATTCGCAGCGAAAAATGGCCTTTATAAATATCAGAATCTAAGTATCCGTAGCTTTAAACTTTATGCAGATGGTGCATTAGGATCTAGAGGAGCTTTATTAAAGGACTGCTATAGTGACGATAAAACAAGTCATGGACTTTTAACAATGCCAATTGAACGTATCCAAGAAATGTCGAATTTCTGCTCAAAAATTGGTTATCAAATGAATACGCATGCGATTGGTGATTCAGCCAATAAAATCGTTTTGAGCCTCTACAAAAAAGAATATTTGCTTAGAAAGGATCATCGTTGGAGAATTGAGCACGCGCAGGTAATTGACCAAAGCGATTTTCATTTTTTTTCTGACTATGCGATATTCCCATCTGTTCAACCAACTCATGCTGTCTCAGATCAGCAGTGGGTCGAAGCACGCATAGGAAAGAAAAGAATGCAAGGGGCTTATGCATATCGATCGTTGTTAGATGCTTTTGGAATGGTCGCTATTGGCACCGATTTTCCAGTTGAAAATACAAATCCTTTTTTAACAATTTTTGCCGCTACACAAAGAAAGAATAAAGATAATTTTCCAGCGAATGGATTTCAAGTTAATGAATCGCTTTCGCTTGAGCAGGTATTGAAGGGAATGACAATTTGGGCTGCGTTTGCTGCGTTTGATGAAAATTTACGTGGTACAATTTCAAAGGGTAGGGAAGCTACATTTTTTATTGTTCAACGAGCAATAAAAAATGAAACTATTTTTACACCCAATTTTGCTGATAAAACTTACGTTTTGGGTAAATTAGTTTACAGTGGTGACGAATTGTAAGCTATAACAAAACTTAGAAAGAAGGACAATTTAGTTTTCTGAAGTTTTTAGGTTTTTTCTTGCACTTCAAATTTAGTCCTAAAGAAACTTCATGTGAACCACCTGATATTCCGTTTCCTAATTTTGAAACAGTCACATCATAGCTATATCCAACTTTAAAGCTCTCTGTGTTTATCCCGAAGCATAATATAAATGCATCTTTATTACGATACCATGCACCAACTGTAAAGTTTTCATATTTCAAATAAGTACCAATACTTAATTCTTGAAAACCATTTTGGTATTGGTATATAATGTTTGGCATCACAGCAGTAGAGTTTGAATATCTCCCTTTATTGCCAATTCGAATATTTGCTCCGGCGTGTCCAGTAAAGCGCATCGGCAGCTTAGATTGACCTAAAATCATTGACTCATCAGGTCGGTTTAGGTGATGAATCGCTAAACCTGCATAGAAATTTTGAGTGTACCCAACCATTCCTGCTGAAACATCAAAAAAGCCGCGCTTTCCATTGCCGCGAGGTACATCTCCTGTTTGGTAGATGAATCCTCTTCTAGGGTCAATTTGATCGCCGAATGTCAACTTACTCCAATCCAAGAATTTTTGATAATACGCAGCTCTTGCACCAAACATGATTGAAAATTTCCTATTTACCCTTAAATTGTAAGAGTAAATGGCACCCAACATGGTCGTTGAAATGGTTCCTCGAGCTTGTTGGTCATGGGTAGCAATAATACCAATACCGCCAGAAATACTCTTTACGTATGTGTCGTAAGCCATACTGTAAGTAACGTAATTACCAGTGAGTTGTGGCCATTCATTTCTATAATTCATTGTGATCCGAGGACAGCCCAAAGAACCTGCTAATGCGGGGTTCAAATAGGTCGGGTTAGAATAGAATTGTGTGAAAGTTGGGTCTTGTGCCATTGCGTTAGCACCTACTAATATACACAAGGATAAGATTGCATTTTTAATTTTCATAACTACAAATATAAATAACGTCTGACTTTTTTACTAATATTAGAATTAATTCTAAAGGTTAATTGATGAATAAATGATTTTTGTTGACTAAAACTGCTTGAAACATAAGAGGATTGACAAAATAATGCAAAACGATTGCTGTTAACCCCAATCATTGCGCTACTGGACCCATTAGGTTGAATGGAACCGCCAAGAAGGAACGATTTTATCTGAACACTAGCACCTAAATAGGTCGTATTAACTGTCCCTGAAATAGTATGACATAAATAGGGTGAGAAATTATAAAAACCATTTTTAGAGACAAAATCAGTACCACCTATTAAAGTTAATTCTTGATTTGCCTTTCGAACGGATGAGTAATCATTAGAATAGAGATTATCTTGGTGTTTTAAAATATTCGTTAATTGTCCACCCAAATATACCGGACCAGCATTAATTACAAGTCCTGCGCCTAAATCACGGTACCATAAGTTCTTACCAATTGGTTGACTTGGATCAATTGTAAATGTTTCCAGATGGTTTGTTTCGAATTCTACATTCGCATTATTAACAATTTTTGTATTGTCTAAAACTTTTTTACCAAAAGTATATTTCATTGAAGGCTCGATGGTGATGTAACGATTTAAAGCAAGTTTTGGTGCGTAGATAAAATTAATATTCCAATCTTGAATTAATCCATTTCCAAATGTGCTGTAATTAGCTACCATTCCTAATCCTGATTTTGCACTGCGAAGGTAACCATCCATTGAAATTTGTTGCGCTATTTTTTGTTGATCAATAGTATTCATCCAACGAGCAGTTGACATCGATTGAAATTTGAATTGTGAAGTATTTCCAGCAAATGAACTATTTATATCCAAATTCGACTTTTCTGGAAGTGAATAAATTCGCTCTTTTTGATTGGTATTAGTAACTTCTTTCTTCAACCATTTTGATACGGATGACGATGGATTAAGTTTTAGTGAAATTGATAACGATTTTTTTACTTTGTCGTTTTTTTCTTCTGTAAGATTTTCAGTAGATGACATGTCGTAACTAATAAAATCATTTACGGAATTTTCATCGGATGAACTGTTATCCGCTATTTGATAATCGATTAAGGATTTTGTGGAAAGATTATCGTAGTTATTAAAATTTTCTTGTTCTTTCAAACTGGAAGAATAGTTAGCCATTGAAATGAAAAAATCTTTATCTTCTATCACACGCTTATTTGTCAATTCTTTCTTGTACGAGCTTAAACCCAAAAGAGTTGGATTTATTTCTTTTAAGCCAGTTTTAATATTGTTTTTTAAACTTATTTTAGACTTATTTGATACCTGGGTTTTATTTTTTTGTGTTGGCTTAACCTCATTATTTTGTGATAAACCATAGAATAAGCTTGCTCCAATCGTTAATACAAAACAAGCAGAAGCATAAAACTGCCAATATCCAAGAATCCTTCTTTTCTTTCTTTTTAAAGATTCTTGATTACTGTAAGTGAAGGGAATTGAAGAAACTGAGGCAGCGTCCCATGCTTCTGCATCTGATTCGAGGTCTGGATTTAGCAATAAGAATTCTTGGAGCAGAAATTCCTGAGATGGACTTAGGTTACCCTCTGTCCAATCAAACAACCAACGGTCTATATTTTCTTTATTGGGTATATTCACGCAAATTGATTAGATCCTTTTAACTGCTTTTTAATTTTCATTCTTGCTCTAAACAGATAGACCTTTACTTGAGACGGGGATAATTCCAGCATGTCGCCGATTTCATCATACGAATAACCTTCAAGGTCCCGCATCAAGATAATGCTCTTTTGGATTGGAGGTAAAATACTAACGATCCGATCAACCACTTGTTTCGATTCGAAACTTGAGGTAGCCGTAGCAGTGTTTTCCGGTATCAGGCTGGTTTCCATGTACTCCAAACGCGAACTTTTTTTAATTAAGTTCAACATCGCGTTGTGCGTGCAAGTAAATAACCAACTTTTTGCCTTTTCCAATTCCACTTTTTCTCTGTTTATCCACAATTTTTCAAAAACATCCTGCACAATATCCTCTGCATCATTCGATGAGCGCAAGAAATTAACAGCGAATCGGAATAGATTCTTGCTGTGCATTTCCACTACATCATTGAATTCTTGTCTTTTCAAAATGGTGACAATTACAGTTAAAACAATCTTCTCTCACGAAAAGTTACAGCTTGACAAATTATTTCAAGCAAAACAAATGTAAGATATTAAGTTAAACAAAAAACAAAAAGATACCAATTTCACCTTACCATTGAGTATATGAAGTCTGGCAATTAGAATTTTTTCTATAACCACTAAAATCCAAAGTTATCAAATCCAATTTTTGTTAAAAGTTCGTATTTTTCTTTGTTGAATTTATAAAGTTGCGATGGCTTGTGTGGAACTCCGAATTGCTTTTCTCTAAGAGGAGTTATAATATCTAATTTCTGAATCTTTCTTCGGAAATTTCTTTTGTCAAGTGGCTTCTCTAAAATTGCTTCATACAAACGGTGTAGCTGACTTAAAGTAAATTTTTCAGGAAGCAAATTAAAACCAATTGGTTGAATTTTTATTTTTTGTTTTAAGGTCTCTTTTGCGGCAGATAAAATTTCAAGGTGGTCGAATGCGAGCTCATTTATTTCTTTAACGCTTACCCAACTTGCAACTTTTGCAAATGAAGACGCGTGAGGGATATAATCAGCCATTTTTACCAATGAAAAATAGGCCACGGTAATAACTCTAGCGCTAGGTTCCGAACGAATTGCTTTAAGCCATTCTTGATCGGATTGTTTTTTGCTGCGCAATGGATCTCCAAATGCACCGATTTGTTCTAGATATATATTTTTAATACCTGTTAGTTCCTCCAAAACCCTCGTTGCTGCTTCGTTAAGATGTTCGGAATTATAAATTAAATTACCCGGCAAAGCCATTCTCGAAGTATCATTTGAACCTCGATCGATTACCAAAACATTTAACTTTTCAAAGTCAAAGCCGAATACTACACAATCAACTGATATATGGGGATTTAACTCGTTCATTTCATTATTAGTAAAAAGTTTTTCAAAACTTATTGAGATTGTTAGTATATTTGATAGTGTAATTAGGACACAAAGTAAAGAAAAATTTAGTTATTAGTATATGGTTTTAATTGTTGAAAGTGGCTCGACAAAGAGTGATTGGGTTTTATTGAGTCCGGAAAATAAACAAGAGGTATATTCATCAATGGGATTCAACCCCTATTTTCATTCATCATCAGTAATTGAAAATGAATTAAGAAGGCATACAGAATTAATGACCCATGCTGAAAAAATCCAGCAGATTTATTTTTATGGTGCAGGATGTTCTAGTACTGAAATGAATGATATCGTTAAGCTTGGACTTTCGAATGTATTTACAAATGCGCATATTCACATTGATCATGATTTGATTGCTTGTGCTTACGCCACATATAGCGGCAATCCCTCCATTTGTTGCATTATTGGAACGGGTTCAAATTCTTGTTATTTTGATGGAAAAACTGTCTCTGAGGTCGTGCCTGCGCTTGGTTATATTCTTGGGGATGAAGGAAGCGGAACTTATTTTGGTAAAAAATTGCTTTCGGCATTTTTATACCATCAATTGCCAAAGCATGTTGAAGAAGATTTCGTTAAAGAATATGCTATCGATAAAAATGAAATTGTTAATAAAGTCTACAGAAACGAAAATGCCAATGTCTACATTGCCTCTTTTATGCCTTTTATTGCGAAGCATAAAGACGAATTATTTTTTCAAAAAATGATTGAAGATGGTCTAAGACATTTTATAGAGGTGCATGTTTGTTGTTACCCAAATTATAAGGATGTCGAAATTAATTTTGTAGGAAGTATCGCAAGTGTATTTAGAAATGCCTTGGATCGCGCTGCTAATTCCTTGAACGCAAGAATAGGGAGGGTTGTTCAAAAACCCGTTGAAGGTCTTGTGTCGTATCATTTGGATTATGTTTTAGGAAAAGAGTAATAAATTATTCAGGAAGATATGAAGTTGTTTTTTTATTTACTTTTTACGCTTGTACTCGGATTATCAAATAGTTATTTGTCACAAGTTAAAGTTCCTGAATGGACTAAAAACGCAACTATCTACGAGGTCAATATCCGACAATTTACTCCCGAAGGTACATTCGCTGCTTTTCAAACTCATTTACCTCGGTTAAAAGAAATGGGAATTGACATTCTCTGGCTAATGCCTATTCACCCGATTGGGGAATTAAACAGAAAAGGGCGACTAGGTAGTTATTATGCAGTTCGAGATTACAAAGGGGTCAATCCCGAATTTGGCACCATCGATGACTTTAGAATGTTGATTAAAGAAGCTCACAGACAAGGGTTTAAACTAATCATTGATTGGGTAGCGAATCACTCGTCTCCCGATAACACCTGGGTGGATCAAGGTCATAAAGATTGGTACACACTTGATTCCCTCGGAAATCTACAACCTACTATTGGAACTGATTGGTGGGATGTGGCAGATTTAAATTATGATAGTAAAAATATGCGCTTGGCGATGATTGATGCGATGAAATACTGGGTGCAAGAGGCCGATATTGATGGTTTTAGATGCGATGTTGCTGGATCAGTACCAATTGATTTTTGGAAACAATGCAGAAATGAATTATATAAAGTAAAGCCTGTTTTTATGCTGGCAGAGGCAGAGGGTGTTGATTTGCATCAGGCATTTGATATGACCTATGCTTGGGAATGTCATCACATCTATAATGATATTGCTCAAGGGAAGAAATCGAGTTTGGCCATTCGTAAATATATAGAAGATGAAAAAAAATATCCGCTAGGATCTCTTCGAATGCAGTTTACCTCTAATCATGACGAAAATTCATGGAACGGAACAGAAAAAGAGAGAATGGGGGACGCTCGTTTTGCACTTGCAGTGCTAAGTGCTACTTTGCAAGGAATGCCTCTTATTTATAATGGGCAAGAAGCTTCATTAGAAAAACGACTACGTTTTTTTGAAAAAGATACGATTGATTGGTCTAAAATGAATTTGGTTTCTTTTTATTCCAAACTAATGAAGCTTCACCAGTCTAATGAAGCACTTTGGAATGGTCCCTTTGGTGGAGATGTTCAATTTATTTCCAATGACAATGATCCTAATGTTTTGGCTTTTATTAGAATAAAAAATGATCGTAAAGTCTTATGCGTTTTTAATTTAGCGAATAGCAAATCAGTAATTACATTAAGTGGAGGTCAAATAGCCGGAATTTATTCAGAGTTATTTTCTTCTAAAAGAAAAAAGATAAAAGATGACACCAAAATAAAGCTAGGACCATGGGGATATCGTGTGTTTCATTTATAATCCTTTTTATTCATGAGTAGTCAATCGAAACCTAATTTATCTTTTTGGCAAATCTGGAACATGAGTTTTGGATTTCTTGGTATTCAATTCGGTTTTGCCTTGCAGGGTGGCTTTATGTCACGAATATTCCAAACCCTAGGTGCTCAGCCAGATGAAATTCCCTTATTATGGATTGCAGCACCTCTTACGGGTTTAATTGTTCAACCCATTATTGGCTATCTGTCTGATAATACGTGGCATCCAAAATTTGGTAGGCGTAAGCCATATTTTCTGATTGGTGCTATTCTATCATCTTTGGCGCTATTTATTGTCCCAAATTCACCTTATCTTTGGGTTGCTGCTGGCTTGTTATGGGTATTAGATGCATCCATCAATATTAGCATGGAGCCTTTTAGGGCTTTAGTAGCTGATAAATTACCTAATAAGCAGCGCTCTTATGGTTTTGTTATGCAAACCTTGATCATTGGAATTGGAACTTGGATAGCTTCTAATTTACCATGGATGGTCAATAATTTGGGGGTCTCAGATGATCAAACGCCTGGAATTGTTCCTATGTATGTTAAAATAGCATTTGCAATTGGTGCCATGGTTTTTCTCTTGAGCATTCTCTATACTATTTTTACCACTAAGGAATACCCCCCAGACGATTACGAAGTATTTAGAAATAATAAAAAACAAAGCAACTTCTTTAAGGATTTTTGCACTAGTTGTATTGAAATGCCATCGACAATGTTAAAATTAGGTATCGTTCAATTTTTTAGTTGGTTCGCTTTTTTTACGATGTGGAGTATGGCTACGCCAGCATTGACAGATCATGTTTATCATTCACCTGCACCGCTTTCAAAAAATTATAATTTAAAAGATTCGAAACAGATAGAAGTATTTAATTCCCTCAATATAAAATATAATGTCTCCGCAGATAAAGTAGGATCATCAATGGGGGTGTACGGATTATCATCAATGGCTTTTGCTCTTCTTTTGACTTTCTACACGTCCCGATTTAAAATTAACCGTAGAAATATTCATATGGTTTCCTTGCTTTTGGGAGGGATCGGTTTTTTAATGATGTTTTATGCAACACCAACAACCTTAAAATATAGCTTCCTTCTCATTGGAATCTCCTGGGGAAGTATTCTATCAATGCCTTATGCTATGCTATCTGGTTCGGTAAATCCAGCAAAAATGGGAATGATGATGGGACTGTTTAATATGTTTATTGTTATTCCACAAATAATTGCCGCGCTTGGTGGTATCACTATATTATACAAATTATTTGGTCAAGAAACGATATTTGCCATGACGCTTGCAGGTGTGTCAATGGCATTGGGTTCTTTTTCTACTTTATTAATTACAGATAAACATGCAATAAGCGACCATGAGTAAAACTAGAATTAAGGGCTTGTTATTTGATCTTGATGGGGTTTTAGTTTCTACAGAACAGAATCATTTCCACGCTTGGAAAAGTATAGCAGATAAATTCCAAATCTCTTTCGATGAATTGGATAATGAGCGTTTAAAAGGGATGAGTAGGGTAGACTCGTTAAAAATAATACTTGAACTAGGTAATGTTCGGATTTCAGAGGATGAATTTAATGATTTACTGCATTTAAAAAATGAAATTTATTTAGATTCTATTCAAAAATTAAATCAAAAAGATTTATTACCCGGTGTTTTAGCACTGCTTGACAAAGCGAAATCTAAAAATATTCCATGTGGATTGGGTTCGTCTAGTAAAAATGCAAAGACTATTCTAAATTTAGTTGAAATTGAAAGATATTTTGATTCTATTATCGATGGAAATGGGGTTGAGTTTCCCAAGCCAAATTCTGAGGTATTTTTAAATGGCGCAATGGAATTAGGGCTTGCTCCCAATGATATTATCGTTTTTGAAGATGCCGAAAGTGGCGTGAAAGCTGGAAAAGATGGTGGTTTTTTTGTGGTTGGTGTTGGAAATATTCATATAAAGAAAAGTGTTGATGTTTTCGTTTCATCTTTACTTGATTTTAATCTTGATGAATATGCGTAGTTTATTCGAAATTGATGAATGGAAAGTCATTGAGTGGTCTTTTGACCCACTCAAACAAAAACAAGCGGAAAGTATCTTTAGTATTGGAAATGGCTCTTTTGGTCAACGCGCTAATTTTGAGGAGAAATATTCAGGCGATTCACTTTTGGGAAGCTATGTAGGCGGCGTGTATTATCCTGATAAAACTCGTGTGGGATGGTGGAAGAATGGTTATCCGGAGTATTTTGCCAAAGTTCTTAATTCATGCAATTGGATTGGAATTAATATGGAAGTAAATGGTCTTCAAATTGATCTTGCTTCCGCTGAAGTGCTATCCTTTTATCGTGAATTAGATATGAAGTTGGGAACGCTAAAGCGCATCGTTGTCTTGCGTTTAGAAGACGGAAAAGAGATGGAAATTGACGCTTTACGTTTTTGCTCTATGGATGACGAAGATATTGCAGCTATTTCATATGCAGTTACTCCATTAAACTTTAGTGGTATAGTACGTTTTACGCCTTATCTAAATGGTAGAGTAAGTAATCATGATTCAAATTATAATGAATTCTTTTGGTATGAGCATAGCCGGGAGATAACACCCCATTTTGGCCTTGTCTGCGCTAAAACTAAAAAAACAGAATTCGTCGTCGCTACTGCCATGCGCTACACTTTTTCAGAGGGAAATAAACAGTTGGAAATTATTCCTCATCTCAACGATTGTGAATTATATGTAGAGAGTAGTTTTGATTATGAATTAATGCAAGGAAAGAAATACTTTTTGCACAAATATGTTAGTATCGCAGCAAGCATTAAATACCCTGAAAATGAGGTCGAAAGAATGGCAATTAGTTGCGTGGAAAATGCATTTAATAGTGGTTTCAATGGCCTACTAGATCGTCATGTAAAAGCTTGGGAGTCCATTTGGCAAAAAGCAGACATAGTCATTTCTGGCGATAGTGCAGCTCAGCAAGGGATTCGTTTCAATATATTTCATTTATATCAAACTTACACCGGCAAAAATGCCAAATTAAATATCGGACCAAAGGGTTTCACAGGTGAAAAATATGGTGGAGCAACTTACTGGGACACTGAGGCTTATTGTTTGCCATTTTATCTCAAAACAGCTGATTATAGTATAGCAAGGCAATTACTTATTTACCGGTTTAACCATCTTCAAAAAGCCATCGAAAATGCTGAGAAATTAGGATTCAAAAATGGCGCAGCACTCTATCCAATGGTAACGATGAACGGGGAGGAATGCCACAACGAATGGGAAATTACCTTCGAAGAAATTCACCGTAATGGAGCAATAGCTTTTGGTATCTATAATTATATTAGGCATACAAATGATAAAGACTACTTAAAGGAATACGGTTTTCCTGTCCTCTTAGGAATAGCACGCTTTTGGGCTCAACGTTTTAATTGGTCCGAAAGTAAGAATGCTTTTGTCATGTTGGGGGTAACAGGTCCAAATGAGTATGAAAATAATGTCAATAACAATTGGTACACCAACTATATTGCCAGATGGTGCATAGATTATTGTTTAAAAATTCAGGAGGAACTAGGTAATGAAAGTAATCCAAAAATGACGGAAAAGGAAGTGAGCACTTTTCGACATATTATTGAAAATATTTACTTTCCACAATTGACGGGAACATCAATTTTTTTACAACAAGAGGGATTTATGGACAAGGAACAGCTTTCAGCTTCTGATATTCCTCGGAATGAACGTCCGATTAATCAGTACTGGTCGTGGGATCGAATTCTACGTTCGGTATTCATAAAACAAGCTGATGTTCTGCAAGGATTATATTTATTTGAGGAATTCTTTGATGCTCAAACTATTAAAGAAAATTTTGATTTCTATGAACCAAAAACAGTCCATGAATCGTCGCTATCACCCTGTATACATGTTATTTTAGCGGCTAAAATAGGTAATTTGGAAAAAGCGTATGAGTTGTATTTGAGGACTTCTCGTCTCGATCTTGATGATTATAATCAAGAGGCTGAGGAAGGTCTTCATATTACAAGTATGGCGGGTACTTGGATGAGTTTAGTAGAGGGATTTGCGGGTATTAGAATTACAGAAAAAGGATTGCAAATAAATCCAACCATTCCGTCGACCTGGACTGCCTATTCCTTTCAAATATTATATTTGAATCTACCAATTCACATTACTGTTTCAAAAAATTCTTGTATTGTTATAAATAAAAGTCAAAATTTGATTTCGTTTAAACTATATGATTTGATTTATGAATTAGAATCAAGTCAACAAATTATTATTAGTTATTAAATACGATAACACCATGATGCGAATAAAAATCATTCTTTTTACTTTACTTTTTTTCTTTTTTTCTAATGAATATAAGTCGCAAGTAAATCCAACCAATAGGCAAGTCGTTCTTCAGGGCTTTTGGTGGGACTATTGGAATTCAAATTTTCCTAATGGTTGGTCAAATTATCTTTCTGAATTAGCTCCACGACTTAAGGAACTAGGCATAGATGCTATTTGGATACCACCTTCGATCAAAAATACAGGCACAAACAGTGTAGGATACGCTCCCTTTGACCACTACGATTTAGGGGACAAATACCAAAAAAACAGTGTCAAAACTAGAATGGGTGATAAAGATGAGCTTCTTCGAATGGTGGCAGTAATGAAAGCAAATGGAATTGATGTTATTCAAGATATTGTATTAAATCATATCACTGGTGCAGGTTCTGCAAGCAATGGTGGAGGGGGCCAGGATGCCACAGCTATGGATGACGGAACAACCAATAAATTTAAAAATTTCCGCTATGCTTGCTTTGCTACTCCAGCTTTCAATGAAACTGCCACAAATTACCTAAATCGAGCTGGTCGATTTTCTAAAAATTGGCAGAATTTCTATCCTAATAATAACAATATCTGCTGCACAAACGATATTAATTCACCTTTTTGGGGCCCTGATATTTCATATGAAAGTAATGCTTTTGGGATTAGTGGAAATGCTATATTTAATCCAAGTCAATCCAATGATTACATGCGGTCAGAAATTAGAAATTGGTTGATTTGGTATAAAAAACAAGTCGGATGGGATGGTGTGCGAATTGATGCAGTAAAGCATTTCCCAACCTATGCAGCGGAAGATTTTTTATGGAATCTTCAGAATAATGCACTTTGGGCTAATGGAACGAACGAAATGTTTGCTGTTGGAGAATGGGTAGGGAATTCAGCTCAATTGGATGCATGGGCGAATAATGTTCAAAATAGGGCAGGAACATTTGATTTTAGCTTGCGCTTTGCCTTATCAGATATCATTAACGGAAATGGAAATTTCAACTTAGGAAGCATCCCTGCTGCACAACAAACAAATCGTTTACGCACCGTTCCATTTGTAAATAATCACGACACTTATCGCCCTCAATTAGATGCTTTAGGTAATTATACCGGTTGGAATGCCGGATCGCAAATTGGAACGCAGATTGAACCAAATGACCCTAGGTCGAGCATTGCATATGCGATTGCTATGTCGGTTGATGGTGCGCCCGAAATATTTTTTGAAGATTTATTTAATATTGGTTACCTCGGGAATCGTTTTAATCATCACCCAACTAACAACATTGAATTAACTACATTTAGTGATGTGCAAAATATTATTTGGTGCCATCAAAATTTACATTTTAAAGAGGGGGCATACATGGTGCGTTCTCAACTGCAAGATGCTTTGGTGATTGAGCGACAAGGTAAGGCATTGATTGGGGTTAACGATCACTTCACAAATTGGCAAAACTTAACAGGAATTCAAACTTCGTTTTCAGATGGAACTATTTTAGCGGATTATTCTGGAGCCAACGGGACTACAACTCAAACTGTTTATGGTGGCGGCTTGGTTAATATATCTATTCCTCCATGCAATGGAACAGCTGCAGCTGGAAGAAAAGGGTATTCTATTTGGGCACCACAGGGCATATTAACCAATTATTTACGGCCATCAGAGAGTATAACTCAAGAATGGGAAATGGAAGACGATTTAGGCGATAGTGGGGTAGCATCTTTGCAACAGGGAGGAAGATTGCCAACTGATAGTAGAGATTGTCGCGTGGTAGGGAGAATTTTTACCGACTCTGCTACATCGGTTAGTATCGATATTTATCCTCAAAATTCACTTGATTCAATCACCATAGAATGGCTTGATAAATCATGTAATGTAATTGATACGATTGCCAATAAAGGAAATTTTAATTTCGCTATCTCGGCAAATTATGATGGTTGGCATACCATACGAATCCGAAATACTTCCGATAATCAAGTTGGACAAAAATGTTTTGTTAAAGTGAATTATACAGCACCCTTAGTTATTCAAAGTAATGTAGTGAAAAATAAATGCGCTTGTGAAAATACTTCAGGAAGTAGTATTTATGAAATTGATAATCAGTTACTTAATATTTATCCTAATCCCGCTAACGACTATATCAACGTTCTTATTCCTGAAGAGGCACTTACAGATTTGATGAGTTTTACCATACTTGATAGTTATGGTAATATAGTGAAAGAGGGATGGCAAAAGTTGGGTCTCACTTCCTTCGATATTTCAATTCAAAATCTTGTTTGTGGTTTATATTTTATACGACTTAGAAATTCTAAAATGACGATCAACGGAAAATTCGTAAAAACGGACTAATCACAAATTCTACCAAAATGCTTGTCATTGTGAAAATGAGCATCCAATTCCTGCATTTCTAATAATAAAGATTCAGAAGGAGGTAGTTTTTGAAGTTTGCTTAAATCAGGTTGTCCTGCATCCACCCAAGCGGAATACCAAATCGAACCAACAGCGATTATTGCCGCACGTAAACGTCTTTCTACCATGTTATTTAAAAGACTGTGATACGCTTGACTATACTCTCTAGAGTAAACGGAAACAGTTGTATTTCCTCGTTGTTCAAAGCTATATTTTAAATCACTTGGAAAAGTTAATGACAATTCCTTTTCGATTCTTAGTACAGAATCCAGCGCATTGTGCGAACCTTGAACCGCATTCCAAATAAAATCTAATACACTTGATTTATAAGCTGCTTTTCCCACAAAATAATCATAATCTTCGGCATTAATTTCAACCAGTCTACTTTCCCAAAGGCCATGAATTCCTCGTTGTCCCGTTTTCTGTCCATTGTAATTTTCTGTGGTATGAAGTGGCACGTGAGAATCTCCAATATAGTGTCCAATATCAGCCGAATATTTAAGAATCAATTCAGCATTTTTTGATTCAAAAGCCTTTTGTAATTTATACTTAACCACTTGAATGTGCCAAGGAACTATGCCATAAGCTTGCAAGGTATCTTCCGTGTATTTAGCAATTGCATCGGTCCATTTTTTGGGAACCAACATAAAAGGATTTTCACCAGGTTTGTAGTAATGATCTAAATCGATGTAATGGCACTGAGCCTCTCCCTCAACAGCATATCTTCTTTTATCGGGGTCGATTGAATGTTCCGTGATATATTCTATATTTTCTTTATAAAATCCAATCATTTCACGTGGTAAGGTGAAAATAGCAATTCGATTAATGCGCTTGTGTCCAAAAAATCCCCAGTCAGGTGAGTTGTTTTCTTTGTAAGCAGTTGAAAATGCCAGTGGGAGCAATAATAGTAAGGGGTATAACCTTCTAAATTTTAACAAGTTTTCCATCTCTCAATATGGGTATTACATCAGTTTGGTCAGGCGTGAGACAATATTTTATATCGTCATTCAAATTTAAGTTTTTTAATCGTCTTCTATGTGAACTAGATTTTAAATATCCTAAAAAACTATGTCTTGCTGACTGAAACAAGTATTTTGCTGCAATGGAAGAGTCTTCAATGGAGATAAAGTTTCCCGTTGAAATCAAGTGATCTGATATCGCCCCTGCACAAATAGAATCTTCCAAATTAAATTTATCCTGCCATCCCGAACAAAGGCACAAGATGTTTTTATCTTGTTTTGACAACCATACACTTAGGGCTGTTAAGTTCAGAAATGAACCAACGACAACTATTTCAGCATTTTTTGCCACCTCCAGTGATTTCGTTCCATTGGTGGTAGTAAGGACAACTTCTTTTCCAATAAATTCATCTTTCATATAGGAAAATGGGGAATTTCCGAAATCAAAGCCCTCCACAATTTTACCGTTTCTTTCGGCTCCAGCCAAATACCCTTTCTTTTTGTATGCCCATGCTTCATCAACAGTTGGAACTGGAATTATTGCTGCAATGCCATAATCTAAAGCAGTGCACATTGCAGAGGTTGCTCTTAGTACGTCAATTACGACTACAATTTCAAATTCATCCTTGTAATAAGTGTACTCTCCAGGCGTGAAACAAACCTCTATGCGTTTTCTTTTGTCGTTCATCCTTGCTTATTTTTATTCGCGTATAAAGGTACTCAAAATAATTTTTGGTGGCTTGCTTTGAAATGATAAGAAATACTATGAAATTATTGGATATTTGCAGACTAATTTTAATAAAATGTACCAAACAGAATTCCAAGCCATTGTTAATTTAAGACGGTCTAATAGAAAATTTGACGCAAATATTGCGGTACCAGACGAAGTAATTAAACGCAGCTTAGAAGCCGCTATATTATCTCCGAATAGTAGCAATATGCAATTATGGGAGTTTTATTGGATTAGCTCACCTGAAAAACTAGAAGCATTAGTTCCACTTTGCTTAGGACAATCTGCCGCTAAAACAGCGAAACAGATGGTAGTTTTTGTTACACGAAAAGATAAATGGCGGGAGCGTGCAAAATGGAATCTTGTAAAAATTAAAGAAATGGTAGAAGGTGAACCTACCAAACTACAAAAAAGAGGATTGAGTTACTATGGTAAATTGATGCCCTTTTTGTATTTTAATGACCCACTTTATATTATGGCTACACTAAGAAGATCACTAAGTTTTATCGCAGGATTACGTAAGCCTTTTTACAGAACTGGTGGGCCTTCCAACCAACGAATAGTGGTTCATAAATCATGTGCCCTG
The DNA here is from genome assembly GCA_026391005.1 of Flavobacteriia bacterium. Taxonomy (GTDB): domain Bacteria; phylum Bacteroidota; class Bacteroidia; order Flavobacteriales_D; family Crocinitomicaceae; genus UBA952. Next base: position 31,624 of record JAPLEV010000037.1, on the reverse strand, counting down.
GCAGCTCAAACATTTATGTTGTCTATTGCTGCAGAAGGATTTCATTCTTGTCCGATGGAGGGATTTGATGAAGTTCGAGTGAAGAGAATGTTGAAGTTGCCTTATGGTGCTGAAATTAATATGATAATATCTGTTGGAATGGCAACTGAAGAGGGAGTGTGGGGTCCTCGATTTAGAGTTCCTTTTGATGATGTAGTATTTCGTAAATAGAGAATTAATAGCGTTACTTTTTTGGAAAATAAATTAACTGTATCTCACTTATTATCCGCTTACTCACAAGGCATTTTTCCTATGTCCGATGACAAGGGGCGAATAAGTTGGTATTGTCCGGATCCTCGTGCCATTATCCCTTTAGATACCTATAAGCCTTCCAAATCATTGCGCTCAACCTTGAATAAATGTGTTTTTGAAATAAGGATAAATGAACAATTTGAAGAAGTGATGCGATCTTGTTCAAAACCACGGACTGATTTAGATGGCGTTTGGATCTCTGAGGAGATGATTACCGTTTATTGTGAGTTACACAAATTAGGTTTCGCGCATTCTGTTGAGGCCTATCAAGATGATAAATTAGTTGGCGGGCTTTATGGTGTATGCTTAGGGGGAGTGTTTTATGGAGAATCAATGTTTTCAGCTGTTTCCAATTCTTCTAAGGTAGCTTTTCATTATTTGATTCAGATTTTAGTAACTAATGAATTTGAACTATTGGACTCACAATTCATTAATGAAAACGTTCTTCGTTATGGTGCTATTGAAATCAGAAAAGAAGTGTTTTTGAAAAGATTATCGAAAAGCATCAAAAAAACATGCCATTTCACACTTAATAAAATAGATAAGAATTCCTATTGAATTGCTTCTATTATATTTTAAAAGGATTCTTGAAGAAATTAAATTTATTCGTCTTTCTTTAACAATTTTAGCTTTTGCTCTTCCTCTTTTTTTATTTTTTCGTCTTCAATTTGTTTATTTTTAATTTCCAATAGGAAGGCTTTATTTTTCTGTTCTAATTCTGCTACCGGAACAAACCCAACGCCAGTTAAAGGAAAATAATCTTGTAGTTCACCGCTATAGTAAAATTCATAACAAATACCACCAAAGGTGTATTCAATTCCACCAACATTGAAATTAGACCCTCCAACTTCAGGATTACTTTTTGGGATACTTTTTTGGTATCCTAAATTAAATAGTGTTCCTAAGATTTCAGGACGATTGTCCAACGTAAATCCTTCTTTCACCCAATGGGCTTGAAATTGGCGCAAGAAAAAAGCGGTGTACAAATAGGAATAATAATGATCTCCTCCTTTTATAAGGCGCTGAATCGTTAAGAATTTATGTGCAGAAATTGTATCATTTACTACTTCAGGAAATGAATCTTTAAGATTAACGACATTTTGAAAATAGTCTCCTGCGTAGAATTTACTTTTTTTATCAAATAAATTCTGTTCTATTTTAAGAGCAGTGTGTTCTAAAATGCCTGTTACTCCATAACCTCTATTAGTTGGAAGGATTAAGTAGTTGAAAGGAGTTACGTACTTCTTGAAAGCTTCACGACCTGAATTGAACATTCGGATTTGTTCGCCAACTAAACACATAACAATAAAGCGTGATTCAACTCCTGTTAATCTAGAAACTGAATCAATTGATCGCTTGTCTTTGATAACCGCTTTACAAAATTGTTTCCATTCCCTACAGTTCGACCAAGAAAAAATTGAAAGTGTCTTTAAATCATTGTTTATTTTAATTGAAGCTATTTCATTCCGATATGATTTATTATCTTTCATCTTTAAATTAATAGCATCTAGCATACGTAAGGCGACACTAACATTGTTGTTTTTATAGTATGCCATCATTATAGTTTTGGCATTACTAGGATAATATTTAGCAAGAATTCCTATGTTTCTAAACAAAACATATTCATCTCTTGCAATGGACAAGCTGTCGGTTTTAAATCCTTGATTATATTTATCGGCCATTCCTGAAAAATAGCGGCTATTAATATCCACAGAGCCCTTTTGATTTGTCCATTTGAATTTAACGGCGAGAGCTGTTAGCAATAAGAATATAGCTATAGCAGAAAGAATATGTAAGGAAGTTAAATAAGTGTAGCGAATAAATGAACGCCAACCTGATTTTTTCGGACTACTATCATTAACCGAATTTTTTTCCGCCACCTAACTAAATTTTATGAATGCAAAAATATACCTTTTTTGACGAATAAAAAAAAGAGTTAAAAAACAAAGTCCACTTATTTGATGCAGTTTTAATAGTTTAATATAATTTCAGTGGTATCAAATGAAGTAGTTGCGGTCGACAAAAGACCTTGATTATTGGTATTTAATACCCAATAATAAACTGAATAGACCTCATTTCCATTATTAATACAATAAATGGTGGTGTCTAATGCTCCATAATAATTCTGTTCTGTGTTTGGACAACAAGCTGTACAACCCTGCAAACCGTCTTGTTTAATGTATTGTAAATGATCAGTAGCTAGAGGATTATTATTTATAAAATGTAGTGCTATCCATGCTTTCGCTTTGGTGGAATAGTTCCGGATATTGTCATTGTCAAGGGATAAGCTTGAATAATAAACGTCTTGTGTTAGATCAAAATAATTTTCTTTCTTAACATGCAGGGTATAGCGTTCCATTTTTTCTCTGGGGAATGTAAATGTATAGCTGCCATCTAAACCAATAATAGCTGTTCCAATTAGTATTTCCTGGGTGCTTGCAATAGGAACCTTGTATATTTTAATTTCGGCGCCTTGCAAGCCTGATTGATTCGTAGCATCGGTGATAGTGCCTTTTATCGTGAAATTCCCAGCGCCTTTTTCACAGGAAATAAGTAATCCAATCAAAAAAAAACGAATGATAAATCGCATGTTAGTTTAGTTTAAAGTTAGTTTCAAATGCCTCTTTTTGTTCCTTTGGAATAAATAAAAAATCACCAATTTCTTTCTGCTGCCCTTTTTCACTAATAATTTTAAAATCGCAAATTCCGTATTGACAGTATTCTAATTGATCAAAATAATTAACCAAATTATCAATATTACTTTCGGAAATTTCTATTTGAATAATTGGTCTGAATTTGGAAATAATGGGTTGTAATTCATTGAAAACAATCCATTCGTACCCTTCAATATCGCATTTGATGTAATCTATTTTTTGAAGTGAACCAAATAACTCACTTCCTTTTTTGACTTCTACTTGCGTTGTTTTTTGTCCACCGATATCTTCCGTCTTATCTACGATATGTGGTAAGCCTGTTCGAATCATTCCGTTTGATTCTGGCAAAACCATTTCAACAATTCCCTCTTGCTCTCCCAAAGCAATATTATGAATAACTACTTGAGGATAGAGGGATAAAAACTTTTGTAAAATTTGGTAAAAGGGAAGGATCGGCTCAATGCAAATCACTTTTCCTTGCGGGGTCAATCGAGCAAATATTTTTGCGAAATAACCCAGGTTTGCACCTATATCAATAACTGTAAAATCTTTTTTGATAAGTTCTTTTACGATGTAATGGTATTTAAAGCGTTTGTCAGATTTTAATACTCCCAAATCATATAGAAGATAAAACCCTCTGTGCATTGCTTTAAGGTAGGCACGCTGCGTAAGTAATTTAAATAGTATCCGTTTTACAAAACTTATCATAGTGTACGAAGGTACGAACTAGGCCTTAAACCACACGAAAAATGAAGAAAAAAAACGAATGTGTTCTTATAAAAATGTAATTTTATACTTCACTTTTTTTTATGAAATTTTTCTTCTTATTTATTGTTTTCTCTTTGCCAATTGCTTGTTTCTCTCAGCTTAATTTGAAGGAAATAATGAGTGGCCCAAGTTTTATCGGGCACTTGCCAGAGAATCCCTTTTGGTCCTACGATGGCAGTACTATTTATTTTGATTGGCAACAAGAAAAGGAGCTAGGTACCTCTCTTTATCAATATAATTGTAAAACTAAAATGATTAAGAAGCTCGATACTATTCAGTCAGCAAAGATAATAGGGCACGATCAATTTCAGAGCGGCTTTAAGTTAATGTATTTCGAAAAAGAGGGCGCTCTTGCCTCACTGAATAAGATTAATGGAGATGTTTCATTGTGTTACCAGGGCTTTGAATCGATCAGTACTGTTCAACGTTTAGTAGATCCAAATAGAATCGTTTTTCAACAAGGATTGAATTTATTCGAATGGGAAATTAAGGAGGGAAAATCTACCTTTCGACCACGGACAAATTTTGCGCTGGGAGAAGCGAAAACAAAAAACAAAGATTCAAGCTTTTTGGACAAACAGCAGGAGGACTTGTTTGTGTTTTTTAAGGACAAAAACAAAAAGAAAGAATGGGATAAGCTGCAAGGTGATTTCCATCTTTTCCCAAGTCCTAAAGTCAATTATCTTGGATCGGGTAACCTTTCCTCCATGCAAATAGACCCATCTGGGAATTTTGTATCAGTCGTGATGAACACGGAAGCTGCACAAGCAGAAACAAATGTCCCTGTATTTATTACGGTAAATGGGAAGGTTGTTATGAATCCTGCACGTTCAAAAGTAAGTGAAATGGAACCCGGTCAGCGATTGGCTATTTTGAACTTACGTTCAGATTCCTTAAAATGGGTTGATTTTTCGGGACTTTCCGCTATTCGTAAGAAACCAGCTTACCTTGATACATTAAAATCTTCCCAATACGAAAAGGATAGAACACTATTTATACATCCTTTAAAATTCTCAAAAACATCAATTTTAGGATTATGCGATATTCGTAGTGCTGATAATAAGGATCGTTGGATTGTACTAATTGATTTGGATAATGCAAGCCTTAAAGAGTTGGAGCATCAACACGATGAGGCATGGATTGGTGGTCCTGGAATCTCTTCATGGAACGAAGAAGAAGCCGTTTTGGATTGGTTAGAAGATGGCAAATCATTTTATTTTCAATCGGAAGAATCGGGCTTCTCTCATCTCTATTCTTATGATTTAGTATCAGGTGAAAAAACAGCATTAACATCTGGTAATTTTGAAATACAAGGTGCTCAATTATCAATAGATAAAAAACGATTTTATATTACGGCCAACAAAACGCATCCAGGAAATCGTGATTTTTATCACTTGGATATCAAAAGTTTACTTTGGACTCCTATCCTTACGGAAGATGGTTTTCACGATGTGAAAGTTTCGCCAGATGAAAAGTCATTGCTCGTAAGATACTCCAATTCAAACACGCCTTGGGAATTGTATTTGGCAAGTAATACAATAAACACGAAAATGGTCCGGATTACGCATTCAACAAGGCCTGAATTTTTAGCTTATTCATGGCGAAAACCACCTGTTATTCAATTTACAGCAAGTGACGGAATTAAAGTGGCATCAAGGTTATATGAACCTGAACCAAAAAAGAAAAATGGCGCTGCGGTTTTGTTTGTGCACGGTGCAGGATATTTGCAAAATGCCCACAACTATTGGAGTAACTACTACCGTGAATACATGTTTCATAACTTGTTGTGCGATTTAGGCTATACTGTGTTGGACGTAGATTATCGCGCTAGTGAAGGTTATGGGAGGGATTATCGAACCGCCATCTATCGACATATGGGAGGAAGAGATTTGAACGATTTCATTGACGCGAAAGATTTCTTAGTAAAACAACATGGAATTGATTCCAATCGTGTTGGAATTTATGGTGGTTCCTACGGTGGATTTATTACACTAATGGGATTATTGACCAGCCCAACTGAATTCGCTTGTGGCGCTGCCTTGCGTTCCGTTACAGATTGGGCACATTACAATCACGAGTACACGAGTAATATTCTCAATTATCCAACAACGGATCCAGGAGCGTACGAAAAAAGCTCTCCTATTTATTTTGCTCAAAATCTCAGTAAACCATTAATTATGCTCCATGGAATGGTGGATGATAACGTACAATTTCAAGATGTCGTTCGATTAAGTCAACGGTTTATTGAATTAGGAAAAAAGGACTGGGAACTAGCAGTATATCCTGTTGAAGCACATGGATTTAAAAATACGTATTCTTGGCAAGATGAGTACAGAAGGATATTTGAATTATTTGAAAAGAATTTAAAAAAATAGCATAGATGTTAACTGTTAGAGAATTAGTAGATAAGCAAGAAATGATTAATAATATATCAGTTCTTCAAGTGTTATATCCTAGTCTAACGCTAGAAGAATATACAATTGAATTGGATCAAATGCTGCCTCACAATTATGGACAAGTAGGGGTATTTGATGGAGAGGATTGTTTGGGTATAAGTGGTTTTTGGATTGGTACAAAATTATGGTGTGGTAAATACCTAGAATTGGATAATATTATTGTTACTGAAAAGAAAAGGGGGCAAGGTATTGGGAAATTGATTTTTGATTTTCTTCATAAAAAAGCAATTGAACATGATTGTACAATGCTTTCGTTAGATTCGTATACCACTAATTTTAAAGCTCATAAATTCTTTTATAATGAAGGTTTTGCTCCAAAGGGATTTCATTTTATAAATATTCTGAAGGACGATAAAGTACGGTGATTTTTAAATAATAATTATTGATAACTCGTCGAATTCTAAAATAACGTATCATTTAAACTTTTACATTCAACAAGTTTGTAAAGAAATTTATATTATCTTTAAATCGACGCTAAAGCTAGGATATCTAAATTTGTTAAAAATCGCTATCCTGAATAAGTTTAATAATAAATAACAAATCAATAATTTTAACAAAATTTACTTTTATGAAAATAGCTATTTTTGGTTTTATTCTAATTGCATCTATGTCCTTAACATCTTGTGGCGGAATGACTGCATGCGATTGTGCAAAAGAATCAGTTGAACTTCTAAATAAGTTCGGAGACTTAGATGAGTCAAAGTTATTAGAGTATCAAGAAGAAACAAAGGATTTGGCTGAAAAGTGCAAGGATTACGATATGTCTGATTATAAAGATTGCTTGTAAATAGAAACAATCTTTTTTTAATTCAAAGCTATCAAGTCAGTTTAAAACGCTAGTAAATATGAGGAAAATATCGGTTGTTTTTTATTGCACTTTAATTTTAATCGTCGTTTCATGTCATTCCTGTAAAGGTTCAAAGCAGAAAAAAGATGCCGTTTCGGTGAATGATTCGATTATAAATCAAGTCAAAGTCGATTCTTCTAGTAAACTTAAGGTAGATACGATAGTAGGTCCTGGAGAAAAGAATGACTTTATCTCTTCAAAAATGGAGATTCCGTTCACCACTGATGAGAAAAAAACAGTTGTTCACCACACTGCTTACAGCCTTTTATATAGTGAGGAACATGAACAGGCAATTTGGATAGCATATGAATTAACCAAAGAAGAAACTAAGAAAGCATTTGATCGTTCGGATAAGTTCATTGTTGATCCTGATGTTAAAACAGGTTCAGCGAACGATAAGGATTATAGGGGGGCTGGTTATGATCGTGGGCATTTGGCGCCTGCTGCTGATATGTCTTGGTCTAACAAAACGATGCTAGAATCATTCTATTTCAGTAATATGAGTCCACAGGACCCAAGCTTTAACCGTGGAATATGGAAGAAATTAGAGGAGCTTGTTAGATATTGGGCGAATGAAAACAATTCATTATATGTTGTTACGGGTCCAATATTAAGTAAAGGACTTCCTACAATTGGCGGAAATAAGGTTTCTGTTCCTAAATACTATTATAAAGTACTATTAGACTACAGCCAACCAGATGTTAAAGCAATTGGTTTTATATTGGAAAACAAAACCGAAAAAGCTAGTTTATCTAATTTTGCCGTATCAATTGATAGTGTTGAAGCTATGACGGGATTGAATTTTTTTCCTAATTTACCTGATAAAGTTGAAAGAGATCTCGAAAGTAAGGTATGTATAAGTTGTTGGTCATGGAAAGCTGTTAAAACGACTAACAATCAAAAAGATAAAAATACGGGAGTTTCTCTCCAATGTAAAGGATCGACTAAAAGCGGAAGTCAATGTAAAAGAAAAACATCTCATTCAAGCGGTTTCTGCCAGCAGCATCAATAACTAGCGTTTGTATCTGAATTTATTAAAAGCATTTATTAAAGATAACTAGTTGTTAAATATATATTTAGCAAAAGTAATTAAAGCTAATTTTAAGATTCGGCATTATGTTTGAAACTTTGATTAATACCTAGCGTACAAATTCGCAGTATTAAAAAAGTAGTTATGACCGTTTACACAGAATCATTGAGAAAAAAATCGCTTCATCAGGCGAAATTAAAATTATCTAAGCACCGTGAATTAGGAGAAAAAAGTACCTTAGATATTTTCCAAGTTGCTGATTTATTGGATAAAATTAGCCATAATGGAAAGGAATTGGAACATGACAATTCGATTTTCTTTTCGGTCGGTATGAATTAATGTTCTATTACACCCGAACCTAATAACTCATCTCCTTGATACCATGCGGCAAATTGCCCTGGTGTTATTCCCTTTTGTTTCTTAGAAAAAAGAATGAAAACATCGCCATTTACCCGATGTAAAGTAGCGATCTGTAAGGGTTGACGATAGCGTATTCTAACACGACATGACAATTGATTATTAATATATAATTCTTTATTATTAAGCCAATTAATACTATTTACCTCAAGTTTCAATGCATATTTATTAAGCCCATTGTGTAACTCGGACTGACCAGTATAAAGCAGATTATTTTTCGTATCGACTCCTATAATAAAACTTGGAAGTGGTTTTCCGCCAATTTGTAATCCTTTTCGTTGTCCTATGGTGAAGTAATAAGCTCCCTGATGCTGTCCTACTATAGTTCCTATATCCTTTGTATAAGTGAATGGAGCTGCCAATAAGCTAACATTTTCAGCGCCAATAGTTAAGGCGTTGTATACTTCAAATTGTGTTAAATCGTTTGGAATTTCGATTATTTCTCCAACTTTCGATTTTAATTTTTGTTGAAGAAAAAGTGGTAGACTTATTTTACCAACAAAGCATAATCCTTGGGAGTCCTTTTTTTTTGCTGTAACAAGGTTTAACTCCATGGCAATTCTACGAACCTCTTGTTTCTCGAGGTGGCCAATAGGAAAGAGAGCTTTAGATAGTTGGTTTTGTGTGATTTGACATAAGAAGTAAGATTGATCTTTTGTTTTATCGATTCCTGCTAATAAAGAATAGCTGCCGTCTTTATTTTCTGATTTACGACAATAATGACCCGTGGCGACAAAATCAGCACCTAGTTTCATCGCTGCTTCTAGAAATACGTCAAATTTTATTTCTCGATTACATAAAACATCTGGATTAGGTGTGCGTCCTCGTTGATATTCATCAAACATATAATCCACGATTCTAGCTTTATAGGATTCGCTTAAATCGATTACTTGGAAAGGTATACCGAGTTGTTGCGCAACCAAGAGGGCATCATTTGAATCTTCAATCCAAGGACATTCATCCGAAAGCGTAACACTTTCATCATGCCAATTTCGCATGAACATACCGATAACCTCATAGCCCTCTTTTACCAAAAGATGAGCAGCGACGCTAGAATCTACTCCTCCAGAAAGTCCTACTACGACACGTTTCATCTTGTAAAATTAATCAAAGTATGAGGAATAGCATTATTTTCTTTTATACCTTTTAAAGATCATTCTTTTTCAATCTTATCGTAAAAAGCATTGACAGCTCTCATTCCATCAATGGCAGCAGAGACAATTCCTCCGGCATATCCTGCACCTTCAGCGCATGGATAAATTCCAGCCACTTCAACATGCTCAAAGGTTTCAGGGTTTCTCGGTATAAGAACAGGCGAAGAAGTGCGTGATTCAGGAGCGTGAATAACTGCATCATTGGTTATAAATCCCGGCATTTTCTTTTCAAATTCAAGGCACGCCTTTCGGATACGTTCTATAACAAAAGCAGGGAAAATAGTATCCATTTCAACGCTGGTGACACCAATAAAATAGGATGTTTTTGGGAAATTGATTGTTTTCTTTCGATCAATAAAATCAGCTAAACCTTGAGCAGGCACTTTTTGATTTTCTCCTGCAGCTTTCCAGCATGCTTTTTCAATTGATTTTTGAAAATCTAAGCAAACAAATGGATCGCTTTTGTAATCTTTAAAATCTGAGGGATCAATACTAACGACGAATCCAGAATTTGCATAGGGATTATTTCTTTTACTGGGCGACCAACCATTGGTGACAACTTCTTCTTCGCTTGTTGCACAGGGCGCAATAATTCCACCAGGACACATACAAAAAGAGTAAACACCTCTGCCATCTATTTGAGCAACTAAACTATACGAGGCAGGGGGAAGGTATTGGTCGTTTACACGATTATGGTATTGTAATTTATCAATAAAAGATTGTTGGTGTTCAATTCTAACGCCAAGTGCGAATGGTTTTGATTCTATGCGAATTTTACGATTGTGTAACAAATAAAAAACATCCCTGGCAGAATGGCCTGTAGCTAGTATCAAATTTTTAGTTTTTAGCCATTCACCGTCATTAATTTGTATGGAACTTAACTTTTTATTTTCCTGCTTTATATCCGTAAGTTTACTGTTAAAGTGAACCTCTCCACCACATTGAATGATTTTTTCACGAATTACTTCAATAATTTGCGGAAGTTTATTTGTTCCAATATGAGGATGAGCATCAACTAGAATGGTATCTTCTGCTCCAAAATGAACTAATAATTGTAGTACTTTTTCAATATCACCCCGTTTTTTTGAACGCGTATACAATTTTCCATCAGAGTAGGTTCCGGCACCGCCTTCACCAAAGCAGTAATTTGATTCTGGGTTTAAGATTCCTTCTTTATTAAGCTTTGCTAAATCGTGCCGTCGTGAACGAACATCTTTGCCACGTTCGTAAATGATTGGTTTTAGATTAAGTTCCAGGCAACGTAAAGCAGCGAATAAGCCAGCTGGTCCGGCTCCGATAATAACAATCGGTGAAGCATTTGCTACCGAAAGAAAATTGAAATCATGTAAATGGGAGGGAAGTGTATAATTGGCTACTTCGAAAGTGCAATTTATTTTGATGTTCCTGCCTCTAGCATCGATGCTTTTCTTTTTCCATCGATAGAAGATATTTTTTGGATATGCGATGCCACTATCCGTTCGTAATTTAGTTTCTATAAATTTTTCGTCTTGTGCTTGTTCCGGTGAACATTGAAAAGAAATACTTTCCATTAGCCTTCAAATATGAGAGAGAGCGACCACACTTTGTTGTAGAGCTTGTTGATGGGTTTCGCGATATTGGTATTATCTTGAATAAAGCTATTAATAAAACCATGTGAATATTTAATTTCTATTCCAAACTTAAAATAAGGCGCGAAAAATTCTAATCCACCGCCAATTTGGCCCTGTAAATCATTTCGCTTGATTTTAACGTATGGATCAATATAATTTTGAGACGCTTTTTCTTGTGATTGTAAATCAATAGAATATTGCCCACCAACTAAAACATAAGCGGCAAAGTTATTAAGTCTTTTAGTTCTAAATTGTAGCATTAAAGGGAAGTCTAGATTGGTAGAATTTACGCGCTCTTCTCCAATTTCATCTTTATTTAAAACGGTATCTTCGAAAGTATATCTTAAGAGTCTTTCTTGAAATGAAAGTGTAGGAATAAAGCGTAAACGTAGAACAGGCGTGCCTAATTTCATCGTCGTTAAAATGCCTAACTGACCACCCGGTTGTGCATCATTCTCTAATAATTTAAGCCCATATTGCTCATATGCGTTGACATCTTGATAAACCGTAAAATCGTTGGAATTGAAGCCTAGCATAAAACCGAAATGAAACATTCGCTTATCAAAATTCTTGTAGCGCTCCTGCTTGAATTTTTGGGCATAGGAAGAATGCCCCAAAACAATAAAAATAAGCAGTGTTAGAAATAGTTTCATGCGCTTCATTAAACGCAAAGGTAACTTGAAAGTTGCAACTTTATTTTATTCCAGCATAGATTGTAGCGATACCACCACTAACAAGAGTTGATTCGATATTTTTGTAGCCAATTTTGTGTAAAATTTCCTCAAAATCTTTTCCTTCAGGAAAGGCTGCAACACTTTCTGGTAAATAGGAATATGCTTGTGCATCTTTGGATATTCTCTTTCCAAAAAAAGGAATAAAGTAGCGGGAATAAAAACCGAATATTTGTTTAATTGGAAATCGCTTTGGTTTTGAGAATTCAAGGATTACGGCCTTTCCACCTGGCTTTAAAACCCTTAGCATTTCTGTCAATCCCAATTCCAAGTTTTCAAAATTACGAACGCCAAAACCAACGGTTAAAGCATCAAAATAATCACTATCGTACGGAATATTTTCAGAGTCGCCCAATTGCATTTTTATAATGGAATTCACTTTTTTCTTTATCATTTTTTGTTCGCCAACGGCCAACATACCTGCCGAGATATCTAAACCAATTACTTCTTCAGGGTTTAGTTTTAGTGCTGCAATAGCAAAATCACCTGTTCCAGTAGCAATATCAATTATTTTTTTTGGCTGAATAGATCGAAGTTCTTTAATTGCTTTTCTTCGCCAGATCTTATCAATCCCCAAGGATAGAAAATGATTCAAAAAATCGTAACGATCTGATATGTTATCAAACATTTCAGCGACTTCTTGTTTTTTTGATTTATGGTCTTGGTTGTAAGGTTTTACTTCGATTTTAGTCATACTCGTTCAACAATTTATTGAGTCAATAGTTTATTCACCTCGTCGAGTAATTCTTCTTTATTGATGCTGATAACTCCCGCATGTTCACAAACTAAACCACCAGCAATATTCGCTATTTCAGCAATTTCGTGGTATGCCAAATCCGACAGTAAACAAAGGCAAGCAACGGCAATAACAGTATCGCCTGCTCCACTGACATCGCTTATGTTTCTTGGATGGGCTTTTGCTGTGTGGATCAGATCTCCCATTTTGACAAAAACACCGTATTCCGATAAGGTAATCAAGGAAATTGTATTGCTCAATTTTTGCTCCAACTGTGAAACAGCTTCAATCAATTTTTCAGATGATTTTTGCATATTAAATTCGAACTTTAATCCTTCCTTTAATTCTTTTAGGTTTGGTTTGAATAAATCAACAGATTTATACGATAGAAAATTTTCAAACTTGGGGTCAACACAAGTAATAATATTATTTAATTTGGCAAAAGCGATAATTTGTTGAATTAAATCTTCCGATAGTACTCCTTTGTTATAATCCTCAAAAATAATGGCATCAATACCATCCTTCAGTAACGATCTTAATTTATTCATCAATTCATTGGATTCCTCAGATGAAATAGGTGCTGTCGTTTCAGTATCAATACGGAGGAGTTGCTGCTTATTTGAAATAATTCTTGATTTTACCGTAGTTTGCCGATTGTTACTTTGAACGATACCTGCGCTTGAGATAGCATTCTCCGTGAATTTATCGATGAGTATTTTTCCAGCATTGTCAGCGCCAATCACAGAACAAACAATAGGATGTGCGCCTAAAGCAATCAAATTTAAAGCAACGTTTCCGGCTCCACCAATTCGATTTTCTTCTCTTTCAAAAAGAACAACTGGAACCGGTGCTTCAGGACTCATTCGATGTACTTTTCCAATTTTGTAATTGTCTAGCATGACATCGCCTACAACGACTACTCGAAATTTAGAAAAGGAATCAAAGACATCATTATAGTTCATACTGTTAATTTTGAAAGCGTCTCCTTCATTCTTCGCATCGCTTCACTTAATGTTTCTTCCGATGCGGCATAAGAAATGCGTATGCAATTAGGACTTCCAAATCCTTCACCGCTAACTAATGCAATTTGTCCCTCAGCTAATAAAAACATACAAAGGTCTTGTGCTGAATTAATTTTGTATTCGTTATATTGTTTTCCTATAAAGAAGGAAATATCTGGAAAAACGTAAAATGCGCCTTCCGGAATATTACAAACAACACCAGGCATTTCTTTTAGTTTAGAAATCACCAAATCTCTTCTAGCATGAAAGGCTTGAACCATTTCTTTTAAAATACTGGGATCAGCATTCATAGCTGAAATAGTAGCTTTTTGAGTTATTGAACAGGTTCCTGATGTAAATTGACCTTGAATTTTATTACATGCATCAGCAATAATTTTAGGAGCACCAATATAACCAAGTCGCCATCCTGTCATAGCCCATGCTTTCGAAACGCCGTTAACCGTTACCACTTGATTGCTTATATCATTGAATTGAGCCAAGCTTTCATGTTTTCCAATAAAGTTAATGTGCTCATATATTTCATCGCTAATAGCGATAACAGACGGATTTACTTTTAATACCATTGCGAGACCTTGTAATTCGTTTTTTGAATAAACAGATCCGGTTGGGTTACATGGCGTAGAAAAAATAAAGAGCTTTGTTTTTGAGGTAATAGCGTTGGAAAATTGTTCCGGTGTTATTTTAAAGTCATTTTCTAAACTGGCCTCTATTACCACGGGAACACCCTCGGCCATTTTTACGATTTCGATATAAGAAACCCAATATGGTGCAGGAATGATAACTTCATCACCTGGATTAATTAAACTCAGTACAACATTGGCAATAGATTGCTTCGCCCCCGTCGAAACGACTATATTTTCTTTTGGGTAGCTAAGATTATTATCCCGTAAAAATTTCGTAGAAATACTTTCCCTTAAATCATCGTATCCTGGAACAGGTGAATAGGTTGTGAAATTTTTATCCATGGCAACGACCGCCGCATCCTTTATAAATTGCGGGGTGTTAAAATCAGGTTCGCCCAATGATAGCGAAATAATATCTTTTCCTTGTGCTTTTAACTCTCTACTGATTCTCGACATGGCGAGAGTCGCAGACTCTTCCATTGCATTAAGTCGGTCTGAAATTTCAATCATTTTTTGTAAAATTTAGAAGGTACAAAATTAACCATTATAATTGAAATGGTAGAAATAATCAATCCTTCCTTTCTTTTTTTAATAAGTCTGGACGGCGTTCTTGAGTGCGTAAAATGGCCTGATCCTCTCGCCACTTTTCTATTAATACGTCGTTTCCGGATAAGAGAACTTCAGGAACTTTCCAACCGTTAAATTCAGCAGGTCGCGTGTAAACAGGTGGCGCTAATAAATCGTCTTGAAAGCAATCTGTTAGAGCGGAGGTCTCATCATTTAAAACACCTGGAAGTAATCGAACAATGGAATCAACTAAAACGGCTGCGGCTAATTCTCCTCCTGAAAGCACGTACGAGCCAATGGAAATCTCTTTCGTTATGTAATGTTCTCTAATGCGGTTGTCAACTCCTTTGTAATGGCCGCAAAGTATAATAACATTTTTAAGCAAAGACAATTGGTTTGCGGTACCTTGTTCTAGTAATTCGCCATCAGGTGACATGTAGATGATTTCGTCGTAATTTCGTTCTCCCTTTAATTTATCAATAATAGTAGCAATGGGCTCGATGCTCATGACCATACCTGCGCCACCACCGTACTGGTAATCATCGACATTTTTATGTTTGTTGGTCGAATAATCGCGGATATTATGAACATAAATCGTTACATGTCCTTTATCTTGAGCACGTTGCATGATTGAGATTGAAAAGGGACTTTCCAATAGTTTTGGCAATACGGTAAGAATATCGATGCGCATAATGCAAAAATACGTTGATTTTAATTGAAAATTGGTAGTTTTAAGCCACTAAATATTTATCATGCGTTTCTTATTCTTTGCTATTTTTATTACACTACTTTTTAATCAATCCATTGCTCAGTCGATTGATTGGACGGGAAATGCCTCACCTGATTATTTTACATTAATTAACTATTATAAACAACTTGCGAAAAAAGACAAGCGGGTTGAGCTATATTGTATGGGGAATTCAGATTGCGGAATACCTATATTTTTATGCATATTAAATGGTGCTGGTGATTCGATCGCAAGCTTTGAAAAAGCACGTTCCACTACCACTATTTTAATAAATAATGCTATACATCCGGGAGAACCAGATGGGGTGAATGCAAGTGCTATTTGGATCGAAAAGCAACTGAAGTTGAAGAGTAATCCCAAAAGTCCTGTCATCGCTATAATTCCTGCTTACAATGTTGGCGGCATGCTGAATAGAAACGGAACGAGTCGCGCCAATCAAGATGGTCCGCAAGAATATGGATTTAGGGGAAGTGGACGCAATTATGACCTTAATAGGGATTTCATTAAAATGGATACAGAAAATTCTTTCACTTTTTCAACGATTTTTCATGCCCTACAAGCAGATGTATTCGTTGATACACATGTTTCAAATGGTGCTGATTACCAGTATACACTAACGTATATTTCATCGCTAAAAGATAGACTTGCTCCTTCAATAGCTGATTTAACATATGATGTATTGCTACCTAACATGCTCAAGAAATTAAAAATGGTTCCCTATGTTGAACTCAAAGGAGAAACCCCTGATAGCGGAATTGTAGCATTCAACGATTTGCCGCGCTATGCTATGGGATACGCTAGTTTATTTCATGCCATTAGTTTTACAGTCGAAACGCACATGCTGAAACCTTTTTCAGAAAGAGTGAAAGTAACAGAACAATTTATTGATGTATTATATCAATGGACAAGTCAAAACATGAATGCTATTGAAAACGCCAGAAAGGAAGCAGGAAAATGGGCGATTGGTCAAGACTATCTCAAATTTAATTATTCAATGACAGCAAAAGCTGATTCAATCGAGTTTTTGGGTTATGAAGCATCAAGGCCGATTCATCCTACAACAGAAGTTAATAGACTTTACTACGATCGAACTAAACCCTATAATAAATACATTCCCTATTTTAACCATTACAGCGCCAACGATTCAATTTTAAGTCCCCATTTTTATAGTATTTCAGGAAGGGAAAAAGCGATAATTGAGCGACTTAAAGCAAATGGAGTGTTTTATCAAGTTGCTGATTCTTCCTATAAAACTCGTGCTAAAGTGGCTATTGTTCGCGATTTTTCGAGTTTAAGCAAGCCCTGGGAAGGACATTTTAAGCACAGTAATACGAAAGTTGAATTTATTGAGGAGGAAGTGCGAATTGAAACAGGAGATATCCGTATCGATGCCCATCAATTTAATAGTCAATTTATTCATGCTGTGCTTCAACCTCAAATGGAAGATAGTTATTTTTCTTGGAATTTCTTCGATTCTTATTTACAGCAAAAAGAATATTTTTCTGCTTATGTATTTGTGGATAAAATAGATGAGATTTTATCGAATGATCCTGCTCTAAAAAGTTCTTTTGAAAAACGGAAATTAGAAGATCTTGACTTTCGAAACTCTGAAGCAATGCAGCTGCATTTTTTATATCAAAATAGCCCTTATTTTGAGCAAAGCTATATGAGACTACCGATTTATTTTATCGACTAATGATTATTTAGACCATATACATCCTTGAGGTGAACTAATATATTTTCCTCTTCTGCCGATAATTCTTCTGACCTTCTGTCCATCATTTTATTGGCGTATTCCAAGGCTTTTTCAATTCTAAATGGTTCAAGAGCATTGGGCTCACCCCACGAAAAAGAAAGTGTGTGTTTAGGAAAAAAACCAGCACCGTAAAGGTTGCAAGAAACTCCAACAACAGATCCGGTATTAAACATAGTATTAATTCCAGTTTTAGAATGATCCCCCATAAATAATCCTAGAAATTGCCTATCGGTATTTACTTGCTCTTCTTTTTCATAACAATAGGTACTTACGGACCCATAATTATTTTTTAAATTGGAAACATTGGTATCTGCACCTAAATTACACCATTCGCCAATGTAGGAATTGCCGAGAAATCCATCGTGGCCTTTGTTGGAAAAACCTTGGAATATGACATTGCTTAATTCACCACCAACTTTACAAGAAGGACCAATTGTAGTTGCACCGTATATTTTAGCGCCCATTTTAACGACCGAATTTTCACACATCACAAAAGGTCCACGTATGCAGGATCCTTCCATTATTTCTGCGCCATTACTAATGTATATTGGCCCTTCCGTTGTGTTTAAAGTACAAGCTTCTAGCGATGCGCCTTCTTCAATATATATGTCATCTTTAGAACCAATTACAGTAATGCTTTTCGGTATTTTCTGGAAAGAAACACTTTCTTTTATGAGTGAAATATCATGGATAATTGCTGCTTCATTTACTGATAACAGGTCCCATCTTTGGTTTACAATTATGGGTGTTTCTCCTTTAAATGTGATTGCGTTATCGCCATTTCCATGGATAGCCAAGGTGATTTCGTTCAATACTAAGCGATAATTATTTTCTAGGTGAACAACTGCAGCAACAAAGTCTTCATTTGGAATAACACATGCATTGACTATTACCCCATTTTCCAACTGTTCAAATTCATCACTTAAGTAACTTTCGGTATGAAATCCTATTTCATCTTCAGGTAATAAGATAGTCCAGCGTTCAAAATTAGTAAACATACCAACTCGAATGTCTCCAATTGGCCGCGTTAAAGAAAGTGGAGCAAATCTTAAATGTGCCTTGAGGTCAGCTAAAATTATTTTCATACGTTATTTTTTATTGCATCTGCTGAATGAGTACTCCTAATAAATAGTAAGCCAAAGGTAATACTTCCGTTTAATAATAATAATTCGTGCCCAAATACATATCCGTTCAAAAGATCTGCTGAATTAGTTTGTAATAAATAACAGATAAGAGGCGAGGCAAGACAAACGATAGGTACCATGATATTTTTTATAGTTCGTTTTGTCAAAATACCAAAAGCAAATAGGCCGAGTAAAGGGCCATAGGTATAGCCTGCAATTAAAAAGATAAGATCAACAATGCTTTTATTGTCCATCCATTTGAAGTAAAATACAAGTAATAAGAAGAGGAGCGCGAATGAAAGATGTATTATTTTTCTTACTCTAATTTGTTGATGTTGATTCCATACATCACTACGTTCGAATCCGAGAATATCAATGCAGAAAGAGGAGGTGAGTGCTGTGATTGCTCCATCGACGGAAGGGAATAAGGCAGAGATTAATCCTATGATAAAAATAATAAAGATGCCTAGCGGTAGATGTTGCTGGACAATTGTAGGAAAAACATCATCGGGTTTAAAGTTTACTCCTTGCTGATTCGCATAGAGATATAAAATTCCTCCTAAAAATAAAAACAATGCGTTTACAAGTAATAACACAAAACTAAAAACAACCATGTTCTTTTGGGCATCTTTTAAGGATTTGACACTGATATTTTTTTGCATCATTTCTTGATCTAATCCTGTCATGGCAATGGTAATAAAAGCCCCGCCAATTATATGCTTAAGAAAGAAATCTTTTCGCAAATAATCTGTGCTCCAAAGTTTTGTCATATTTGTTTTTTCCAATTGATCCCAAATATGACTCCAACTCCAATTGAGCTCAGTTTGAATCGCAAAAATGCAAACCACTAAGGCTAAGAGCATAAAAATGGTTTGTAGAGTATCTGTCCAAACGATTGTTTTTACGCCGCCTTGCAAGGTATAGGCAATGATCATGGCGATTATAATTACACTTGACAACCAAAAAGGAATGCCAATGGAATCAAAAACAAAAAGCTGAAGTACGTTAATAACTAAATACAAGCGTACGGTTGCTCCAAGTGTCCTTGATAGAATAAAATACCCTGCACCCCATTGATAAGCGCTGAAACCAAGTCGATGTTCTAAATAACGGTAGATAGACGTGAGATTGTATTTGTAATAGATTGGAAGTAAGACAAAAGCCACCACAAAATAACCCAGAAAAAATCCAATGACCATCTGGTAATAATACCAGCCACCATCAAGAACGCCACCAGGAACTGAAATAAAAGTAACGCCTGATAACGAGGTTCCAATCATTCCAAATGCCACTAAATACCAACGGCTCTTTTTGTCGCCCGTAAAAAAACTTTTTGCGGTTGTATTACGTGAAGTGAAGTAAGCAATTAGAAGGAGTAAGCCAAAATATGCGAAAAGTACAATGGTAATAATTGTCGATGCCATGGTTTAAATTTATCTTGTAAAGATATTAAAGCAATGGATAAAAAAATTAATTGTAACTAAACTTTGTACACATGCTATTATATTTGCACAAAAACTAGCCCTTATGACTGAACTTATTTATTTTTTCGCGCTACTTGTTTCAAGCCTTTCAATACTATTTGTTGTCGTTTTTTTTGTTAAAAAAAATCAAAGCGTAGAACAAGCAATTTTGATAACAGAATTAAAGAAACAACGTCAGGAGTTTTTCTTGCCAAATAGGGTAGAGGCCTATCAACGTGCTATATTGTTTTTAGAAAGAATAAACCCTAATAGTCTAGTAATGCGTATGCAAAATCCTGGTCTTCCAGCTCCCATATTTCAAGCATCATTATTAAAAACTATTCGCGAAGAATATGATCATAATGTAGCGCAACAATTATTTATTTCACCATTGGGGTGGAAATTATTAAAAGACGCTAAAGAAGAGACGATTAAACTAATTAATATTTCTAGTGGTAAATTACCTGAGAACGCAGATTCAACAATGCTATCATCGTCAATTTTAACTTTAGCAGGAGAAATAGATCAATTACCTTCAGAAATTGCGATTGATTTTCTTAAAAAAGAAATTCAAATGTTATTTTAATTAGCGAATTAAGTGAATAAAACCACTCTTTTCATAGTTTTGAAAGAGTAATTTGTAGAAAAGTACGCCATCAGAAATTTCATTTCCTTTCATATCTTTCCCTTGGAATTGGTCGGTATCTTGTCCTTGTTCGAATATTAATTGCCCCCATCTATTGAAGATGTAAAGCGTATATTCGTCACAAGAACTAAAATAGGTTTTAATATCAAGTATATCATTCTTACTATCTCCGTTGGCAGTTATTACATTGGGAAAATCGAAATCGTTTAAATCACCAATATTAGCAATAGACGCTACAACACTGCTTGTATCTGAGATACATCCGAATTCTGAAACAACATAGGCAATGTAAGAACCCATACCGTTAGGCATAATAGGCATCGTTACTGTAAACTGATCCGAAGAGAAGTTATTAGGACCTACCCATGAAATCGTTGAAAAATCCTCTGCGGTTGCGGTTAAAAAGACAGGGTCACCAGGACAATCTGGAGTCGTAACTGATAACACAGGCTCTAAAGGAGTCTGCTTCACCAATAACGTAAAAGTTGTATCGGAATCACAGCCAAATGAGGAAATCGCAGAAAGGGTTATTTGGTAAGAACCAGCATTGTTCATCGTGTAAGATAAATCAGGATTGGAACCAATAACAGCCCCACCAGCTTCCCAAGTATATACTAAAGGTTCATTAGTTGATACGAATGATTGATTGGTGAATACGAACGGAATATCCTCACATACCAATGAATCTGCTGTATAAGCTAAAACAGGATAATCATGAACGAAGAAGTTAAAACTGATGGTATCATCGCAAAACACAGTTGCTGAAAATGAATCCACCGCTACTAGGGTCATGGTGTTACTTCCGGGTGTATTAAAAATATAACTTAGGTCCATAGTGGTATCCAATAGCTGATTGTTATAGTACCATCCAAACTGGGTAAATGCAGAAATACTAGCGGTTGTATTATTGAATAAAACAGGGTCGTCCATACAAGCTTCAGCAATAGTGAAGTTAGCAGTTGGATTATTAAATACGGTGAATTGTTGTGAAATAGTATCCGAACAGCCATTTTCTGTAATTGCTACCAAATCTACTTGGTAATTATTGGGGCCATTGAAATTTACGGTAACCGTATCTCCAACCAAGGTATCATTATTTACGTACCAATAATTGGTGATGGTATCGTTGCCAAGTAAGCTACTACTGGCGTTAAAAATGGCCGTTTGCCCTAGACATACATCATCAAAACCAAAGGAAGCTATTGGGTTTTCGAAAACCTCCACGGTTGTTGTTACGGTATCTATACAGTTTGCTGTATTCTGAACAATGAGTTCAACATTGTAGACTCCCGGACCAGGAAAAGTGTGATTGAAATTAAAAGTAGTATCGGTGTAGCCATCAGAAGAAGACCAATGAACACTATCTACAGCTGAGTTATTAAATGATGTTAGGTTGTATAATAGCGTTTGATTTCCAGCGCATACGTTTGAATCCACGATGCTACCGATTACTTCTGCGGGCAAAACTTCTGTAGTTAAGGTGGCAACACATCCATTTGAAGAGGTAATGGCACAATTTACAGAATCTTGGGTGATATTTGGAATAAAAATGGTCTGACCTACTCCTAATTGTGTGTAGGGTGGAGCAGCATCTGTCCAAACGTAATTAGCAAATCCCGAAGGAGCTGATAGGGTGGCAGAGTTGCTACTTCCATTTTCACAATAGAGCGCGGATAAATTAAGTGAACTACATGAAGCTGAAACATAGGCATATCCATAATGTCCTGTCAAAGAACAATCACCAGTTGCTACATCTAGGGTAACTGTTTGCCCTACATAATTGGTCACTTCCACTCCGAAAGTGGTCCAATTTTTATAGGCAATTTGACCACAAGAGCCCCATCCTGGGATTCCTTGAGCAGCCGCTTCTTGGTAAAAGGTACAAGGTATTGGGTTACCTAATTGATCAAATAATTGAATTTCAAAACGAGGCTGAGACATTACTGAGTGACCTGCATCTTGCAAAACAACGGCATATTGTACGATGATTAAGTTGGATGTTGGGGTTACCGTGAAATTGTATGTTAGTCTAGCGGCTAGCGCACCAGTACCTGTCCCATCACCAACTCGTGCTGAAAAAGCAGCGCCTGGAGGAACCATTGGTAACTGAATACAACCAACAGCTGGATCAAACCCACCCGTCATAATTTCATGTTGTCCGGGTTGAATACCAATATTTGGGGTATTAATGCCGCAGCAACTGCCAGTGGCACCAGTCCAGTTTACAAAAGAATTTTGTGAGAAATCTGCATTTGGGCATCCCGATACTTGAGCAAATACTTGATTTTGAGATAATAATAAAATGCTACAAATAAATAATGGTAAGATTTTTTTCATTTTTTTTTATTTTTTACTGTACAAAGACGTTATAAAATTAAATAAAATTGCACACAAGTCAAAATAAATAAAAAGTTACATTTTTTATATTGGATGAAGGACAATTTTATGTGGGTGTTATTCTTTATTACGTGCCTTTAATTTGCTTTTTATTACTTCGAATAACATCGGCAAAATGGAGACGAATATAATTCCAAGACACACTAAATCTATGTGTTTTCTAATCCATTCAACTTCTCCAAGAAGATAACCTGCTAGCGTAAGACTGAAAATCCATAAAAAACCACCTAATAAATCAAACAAGAAAAAACGATTGTAATTCATTTTACCTATCCCAGCAGCAAAAGGTGCGAATGTGCGAACAAAAGGCACAAAGCGCGCCATGATAATCGCTTTTACTCCATTTTTCTCAAAAAACAATTCTGTTTGATCAAGGTATTTCTTATTTATAATAGGTTTAGCTCTAAATTTCAATTCGAATACACGTAAACCGATTTTTCTACCAATCCAATAATTACAATTATCACCTAGAACTGCTGCGATAAGCAATAATATGAGCAAGTAAGATAAGTTTAATTCACCCGAAGCGGCAAAGAGACCAGCGGTAAATAAAAGTGAATCACCGGGTAGAAAAGGCATGGCTACCAATCCAGTTTCAATAAAAATAACTAAGAATAGAATAACATAAATGGCTGATGAATAGTTTTCAAAAAACCAAGTAAAATCTAATTTGATGATGTGCTGAAATATGGCAAAAAGTTCATTAAAAAATTCCATGTTAATCGAGTTCAATAGTAGGGTCAATAAAAGTTTTCCAAGCCGCTAAGCCACCTTCAACAATAATAATATCAGAGAAGTGAAATTCTTTCAATAGCAAATTCGCAACTGCCTCAGCTCTTTTTCCTGACCTACATACCAGCATAGTTTGTTGCGCAGCATTAAATTTAGAACTAATTGAAGCGATATCGCTCATTGGAATGTTTATAAAGCCAATATTACCTAGTTCATATTCGTAGCGCTCTCGAACATCAATACATTGAATCATAGAATTCCTTGCGATTAAATCGCTGCAGTCTTTTGGTGAAAATTGTTGAATTGACATTTAACAAAGTTAATACTTTAAGCTAAAATTAATGGAAATCTTCGGTCAATTTCAGAAATAATCATTGCCAAACTTGCACTAACATCTATCTGACTTGATTTGATGTGGACGGCAGGGTTTTCTGGCGCTTCATATTTACTATCTTTTCCTGTGAACTGTAATAAAGTTCCATTCTCTACTTTTTTGTATAATCCTTTACGATCTCTTTGCGCACATTCCTCCCATGAACAATCGATAAATATTTCAATGAAGTTACTTTTTCCTATTAAGTCTTTAGCGGTTTCTCTTTCCGCTTTAAAAGGCGATATTAACGAAACAATTGCTATTTGTCCTTGATCGTTCATCATTTTTGCAAGACAAGAAGCGCGACGCATATTTTCCTTCCGATCCGCATCGGTAAATCCTAAGTCACTGCATAGACCATCTCTTAAAACATCCCCGTCGATGCATAAATAATTAATGTTCTTTTCTTTTAATTTTTCCCCAAGTGCATTTGCCAAGGTTGTTTTGCCAGACCCGGAAAGACCTGTAAGCCATATTGTTATTGCTTTAGGGGTGGGATTTTCTATCATTTATTACTATTAATTAACGTCCATTAATAAATCGGAATCATAAAGTTGTCCAGGTGAAACCATTAGTTCGTCGTAGGGGATGTCATTGCCATAACGCTCGAACATGGTCTTTCGAATTAGTGGTGCATCGATATTAAATTCCCTTAATTCTTTTGGTTTTACCAGTGTAATCTTTGCTATTTCATGGTATATTTTCCACACATATTCAGAACAATACATTTCCTTATCTGTCCATGAAAAATAACTATCGTAATTTTTACCAAATTGCTTTTGTGCGTATTCCTGCATCGATAGCCAACTTTGATTCTCTAAAATGCCACGATCGATGAGTCTGCGAATCTTATATTTTTCTCCCACGCCACTATTTATCCAATCGATTAAAGTTCTTTTTCCAACAGGTTGAACCGCTTCATAAACATAGGGTACTCCATTTTCAATAAAAATAATTCCGCAATGCGAAAAAACGGAATTGGTTGCCAATTCAACCGCTTTACTTTGCTGTGATTTGGAAGATTGAAAAATGATGTCTCCATCTTTTACATCAGTAATACCATTGGTAATTGCCTTAGTTACTTTGTCTTGTTTTTGTTTTCTGTTTTTAAGAGAAAAAGAAACAATAAAAATAAATCCACTTAGTATGGTTACAAAGAAAAAAACGCTGTAAATAATGTGCTTTATATTTTTCAATTTAGAATTCATTTGTTCAAAAATAAGGAATTTAGTTCCCTAAAAAACATTATCCTTATCTTTACCCCGTAAAATTAATGTTATGAAATTACTTGAAAACAAAATTGTACTAATTACAGGAGCTTCAAGGGGAATTGGAAAAGCGATTGCTCAAGAATGTGCCAATCAAGGTGCAACGGTTCTTTTTACCTATCTTTCATCGGAAGAGAAAGCGAATGCATTGGCTGCGGAGTTAAGTGCTGCTGGTGTCACTGCTAAAGGATTTCGTTCGGATGCCTCCAATTTCAATGAAGCACAGAAATTAGTGGAGGATATAGTAGCTGAATTTGGAACTATTGACGTTCTCGTTAATAATGCAGGAATTACACGTGATACGCTCTTAATGCGAATGACTGAAGAACAATGGGACGAAGTGATTAATACCAATCTTAAATCTGCTTTTAATTTAACGAAAGCGGTGCAGCAACCAATGTTGAGGGCACGAAAAGGGTCAATTATCAATATGTCTTCTGTTGTTGGAGTGAAAGGAAATGCTGGTCAGTCGAATTATGCTGCTTCGAAAGCTGGATTAATTGGTTTTACTAAATCAATTGCTGCAGAATTAGGATCTAGAAATATACGTTGTAATGCCATTGCCCCAGGATTTATTGAAACCGAAATGACAGAAGTATTAGATCAGACGGTGGTAGAAAGTTGGAGAAAAAGTATTCCATTGAAAAGAGGTGGACAGCCCATTGATGTCGCCAATGCTACCGTATTCCTTGCCTCAGATATGTCTGCTTACATCACTGGTCAAACCATTCACGTTTGTGGTGGTATGTTAATGTAATTTATAGAATGAATAGTCGCCCTAGAAGAAATCGAAAATCAGCCGCCATACGTAACATGGTAGAAGAAACCCAACTGGGTGTTCAGCATTTAATTTATCCTATTTTTCTTAAGGATGGGAAAAATATAAAGGAAGAAATAGCATCACTTCCCAATAATTATAGGTGGTCGCTGGATCAATTAATTCCGGAAATTGAAACCTGTATGAACCTAGGTATCTATACCTACGATTTATTTCCAGCTGTTGATGAATCGCTTAAGGATAAGATCGCTTCGTATAGTTATGCGGAGGATAATTTTTACCTCAAGGCCATTCGAGAACTAAAAGAAACCTTTCCTGAAATCGCCATAATGAGCGATGTTGCCATGGATCCTTATTCGTCTGATGGCCATGATGGACTCGTTGTCGACGGCAGAATTGTAAATGATGAAACACTTCCTATTTTAGCAAAGATGTCGGTGGCTCAAGCACAAGCTGGCGTAGATATCATTGGTCCATCGGATATGATGGACGGCCGTGTTGGTTATATTAGGGAAGCACTCGATTTAGCAGGATTCACTGACACTAGCATTATGTCCTACACCGCGAAATATGCCAGTGCATTTTACGGTCCATTCCGTGATGCATTGAACTCAGCTCCGAAATCTGGCGATAAAAAATCCTACCAAATGAATCCAGCGAATCAACGCGAGGCACTTTTGGAGGCCCAATTAGACTTTGAAGAAGGAGCAGATATGCTTATGGTTAAGCCTGCATTATGCTATTTAGATATTATTCATTTGTTGAAACAGCAATTTCCGATTCCAATTACGGCGTATAACGTTAGTGGTGAATGCGCTATGGTTCACGCTGCTGCTCAGAATGGCTGGTTGAATTATGAACTAGCTGTCTATGAAATGCTATTAAGCATTCGACGTGCTGGTGCTGATGGAATTTTGACTTATTTCGCAAAAGATTTCGCTGAATTTAATAAAAAGTAATACATTACATATGTCTATTTACTATATTGACAATCAATGGATAAGCCTTAATGATTTTGAAAATCTTATTGCTTCTAATTGTCAAGTTGAGTTAAGTGAATCAGCGAAAGAGGCAATCATTAAATGTCGTTCTTATTTAGATGAAAAAATAGCAAATTCAGATCAATTAATTTATGGAATTAATACAGGATTTGGGTCCTTGTGCAATACTGCGATTTCAGCTTCTGATTTAGGGAAACTTCAACGTAATCTTGTCATTTCTCATGCATGTGGAATAGGAGATGAGATTCCTTGTGAAATTATCAAACGCATCTTACTTCTTAAAGCAATTGGATTGGCTCATGGAAATTCAGGTGTTGATGTTTTAACAGTAGAGCGCCTCTTGTTTTTCTATAATAATGATATTTTACCCTTGGTTTTCGAATTGGGAAGTTTGGGTGCTTCTGGTGATTTAGCGCCTTTAGCTCACATTTCTTTAGGATTAATTGGCGAGGGTGAAGTGTATTACAAGGGAGTTAAAATGACTTCAAAAGAATTACATCATCAACTGGGAATTTCTCCTTTAGTCTTGCAGTCAAAAGAAGGACTAGCTTTATTGAATGGGACTCAGTTTATGATTGCTTATGCTAGTTATGCAGTCTATCATTGTTCTAAAATGTGGCTTAAATTTAATAAAATTGCGGCCTTATCATTGGATGCTTTTGATGGCAGAAAAGAGCCGTTTCAATCTAATGTTAATGAAATTAGGAATCAGGTTGGGCAAATTGAAGTTGCGGCTTATTTCCGTCTAATTCTGGAGGGTAGTGAATTGCTTAATCGAACTAAAACGCATGTTCAAGATCCATATTCATTTAGATGTATACCTCAAGTGCATGGAGCGTCTAAAGATGTTTTTGATCATTGTGCAAAAATTGTTGAGCGAGAAATTAATGCTGTAACGGACAACCCTACTATTTTTCCGGATGATGATGATGTGGTTTCAGCAGGTAACTTCCATGGACAACCCTTGGCGCTATCAATGGATTTTTTAGCAATTGCCTTGGCTGAATTGGGAAGTATTTCGGAGAGAAGAACGTATAAATTAATAGGAGGAAGTAGGGGATTACCTGCATTTCTAACTGCCAACCCAGGCTTGAATTCAGGTTTAATGATTGTTCATTATGCCTGTGCGTCAATAGTTAGCCAAAATAAGCAATTGTGTACGCCTGCTTCGGTTGATTCCATAGATTCAAGCAATGGACAAGAGGATCACGTTAGCATGGGAGCGAATGCCGCTACTAAATTATTTCGAATCATAGATAATTGCTATTCCATTATGGGCATTGAATTATTAAATTCAGCTCAGGCAATTGAGTTCCGCAGACCTTTAGTATCTTCGCCTGTTTTGGAACAATTAGTTTCTGATTTTAGGGACCATGTTGACCGCCTAGAAGAAGATAGAGCGCTTTTTACTGATATGCAATTGGCCAAAAATTTTGTAACTAATACTATGAAAATATGAATGAAACAGATTTAGACTTAGTACTCGAGAATGCCGAGCAGCCAACGAAAGCACCAACATTTCTGATTGTATTAGTCATTTTAACGCTAATAAATACAGGCCTTGCTTTATTAGGCGGTGTTTTTTCTCTAGTTGTTGGGAAGCCATCTGAAAAAGAAATTCTTGCATCGAAAGTACAAATGGCAAAATCCATCGTTGAGTTTAAGAAAGTGAATTTGGAGTATTTTGTGGATGTATTTACAAAATTGGAAGCTATAAACGATGCCATGTATGCTAATTTCATTATGTTCAACCTCTTAGCGGTTTTTATCGCTGGAATTGGTGCTGCAAGCGCTTTTATGATGTTAAAAAGAATGAAACTTGGTTTTCATGCTTACATCGTATATTCTTTCCTATCGATTTTATCTGTTTACGCATTTGTTGCTCCAGTAAATGTTCCATCGATACTGATTCTAACAAATGCCATTTTGGCTGGTTTATTTGTGTTCCTGTACTCTCGCAATCTAAAGTGGCTTACGAAATAAGGTTAAAATATTTTTCCTGGATTTAAGATTCCATTTGGATCAAAGACCTTTTTTATTTCGCGCATAATGTTTAGGCTTACCGCAGGAAAGGCAATGTCCATATAGGGTTTTTGAACCAATCCAATACCATGTTCGCCTGAGATCGTTCCGCCCATTCGAACCACCTCGGTGAATAATTCTCGAATAGCCACAGATAATTCATTGTCCCAAAATTCATCACTCAGCGTTCCTTTAATGATGTTCACATGTAAATTTCCATCTCCAGCATGGCCATAACAAACGGATTGAAAGCCATATTTCTTGCCGATTCGCTTGATATGGTGCAGCAACTCAGGAAGCTGGTATCTTGGTACTACCGTATCTTCTTCTTTGTAAATGGATTGTGCTTTTACGGCTTCACCCGCTTTTCGACGTAGCGTCCAAAGGGTTTGTTTTTGAGCCGCTGTATCTGCAAATAAAATTTCATCGTGTTCGAATGTCTCCAAAACGGTCATTATTTTTTCACAGTCAATCATTAATAGTTCAGGGTCAAATCCATCTACTTCAATCAATAAGTGTGCGGCATGATTATCAGCAACTCGTATGCTGCTTTCTCCGATAAATTGTTGGGTCCAAACTAATGCGTCTCTTTCCATAAACTCAAGGCCACTTGGAATGATTCCAGCCATAAATATGGCAGAAACTGCCTTGCAAGCATCTTCCGCATTGTAAAAGGGAACGAGCATTAATAAATCATGCGTTGGATGAGGAATTAATTTGAGTACAATTTTGGTAACCACGGCAAGCGTTCCTTCCGAACCAACAATTAACTGGGTAAGGTTATATCCTGTGGCATTTTTTAGCACGTTGGCGCCTGTCCAAATGATTTCCCCTGTTGGAAGTACTACTTCTAAATTGAGCACATATTCGTTCGTTACGCCGTATTTTACCGCTTTAGGTCCACCGGAATTTTCAGCAACATTTCCACCAATCGAACAAGAGCCTTTACTAGCAGGGTCTGGCGGATAAAACAAGCCTTTTTCCTTTACCGCATCTTGCAGCACCTGCGTAATCACGCCAGGCTCGGTAATTACTTGGTGATTTTCCTCGTCAATGTGTAGAATTTTATTGAATTTTTCCATCGAAAGCAACACGCCACCGAAAATGGGCAGTGCACCGCCGCTGAGACCTGTTCTAGCACCAGCTGGAGTTACAGGAATTTTATTCAAATGACAATAGGCGAGGATCGCGCTTATTTGCTTTGGGTCAGAAGGTTTTAATACAATATGCGGTGGAAACGATAAATCTTCTGTTTCATCGTGGCCGTAGTGCTTTAAGTCCGCATCTAGGAGCGATAATTGGTCTCCTACAATTGATTTAAAAAAGGCAATGTCTTCAGTTCGTATCATTCGGGGCAAGGATCGTTTTTATCAAGCGAAAATAATCATTATCAAGGTTTATTGTTTATCCAGAAGCTATTTTATTAATTTGATGGTCTTAATAAAAGAAATGAGTAACAAGCTAAGTCAGTACATTCGCATCATCTATTTTTCTGATTAAACAGGAATTTAGCAGTGATTTTTAAGGTGATAAGTAAAAATTCTCACTATTTTAGCCTAACGCAATAAACCTGCGCATATACAACCAAATAGGTGTGCTTGAGGAAGGTTTGTAGCGTGTATAAGTAAGTTATGGGTAATGATGCACAATGTGGAAATCTGTTAATCCAAACATCTAGATTAAAAGAAGATATATGAAATTGTTTATTTTACTATTGTTTTTCACGGTTTCGGCATATTCATTTTGCCAAGATGAATATGAATTCAAAAAATATATAAATGATAAATTGGTAGGTTTAAAACAAATTGAAATAGATCAAGATTCTACAATTTTTGAAACAACTTATTTAGGGCAACTTGAGATGAAAGAAGGAGGTTTTCATTCAAAATCTATCGCTTACAATGTTCTTTCTCAATTTTATTCTGTTCAAGCTGCAATTAAAAGACACGGACATAGTAGATTAATATTTATAGATGAAGATGGAAAAACAGTTAGAATCTATACATTTAATATGCCTGATGAATTACCAACAGCAATAAAACATAATGGATTAACTTTCGGAGAAATAAACACACAATATCTATCTCTTCCAGATTTATTTTGTGTACCAAATGGAGAATGTTACGAATAAATATACCCATAACCGCCGTCTAGCGCCAGCCCAAGATTTCGCTTCGCAATAACGGTCATTTTGAAAGAAAATAATTTTAACTTCGGTGTAACGATTTATTTAAAAAATTGGGCCGTTCGCTAGGCGGCCAGCCGTTATGCCTCATTGTAGGACGACACAACAAACAGACAAAATTAAGAATGAAAAAAGCTATAATAATTGGGGCGACATCTGGAATAGGTAAAGGACTTGCAAAACTTTTGGCTGACAACAATTATAAAATTGGCTTGACAGGAAGAC
>JAPLEV010000039.1 GCA_026391005.1 Flavobacteriia bacterium | reverse complement strand
GCAAATACGATTTCGTTTTTAAAATGGTTTTTTAAGATGGCGATTTTATTCAATCCACTGTCTTCTAATAAGGTAGGGTAGGATTGGAAACCAATTTCTAACATTATTTTTTGAGGTCTCAAGTTATTGTTCACCTTATCTATTATCGCTTCAATGGCCTCAATGGATTGGGCTGCAATGTTTAATATGATTATTTTCTCTTGTAAATTGGTAGAAGCGAGTAGGTCAAAAACTTCTTGATTTTGTAAGACGGAACTTTGAAATTTTATTCCTTTTATTTTGTCAATGTTTTCATTGAGAATTTGTACGCCATATGCGTCAAATAAATCGAGCCAAACATCTTTACTTTTTTTTGCTTCGCTGATTATTTCCTTCCAATCGTTGGGAGCAAAGTATAATTCTTGGTATACTGGATACCATTCAAAGTCTTTTGTAGCAATGGTGTCGGGTGAAAAAGCTTGAAATTTTATTCCGAAATTTCCAGAAAGGTCACTGAATTGCGCAATCAGGTCGTCTAAATATTGACGGTTTCCACCATGCGTATTGGCAACTTCAATAATATAATAGGGAGATTTGTTCATGAAATAAAGGTGTTACGCCTTAAAATTAGGGTCAATGTGTTCACGAATTAATTCACGTAAACTCTCCACATTTTCCATTTCTTCATTATCAAGTGAATTGTAGGAGAATCCTTCTTTAACTTTTATGGCATTGAATTTCATCACAAACTCATTCAGGTTCCATACTGTTGATTGCGGAATAATGACGTAATATTTACCTAAATCATAGGTGAAAAAAGAATCAGATGCACTGATCATTTCTTCGTGAATCTTTTCACCAGGGCGAATTCCAATCACTTTCTTTTCGCAGTTGGGACCAATGGCTTCTGCCACATCCATGATACGGTAAGAAGGGATTTTTGGGACAAATATTTCGCCGCCCCAAGCCGTTTGCAAAGCATGCATGACCATATCAACACCTCCTTGAAGGGAAATATTAAACCGTGTCATTGATTCTACGGTAATTGGTAAAACATTGTCAATTTCTTTTCGCTTTAAAAAGAAAGGAATAACCGAACCATTTGATCCCATGACATTTCCGTAGCGAACAACGGAGAATTTAATGTCGCGCTTTCCTTTGATGTTATTAGCGGCAACAAATAGTTTGTCGGAGGTTAATTTAGTTGCACCATACAGATTGATGGGAGCACACGCTTTATCGGTTGAAAGCGCGACTACATGTGAGACATTCGTTTTTAATGCTGCTTTAATTACATTTTCAGCTCCACCTACATTCGTCTTTACGCATTCATCTGGATTGTATTCAGCAATATGTACGTGTTTCATTGCTGCTGCGTGAATGACATAATCAATTCCTGAGAACGCTCTTTCTAATCGTTCATAGTCTCTTACATCTCCTATAAAATAACGGAGTTGGGGGTATTTTTTGACTGGAAACTCTTGTTCCATTTCAAATTGCTTCTGTTCATCTCGCGAAAAAATAACCAACCTACTGATATCAGGATGTTGGGTAAGTAAATGTTTCGTAAGTGCTTTTCCTAATGACCCTGTTCCTCCTGTTATTAGTACTGCTTTATCTTTCATATTACTATTTATACAAATATATTAAATCCTATGCAATCACTATGATTGACTTTTTCGAAGTTCCGATAACGATTTACGCTCGAATGCATCAATCATCGATACTTCACTGCAATTATAGATGCTCACATTTCTTTTTTTACTGAATTTCAAGATGTCCCAATATCCTTTAAATGACAAATAGAATTTATGAAGAATTTCGTGTAATTTCCTTGGTCTAGTGATATAGTCTTGCACTTTTTCGGGACGTGATGTTTGCTCGTCGTAGTAATGTTTCTGATGCACGAGGGCTTCATTGTTATCGATTACGGAAATCTCTGCTAACCACGAATGATCAGCTCCTACGATGGCTATGGTTTTATAATTCAGGAAAATGGCATTCATGATCCCAGGTATCAATACATTGTGAGGCCGGGGAATAGCCCACGATCTTTTGTAAACAAAGTGGGTAAAAAAGTTAAATCCCTCGCCGGGAGTTTGGTTAAAATAGATGGCTTTTATATTTTGATTTCCAGCAATTAATGCTTTAAAATGACTTGATTTTTTAGCGCGGAAGGGAACCATTAAAAACATTTCCCAGGATGTAGTCGCAAGGAGGTTACCAAATAATTCTTTTCGTAATTCTTGGTAGAAAGGGGATAGGCTCTCTTCAGTTTGAAAGTAACTCACCGCGTTTAATAGGTAAAGTTTTGGTTGTAGTGCCGTGAAATATTCGGTATTGGCAAATTGGTTAACTGCCATTAAATCATAGTATTGAAATGATTCAATTGAATGTTTTTCTATGGTTTGTTTGAGTGATGGGCCATTCCCAAGTAGTAAACAAGTGTCCTTCTGCGTAAATTTTGATTGGAGAATATGGGTGAATTTTGTTTGAAGAAATATACGAATACACGAGGCAAAGGTATTGCCTAAATTTCTAAACCAAGATTGAACACACACTAGTAAACGCATAACTTAGATGTACTACTTAGAAAGCAACCCTAAGGTTACCCAATAACGGAATAAAAGAATCATTTTTGCTCGCTGATAGTGTAGGGTTAATAAAAAATAGAACGCGATGAGTATACTTGCTCCCCATTTCATAAGTTCAATAATTAGTCTTTTTATGTAAGAAAAACCGCCTTCTTTTGAAGACCTTATTCGTTCACTTTTTCCAGTTCCTATCCCTTGTTTTTTGATGAAAGAAGTGAGCGTTCTTTCCACTGGAACGGAATGAAACACAAGCGCATTGGGTAAATAAAGCACTTTCATGTTGTGTTTATACAACTTATTGAACAAATCCTTTTCTTCGCCACCGCTAAGAGAAGCTCCAATTCTTCCTAAACTGACATCAAATAAACCAACTTGCTCAAAAACACTTGTTCGAAAGGCCATGTTAGAACCACGAGGATAATCATTTGAACTAAATTGTAATTTTTCATCTCCTTTGTTAAAATAACCAAGTAGTGAATTCAGAAAGCGATTTTCCCATTTTGGGATCGTATCTTCATAATGTAACAAAATTTTTCCACCAATTGCCATTGTGTCTGGAGAAGTTGAAAATTCATCTACGAGCACAGCAAGGTAATGCTCATCGATGAAGGCGTCATCATCCAAAAAGGTAATTAATTCAAAGTTGGCTTTTTGAATGGCATGATTTCTTGAAAAAGAAAGCCCTTGTTCTACTTCTTCGCAATAACGCGTTTGTAAAGTGGGGTTTTTGCGTTGAAATTCTTGAAAAAGTTCGGCTGTATTTCCGGGTGAATTATTATTAACAAGGACCACTTCAAATTGATCTGTTGCTAACGTTTGTTTTTCGATTGAAGCAAATAATTGCGGAAGGTATTTCTCCCGATTATAGGTACAAATGGCAACTGAAATTTTTAGCATTGACAACCCTTTTTATTGAGCTAAAAGTAACTTAATTTCTGAGATGGCCATTGAAAGTCCACTTGGTAATTTTCCGCCTGCTGTTGCAAAAAAGTTTTGTCCGCCACCTCCTCCATGAATGTGCTGAGCTGCTGAGCGTATTAGCTTCGAAGCGTCCCAGCCTTTATCCTTCACCAAATTTTCCGAAATGATTAAACTCAAGGTGCATTTTGCACCGTCTTTATTGCCAATTACCCCCACAAAATTATCCGTTTCACTTTTTAGTTGAAATAAAATATCTTTCACTGAATCATTATCTAAATCTACGATTTCACCTAAATAATTAAGGCCATTTTCAGCGCTAATTTTAGTGGAAAGTACTGCTTTTATCGCTTTGCTTTTTTCGCGTTGGAATTGTTCTAATGACTTCGTTAACTCATTGTTTTTCTCAATTAAATCAAGCACTGATTTTTGAATATTTTGAGGATTCTTTAACAAGGCACTTAGCTGATCTAAGGTCGCTGCTTTTTCTTTAAAATATCGTTCAGCACTCGGACCTGTTATGGCTTCAATTCTACGAATACCTGCTGCCACTGCTGCTTCGGAAGTTATTTTGAATAGACCAATTTTTCCAGTTGATGGAACGTGAATTCCACCACATAATTCTACAGAATCTCCAAATTTAATAACGCGCACTGCATCGCCATATTTTTCGCCAAATAAAGCCATAGCACCCAACTTTTTTGCTTCCTCAATGGGCACTGCACGACGTTCTTCCAAGGAAATATTTTGGTGAATTGCCTTCGTCACCATCGTTTCAATCTGCTCCATTTCTTCATCTGTCACTTTAGAAAAGTGTGAGAAGTCGAAGCGTAAATTCGAAGGATTAACGAGTGAACCCTTTTGCTCCACATGCTTGCCGAGTACGGAACGTAAAGCGTGATGCAATAAATGCGTAGCGGAATGATTATCAGCACTTAAATTGCGTTTATCTACATCAATCTGAGCAGTAAATATCCCACTTAATTCAGCAGGAATTTTTTCCGTTAAATGGATAATTAAATTATTTTCTTTTTTCGTGTCAAAGATGGAAATGGTGGAAGTTTCATTACGAATTATTCCTTTATCGCCCACTTGGCCACCTCCTTCTGGATAGAATGGAGTTTGATTCAGCACTAATTGAAAAAAGTCTTTTTGCTTTTGAGAAACTTTGCGGTACTTGATAATGCGGACCTCAGCACTTGTGTGGTCATAACCAATAAATTCGGTTGTTTCGTCGGGATTCACCTGAACCCAATCGGCTGTTTCTACAGCTGTTGCTGCGCGCGATCTATCTTTTTGAATCTGAAGTTCGTGATCAAAAGCAATCTCGTCGATGCTTAAGCCATTTTCTCTTGCAATTAACGAAGTTAAATCGACGGGAAAACCATAGGTATCATACAATTCAAACACGGCATTTCCAGCAATAATCTGCTGGTTTTGTGCTTTACACTCGTTCATTAACAGCTCCATTCTTTTAATTCCGAGCTCTAATGTTCTGAAAAAACTATTTTCTTCTTCGCGAATTACTTTGGAAATGATGTCTTTTTGCGCAATCAATTCTTGGTAAGGATCCCCCATTAATTCGCATAATACGAGCGATAAGTCACTCAAAAAAGATTCCTTTAATCCCAATGTTTGGTAGCCGTAACGCACTGCTCTTCGCAAAATTCTTCGGATAACATACCCTGCACCGTTGTTGGCCGGTAGTTGTCCATCGGCAATTGAAAAAGCGATGGTTCGCACATGGTCAGCGATAACGCGAAGGGCAATGTCCGTTTCTTCTGATTTTCCATAAGGAATCCCAGAAACCTTAACCATGTGTTGAATCAAGGTTTGAAATAAATCAGTATCGTAGTTGGATTGCTTTCCTTGAAGTGCCATCGCTAAACGCTCCAATCCCATACCTGTATCAACATGTGTAGATGGAAGATTTTCCAAGGAACTATCAGCTTTTCGATTGAATTGCATGAAAACATTGTTCCAAATTTCAATCACTTGTGGATGGTCATTATTTACTAAATCGCGACCAGCTATTTTTATTTTATCGGCTTCATCACGCAAATCCACATGAATTTCGGTACACGGTCCACAAGGTCCCGTATCGCCCATTTCCCAAAAATTATCTTTTTTAGAAGCCAAAATAATTCGGTCTTCCTCAATAAATTTTTTCCAAATAGAATAACTTTCTTCATCGCGTGGTACATTATCGGAGGCATCACCTTCGAAAACGGTAACGTATAGTTGATCTTTTGGAATTTTATACACTTCCGTTAATAATTCCCAAGCCCAAGAAATGGCTTCTTCTTTGAAATAATCTCCAAATGACCAATTCCCCAACATTTCAAACATGGTATGGTGATAGGTATCAACCCCCACTTCTTCTAGGTCATTGTGCTTTCCCGATACGCGCAAACATTTTTGTGAATTAGCAACTCGCTTTTCGCTTGCTACTTGGTACCCCAAGAAAAAATCCTTGAATTGATTCATTCCTGCATTAGTAAACATTAAGGTTGGGTCATTTTTCACAACCATGGGCGCTGAAGGAACAATTTTATGTCCTTTACTTTCAAAAAAATCAAAAAATTGCTGCCTTATTTCAGATACGGTCATTGCTTTTTACTAATTCATACAAAGTTAGAAAATTTCGTGTAATTCGAGAACTACGATTATTATATAAAATAAAGGAAGGTTTTTCAATACTTTGTTAATTTTTTTATTTGTGTTAAGCCTTAAGTCATTAATTTTCTGTACTTTGGTGCTGAACTTAAACAATTTACGAATATGAAAGCAAACAGAACTTTAATTTTAGTTTCCTTACTGATCATTATCTTATCTGTTTCTTGTAAGAAGAAAAAAATACCTACTACCGTGATTCCCGAAACTCTTTCTATTGGTACAGCTTACCAAGGAGGAAAGATTGCTTATATTCTCCAATCTGGTGATATTGGATATGATGCAAATGTGCAACACGGCATAATTGCAGCAACGAGTGACCAATCAACAGGAGCCGAGTGGGGATATTATGGATCACTTATTTCAGGAGCAGATGGTCAATCCATTGGTGCTGGCCCTCAAAACACGATCGATATCATTAATGGCTGCTTAACACCTGGCATTGCAGCAGACATCTGTGGAGATTTAGTATTATTTGGCTACACCGATTGGTATCTACCAAGCAAAGATGAGTTACAAAAGTTGTTTGCTAACCAGGTTGCTATTGGTTTCACGCCGACGGGTACAGTATGGTACTGGAGTTCAACGGAGTTTGATGCCAACACGGCGAGGGTACAAAGTACCTTAGTACAAAGCATCCTTTCTAAGAGCCAAACGGCCTATGTTCGTGCAGTTCGTTCTTTTTAATCATTTGCACTAAGTACTTGTGCCTTGCTATTCTTGGCTCTCGGCTTTCTTCGGCATACCTCGACAGGCTCGACACAAGTCGCTCGATCCACTTTCAATTAGCTTATAGAGTCCGTCAGCTGACTGATCGAGATGATCAATAATGTTGCTCTCACTTCGCACGTGGCACTTAATTTAATAATTTTTAGAAAACTCATTTCAAACATCTTTTATCAGATTCTTTCCTTAAAAGCTATAATTAATTGATTCTTTTTCATATATTTAGAATAAAGAGTAAAATTTTGGTTATGTTGGGATTAGAAATTATAGAAGAAAAATTAATAGAAATTAGAAATAAAAAAGTTTTATTAGATTGCGATGTAGCTCATTTATATGGAATAGAAACCAAACGTGTAAATGAAGCTGTAAAGAATAATCCTGAAAAATTTCCTGAAGGATATGTGATCTATTTAGATGAAGAAGAAACCGATTTTCTAAGGTTTAGCAACTCGATTGTAGAAATAGGAGCTGAACCGGTCGAAAATTTCGACCGGTTCAAAAATATCAAAAATTCAACAGTAAGACCAAAAGCGATTCTATCGATTTCAGAAATCAGTGTCTCTCGGCTCCGCTCGATTCACTTCAATTAGCTAATCGAGCGGAGTCGAGATGAGCAATAAATTCAATACTTTTGTATAAAATTTAGGCAGTTTTCAAAAGCGATTCTATCGATTTCAGAAATCAGTGCCTCTCGATCCGCCTAAGCGGACTCGATCCACTTCATTAGCTTATAGAGTCCGTCAGCTTACGTATCGAGATGAGCAATAAATTCAATACTTTTGTATAAAATTTAGGCATGGAGTTCATCGATCCCCTTTTGGATAAATACGTTTGCGAGCATACTGCAAATGAAAGTGACTTGTTAAAGAAAATAAACCGTGAAACGCATTTGGAAGTACTTCAGCCACGGATGTTAAGCGGACATTTTCAAGGACGAGTATTGAGCATGTTTTCAAAAATGATTCGACCTGAAAGAATATTGGAAATTGGCACTTATACCGGTTATTCGGCTATCTGTTTAGCGGAAGGATTGACGCCGAATGGAAAATTAGTGACGATTGATATCAACGAAGAATTAGCGTCAAGAGTGAA
Source organism: Flavobacteriia bacterium (assembly GCA_026391005.1). Taxonomy (GTDB): domain Bacteria; phylum Bacteroidota; class Bacteroidia; order Flavobacteriales_D; family Crocinitomicaceae; genus UBA952. The sequence continues at coordinate 24,753 of JAPLEV010000039.1, read as the reverse complement.
GGGCTATTTTGATGAATCTCCTTACAGTCAACAAATAGATTATTTAATTGGAGATGCAATGGAACTAATTCCTGCTTTAAATGAAAAGTGGGATATCGTATTTATTGATGCCGATAAGCATAATTACATCAATTATTATCACTTAGTATTTTCCATGGTAAAAGTTGGTGGGTACATCATTGCTGATAATGTGTTGTGGTCTGGAAAAGTAATTGATCCCGCCCAACATGATAAAGATACCCTGTTACTAAGAGAATACAACCAACTTGTTCATCAAGATGATCGAGTAGAGGAGGTATTATTCCCAATCCGTGATGGATTAATGATAGCGCGAAAAATCAACGAATGAATACACACGAAATTCGTTTTACAGGGGACGGTTCAAAAACTATTTTTCTCCCTGAATTAAATGAAACCTATCATTCATCCAATGGTGCAGTTCAGGAGTCCCGCCATATATTTATTCAAAACGGACTTGAATTAGCGGAAAAAGGAGAAGTAATTCGAATATTGGAGGTAGGTTTCGGAACAGGTTTAAACGCCTTACTGAGTGCTAGTTGGGCCGAAAAGAATAATCAACCGATTCATTATACCGGAATTGAAGCAAATCCTTTACGTCCAGAGCTTTGTTTTCAACTGGATTACCCTCGTCATATTGGTTCAACTTCCGAAAAGATTTACGATGAACTGATTCGTTGTGATTGGGAAATCGACAATCAGTTGTCAACTCATTTTTCGATTCAAAAAAGGGAGGTGAAAATTCAAGATTTTGTAGCTCTTGAACCTATTAATCTCATTTATTTTGATGCTTTTGGTCCACGGGTTCAGGCGGAAATGTGGGACATCACTATTTTAGAGAAAATGTACCAATCATTAAATGTAGGAGGCGCCCTAGTTACCTATTGTGCCCAAGGTCAATTTAAGCGTGACTTAAAAGCGGTAGGATTTTCGTTAGAATCACTTCCTGGTCCTCCCGGTAAACGCGAAATGACAAGAGCAACAAGAATTTGAACCCTTTTCTATTTCTGCAAAAATTTAATTCTCTTATGTTTGATCTTTTTGATTGATTAATATTTTACTTTTACACAAAAATATATTCGAATGAATTATCTAGTTTCTAGTGCACAGCTAATCGTTGCTTTATCAATCATTATTGTATGGGTATTTCGCTTCGATAACATCGTTAAAGAATTCAAGCAATACGGTTTAAATGATCTGACCCGCATGGCGGTTGGTGCCGCTAAAATTTCACTAGCTACGCTACTCGTGGCAGGTATTTGGTTTCCCCAATTAATTTGTATTCCAGCACTTTTAATGGCTTTGTTAATGCTTTGTGCCCAATACTTTCATTTCAAAGTAAAGAACCCATTGATTAAATATATTCCTTCACTATTATTGCTCATTCTTTGTCTTTTCGTTGCTTACAATTCATGCCAATCTATGGGTCAGTGAGTGTGTTTCTTTGCCTCGTTATTTTCTCTGGACTTTCCTTTTTAGTTTACGGTATCACCTTTTTCACCTCCCCAAAAATGCGAACTGAATTCAAGCGTTTTGGATTGAGGCAATTTGGTCCTTTTGTCGCGTGTCTTGAAATTTTAGGTTCACTCGGTTTGTTTGTTGGAATAAAGATGAATTTGTTTTTAGTTTTGTCCTCCGCTGGCCTAGCGCTATTGATGCTCATGGGGGTATTGGTGCGCGTGAAGTCGAAAGATGTGTTTAAAGATGTTATTCCTGCTTTATTTTTTGCTGGGCTAAATCTTTACCTATTTATCGTTTCATATAAGCAAATACCATAAAAGCTACTAGCAATTTAGCTTGGATTGACCGCTTAACGTTATTATCCCAAAAAATCTCGGAACCAATAGCCACTGTCTTTTATAAGGCGCTTTTGTGTTTTGAAATCTACGTGGACTAAACCAAAACGGTGATAAAATCCTTCGCTCCATTCAAAGTTATCCAATAAAGTCCAACAGAAATAGCCTCCAATATTAACGCCTTCTTGCTTCGCCCGTAATACTTGCTTTAAGTAACGCTGATAATAGTCGATTCGTTTTAGGTCGTGTATTTTTCCTGTAATGACTTCATCGGGAAATGCACAGCCATTTTCCGTTACTATGATTTTTTTTACCCCGGGATAAGCGGCAAATTGTTTGATGATTTGATAAATTCCTTCCGGATAAACTTCCCAACCCATGGATGTAATTTCTTGTACATTTCGTTTTTCGGGTTTAATTTCCAATCCTTTCATGATCGGAATCAAGCCCATCTTTTTCACTACTTCGCGTGTATAATTTTGAATACCGATAAAATCAAAATCAAAGCTTAATTTTTCCAAATCTCCCGGCTTTATATAAGCTTCTAGTTTTTTTAAAATCGGAAAACTAGCTGTTGGATATCCCATTCCCAAGGCGGGTTCAATGAATAGGCGGTTCAGTAATACATCCCAACGTTCTGCCGATTTCTTATCGTGTTTTTCACTGGTGTAGTAATCAACATGCGCACACGAATAAGTCGTGCCAATTTGAGCAGTAGGAACATTTTTACGGATAATTCTTCCGCCTTCTGCTTGGGCGAGGCATACGTGATGAACGGTCGGTAAAAAATTCTTAAATCCTTTTAAACCCGGGGCATGATACCCAATTAGATAACCAAGCGCAGTAAAGGCTGAAGGTTCATTAAAAACCATCCAATTTTTTACTTTATCGCCAAAATTTTTACTCACTAATTCTGCATATTCACTAAACCAAGCCAAGGAATCTCGATTCTTCCATCCCCCTTGATCTTGAAGGACCTGAGGAAGATCCCAATGATATAAAGTAAGCCATGGTTCAAGACCCCTTTCCAGGCAGGCATCGATTACCCGATGGTAAAAATCTATGCCTTTTTGATTGGGCTCACCCGTTCCATTTGGTAACACGCGACACCATGAAATACTGAAACGAAAAACGGTCATGTTTAAGGACTTCAGCAGATCCAAATCTTGCTCATACGAATGGTAAAAATCACAGGCCACGTCGCCATTTTCGCCTGTTTTAATATTCCCTTTCTCGTGGGAAAAGGTATCCCATATCGAAGCTGATTTTCCGTCTAGATCATGCGCTCCTTCGATTTGAAAAGCAGAAGTGGCTACTCCCCATTTAAAATCCGGACCAAAATCAAGTTGAGAGAAATCTAAATGTTGCTGAAAAGGAATTTTTCCAAAAACTAAATTAGGCGATATGGCAGCAGCTACCGAAGAAGCTAAAAATAAGCGTAAAACCTTGCGTCGCTCCATAGGTGAGATTTATGTTATCTTCAAAGGTAAATAAAGAATGTTAAGAGAAATAAAATTTCAATTTATTCATCTTTTCCTAGCATAGACGGAATCGTTTCTGGGATTTAAAACTAAGCACTGAAATAAAAAAGGTTCAACGATTTAACAAATGTCCTAATTTTGTGAGTTTTTTTATATAAAATAGTTTGAAATATTTATCATAAGTGTATGTGTTATTTAACACATTTATTTAGATTTGCTAACAAAATAATCATGATGAAAAATTTACCTCTGATTCTATTTTTTCTGCTTAATTTTTCTGCTTAATTTTTCTATGTATTCTTTTAATCAAGTGAATACTTCAAAATCTATTGTTGAACAAAAAGACAGCATAGAAAATAATAGAGAAAAGGTCGAGAAGTCTAGAGATAAATTTATAGAACTGACAAGTGAGGTGGACTTGAATAAATTCTTCGATAGTTTTTTTGTGTGTCCAACAACATACAAAAAAGTACAGGAAGGATACTCAGACGAAAAAGGAAATCTTTTTAAAGTTGATAATAATACTTTATTACTTTTTATTGAGTGGTTTATAGGGTATAACCCACTCAATAATATTTGGACAGGTTCTAATTCTTCTTATATGAGTTCTAAAGGTATAACCATTACCACCACATTTTATTTTATGAGTAAATCAACAGGTAAAATGACAGAAAGTACTATTACTTACGACTATTCATCATTTTATAGACAAGTCGATGGTAATTTTAATCTATTGAGACCTAAGTATGACTATAGTAATCAGTCTGCACCAAATTATTGGGGTAATCTTTATTTTATTAGAAAAATTTTTACCGATTATTATGACGATTATCTTGTAAGTCCAAAAATTATTACAACAGAATAAGGACGATTTCATCGATTTGAAACAATATTTGTTTGGCTTTTATAGAAGGCATTGGCGCTCGAACCAACTGAACTACCTTGAAATGATTTTGCTAATCTACTTAAATGCCTTTGTATCTTTAGTCTGAATGCTTTGGGATATGCCAAAAAATCCTATTCATTATCCCATTTATTTTATTTAGATTTGTTTATATAGCCTATCAAATGCGTTCTTTTTTAGTTGTTTTCTTGCTTTTTTTTAGTAGCTTTAATGCTCAGGCAGGTGACTTTGAAATTTACTTATTTGTTTATTCTAGTGCTCAAACCCAATCTGGTGCAGGTCACATCAGTATTGCATTTGGAGAAGATTCTTCTCATTTAATGTATTATACAAAATATAGAAGAGCGGATGGTGGAGGGTTTAAAGTCAAGGATATTCCATATTCCGCTGCCTTCAACTACGACCGAGATGTACTTAAACATCAAAAGTACAACCCTATGTTGGTTTTAAAATTAAAAGCACAGAAACCATCTTTATCTAAATTGGAAAAGCTAAGCGATTATTGGAATATCAAGAAAGGATGGTCTTTATTTACCAACAACTGCACCGATGCCATAAAGAAGTTATTGCGCGTGACCAAGATTAACTCAGGCTATGCTTTTCTTATTAGTACTCCTAATGAATTGGTAGAAGATTTGGTTTACCATTCACGCGCTCAATTTGATGAGCATTCGTTCCAAGTCCTTTATGGTGACTTGGAAAAATACTTGAGAGAAGAACCTAATGCAGTCCCTCGCGTACTTTTTGGTAAGCATAAGGATTAATTACCGCTGCATTATTTTTCTTTGGCTTTAAAGTATACAGTACTATAATTTAGTATATATATGTTGCGATAAGTTCCTGCAGCAGATACTATTTTTATTATATTTGAATTAAATCCAAAATGAGAACTTTTTTATTTTAGATTAACAAATTTTACCCTTGTTTAAAAGTAATATTTCTATTTATTATGAAAGAAATTAATTGTCCTAATTGTAAAAATAAGTTCACCTTAGATCAATCTGGTTTCGCTGAAATCGTTAAACAAGTAAGGGATCAAGAATTCGATCAAGAGTTAAAAATAAGAGAAGATCTAGCTCTAAAAGACAAAGAGAATGCTGTTAAGTTGGCCTTGTCTGAGTCGAATAATAAATTACAACAAGAGGTCAGTATCAAAAACCAAGAAATTTCTGCCTTAAAGGCTAATAATGAACTTCTCCTTACTCAAAAACTAGCTGAAAAAGACCAAGCGCTTTCGGATATGCGGTCAAAAGTAGAAAATACCGAAATTGAAAAAAAATTAGCTGTTAATGAAGCCGTTCAAAAAATTGAAAAAGAAAGGGATGATTTACTCAATACATTAAAAAATAAAGACTTAGAAAAAGAAAATTCGGAGAATTCTCTTAAGCAGCAATATTCAACGGAAATTCAAAGTAAAGAGGCTATTATAAGGTTTAAAGATGAAGAGATTACCCGTGTAAGAGATATGAAAACGAGGCTCTCTACCAAAATGATTGGGGAATCATTAGAACAACATTGTGAAAATGAGTTTAACAAACTTCGCGCTACAGCTTTTCAAAAAGCCCATTTCGAAAAAGATAATAATGCAAGCTCTGGCAGTAAAGGTGATTATATCTATAGAGAAAATGATGCTAGCGGCAATGAAATTATTTCAATCATGTTTGAGATGAAAAATGAAGCAGATCAAACGGCTACTAAAAAGAAGAATGAGGATTTTTTTAATGAATTAGATAAAGATCGTTTGGAAAAAAAATGTGAATACGCTGTCCTGGTTTCTTTATTAGAAGCTGACAGTGAATTATACAATTCGGGCATTGTAGACGTTTCATACAAAAAAGATAAAATGTATGTAGTTAGACCTCAATTTTTCATTCCAATCATAACGCTGCTTCGAAATGCTGCCATGAACGCACTAACATACAAGGCGGAACTAGCGCTGATTAAAAGTCAGAATGTTGACATCAGTAACTTCGAGAATCAACTGGATGATTTTAGAAATGCCTTTGGTAAAAATTACCGTATAGCTTCCGAAAAATTTATGGTGGCTATCGACAGTATCGATAAATCCATTGCTGCGCTTCAAAAAACCAAAGAAAATCTTTTGGGATCTCAAGATAATTTAAGGCATGCCAACAATAAAGCAGAAGACCTGACAATTAAAAAATTAACCCGTGGAAATCCAACGATAAAGGCAAAATTTGATGCGATTTCTTCTTCTGATGAGTCAAGTGATAGTGAATCTTAAAAGTGGATATATACAATTAAAAAAAACATGACCTTAATTGAACACTACATATCGAATAACTATTTCGGTCGTTTACTTGGCATGAACTTTACGATTTTAGAAGATGGAGTAGTTCATTATTTCTTAACCATTTCAGAGGATCATTTGGCCACTCCAACTTCGGCTCATGGTGGTTGCATGGCCTCGCTCTTAGATGCAACTATGGGAGTAGGTGCCCTATCGCTCGTTTCTCAAAATAATCAAGTGGTCGCTACTATTGAAATGAAAATAAATTTTTTAAAAAGCGCAAAGCTGAATGATGAATTAATGGCGACTTCACGGGTGATAAAAAATGGGAGTAAAATTATTGTTATGTTTGCGGAAATAAGGAATCAAAAAAATGAGCTTTTAGCATTATCCTCAGGAACTTTTTTACCCTATGATGCAGCAAAAGCAGGTTATTAATAATTTAACTTGAATAGTATGTTAGGAACAATTCTTTTATTAATTTTTACAATCATAGTAGTTCCAATTTGTACTTTTTATTTTGGCACGCCACTTTCTGAACTTCAAAATATTATTTTGTTTGACCACCTTACCTGGTTGGTGGGTGGGGTTATTGCCTACTGTTTTATTGTAGGTGAAATAAGTAAGAATAATTCCCAAGTCGATAAATTATGGAGCATTGTCCCAGCTGTTTATGTGTGGGACATGACTTACCTTGCAGATTGGAATGCGCGTATGGTCTTGATGTCTGTATTGGTGAGCATTTGGGCTTTACGTTTGACATACAACTTCGCAAGAAGAGGAGCATACACATGGAAGTTTTGGGCCGGTGAAGAGGATTATCGATGGGAAATCCTAAGGAAAAGGCCAGGTTTTAACAAACCTTTTATTTGGCTCTTGTTTAATTTGTTTTTTATAAGCGGCTATCAAAATATTTTAATTTTTTTAATAACCCTTCCAATACTCACCGCCGTGGGAATAAATACAGAACTTAATTGGATAGATTATTTACTTTCTTTTCTAATTGTAGTTTTTGTTCTACTTGAGTACATTGCGGATAACCAACAATATGTTTTTCAAACGGAAAAGCACAGAAGAATTCTGGCGGGTGAACCATTAGGTGATTATGAAAAAGGTTTTATTGATTCAGGGCTTTGGGGAATAGTAAGACACCCTAATTATGCCATGGAACAAGCGATTTGGCTTGTATTTTACCTCTTCAGTGTTAATGTTACAGGAGATTGGATAAACTGGTCTGTTGCTGGTTGCGCATTACTAATTATCCTTTTTAAAGGAAGTTCTGACTTTTCTGAAGAAATATCAGGGAATAAATATCAAGGTTATGCAGCTTATCAAAAAAACGTTCCAAGGTTCATTCCATTTACAAAAATGAAAAAAAATTAAGTTTTAAGTTTTTCTAGCCTTTGTTTGATATCCTCCAGTTTACTAATAATGCTTAGCTCTTTAGGTTCGTTCGATGATTGACTAGGTTCCGAAAGCTTTAAGGCTTTTTTTGCACCTTCTATGGTATAACCTTGGTTTTTAAGCAAATCATAAATAATGCTAATTTGTTTTATTTCTTTCACTGCGTAAAGCCGGTTTCCCTTATTGTTTTTTTTTGAAACCGTCAAGTTAAATTGTTTCTCCCAAAATCTTAATAATGAAGCGTTTACACCCAGTAATTTAGCAACTTCCCCAATTGAATAATATAGCTTTGTAAGTTGTTCGGTATGAATTTTTACCATATCTTTAAGGAATTATCTTCGAAAATAGTTATAATTTCGCAATTGGAATTCATATGAATACATTTAAAAAAGTATTTCTTTGTTTTAGTCTTTTGTGTTCAATTTCTTTTGGACTAGCTCAAAATACGCCAAATAATTTGCCTGCTACTTCTGGTGATACCTTACCAACTTTTAACAATCAAAATAGTTCGAAAATTAATTCCATTATTGCTTTTGCAAAAACATTCGTTGGTACACCTTATCATTGGGGCGGAACCACCCCTTCTGGTTTTGATTGCTCAGGTTTTATAAATTACATATTTGGAAACTTCGGATTTTCGCTGTCTAGAACCAGTTACAATTTAGCTGAATTGGGGGAAACGGTTAAATTAGAAAATTTACAAGCGGGTGACCTAATGTTTTTTAAAGGAAGCAACGCTAAATCTAATTCGATTGGTCATGTTGCCATGGTTATTGAGGTAACCCCTGACGCTATTCGTTTTATTCATTCAGCTAATTCAGGGGTGAAAATTGATAATTTTAAAACAAGCAAGTACTATATTTCTCGTTACCTTAAGTCAAAACGCTTAGATTATAGTGATACAAAAAAGAAATAAACATAATCTATTTTCATTTGTATTTTTAGTATGAATTCTATTTTAGTTTTAGATAAAAAACATTGGTTACTTATCGTATTGGTTGGACTTTTTGTTACAAGTGCTGTCACTGCGGAGTTAATCAGTAATAAATTAATTGAGATTCCCATTTCTTTTCAAATGGGGAATTGGAAATTTGGTCCTTTCGTTACGATTGTTGGAATTCTTCCTTGGCCAATTGTTTTTCTCTTAACCGATTTGATTAATGAGTTTTATGGTACTAAAATAGTTAGACGCTTATCTTGGATTACTGCTGGTCTTATCTTTTATTGTTTTATTATTGTTGGTTTCTCAATGCTTCTTCCCGCTGTTGAACTACCTAATTCTGGTCTTTCAGATAATAAATCATACAATTTAGTTTTTGGTCAAGCGCAAATGGTAATTATTGGAAGTATTGTCGCATTTCTTGTTTCGCAATTACTCGATGCTACTATTTTTACTTTTATTAAAAAACGTACAGGAAATCGTTATATTTGGCTTCGAAGTACAGGAAGCACAGCTGTTTCTCAATTAATTGATTCATTTATTGTTTTGTATATTGGCTTTGTCTTACCAGGTAAAATGGCATTTTCTGATTTTTTAAGTATTGCCCCAACGAATTATATTTTAAAGCTTATTATTGCAATCGCTCTTACACCTTTGATTTATTTAGGGCATTGGTGGGTTCGTAAGTATTTCTTTACCCCTAAAAACCATGAGGATCAAATCTTAACTTCTTAAATCTAGCGCTATGAAAATTTGTTGTGTATTCTTACTTTTTATAACCGTTTCCTGCTCTTTTGGACAAAAAGACAAAGGGAATTCAAAAGCTAAAAGTGACAGTCTTGTTCCCTACGGAAAGAAAATGCTTCCGGAAAATGTTTGCTATATTATCAAGGAGGGTGGGACCGAACAACCTTTTACAGGAAAATATGTTGATCATCATGAGGCAGGAACCTACATATGCATTGGCTGCGACAAACCATTGTTTGAAAGTGAAACCAAATATGATTCGGGTTCCGGTTGGCCTAGTTTCTACAATGCAATTGATTCCAAAAATGTATTGAAAAAAAGAGACGATTCTTTCGGTATGGTTCGTTTTGAAATACTTTGTGCTAATTGTAATGCACACCTCGGACATGTCTTTGATGATGGCCCTCAACCTACGGGCATGCGCTACTGCGTTAATTCCGCTGCCTTGAATTTTATTCCTAATCCTTAATGCCTTACATATGATCGTTAAAATTACTTTAGGTGCCGGTTGCTTTTGGTGTTTAGATGCCACTATGCGATCTTTAAAGGGTGTTGTTTCGTCAATTCCTGGCTATACAGGTGGTCTTTCCACTAATCCGAGTTATGAAGCGGTATGTTCTGGAAATACAGGTCACGCTGAAGTTGTGGAGGTAACATTCGATGATGAAATCATAGCGCTATCTTCGGTTCTAGAATTATTTTGGTGGATTCATGATCCGACTCAGTTGAATCGACAAGGTAATGATATCGGAACGCAATATCGGTCTGCCATTTTTTATCATTCTGAGGAACATAAAATGGAGATAGAAAAATTTAAGGAAAACTTGAAATTGAATAAAGTTTGGGAGGACGAAATTGTTACAACCATTGAGCCAATTACTATATTCTATCCTGCGGAAGAATATCACCATGATTATTTCTTACGAAATCCTCAAAATCAGTACTGTCAATATGTTGTTAAACCTAAAATTGAGAAATTCAAGAAGGTTTTTAGCGATAAATTAGCTTAGATTGGTGAATTAAACCTCCACTATCGAATAAGTGTTACGTGACCTAACTTCATTATCTTTTCGTCGTTATTCGTCGTTTTAAAGGTAAGTTTCCACGTATAGATTCCATCTGGCGACTTCATACCTTTATTGTATGATCCATCCCATCCAAAACTTACATTGTGTGTTTCCCATATTAACTCTCCCCATCGATTGAATATTAAAAATTCGTACTCAAATGGATCAAATCCAGAATACATAACAGGTTTAAATGTTTGGTTAAACTGGTCGCCGTCTGGTGTAAACGTATTTGGAACCCAGTAAACAATATTTTCTCCATAACAATCAGGTAGAACCGTTATTTGTAGGGTATCTGTTCCAATGCATCCCTCACTATTTGTTCCAAAGACGATAAGTTCATTTACTCCGACTGGTGGAAGGTAAGCCATGCCGTTGCTTGCATTGTTGTTCCAAACGTAAGAGGTAGCGCCCGATGCATCTAAAATAACAGAATTCCCTAAACAAACGGTTTGGTCTTCTCCAGCATCAACAATTGGCGAAGACGATATCGTAAGGTTATAAGTGGCTATTCCCGGACATACAGCTGCTGAAGTTGTGTAGGTGACTAAATAGGCTCCAGTGTTTGAATTTGAAAGGTCAATCGCCCCAGTTGTTGGATTTAAGGATAATCCGGGACCACTTGTTACAGTTCCGCCTTGAGTACCAGTAATGGTCGCGATAGGATCGGTATCAGTTTGACAATAAATATTGTCAGGGTAGCTTAGTCCTGCGGCTTCTCCGCCTACGTAATTACCCGTGTAATCAAATTGACATCCATTATCATCAAGTACTGAAAATGAATAAGGACCGGCAGCTGTTAAATTGTCTATTACGATATTACCTCCATTTAAGCAGGTAGTTGTAACAAAACTTGCTGTGTTAGGGAGTAACGATGGAACGATAGCATTAAAGGATGTTCCATTCAATTGAGGAGATCCTCCTGAAATGGTAACGGTGGCCGTACCATTGGCGCAATTGGAGGTAGAGGTAGCAGTAATTTGAGGAAGGTATTGCACAGCAATTGGATCTCCCATATCAAAACAATCTAAAGCGGGCAATGTTACGAAACTATACGTACCCGTTTGAATGCTATACATTGTCAATGGAACAAAATACACAACATTATTTGTAAAGGTTCCCGGAGGGAATGAATTGATAAAACTAAGATCGTTTAAATCTAACAAATCTCCCCCTGAAGTTACTACGCCCACCAAACAAGGATCATCGGGAATCGTTAATCCAGAAGCATTGGATTGTTGTGGTGTTAATGAAATGGTAGGAGGACAAGAATAGGCGAGCCAAACAATTCCAGGATCATAAGGTGGTGCAGTAGGATCATAGGTAGGAGAACCAGGTGTTGTTGCTCCAATTAATTCAGAAGGAACAAAGAAGTTATTATTCGTGGTAATGGAAAGTGAATCTCCGTAACATATTTTATTAATCGTAGGCATTGGACTTAAAGTAGTCGTAAATGTCCCCATCATGGCTGTACAATTGCACGAAGGTGGAATGTCATAAGTTAAGGTGGCACTACAACTTGGGTCTGCTGAAAAAGAAGCGGTAACAATACAACTTACACCATTCGCTGGACCAGTAAATGAGAAATTGGAAGAGCTACCAAATGGTGCGTTAAAAACTTGCTGGCCCCCACACGAATTTACTAGGGTTAGTGTTCCCGATCCGGGTGCATTCGTATAATTGATGGAACCTGTAATGGTATATTGATTAGTTATAGCATCACAATTGGTAATATTTCCTGTGAAATTACTAAATGAACAAGGATTTCCACCTGAGCATGGAGCTGGGGCATTATAAGTTTGAAATGTGTTGCAATTCGCATTTGCAGAGAAGGATGTCGTTACCGTACAAGTGGAACCATTTGCGGCAAGTCCTGGGAAACTATAATTGATACTATTTGAAAAAGGGGCATTGAATACCTGAGAGCCACCACAACTATTTGTGATGGTTAGGGTCCCCGAGCCAGGTGGATTTGTGATGCTTAACGTACCCGTTAATCCATACGTATTAGTGGCGGGATTACAAGCGCTAGGGATGGCGGTAAAGCCAGTTACTCCACAAATAAAGGAGCAATCAGCTGAGCCACTCCCTCCTGTTTGCGAAAAGGAAATGGTTCCTGCTTGATTTGAAAAATTAGTCAATAATAAAATGTAGAATTGGCCAATTTGTGCATTTGGTATGTTGGCGGTTTCTGTAGGGCTTGGAGAATAACTGCAATCAACAGTGCTTCCTGATGGAAATGTGCTTCCTCCACATCCAGCTGCAAGGGAGGTAAATGGCCCCCACAAGGCAAAATCGACATCTATTCCTGATCCTCCTGCGGTGGATTGACTAATACTGAATGTCATGGGGCCGTTTTGGTCAATTTCCATAAAATACCAAACAGGATTAGGAGTAGAACCTAAACAACTAACTGCTCCTAAGTTTTGTACGTTTGTTGTATTCGGGAAGGAGTAATTGGTTCCCGTGCAAAAAGGAGATGCACCATTACATTGCGAAAAATAAACTTGTGATAACGACAAGCAAAAGTATAAGAAGAGTATATTTTTTATCAAACCGTTTATTTATCTAATTTATTTCGAAATTCTTTTTTAAGAAGCTTTTTATTACTTAAGCCCCATTCTTTTGCTAGTTGTTTATTTTCTCCATGCGATTTAGCTTTATCGTAAAGTGGAAAAGAAGCGGGTATTTTTCCGTCAATAAATAGGGACTTCATTTTTTTGTCGTCAAATAGGTATTTCCAAAAATGAACGTAGGGAACTTCGCTTGCGATTGCTTTTTCATCTTTTTTGTCGATGATAACGACCTTTTTGTTTAGGTCTTTCCTTGAATTTGGTTGAGTGTTTTGACTGTAAACTGTTGTTCCAATAACACAAAAAATGATTAGAATTAAGTATAATTTATTCATTATATAAATTTGTTTCTTGACGTTAAAGATAATTAAAAGTTGCCATAATAACTTGTTAATTATTTAAAATTACTCAACTTATCAACTTGTAATTTTTAATATTGTAAAAATAACACCTAATACATAGTTGAAATTGTTTGCTAAAATTAGAAAAATAAGTTACTATCTTCCTGGACCACCACTTTCTATTGACAGCAATAGTAACAATCGTTATCATGCTAGTCAAGATGAAATTGGTTCTGATCTTGCCTATAAAGCTGTATTAAAGCTGTTCAATGATTATCCAGAAATAGATAAGCGCGAAATTGATTTTCTTATTGTTTCAACGCTTGTTTTAGATTATAATTCACCAACAACCGCAAGTGTTTTGCATCATAAATTAGGATTGTCTTCAACTTGTGGTACAATTGATTTACCTCAAGGCTGTTCGGGATTTTTGTATAGTTTAAGTGTTGCAGAAGCTATGATTTCTGCTGGGAATGCAAGGAATGTGTTAATCTTATTAGGGGAAGTGCCTACAAAAGCAATTCATAGTGAGGATATCGTATTGCGATCGATTTTTGGTGATGCTGGTGCCGCTATTGTTGTTTCGGAAAATAATACTAAAGCCATTGGAAAGTTTACATTTGCAACTTTTGGGAATGGATTTGATTTTTTAAAGGTAGAACGTGGAGGAGGTCGCAATCCAATAGATGAGGCATGGATAAATAAATATTCCGATCAAGTGAATCAATTGCCTTTTGGACGTATCGAAATGAATGGGCTGGAAGTGCTGCGCTTTGCTTTAAAGGAAATCCCTGGGTTTTTGGAACAGACATTAGTGAAAAATGGCTTAACAATTTCAGAAATAGATTTTTTCATTTTTCATCAAGCAAGTGCATTTATTTTGAAATCCCTTCAGCGAAAATGCAATATTCCCGAGCATAAATTCATTTCTAATTTTGAAGAAGTTGGCAATACTGTTTCATGTTCTATTCCCATTGCACTAGAAACAGCAGCAGCGCTAGGCACTTTTAAAAAAGGTGATAAGATAGTGTTACTCGGTTTTGGGATTGGTTTTTCTTGTATTGGAACCGTAATTGAATGGTAGAAAAATGTATATTTGACTTATGGAAATAGATGATTTTATTAAAGCGATTGAAGAAGAGTTTGACAATCTAAATCCAGGAGATGTGACTCCGAATAGCGTTTTTCGTGATATGGAGGGTTGGAGTAGTATGCATGCGCTTATTTTTGTTGCATTAATTGATTCAAAGTATGATGTTCTTCTAAATGGAGATGAATTGAAATCGTGTGTCACCATTAACGATTTATTTGATATTACACGCTTAAAATTAAACGGTGGCGGAGCTAAGGCTTAAACATACTGCTGTAAAAGCAATATATTCTGTCATTCCTAAGATGGTGTATAAAACGCATGATTATCCTTATTTTTCGGAAGATGAAGCAAAAATGTTCGCTAATACAACAGGTATAATTGAGCGAAGAGTTGCTGCAACTAATGTTACCGCTTCAGATATGTGTTTCAAAGCTGCTCAGACGCTTTTGGAAGATATGAATTGTCATCATGAAATAGATTTATTAGTATTTGTAACTCAATCTCCAGACTATTTTCTACCGGCAAGTGCAGCTATTTTGCAAGATAAATTAGGATTGCCAAAGACTTGTATGGCTTTTGATGTGAATTTAGGATGTTCAGGATACGTTCATGGTTTGCTCCTTGCTAACCGTTATCTGCAACAGGGTGGATTGAGAAAAGTATTGCTTTTAGCTGGTGATAAATCAACCATTTCGACGCATGAACAAGATAAAACAGCCTTTCCTCTTTTTGGAGACGCAGGTTCAGCAACTTTACTGGAATACGATGCCAAAGGAAAAGATTGGTTTTTTGACGCAGGGACGGATGGGAGTGGTGCTGATGCAATTATTATTGAGGCGGGGCATTCTCGAATGCCTTACCAAAGTTTTGATGATCAAGATATTGAGGTGGCACCGGGTGTTGTCCGCTCTAAAAAACATTTGGCAATTGATGGCATGGCGGTATTTAATTTTGCGCTGAAAAATGTCCCTAAGTCGATTAATAATGCACTCGACTTAGCAAAATTAAAAACGGAGCAACTTGATTACCTCGTGTTGCATCAGGCAAATCAATTGATCACAGATAGTATTCGAAAAAAAATGAACTTGCCGAAAGAAAAATGCCCAAGTTCAATTGGTAATTTTGGAAATACAAGTTCTGCCTCTATTCCTTTAACGCTTTGTTCGGAATTAAGTGAAGCGTTAAAAAAGGAACGTTTATGTCTATTGCTTTGCGGCTTTGGTGTGGGTTTTTCTTGGGCTAGCTTACTTTTATCCACTCATAATGTCGCTACAAAATTGTTAGAATATGATTAATTTTAAAGGAAAAACTATTCTGGTAACTGGAGCTTCTGCAGGTATTGGCTCTGCTGTGGCGCAATTGTGCTCGGATTTAGGCGCTAAGGTTTGCATAACGGGTCGAAATATGGATCGATTAATAGAGGTGTCCAAACAGCTTAGCATAGAGTCAGAACTTTTTCAAGCTGATTTAACATTGGAAAAGGATATAGATGATTTAGTGAAGGCCTTGCCATGTATAGATGGTTGGGTGCATTGCGCCGGAATTATTGAACCGTTTCCTATAAAATTCATTCAGTCAAAGCATATAAAATCAATGTTCACTATCAATTTTGATAGCGCCTGTCTTTTATCCTCGAAATTAATGCAACATAAAAAGGTTAATAATGCATCATCCTTTGTTTTTATGTCTTCTGTTTCAGCTTCACATCCTTACAATGGCGGTAGTTTATACGCCGCATCCAAAGCTGCTTTAGAATCTTTTTCTCGTTCGATTGCCTTGGAGTTTTCTTCTAAAGGAATTCGTTCGAATTGTATTTCTGCCGCTCTAGTTGAAACTCAGATGTTTGAAAAAACTAAAAATTCGCTTTCGGAAACAGAACTGTTAGGCATTTTGAGTTCGTATCCATTAGGAATTGGAAAACCAATGGATGTCGCAAATGCAGCCGCTTTCCTTTTAAGTAGTCAGTCTTCTTGGATGACAGGTTCTGTGATGACTTTAGACGGTGGCTTGTTATTAAACAGTAAGAAATAATTCTTTTAATGTATCTTCGTTCAAGATATCCGTCGCATGTTTGACTATAGTTTTGTAATTCCAACTTTTAATAATAGTAGAGATCTTCCCTCTATTTGTGAGGATATTGCGCTTGTTTTTCAAGACTTTTCTCATGAAATTATTCTGGTAGATGATGGAAGTACTGATAATACGTGGGAGACAATTCAATCGCTCAGTCAAAACGATAAAACAATTACAGCGTTGCGATTATCAATGAATTTTGGACAGCATCCTGCAACGCTTTGTGGATTTCAATTTTCAAAAGGGAAATATGTCATCACTTTAGACGATGACAGGGAAATTCATCCGAGTGAGGCGATGAAAATGATTGAGCATCAAAAAAATACCGGTGCGACGGTAGTTTATGGAACTTTTCCATCCGTAGATTCTTTTATGATTCGCTCCTTGAAGGCTATTTATAGATTTGTATCTCGATTTAATGGTAAAGATAGGGGACAGGGAAGTAGTTTTAGATTGATAGAAGGTGACCTGGCAAGAAAAATGGTTTCTAGTAATCATCAGTTTTCATTTATTGATGAATTGATTCTTTGGTATACCAAGTCCATCGAGTTTGTACCGATTAAGCGGAGTGAAAATCTATCAAACGTTAGTAGGTATAAATTACCAGGATTGATTTTAACGACAATCAATATCATGCTTTTTTCATCAGCGATTCCGCTTCGTTTAGTCACTTTTTTTGGCTTTCTGCTGGCGTTAATTAATTTCATTTTTGGAGGATTTATTCTCTATAAAAAATATTTTGGAAAAATTGAAGTGGATGGCTATACTTCTTTGATTGTTAGTGTTTTATTCTCAACGGGAATGATCATAACTTGTATTGGAATTATTGCCATGTATTTAAGGCATTTGTTGCTAAAAACAAATCAAAAACCATTGTTTCATGTAGCAGAAAAGTCGTGTTAATTCTTGCACAATATGATGTTAGATTGATTCGAGTTCAAGCAGCGGATTTAGGATTAATTCTGAAGTGGAGAAACAGTGATGGGGTTCGGAAAAACATGTTTATTCAGGATCTCTTGCAGGAAAAGGATCAATTGGCTTGGTTTCATTCTATAAATAATGCCTCCAACTATTACTTTATTATTGAATATTTAGGCGAAAAGGTGGGATTAATTCATGCCAAAAACTTTTCAGAGGAAGAAGGAATTGGAGAAGGAGGAATTTTTATTGGTGAGAATGAATACCTTGAAACATGGGCCAGTGTGATGGCTTCGATTTGTTTTCTCAATTTTATTTTTTCTAAATTAGAAATCAATCGGTCAATCGTTCGTGTTCAAGCACAAAATAAAAGCGCCATTTCTTATAACCTACAGTTAGGGTATAAAATTGATTTCGAGGACGCTATTGAAATCAGAATGGTGTTGGATAAAGCAGATTTCTTTCAGAAATATAATTTGCTAAAGTCAACCTTGTCTAAAATTGCTAAAGGGAATGAGGCCTTGATTCTTCAGGGAGAAAAAGCAAGCAATAATTTAACTCAAATTAATCGTTTGTTCGAAAATTAATTTTTTCAATAGGGAGTTTTCGCTGCTCATAAGCCGAAAGCCATTCTTCCTTACTTGCAAATTGGAGTAGGAAGGGGTCATCTAAGTTTTCAATCTTATAGTGTGCTATTTGTTCAGCTGAATATCCCCACAGAGGGTTCGGGATATCAAACATTAAGATAAAACGATCTTCATCGCTTTCATTCCATGCCTCATGCTCATAGGAATCATCAAAAATTAGTAGTTTCCCTTCTTCCCAATGTCTCGTTTCATCGCCAACTCGTATTTTACAAGCGGATCCATAGGGAATTAGTAGGGGTAAGTGACATCGTAATATCATTTTTGAATACCCTTTGTGGGGTGCAATGTGTGTATGTTTTTTTAATCGTGAGAAATCGCAAGAAATGAGTGCTGGAATTTTTTCAATTAGCGCACTTGTTTCAGGACAAAATGAATGATTTAAAGAATTTTTCATTTTAAAAAATGAAAAGGTAAAAACTTGCCATGCCTCCAACTCTTTAGAATTTACATAAGATGGAAAAGTGTTAAGCCAGTTATCATTCTTCATAGAAAGTAAGGCTAAAAGTTCGGTTTTAATTATATTAATAGAATCTTCCAAAAACAATAATTGCTTAAAATCGCTGCTAGAATAAAAGTAATTTGGATTCTTTTTTGTTAACATAAATCACTATCGGAAGAGCGAAAATAATGAAACTCTCGCTATTTTGATTTTTTAAGCATTTTGTTTTTATTTACTTTTACTTTCTTAACTGGGCTATGCGAAAGATTTTTTTTCTTTTATCGTTTTCTATCTTTTTTAACTTATCTGCAAATCACATTAAAAAGGGATTTAAAGAATTAGCAGCTTCTAATTATTCTTATGCCTTGAGTCACTTCCAAAAAGGATTTAAAAGACATACTGCTGCAGCTGCCTATGGAATAGCAACGCTTTATTTTTCTAAAGCCAAATACAATATTGATTCAACGTATAAATACATGTTGATTTGCGAGCAATCTTTCAGGAATTTAGATGCAAAAAAAAGACTAAAACTTCAAGCCTACACGTGCGATTATATGGCAATCAGTAATTTAAAAATCAAAATTAGTTCTTTGTTTTACGAGCGTTTATTATTATCGCCATCAATCGAATCGTTGAACGATTTTATAGCGATACACTATTGGTCTTTATGTATTCCAAAAGCGATTGATTTCAGGGACTCATTGGCCTTGAATCAAGCATGTATAACGAATACATCCGCCTCTTTTAAGAATTTTATGCTTTTATATCCGGAGTCCAAATTTTTTCAGGTATCCAAAAGTAAGTTTTTTGATTGCCAATTCCACGAAAAGACCGATTCCGATCGTTTGGAAGATTTAGACGCTTTCTTATTAAATTATCCAGAAAATCCTCATTATGATGAAGTCCAAAATAGGGTATATGAGCATTTTGAAAAACTAAACGATATAGAGGAGTTGACTTATTTTATTAGGAAATATGAGAATAATCGAAATATTTTAGCTGCATGGCGTAAACTATATCAACTTTTCATGAAAGATTATTCCGATAAGCGTTTGGCTGAATTTAAGAAATCCTTTCCTGATTTTCCATTTATGAGGGACTTAGACAATGAAATTAATCGCTATCAATCAGCTTATTATCCTTACAAACTCAATGAAAAATTTGGTTTTATACAAAACGATGGTGAAATTATTATTGCTGCAGATTATGATCAAGTTAATCCTTTTAAAGAAGGGTTGTCAATTGTTCTTTCCTCCGAATTATTTGGCGCCATTGATAGAAGAAATCATGTTGTGATTGATTTTAAGTTCGACAATATGGAAGATTTTAATCTTGGAAAATCCATTGTTGAAAAGGATAACCTCTTTGGTGTTATCGATCGAAATGGCAATTTTGTTTTTCCAATGGAATTTGAGGATATCGGTTGGTTAACAGATAGTTTATTATATGCTAAGAAAAATGGTTTTTTTGGTATTTATGATGCTGACAATCATTTAAAAAGTGATCTTTTCTTAGAAGATATTATTCCTTTTTCTGGCGACTTGGCAAGGATTGTAATGAACGGTAAGATTGGTTATATGAACAAGGACTTAAAGATTGAGTTGCCGACCGAATTTGATGAGGTAATTCCGTTTACAGACTCTTCTTTTATTTATTCTGTTGCGGATAAAAAAGGACTTGTTCACAGCAAAAACACTTGGAAAACCACTGCGGATTATGATGAAATTTACCCAATAAATTCTGGCGTTTCAATGGTGAGGATAAATGATAAAATTGGTTATATCGATGCTAGGGGTAATTTATTATTGGCTCTGCAATTTGAACAATTTGTTAACTTCTCTAAAGCCGGAGCTTTTACCAAGGATGGCGCTATTGTAAAAAAGAAAAATAAATACATGTTGATTAATGAAAAAGGTAAAATATTGGTTACTTATCCATATGAATGTATCAACGAATGGGGAGATTGGATACCCGTACTAAAGAATTTTAAGTGGGGTTTTGTTGATCAGAAAGCGAAAGTGGTGACGCTATTCGAGTATGATTTTACGGAAAAGATTAATAATAGTCTTTTTATTGTTGAAAAAAATGGTTTGTTAGGCGTCTTAACTACGAAAGGTGTGTTTTCAATACCCATAGCTTTTAAATCCATTGTTAGACTTGGTAAAGATTTTTTATTAGTGGAGGATCAGAATGGTTTTGGCTTGTACTCCATTGAAGGAAAATTAATTATTCCAACCATTTACAACCTAATAAAATATTATGAAAAGGATGTGCTTGTTCTTCAAAAGAACGATTCCCTTTCTTATTATCAAATCAATTCGGGCGCTTTTATTGAACCCAAATAAGCCAACAATTAAGCTGTATTTGGATTGTAAAAATAAAATGATTAATATTTAATCGTTTTATTGATTATTTTTTAACTTTGTTTAAATCTTTGAAATGAAAATAGGAGACAATTTAAAAACACTTAGAAAACGTTCCGGTAAATCTCAAGAAGATGTGGCAAATGATCTAGGCTTTAATCGCTCGACATATAGTGGTTACGAAAATGGGGTTGCACAGCCCAATATTGAAAATTTAATCGCATTGAGCAAGTACTATGAATTGTCGATCGATGTACTTTTGAGTGAGAATTTCCAGGATTTTTCTGAGAAAGATTGGCGAAATCACGATAAAAATTGGAAAGAGAAGGCTAGTGGTAATAATTTGCGCGTTTTAACGAGTCAGGTGACTGAAGGAAATGACGAATTAATTGAGTTGATAACACATAAAGCGAGCGCTGGATATGCTAGTTCTTACGCTGATGTAGAATTTATAAATGAATTGCCTACTATTCGACTTCCTTTCCTTTCAAAAAATAAAAAATATAGGGCCTTTCCTATTAGTGGGGATTCCATGCCACCTGTTGTAGAAGGTTCATTTGTTGTTGGGGAGTTTGTTCAAGACTGGACAAACATTAAATCAGGAACCCCTTGCATAGTAGTAACCAAAAATGATGGAATTGTTTTTAAACTAGTTGATAATGATTTAGAAAAATCTAAATCATTTCTGTTAGTTTCAACTAATTCTTTTTTTCAGCCCTATGAGGTAGGAGTTGAAGATGTGGTGGAAATATGGCAATTTGTTAATTATATTTCTTCCATCCTTCCGTCCTTGAAAATCGATGATAATGACTTATCAACCTCTATTCGTTCGATACAAATTGATATTCATCGTATACTAAATGCTAATAAATCATAGGATATTATGGTTTAAAACCCTTGAATTTCAAGCAAATTACCTATATTTGTACTCTCAAATTTAAAAAATGGTTAAAGTCGTTTTGCCCGATGGTTCTGTGCGTGAATATCCGATAGGTAGTTCACCAATGACTGTGGCATTAAGTATTTCGGAAGGGCTGGCGCGTAATGTACTAGCTGCAAAAATTGACGGGGTTGTCCAAGATGCCAGCTTTGAATTGCAAAAAGATTGTGAATTACAGTTGCTAACTTGGAATGATCCAGAAGGAAAATCCACCATGTGGCATTCCTCCGCTCATCTTATGGCTGAAGCATTGGAGTTTGTTTTTCCGGGGATAAAATTAGCCATCGGACCGCCTATCGCTAATGGATTTTATTATGATGTAGACTTAGGTGAACATACCATTACAGAAAAAGATTTAGAAATTGTGGAAGAAAAGATGAGAGAATTAGCGAAAGCTAAAAATCCATTTATTCGAAAGGAAATCGCTAAGCAAGAAGCGATTACTTATTTTACTGAGAAAAATGATCCATATAAATTGGAATTATTGTCTGAACTTACGGATGGTACGATAACCTTTTATACGCAAGGTAATTTTACTGATTTGTGCCGTGGTCCGCATATACCTGATACTGGTTTCATAAAAGCAATTAAGTTGTTATCGATTGCTGGTGCATACTGGCGAGGTGACGAAAAGAATAAACAACTCACACGGATTTATGGGATAACTTTTCCGAAACAAAGCGAATTAGTAGCGCATCTTGAAAAATTGGAAGAGGCAAAACGGCGTGATCACCGAAAACTTGGAAAGGAATTAGATCTCTTTACTTTTTCTGCTAAAGTTGGTCAAGGTTTACCGCTTTGGTTGCCAAAAGGGGCAGCATTAAGAGAACGATTGGAAAATTTCCTCAAAAAAGCACAGCGTAAAGCAGGGTATCAACAAGTGATTACCCCACATATCGGAAATAAGGAATTATACGTTTGCTCCGGTCATTATGAAAAATATGGTGCAGATTCATTTCAACCGATAAAAACGCCTGATCCGAACGAAGAGTTTTATTTAAAGCCAATGAATTGCCCGCACCATTGCGAAATATTTAAGGCAAGACCTCGATCTTACAAGGATTTACCTATTCGTTTTGCAGAATTTGGCACCGTTTATCGCTACGAGCAATCGGGTGAATTGCATGGTTTGACACGCGTGAGGAGTTTTACCCAAGATGATGCCCACATTTTTTGTACCCAAGAGCAAGTAAAAGATGAATTTAAAAATGTTATCGATATCGTTTTGTATGTCCTAAAATCCTTAGACTTTCAAAATTTTACTGCTCAAATTTCATTGCGTGATAAAGAAAAAAGCGAAAAATATATTGGCTCTGATGAAAATTGGGCGAAAGCTGAACAAGCAATTATTGAAGCAGCGGCTGAAAAAAACTTAGAAACAGTTGTCGCATATGGCGAAGCTGCTTTTTATGGTCCGAAACTGGATTTCATGGTGCAGGATGCATTGGGAAGAGAATGGCAATTAGGCACCATTCAAGTGGATTATAACTTACCTGAGCGATTTGAATTGGAGTACGTGGGTGCTGATAATCAAAAGCATAGACCGGTAATGATTCATCGAGCGCCTTTTGGTTCAATGGAGCGATTTGTTGCGGTTTTATTAGAACATTGTGCCGGTGATTTTCCATTGTGGCTGGCAACAGACCAATTTATTATTCTTCCAGTCTCGGAAAAATTCAATGAGTATGCCGAAAAAGTTTCAGAATTCCTAAATAATTACGATATTCGCGGTCTTGTTGACGACCGTAATGAAAAAGTAGGGAAGAAAATACGAGATGCTGAGCTGGCAAAAGTGCCTTTTATGCTGATCGTTGGAGAAGAAGAAGTAGTGTCAAATACCGTATCAGTAAGGCAGAGAGGAAAAGGGGACCTTGGTAAAGTACCTTTTGAAGAATTTGTGAAACTGGTACAAAATGAAATAGAATTACAATTGTCAATAATAGTTTAAACTAACGAATGAGAAGAAACCCAAGAACGTTTGTAAAAAGAGAAGTAGAGGCACAACATCGTATTAACGAAAAAATTTTCGCGACCGAAGTAAGACTTGTTACGGAAGGACAAGAACCTCAATTAATGTCTGTCTCTAAGGCAATCGAATTGGCAGAAGAACAAGAGTTAGATTTAGTTGAAATATCGCCAAATGCGAAGCCGCCAGTTTGTAAAATAATGGATTATAAAAAGTTTCTTTATAATCAAAAGAGGAAACAAAAGGAATTAAAGGCAAAGCAGAGTAAGATTGTGGTTAAAGAAATCCGTTTTGGACCAAATACGGACGATCATGATTTTAATTTTAAACTAGCTCACGCGAAAAAGTTTTTAGAAGAAGGGAGCAAAGTTAAGGCGTATGTATTTTTTAGAGGTAGAACAATTGTGTTCAAGGATAGGGGAGAGATTCTTTTATTGAAATTTGCGCAGGAGTTGGCTGAAGTTGGGGTAGTAGAGCAACTTCCAAAATTAGAGGGAAAGAAAATGATTTTAATGATTAATTCAAAAAAGAAATAAAGAAGCTGATAATAAATAAAAACAATTAAAACGTCACACAATGCCAAAAATGAAAACAAAGTCCAGTGCAAAGAAGCGATTCACCATCACTGGAAGTGGAAAAATTAAGCGTAAACACGCTTTTAAAAGCCACATTTTAACTAAAATGGCTACGAAACGCAAACGCAATCTTACGCATGCTGGCTTGGTACATTCTGCCGATCTTCCAAACGTAAAGTTGATGCTTTGCATGAAATAATAACCATTGGTTCTTAAA
>JAPLEV010000016.1 GCA_026391005.1 Flavobacteriia bacterium | reverse complement strand
TTAGAAGCCATTCATTACCGTTTTCTTGAAGTGGGTAATTTAATTACCGATCCTGCCATTATTTCGGATATGGAGCGCTATGTTAAATTGAATAAAGAATACCGTGATTTAGATCTTCTTAATATCATCTATAAACAATACAAAAATCTTCTAGAGAACATTCAAAGTTCCAGGTCCATGTTGGAAAGCGAAAAGGATCCTGAAATGCGCGAAATGGCAAAGATGGAAATTGATGAATTAGAGAAAAGTAAGCCTGTCCTCGAGGAAGAAATAAAATTGATGTTGATTCCTAAAGATCCGGAAGATGATAAAAATGCCATCATGGAATTACGCTCTGGAACGGGTGGGGATGAAGCTTGTATTTTTGTCGAGGATGTTTTCCGCATGTATACCATGTTTTTTAAAAATGTTGGTTGGCAATATGAGATAATTAACTCTTCTGAAGGTTCGGTCAAAGGCTTTAAAGAAATATCCTTGAGTATAACTGGTCAAGGACTTTATGGTATGTTGAAGTTCGAATCGGGTGTGCATCGGGTGCAACGTGTTCCCGAAACGGAATCGCAAGGACGTGTCCATACTTCGGCTATTACGGTTGCGATTTTACCTGAAGCGGAAGAAGTGGATTTTGAACTCGATATGAATGATGTCCGAAAAGATACCTTCCGTGCATCAGGTGCTGGTGGGCAACATATTAACAAGACAGAATCCGCTATCCGATTAACCCATATTCCAACAGGTGTGGTGGTGGAATGTCAAGATGGTCGGTCTCAACACAAGAATTTAGCCCAAGCAATTTCAGTGCTTCGGTCTCGTTTATACCAAGCTGAATTAGATCGTTTACACAATGAACGTGCCGCTCATCGAAAAACATTGGTTTCTACAGGTGATCGTTCTGCAAAAATTAGAACTTATAATTATCCGCAAGGAAGAATAACGGATCACCGCATAAATAAAACCATGTATAATTTAGGGGTTTTTATGAATGGTGATATTCAAGAAATGATTGACGCGTTAAAAATGGCCGAAAATGCCGAAAAATTAAAGGGGGATAACGTATGACAAGAAGTGAATTAATTGCTCAAATTCATCTGAAAAATTCCTTTTTATGCGTGGGATTAGATCCCGATTTAACAAAAATTCCCAAGCACTTATTACAGTTAGAAGATCCTGTATTTGAATTTAATAAAGCGATTATCGATGCCACAAAGGAGTATTGCGTTGCTTATAAACCAAACACAGCCTTCTATGAGGCGCTGGGCGTAAAAGGATGGATTTCCCTTGAAAAAACAATTAACTACATCCCAAAAGATTGTTTCATTATTGCAGATGCTAAACGAGGCGATATCGGTAATACTTCTTTGGCGTATGCCAAAGCATTTTTTGAAACTTTGCCATGCGATGCCATAACGGTCGCTCCATACATGGGAGCGGATAGTGTATTGCCTTTCTACACGTACAAAGAGGCATGGGTTGTGCTTTTGGCGCTAACCTCCAATACGGGATCGGCAGATTTTCAACTATTGGAAGTAAATAATCAAACGTTGTATGCCGAGGTCGTTAAGAAGGCACTAACGTGGGGAAATGACGCCAATACGATGTTTGTTGTTGGAGCAACTCGAGGGAAAGAAATCGCGGAATTGAGAAAATTGGCACCTTCTCATTTTTTCTTGGTACCTGGAGTAGGTGCCCAAGGAGGTTCCTTGGAGGAGGTGTTTAATTATGGTGCTAATAAAGAGGTGGGACTTTTGGTGAACTCTTCAAGGGCTATTTTATATGCCGAAGATGGTGAGGATTTTGCGGATGGGGCAAAAAAAGAAGCGCTGAAGATACAAACTGAAATGGCTATGTATCTTCAGCGCTTGCGCTGAAATAAAACAGAATGTTATTTAGAAGCTAAATCGCTATTTTGTTCAACGTTGATTTTTCCATAAGCATCACAACCAGCTTTTCTAGAGGCGCCGCAAGAAGACAAAATAACTGTAATTACAGTTAAAAGAATTAATAAATTTGCTTTCGTTTTCATAATAGTTTGTTTTGTTGTTTGTGACTCCTCTAACGGAATGTTATATGGTAAAGTTACAAAAAAGATTGAAAGTAAATTGATTTAATATTAAATTTTTTTAAAATATGCCTTTATTTTCGCTTCGTTTACGGCTATTTTATACCCTGGTAATATTTTATTTATTTATGCCTAATAATGGCTTTTCTCAAAGTAAAATCATCTCATTTACAGCAGCTCAAAATGAAGTTTTACCTAAAAACATAAAGACTTCGCTTCGTGTTCCGAGCAAGACGAATATAACCTCTTTTTTATCAGAATTTAGGTTTGATTTGGTTAAGAAGGGTTACTTTTTGGCTAGTATAGATTCTACCAAGGAATCAAAAGAGAATATTGAGGCCTTTGTCTTTCTAGGACCTAAATTCCACAAGATAGCGTTGATGATTTCGGAAGAAGATAATTTATTTCTGCGTCGCCTGGGGTTTTATGGTTTATTAAAACAAGTAAATAAATCAATAGCATTGTCACCGTCTCAGTTAAGCGCTACATTACGCCAAATTTTGGCTTGTCTTATTCAAAATGGTTACCCATTTGCGGAGATATCACTTGTAAATACTGAAATCTCTTCGGATTTGATTGAGGCATCCTTGAAAATTGATAGGGGAAGACAGCTGGTTTGGAAATCCATTCAAGTGAAAGGTGATTCTACTTTCTCAGCAGCTTCTATTCAAAGTATAACAGGAATTCATATCGGCGATATCTTCAACGAAGGACAATGGAGAAACTTGGATCAAAAATTAAAACAGATTAATCATATTCAAGTTGTAAAACCATCTGAATTATTATTTACAAACGATGGGGTTGAGTTATTTCTGTATTTAAAATCTGCTCGGATAAGCAGTTTTAACGGAGCGCTAGGCTTACAACCCAACCCAATAAGTCAAAAAATAGGATTAACCGGCGAGTTACAATTAAAATTGGTCAATACTATGAGACAAGCCGAACAGATAGATTTTAATTGGAGAAGTATTCAGCCCGCTACTCAATCCTTGATGATAAGGGTGAATTATCCATACCTTTTTAAAACCACTTTTGGTCTTGATGGGAAATTTAATTTATATAAAAGGGATTCAACATTTTTAGAAATGAAGGGCTCATTGGCTGTTCAATATCAATTTAAAAACGGCAATTATTTAAAAGGTATTTATCAATATTACTCCAGTGACCGCCTAGCAGGAGCAGGAGCAAGCTCGGGATTCAGTCAATCGGTTTCGTGTAAAACATCGGCATTTGGTTTAGCATTTTTGAAAAAAGAATTGGATTACATCCCGAATCCTTCAAAAGGAAGTATTTTCAACGTAGAGCTATTTGTGGGTAGAAGGGAAGCAAAAACGGATACGGTTTCGGTTTTATCTTCAACTATTTTTAAAGGACTCATTTCTTATGAGAAGTATCTCCGGATTGCTGCACGGCATGTCTTAAAAGGCACCATTTCATACGACTTTTATTACGCACCTGTTATTTATCAAAATGAACGCTTTCGTTTCGGGGGATTAACAACACTTCGTGGATTTAATGAGGAAGAATTATTGGGTACTTCCAAAGGAATTATTTCATTAGAATATCGATTTTTAGTAGACAAAAATTCAGCTGCTTTTGTGTTTTATGATCAAGCAATTTATGAAGATCGTTCTGCTAGTTATAGTAAAGACAATCCTTTTGGTGTAGGGGTAGGCTTTTCTATTGGTTCTAAAATTGGCATATTTTCAATTAATTATGCCATTGGTAAACAATTAACGAATCCCTTCGATTTAAAACAAGGAAAGGTGCATTTTGGATATATTGCTTATTTTTAAAAATGTACCTTTGTTCGTATGGCAAAACAAGTGCTTTATTTGTCCTATGATGGGATTACCGATGCCTTAGGACAATCCCAAATTCTACCCTATGTGCTGGGATTGGAAAAGCTTGGCCATTCATTTCACATGATTAGTTTCGAAAAAAAGGAGACGTATTTTCTGTTTCGAGCCAATATTGAGCAGCAACTTAAAGGGACAAAAATCACTTGGCACCCATTTTTCTACACCAAAAAACCTCCTGTACTATCTACCTTGTTCGATTTGAAGCGCATGAAGAAAAAAGCACTTGCCTTGCAATCACAGCATCATTTCGATCTAATTCATTGCCGTAGTTACCTGCCAGGAATTATTGGATTACAACTTAAAAATGAAATATCCTGCCAGTTTTTATTTGATATGCGAGGTTTTTGGGCAGATGAAAGGGTAGAGGGAAAAATATGGAATTTGAGAAATCCAATCTTTGCCATGATTTATCAATACATTAAACGCAAAGAACGAACAATGTTGGCGCAAGCAGATGCGATTGTTTCCTTGACCAATGCTGGTAAAGTGGCCTTGAATGAATTGTATCCCGACTTAGCTCTCTCCTCAAAAATTAGCGTGATTCCTTGTTGTGTTGACCAACAGCTTTTCAATCAGGAAAACGTACTAAAATCCAATCATGATTTAGAAACCTTGAAGAAAGATAAAATCATTTTAGGTTATGTTGGCTCCTTAGGTACTTGGTATATGTTGGATGAAATGTTAGCTTTTTTCAAGATTCAAAAACTAAAAAATGAAAAGCTTCATTTCCTTTTTTTAACCAAAGATGCAAAAGAATTGGTGCATACAAAAGCGAAAGAAAGACAAATAGCTATTGAAGATATTACCGTTTTATCGGTTCCTTATCAAGAAATGCCCAGTTACATTCAGTACATTGATTATGCTATATTTTTCATTCGACCTACTTTTTCAAAACAGGCATCTTCGCCCATTAAGCAAGCAGAATTTATGTCTATGGGCATTCCAATTATTTGTAACGCCGGCGTTGGGGACACCAAAGAAATTGTTCTACAACATAATGCAGGTTATGTCTTTGATGAAATGACCTTGACTGCATTTGATAAATTTCATTTCCAGGACCTTTCCTTTGAGAAGGAAAAAACAATGAATGCCGCAACGACTATTTTTTCTCTACAGAAAGGTGTTGAGACGTATAATACGATTTATAATAATGGCCATGCATAAAAAACGAATCGCTATTCTTGCGCCATATCCTTCGGATGAAGCTCCTTCTCAGCGCTTCCGGTTTGAACAGTACCTTTCGATTTTAGAAGAAAATGGCTATGAATATGCTGTTTTTCCATTTTTAGATTTAGACTCGTGGAATCATTTTTATAGCAAAGGAAAATTCTTAAAAAAGACGTTTGGCTTTTCGAAAGGGTTTTTCAAACGCTTGATTTTGCTTTTTTCGATCCGGAAATATGACCATGTTTTTATCCATCGAGAAGCATCTCCAATTGGACCACCAATTTTCGAGTTTATTATTTCTAAACTACTAGGCAAGAAATACATTTATGATTTTGACGATGCCATTTGGATGGCGAATTACAGTCAAAATAATGCCCGGTTCCATCGATTGAAAGCGTATTGGAAAGTTAAGTATTGCATTAAATGGGCCGGAAAAGTGAGCGCGGGAAATGAATACTTGGCAAGTTATGCCAGGAAATTTAATGCGGAGGTTCAAATAATTCCTACAACGATTGACACAGAAAACCACCATAATTCCATTATTGATTACCAAAAAGAACAAATAACAATTGGTTGGACGGGAACACATTCAACACTGCGTTACCTATTGCCATTATTGCCTGTTTTCAAAAGTATATCGGAGAAATACAATGTTCCATTGGTGGTTATTTCAAATGAAAACCCCCATTTTGACTTAGCGAATTTTACGTTTATTCAATGGAAGAAAGCCAGCGAAATCGAAGACCTAAAACAGATTAGCATTGGTGTGATGCCGCTCGAAATGGATCAATGGTCGGAGGGAAAGTGTGGTTTTAAAGGACTTCAATATATGGCATTAGGCATTCCAACATTGGTGTCGCCTGTTGGGGTGAATAAGGAGATTGTGGACCATGGAATCAATGGGTTTTTAGCAAGCGATCTGGCGGAATGGCAACTTTATTTGGAACAACTTATCTTGGATCCAGCGCTACGAGAAAAAATAGGTAGGAATGGTCATCAGAAAGTGGTTGATAAATTCTCTGTTTTGGCTATAAAAAATAAATTCCTTCAACTTTTTAACAAATGAAATTAATTTTTGCTTCGCATAATGAAAATAAAACGGCTGAGATCCGTCAACTACTTCCTGCAGGTATCGAATTGCTATCGTTAAATGATTTGAATTTTCAGGAAGAAATAAAAGAAACTTCCGATACCTTGGAAGGTAATTCAGCATTGAAAGCTGCGTATATTTATTCCATTTTTAAGTTGCCATGTTTTGCCGATGATTCCGGTTTGGAAGTGGCTTTTTTACAAAATAGGCCAGGCGTTTATTCTGCTCGTTATGCTGGCGAACCCAAAAATGATGAAAATAACATGAATAAGTTGCTGGATGATTTGAAAGGAATTCAACATCGAAAAGCCCAATTTAGAACCGTAATTACTTTAATGCTTGAATCGGCCACCTTTTCTTTCGAAGGCATCATTACAGGTGAAATTACGGAGCAAAAAATAGGTGAAAATGGTTTTGGATATGATCCCATCTTTCGACCGATTGACGAAGTAAAAACTTTTGCGCAAATGTCCATGAAAGAAAAAAATTCACGAAGTCATCGCGCACTAGCCTTGGAAAAGATGATTTCATTTTTATCTTTGGGTAAATTCTCCAACTAAAATATAACTATGAGTTTAGAAGAACGTTTTTTGAGATATGTTGCCATTGATACTACGTCCGATCCTACGGCGACTTGTTTTCCATCAACAGAAAAACAAAAAAATCTTTCTCGCTTATTGAGTGACGAATTAATGGCACTCGGGTTAGTTGATGTGGAAATGGATGAGTGGGGATACGTTTTTGCAACTATTCCCAGTAATTCGCCCAATAGTAATGCACCAACTATCTGTTTTTGTTCACACGTCGATACAGCGCCAGATTGCAGTGGAACGAATGTCAAACCTTTGGTCCATCGTTCGTATTCGGGTCAAGATATTGTATTGCCAGATGATACTACTCAACGTATTACCACGGAGAGACATCCTTATTTGAAAGAAAAAATCGGGGATGACATTATAACCGCAAGTGGCTTAACTCTTTTAGGAGCTGATGATAAAGCGGGTGTCGCTATCATAATGGATTTCGCTGAATTTATCATTAGCCACCCGGAAATAATTCACGGCAATATTCGGATACTTTTCACCCCTGATGAGGAGGTTGGTAGAGGAGTGGAAAAACTAGACATGAAGAAATTAAATGCCGATTTTGGTTACACACTTGATGGTGGACCTCTTGGTGATATTGAAGATGAAACCTTCTCCGCCGATGCAATGGTTTTTAATTTTGAAGGGGTAAGCGCTCATCCTGGCTATGCAAAAGGGAAAATGGTCAACGCCATTAAACTGGCCTCAAAATTTGTGGAGTCCTTACCTTTTAGTGAGCTTTCACCTGAAACCACCAAACATCGCGAGGGTTTTGTACACCCCGTTTCCATAGAAGGAGGGCTCGAAAAAGCACAAGTTAGCTTTATTATCAGGGATCATGTGACCTCCAAATTAGCTCAATACGAAGATTTGTTGAACGAATTAGCACAAAAAGTAGTGAATAATTTTCCTGGTGCAAGCTTCTCATCAACGGTTTCAGAGCAATACCGTAATATGAAGGAGATTTTGAACAACTATCCATTTGTAACGGATTATGCCGTATTAGCCATGGAAAAAGCGGGTTTAAGTCCCAATCGTTCTATTATTCGTGGTGGAACTGATGGATCTAGGTTGTCTTTCATGGGGCTTCCATGTCCTAATATATTTACTGGAGAAATGGCCATTCATTCTAGGCATGAATTTGTAAGTTTGCAAGATATGCAGAAAGCAGTTAGTACCTTAGTGGAATTGGTGCAAATCTGGGAACAACACGATGTAAAACATGGATAGTAAGGCCATTTTAAGGGACATTAAAGCAGGGAATTTTCAAGCAGTTTACCTACTGCATGGGGAAGAACCCTATTTTATTGATGAATTATCTAACGCTATCGAAAAATATGCGTTGGAAGAGCATGAGCGGGATTTTAATCAATCTATAGTATATGGTAAAGATGCTGATTTTCCAAGCTTACTAAATGATTTAAGATCCTACCCTTTGATGGCTGAGCGAAGACTCGTCATCTTAAAAGAAGCACAGGATTTTAAGCAATTGGATAATTTAGATGCTTATGTTGCCGATCCCTGTTTAACTACGATATTCGTTATTTGTCATAAGTACAAAACGATTGATGCCCGAAAAAAAATAATAAAGTCAATCGGAAAAAATGGTGTGCTTTTCAAATCAGAAAAAGTAAGAGAATACCAATTAGGTGATTGGGTTCAAAACTATGTGAAAGCGCTTGGTTATGGCATCACCTCAAAAGCAAATATGCTTCTAGCAGAATCTATTGGAAACGACCTAAGTAGGATTGTTAACGAACTCGATAAACTTTCTATTATTATTGAAAAAGGGTCAACAATTACAGATGTTCACGTGGAGGAAAATATAGGGATATCTAAAGATTATAATATTTTCGAATTAACAAATGCTATTCGAGATCGGGATATTTTAAAAGCCTTAAAAATTGTAAATTATTTTGAATCAAATCCTAAAGCAGCTAATTTGATTATCATTATTCCGAATTTATTTAAGTTCTTTTCGCAGTTGATGCGCATACACTTCTTACCGAATGGATCACGGGAGTCACTTGCTTTAGCCCTAGGCGTACCTCCCTTTGTTGCTGGAGAACTAGCCAAAGCTAAAAATAACTTTAATCCAAAAATGATAGCAGCAAATATTATGTTGCTGCATGAATACGATTTAAAAGGAAAGGGATTAGGTAACTCTTCAGCTACTCAGGGGGAGTTAATGAAGGAATTGGTTTTTCAACTCATTCACTGATGGCACTATTTTATCATCCCGATATTACGACTAAAACAAAGACGATATTTCTCTCTGAGGAGGAATCTAAACACTGTATACGTGTATTGCGAATGGTTAATGGAAAGACCTTGACATTGATAAATGGTCTTGGTGATTCGTTTGACGTTAAAATAATAGCGGACAATCCTAAAAAATGCGAAGTAGAAGTGATTTCCCATTGTTATTATGCGGCGCCCACTTTTCCTATTCATATCGCTATTGCGCCAACAAAAAACATGGATCGAATGGAGTGGTTGGTAGAAAAAGCAACAGAAATAGGAATGACTAAAATGACTTTTTTAAAATGTCAATTTAGT
Organism: Flavobacteriia bacterium; assembly: GCA_026391005.1. Taxonomy (GTDB): domain Bacteria; phylum Bacteroidota; class Bacteroidia; order Flavobacteriales_D; family Crocinitomicaceae; genus UBA952. The sequence goes on along the minus strand of JAPLEV010000016.1, from coordinate 17,188 downwards.
GAGCGTAAAGCCATAAATAGTGAACGTTTACAGAAAATTGCCATTGCTGCAATGAAACAATCTAAACGGTATTATTTGCCGGTCATAGAAGAACAAGTATCTTTTGTTGATTTTGTTGTTTCTAATCCCGAGGGCAGCATCGCTCATTGCTATGAGGGATCGAAAAAACAACTAAAGTCAATGCAGCAATTGGGACCCATTTTAATAGGACCAGAAGGCGATTTTTCGCCTGAAGAGGTAGCGCTTGCTGAGGCTTGTGGCTATTCTAGCGTTAGTCTTGGCGATTACCGCTTAAGAACGGAAACAGCAGCGCTATTGGCTGTTTTCCATGCTTCAATTGCTCAGGGAATTTAATGAAATCTTAATTGTATTAAATTAGTGTTAAATTAAAGTTAATTTGTTAATTTTAATTTAACATGAGGGCGCTATTAAAATTACTGATTATCCCATTTTTTTTTATTGGATTAGATATCTATTTCCGATCTTCTCTACTGCCTTTATATAGTCGCTATCAACTGTTTTTTTACCTAATATCGATGCTTGTTTCCATCGGATATTTTGTTTTAATTGTTTCTCTTCTTCGAAGTATTAGTCATAAAAAATGGGCCTACTACCTAATCATAGTAGTATTTCTTATCCCTTGGTTCGTAAGTTTTATTGCTTCGTTTTCTTTTTATTCCATGAATGGAATATTCCCCAATTATTATACTTTTTTATATTTTAAAACAGAGCCTAAAAGTGCCTTCATGATTATTCGCGATGCGGGCGGTTGGAAGGAATTGTTAATGGTTCTTATGGGCATCTTGGTGCTTATCTTTCTTTTGCATCGGTTTATTAAATCGCATGTTCTTTTGGTAAAAAAACAGCTCTTATTATGGGGTTTCATTATTCACGCTGTCTTGTTTCAATCCTTGGTCTTTTTTCAAGGAAAGTATGATCAATGCGCGACAGTAGACGTAAACTTTGCAGCATGTATTCAGCGTCATGCTACGACATGGGATGATTTTGAGTCCTTCAACGGAACCGGCCTTTCTCTTAGGCATAAACCGAAGTTAAGGCCATTAAAAACGAAAAAGAAATTTAATGTGGTAGTGGTCATTTTCGAAAGTTTACGTAAAAGAAGTTTGCAAATTTATGGCCATAAGCATGCAACTACTCCTAATTTAATGGCATTTAGCAAACAATATGGCGATGGGTTTTATCAGTTTCAACAACCAGCCAGTGTTTCCTCCACTACCATGTTGGCGGTGCCAGCGATATTAACGGGTATTAATCCCTGTCAAGACTCTTCGGTACTTTATCATCAGCCACTAATATGGGAACTAGGCCAAATGTTGAATTATAAAACATTTTTTATTTCCTCTCATACCTTAGAGTGGTATCGTTTTGATCGCTTTTTTTCGAAAGAAAACCTCGACGTTTGGTGGAATCAGGATAATTCTGGTCATCCTTATTACAATGATTTGGGTCATAATGATGGGCTAACGATTACCAAAGTTAATCAAACAATTAATGCTTTTTCCAAAGAACCTTTCTTTGGTGTTTTTCAATTAAATACTACGCATTTTCCATACGAATCTCCTGAAAAATACAAAAAATGGTCAGGGACATTTAGTAATAATTATGATAATGCAGTTTATTATCAAGATGTCCTTATTGGACGATTTTTAGCGAATTTGAAACAACAAAAATTATTGGAAAATACAGTTGTTATATTTGCAAGTGACCATGGAGAATCGATGCTTGAACATCATACTATGGGGCACGTCGAAAATTATTACTCCGAAGCAATAAGCATTCCTATGTTTGCCTACATACCGCCTTCCTTGTTGTCAAAAGAAGAGGCTGCAGCTTTGCGCTATAATTGTGGCCAATTGACTTCAAATATTGACATTGCGCCAACGCTTGTTGATCTATTAGATTTGAATAATAACAAGGATCTAATGCCATTTTTATCGCACTATATGGGCTTTAGTTTATTAAAACCAATTCCGAATGATCGAAAAGTTATTTCCCTAAATAATAATCAAATTGCTTCTTTTAATACGGGGCTTTCGGTTGCAAGTAAAGATTGGCATTACCTTTTTAGGACGAATATTGTTCCAAATAAAGAGGAGTTTTATTTCTGGAAAAAGGACATTGGGGAACTTATAAATAGGAATAAGCAACTGAAAAAAAAGCAACGTCAAGAAATCCTACAGTTTATTCAAAACTTTAAAGTTTGTGAAAAGTATTTGAAAAACTTTCAATGATGTATTCCCCCTCTTTTATAGTCCAGCAGAAGTAATATTTCCATCTAAAATCAGCGATTCTCCTTTCATTTTTAAATACAATTGAATTAGCGCAATAACATCCTTTTCACAATAAATTCGGATCCGATCTAGGTCTTTTTCTTCATAATAAACCCGCGCGACATCCGCACCAGTGATATCATCTTTGGGTGTAGGAATATTAAATACGTGACATAAAAGTGACAAGGAAGTATAGGCTTTGTAATCACCAAATTTCCACATTTCCATTGTGTCGATGTGTTTTATTTCCCAAGGTTTTTTACCGCCTAAATCCAAACTAGTTGGGAGCGAAATGCCATTGATAAGCATACGCCTGCAAATATATGGAAAGTCGAATTCTTTGGCATTATGACCGCACAAGACATGGTCGTTTGTGTTATAATGATCATCGAGTAACTTTTTGAATTGTTTCAATAAGGTTTCTTCATCATCATGTGCAAATGACTTAAGACGCATGGATCTCCCTAATGTGGTTTTGTGGATCATTCCAATGGAAATGCAAATGATCTTTCCGAATTCTGAAAGTATGCCCCCTTTTTCATTGTAGATCATTTCAAATGATTTCTCTTCATTTTGGGCAAAACGATTTTTGGCATTAAAGAGTTCTTTAGTTTTATCATCTAATTTATTGTATTCATAGGTTTGTGGCACTGTTTCTATATCTAAGAAAAGTATCTTATCGAGGGGAATGTAATTGCTCATTAATTAAAATTTTTAAATGAATATAGGTAATTTTTATAGATTATCCAACAAAAAACGTGATTTTTGTTTTTGATTTTAAAAAAGTGGAAAGCCAACTAATTGTTACTGGAAATAAAACCGAACGCTATGAGGCCTTGATTCCACAGCTTAAAGCACTAATCGCTTCTGAAACGGATCAAGTAGCAAATTATGCGAACATCAGCGCCGTTTTAAAAGAGTGTTTTGGTTTTTTTTGGGTGGGTTTTTATCGTGTAATAGAAAACGAACTGGTTCTTGGACCATTTCAAGGGCCAATTGCTTGTACCCGGATTGCTTTTGGTAAAGGAGTTTGCGGAAAAGCATGGCAAGAAGGAAAAACGATTGTTGTTCCTGATGTCGACAAATTTCCAGGTCATATTGCTTGTAGCTCTCAAACAAAAAGTGAAATTGTTGTGCCAGTTTGTATTAATGGTAAAGTAATCGCTGTTTTAGATGTTGATAGTGATTTATACGATAACTTTGATGCATTGGATATCAAATATTTAGGCCTGATATGCGGATTATTAAGCTAGGTTTTATTGTTCTTCTTTTTCTTTCGTCTTGTGCGCAAGTTGGAACTATAACAGGGGGTGAAAAGGATGTTATTCCACCTCAGATTAAAAAAAGATCAATTGCCGTTAACGCCGTTAATTTTAAAGCAAATGAAATCACACTTGATTTTGATGAATATTTTCAATTATCTCAACTGCAGGATAATATCGCAATCGTACCTCCAGACGCAGTTTTATCGACTAAAGTATCAAAAAAACGGCTTACAATTTTTTGGACAGATACACTAAAGTCGGCCAATACTTATCGAATTTATTTGAATGGCGCTGTAAAAGATATTTCTGAAGGCAATAGTGAATTAATTAATCTCGTTTTTTCCACAGGGCCAACAATTGATTCTTTGTCTTTTGATGTGCTGGTTTTAGATGGCTATTATGGGAGTCCTATCGAAAATGCTTTGGTTGGTTTGTATGATTCACTCAATCAGAAAATTCCTCGGTATTTTATTCAATCGAATGCTTATGGCATAGCCACTATTAAAAATATTGCAAAAGGCACCTATTTTAGCAAAGCCCTAATTGATTTAAATAAGGATTTAATTATCCAAGAAGGGGAAATTCAAGGGGGCTGTTTTGATGCAATTAATGTGGATGAATCCAGTAAAGACACTTTACGTATTCATTTATCTAAACCATTCTCAAAGGATAAAGTAAAGAACATAAAGTATATTCCGCCTGGTTTAGTGGGATTACATTTGCCAAAAGATACAAAAACAGATAGTTTGTTCTTTAATGGAAAACAAATCTCTTTGTTTATTCAAGCAGGAAAAGATAGTATGCTCTTTGCCACAGGACCACTTTCCGAAAACGACTCTTGGCTTGTCATCGGTGGAGATTCTACCCGCGTGCGCACGCCACTCAGGGAGCGATCATTGAAATTAAATCCAAAGTATACGCTGCAAAATATATCGAATATGTATCCATTTCATGCGGTTTTTGAGGTGAAAGATAACATTTCAACTATTGATGCTGGGAAATTTTCTTTTATGAATTTGATTGATAGCGTAAAGATAGTCCCGGATTCTATTACGTTTATAGATAACAAATTGGAGTTTTTTTTTAACTGGAATACGATAGTGAGTATAGCCGTACATGGCGATGAAGGAGCAATTACCGGTAGCTCAGGATCTATTAGTGCAGTATTTAATTCTAAAATAACCGTTCCTCAATTACGTGACTTTGGAAGTATAGTCCTCAATGCGGAAAAGGGAACAGAAAATTCGATTATTCAATTAATGAAAGGGGAAAATGTTGTGCGAGAAGTAAACGCTAATTCCACTAAAAAGTATGTTTTTAATGCTATTTTGCCCGGTGAATATTATATCAGAATTGTCTTAGATGTAAATAATAATGGCCAATGGGATCCCATTAATTGGAAAGAAAAACGGCAAGCGGAAACGATTTTGTGGTACCGTTCTATTATAAAGGTTAGGGCTAATTGGGAGGTGGAAGCTACCTTAATTGCTGCGCCCTAAAAATTATTTTTCAACAAGTAAAAATATAAGGACTTAATTATCTACTTTTAAACTTCCTAATATTTCCAGCTATGTACATGGTTTTCGATACCGAAACTACGGGCTTGCCCGCGAACTTTAATGCGCCAATTAGTGATACGGATAATTGGCCGCGTATTGTTCAGTTAGCGTGGCAAATTCATGATGATATGGGTGAGCTGATTCTCCATAAGGATTTTATCATCAAACCGGTAGGATATAATATACCCGTTAACACAGAAAGTATTCATGGTATTTCAACTGAATTGGCTTACGTAGTCGGGGAGGAAATGACGGATGTTTTAAGGATCTTTAAAAATGATATAAAAAAGGTCAATTTTGTGATTGGTCACAACCTAGCGTTTGATATTAATATAATGGGGTGTGAGTATTTTAGAATTAAAGAAGAATCTCCTTTTTTAGATATACCTGTTCTAGATACATGCACAGAGGAAACCGCTCGGCTTTGTAAATTACCTGGCGGAAAAGGTGGTGGATTCAAGAAACCCACATTAACAGAATTAAATAAATTTCTTTTTAGTCAATCTTTTGGCGAGGCGCATAACGCAACAGCGGACGTAGAGGCAACTACTCGCTGCTTTTTGGAGTTAGTTCGACGAGGTAATTTCACTCAAGAAGAATTACAGCAAGAAAGTGGCTACCTTAAAAAGTTTCAGGAACATAACCCACTCCCAATTCTACCTGTTGGAATAAAGCATGTTAATCTCAGGGCGGAAAGTGAAAAACTGAAGCCAAGGGTTGCAGAAAAGCAAGAAATACAGATTTCAGAAACAGTAATTGAAGCATTAGAAAATGCCAATTTTGCCCACTTACATAATCACTCTCAATATTCAATTCTCCAATCTACCTCTGATATTAAATCATTGGTTCAGAAAGCGGGTGAGCTCAATATGCCGGCTCTTGCAATAACTGATTTGGGAAATTTGATGGCGGCTTTTCACTTTGAAAAAGCAGTTACCAAGTACAATAAAGAGCTTGAAAAGGAATGTGCTGAAGCTTTAAAAGCTGGAGAGGTATTCAATAAAAAACAAATACTGCCTATAATCGGATGTGCTTTTAATGTGTGCGCTAATCATCTTGATAAGTCTCGACAAGATAATGGTGCCCAAGTTGTCCTTTTAGCTAAAAATAAAAATGGATATCAAAATTTAATCAAGCTGTCATCGTTGGCATTTACACAAGGTAAATACTATGTGCCTCGCGTAGATAAGGCACTTATTGAACAATATCATACCGATTTAATTGTACTCTCTGGGAATTCGCTTGGGGAAATTCCATCCCTTCTTATGAACGTTGGCGAAAAGCAGGCGGAAGAATCTCTTTTGTGGTGGAAAGGTTTATTTAAGGATGATTTTTACATAGAAATAAATCGACATCATATCGAATTCCAAGATGTACTGAATCAATTATTGGTTGATCTAGCAATAAAGCACGATGTGAAAATTATTGCTACGAACAATACCTTTTATATCGCAAAAGAAGATGCGCTTGCGCATGATGTACTGCTTTGTGTAAAGGAAAATGAGCTAGTTGCAACCCCCATAGGAAGAGGAAGAGGGTTTAGGTTCGGAATGGCTAATAATGAGTTCTATTTCAAGTCCTCGGATGAAATGAAAAGTCTTTTTGCTAATCTTCCTGAAGCAATCATTAATATTCAAGAAATTATTGATAAATGTGAATATTATTCTTTGTCTCGCGAAGTGCTTTTACCTGCTTTTGATATACCCAAAGAATTTATAAATGAATCGGACGCTATCGAGGGAACAAAGCATGGTGAGAATGCTTTTTTGCGTTTTCTAACTTATGAAGGAGCGAAAATAAGGTATGGGGAATTAACGGACGAATTAATTGAACGCATTGATTTTGAATTGGAAACGATTAGAAATACGGGATATCCAGGTTATTTTTTGATTGTTCAAGATTTCTGTAAAGCAGCTCGCGAAATGGGGGTGTCTGTAGGACCAGGAAGAGGTTCAGCAGCAGGATCAGTTGTTGCCTATGCGACCAAAATAACGAATGTTGATCCTATAAAGTATGATTTGCTTTTTGAGCGGTTTTTAAATCCGGATCGTATTTCCCTCCCCGATATTGATATCGATTTTGATGATGAAGGAAGAACTAAGGTAATTGACTATGTGATTCAAAAATACGGGGTGAGCCAAGTTGCTCAAATTATCACCTACGGAACAATGGCTGCAAAATCTTCCGTTCGCGACGCTGCACGTGTTCTTGATCTACCACTGCCCGAAGCAGACCGAATGGCCAAGTTAATTCCTGATATTTCATTGAAAAAACTTTTTTCAATTGAAGATTATTTATTGGCAGATGAATTTAAAAATAATCAGGAAGCGTATAACAATGCCAAGCAATTGCGATCAATATACAATGGGTCAGACCTCAAAGCGATAGTTTTACAAAAAGCAATGGAAATTGAAGGGACGGTAAGAAATACAGGAACCCATGCTTGCGGTGTAATTATTACGCCTGATGACATTACCAATTTTGTGCCTGTTGCAACCGCAAAAGACACCGATATGGTCTGCACACAATATGATAATTCGGTAGCAGAAGATGCCGGATTACTAAAAATGGACTTTTTAGGATTAAAAACCTTGACCTTAATAAAAGACGCGGTCAAAATTTTATATCAAAATAGAGAAATTTTATTGGATCCGGATAATTTTCCCGATGATGATGAAAAGACGTATAAGTTATTTCAAAAGGGTGAGACGATTGGCATTTTTCAATATGAATCGCCAGGAATGCAGAAATACCTGAAGGAGTTAAAGCCAACTGAGTTTGGTGATTTAATTGCAATGAATGCCTTATATCGCCCCGGTCCAATTGAATACATTCCCTCGTTTATTAAACGTAAACATGGTATAGACAAAATTGTCTATGACTTAGATGATTGTTCAGAAATTTTGAGAGAAACTTACGGTATTACAGTCTACCAAGAACAGGTTATGCTTCTGTCGCAGCATTTAGCCGATTTCACAAAAGGAGAAGCCGATACCTTGCGTAAAGCAATGGGTAAAAAAGATGCAAAGGTTTTGGGTAAAATGAAGCCAATCTTTATCGAACAAGGTTCTGCCAAAGGACACGATACTGTTAAGCTAGAAAAAATATGGAAGGATTGGGAAGCATTCGCTTCATACGCCTTTAATAAGTCACACTCTACCTGCTATGCTTGGATTGCTTATCAGACAGCTTACCTCAAAGCGAATTATCCTGCTGAATACATGGCTTCTGTATTGAGTAATAATATGAGTGATATGAAGCAGGTTACTTTTTTTATGGATGAATGCAAACGAATGGGAATCGAAGTGCTTGGCCCAGATGTAAACGAGTCTAATTTTAGCTTTACAGTTAATAAAGATGGGGCGGTTCGCTTCGGCTTAGGTGCAATTCGCGGAATGGGAGCAGGACCAGTGGAAGCAATTATAGACGGAAGGGAAATAGGGCCTTATACCTCTATTTTTGATTTTGCGAAAAAAGTTAATTTATCCAGTTGTACAAAAAGGGTTTTTGAATGTCTCGTTTATGCGGGTGGTTTTGATTCTTTTGTAGGGGTGAATCGAGCACAATATCTTTTGAAAGATACTTCGGGGAAAATGTTTATTGAAAATGTGCATCGCTATGGGGAATTTTACCAAAATAATTTGAATTCTCCACAATTAGATATGTTTGGAAATAAAACGGAAAATCTCTTGCCTGAGCCACTCATTCCGTATTGTGATGAATGGGCAAGTAGTTTTAAGTTGAGCAAGGAGAAAGAGATGATAGGAATCTATATTTCAGGACATCCCTTAGATGATTTTAAAGTAGAAATTGAAGCTTTCTGCTCCTCAACGGTTAATATGCTTCACGATTTTGAAAAATTTAAGGGACGGAATTTATTTTTTGCTGCTATAATAACCAGTGTAGAACATCGCTTGACGAAAGCTGGAGATCCTTTTGGAACTTTTGTTTTTGAAGATTATACGGATCAATTTAAATTGAATGTTTTTAAGGAAAACTATTTAAAATTTAAACATTTTATGGTCCCAGGAACATTTGTTTGCATTCGTGGAAGAATAGATGTCCCGAGGTGGCGAAATGAATTGGAGTTTGTTATCAGTAGCATTGAATTATTAGAGGATTTACGCGATAAGAAAACAAAAAGCATTCAATTAACCATCTTAAATTCCGATTTAGATAAGTTGTTGATCGATGAATTGAATGGTATTTTTTCTCAAAATACAGGCAATTGCCCCGTCGAGTTTACGATTGTAGATAATTTAGATAGTATTGAAGTAGTAATGCCTTCACGCTCCTTAAAAGTAAAACCAGGAACGGAACTTTATAAAGAATTGCAACGCTTAAATGTCTTGTTTAAACTGAATTGAAAAGGAGTAAACAGTATGAAATCCATAATTCAACTATTTTAGAGATTATTAACCTCATCCCACCTTTTATTCATTCTTTCTACAATACCATCTTTTACAAAGGCCAATAAAATTTTAGTAGCAAGATAAAAAACACCGACACCAATTAAAATCCCAATCCAACCAAATTCATTGATAAACCGCAATCCTAATAATCCGCCAACTATAATTATCAATATAACTGAAGAATTTGTTAATGAAAAATCAATTTGATTATTTGTATTTCTTTCAAAAATTAGTTTAAAGCTATATCTTGAATCAGGACTGTAGGTGCATCGAATTATATTCTCCTCAATAGTAATACTTTCAATTTTTTTTTTGTGTAAATCGAAAATGTATTTTTTAGAAATTAGTTTCTCTGCCAACTCCTCATTGGCAAAAATCTTTTTTAGATCATCAAATGACTTTTCTATTTTTTTCATTTTTTTTTGTGTGTTGTATAATTCTATAATTCCCCCCTTATTTAGGACAGGGATAATTCAAATATAGGTTTATTTTTGGTAACGATCTCTAATTGACGCTGAGGTAGGATATTATTGAAACTTCCATCGCGCTCTATATAGGTGCGGCCAGGAACAGAACTTTACCTTAGTTGTTCTTAATAATTTGAAAAGATTTAAGTTGATCCTTACCGATTTTTAACTGGTAAGTCCCATTTGGTAAGGCAGATAAATTAACTTCTGTTTCCATTGAAGTCAAAACACCTGTTTGTACGATTCCTCCCAAAGCATTGTAAATCGTATAAGAACTACTTAGTAGATTCGATTTAATCGTGATTGAAGTAGATAAGGGATTTGGAAAAACGATTAGATCTTGATTAGGAACTTGACTGATAGAATTCATACTTAAGTTGCCTCTTTTGTAAATTACCTTACCAGAAATTGCATCTTGAAAAACACAATGTACCTTCCCATTGGCATAAATTATATCCGGATTACTTTGTGAACCCATGGTTGAATCATTAACAATTGCTTTAGAATCCACTAGTTCTTGGACTGAGCCATTCACTGTAATCCCAGCGAAAATATCGTTGTTTGAAGGGGAGTTTTCTTGCCAAATCATTACAATTGTATCATTTTGCCCGGAAATTCTTGGGTAATTTTGTGCTCCATTGATATTTCCTGGAGGCGTCATCATGGTTTGGGTTTGTAAGACAAGCGATGGGCTTGTTGCTGTTTCACTCAAATAAGCTCTGTACTTTCCCGATGCCGCGCTTGCAGAAGCGGTAAGCAGTTTTCCATTATTAAAAACGCCATGTGGACCAGTGGAAGGGCAGGAATTTACCACCCAATTTAGGTCGTTTACATTGACATAAGAAGAATAATTAGCCCCGTCATCATCTGAATAAACGGCATAAATATCTCTCACATTGGCATCGTTATTTCGGTATAATAAGGCATGTTGATTTCCATTGATGACATATTCCGCTGGACAGCAATCGCATGCTTCTTGAGGAATAGCAAGTGTTATTTCCATTTCATTTTCATAGCTAAGTCCTTTATTTATTGAATGCACCACATTGTATCTTGGATTCGTCCAATTAGGATCATGAGCCATATAAACTACCGATGGATTGCTGTTTTCATCCATATCAAGGGAGGGCAACCAAGCAATACCAAGTGGGTGATTATCTACTCGAATGGTATCTGAAAAAGTGAGACCCCCATCTAGTGATCGAAGCGAATAAACGTGACCAAGATCCATCGGTTGCGCCTTGAAAACAACGATCACTGTATCGCCATTCGAAGCCACATCGGGCCCTGTCCAAGTAGTCAAGTACGAAGACACGTTATTAGGCAGCAGGGGTAAAGGGGCGGTAAACAAGGAACCAACGAGCCTTGAAGAATAAAGTAATCCTGAAGAAGCTTTTCCAAAAACAACCAATGGAATATCTTGATCTGTTAAACAAATTCGAGGCCTTGTATTTCCAAATTGGTTGCTTTGTGTTACAAAAATTTCCTCCTCCCATGAGATAATAGGCTGCCCCCAAGAAATCACCGTGAGAAATGTGAGTAGAAATGCGACAAATAGTTTCATAGAAAATTCATTAATGAATATAAATGTATCAATTATGACCTAAATGAATAAAAAAAACAGCACAAAAAAAAGGCCCTTTGTCCAAGGGCCTATTAATTCTATTAATTAGATTAATCTTCAGTTTGAATCGGCGCTAAAATTCGTCCGCAATGCTCACATACCAATATTTTCTTTTTGGTAACGATGTCCAATTGACGCTGAGGTGGTATTTTATTAAAACAACCTCCACAAGATCCCCTTAAGATTGGAACAACGGCCAAACCGTTTTTTGCATTTAGTCGCAAACGAGAATAAGCAACGATTAAACGCTCTTCAATGTTCTTTTTTGCGTCATCTGATGATTTCATTAAACGATCCTCGTCTTTTTGAGTCTCTTTAACAATGGCATCTAACTCCGCTTTTTTAATGGCTAAGTCAGATTTTCTCTCGCTTAAGCGATCTGTCGCTTCTGTTAAAATTTCTTTTTTTCCTTCTATTCGAATTTTTCCTTCTTTGGATTTTTTCTCATTTAATTTAATTTCCAATTCTTGGAATTCAATTTCTTTTGCTAACGATTCAAATTCACGGTTGTTACGAACGTTATCCTGACGTTCCTTATATTTTGTGATGGCTATTTCCGAATCTTTCGATGCTAATTTTCGATCTGAAATCTCAGTTTCTAAATCTTTTAGCTCTTCAGCCATTTTGTCAATTCGTGTTTGAAGCCCAATAATTTCATCTTCCAAATCTTGTACTTCTAAAGGAAGTTCGCCTCGTATAGTTCGGATTCGATCAATTTCAGAATCAATCATTTGAAGCGCATAAAGAGCATCGAGTTTGTCAGCGATGGTTACTTCTTTTTTGGTTGCAGTTGCTGCCATATATTAAAGGTAGTTAATCGGATTTGTATTTATTTCACTTAATCGGATGGCAAAGTTAGTAAAATTTTCTTTAAGTTTTTCTAACAATAGGTGAGAAGTATATTGTTCACTTTCATAATGGCCGATATCTATCAAAAGTAACTTTGCTTCAGCATCAAAAAATTCATGATATTTAATATCAGAAGTAATGTAACAGTCTGCCCCTAAGCGAATTGCGTCTTTCGTTAAAAAACTTCCTGCCCCCCCACATACGGCTACTTTTTTTATTGATTTGTTTAAAATTTCAGTGTGTCGAATACCTTCACAATGAAAAAGTTTTTTTAAACGATTTAAAAATTCGCCTTCCTCGCAGGGAGTAGTCAATTCGCCAATCTGACCTGCGCCTGTACTTGTAATTTGATTTTTTAGCAAAATAATATCATGCGCAACTTCTTCGTAAGTATGGGCTTTTTTCATTGCGTTTATCACCCTATTCAAATGTTGACCTTCCACTAGGTATTCCACTTTAATCTCTGGTCCTTCAGATCGAATGCCAATTTCGCCGCTCGTTGGTTGGGCCAATGGCCCGGGTTTAAAGGTGCCAATTCCTTCTTGTCGAAAATGACATTCAGTATAATTGCCAATTCCACCGCCACCTGCATTAAAAATAGCAGCGTCTAGTTCTTTCAAATTTGTTAATGGGGAATAAACAGCCAATTTATAGAGTGGCTGATGCGTTGGAGAGATTATTTTCGTATTAATTAATCCGATTCTTTTACAAATTTCATGATTTACTCCCTCAGCGTGATTGTCCAAGTTAGTATGGATTGCATAAACCGCTACATCGTGCTTAATACAAAGTCGCACAACACGCTCAACATAAGTCGCATTGCCAATTTGCTTCAGACCTTTAAAAAGAAGTGGGTGATGACAAACAATGAGATTACAATTATTCTCAATCGCTTCTAGAACCACTTTTTCGGTGCAATCTAAACTCAACAAAATACCTTTTAATTCTGCATTTTTATCGCCAATTTGTAAGCCTGAATTATCGTAATCTTCTTGAAGATTTAAGGGATATTCGTTTTCGAAAAACGTTATGATTGCCTGCAGTTGCATTTATTCTATATTTTTACTTATTCCTATAGTATACCCGAGACCTTTTGACTTATGCACGTAATCACCATATCTGGTAAATGTATTTGTAAGTTGTTCCCGATAGGTCATTTGGATAAATATACCCCATGTTTTTTGACTTACATAATGAAGCCCAGTTGATCCGATTAGACTTAACCCGAATGTATTGCAGGTGGTATTTGATTTGATAGTGTTATCGTTTTTGCCACCTAAATAAGTCGTCCATTGCTGATCTTGACGATAAGCATTAAAAAGTTGTGGCATAATACCGACACCAAAAGAAAATCTTAATTTTTTTCCGTACTCAAATTTGACTTGACAAGGCATTGCGAAATAGCGATATTTGTTTTGATACGCAAATGTGCTATCACCTCCCATATCCTCTTGAAAGCTGTACTGCTCGCCTGTCTGTAGATAAGAAATACCTCCCTCAAAACGCAAAAAACGTGCGAGAGCAGCATTAATACCTAGTCCATATGACCACACGTTTAGAGGGGTTTCGTCAGCGCTTTTTCCTAAAGGAATGGTGATGAATTCTTTGTTTTCATTCAATAATCTGAAAGAGTTTGTTTGATTAAATGCTATAAAGGCGTAAGCCGCCGATTTTTGTTGTTTTTCTTTTAAATTAACACCATCTTTTGAAATAATTTGCGCACTACTCGATAGCGGCAAGAAGGGCAATAAAAAAAGTAGATAAGCCAAGGATTTCATAATTCAAATTTACAAAAAAATACGACTCTTGGGTATCGGTATATGTTGTTTTTCGATAACGATTATTGACTATTTTTATGGTGTGAAAAAGATCATTTTGCTTTTGTGTTTATGTTCGGTATTCAGTGTGCTTTCACAAACTGAGTTCAAAATTGTTTTTGGGTCCTGTGGTCATCAGGATAAGCCAATTCTCCTCTTTAATGATATCGCTGCACAGTCGCCAGATGTATTTATTTTTTTAGGAGATAATGTTTACGGTGATACTAAAAATGCGCGCGTTCTTATAAGGAAGTATGCGCAATTATCGGCGAAGGAATCCTACCAAAATTTAAAAAAATCAACACGAATACTTGCCACTTGGGACGATCATGATTATGGTAAAAACGATTCTGGGAAAGAGTTCTGCCGAAAGAAACGATTTAAGAAAATATTTCTTGATTTTTTTGACGAGCCCAAGGAGTCAATACGCAGATCACAGCAAGGGATTCACACGAGTTATTCGTATGAAGTGAACGGTAAAATAATTCAAATTATCTTATTGGACACCCGTACTTTTAGGGATAAATTACTAAAATGCAACAACGCTAATTCCATTGATACCTCTTTCAAGTATGAATTGGATTATTTGCCGCATTATGATACTACCCAATCATTTTTGGGAGAACAACAATGGAACTGGTTAAAAACAACCCTTCAGAAAAAAGCAGATTATAGAATCATCTGTAGCTCAACGCAATTTGGGATTAGCTATAATGGCTATGAGGCTTGGGCTAATTATCCACACGAACAGTTAAAAATGTTGCAACTTATTGAGGAAACCAAGGCGAACGGTGTTGTTTTTATATCTGGTGATGTTCATTATGCCGAGATATCAAAAATTAGCGCCAATTCCCCTTATCCAATTTATGATGTTACATCAAGTGGCTTAACCCAAACTTGGCATTTATCAACTCCCAATAAAAATAGAATTGAAGGTCCTTTTATGGGGAATAATTATGGACTTATAAACATCGATACGGAACAGAATTTATTAAAAGTTGAAATCCGTAATTCCGATGGGCAAGCCGTAATTAATAAAGAAATTAGCCTACAAGAACTTCAAATTGCCGATTGATTTATGCGAATTCAGATAATTCTAGCCAGCGATTGCTAAGTTCATCCAATTCGCTTATCACCTTGCCAAGTACAATGCCAGCCTCATAAAGTTCACTGTTGCTTTTGCTAGTGTCACTCAATTTATCGGTTAGTTCAAGTTTGATTCCTTCTAATTCCGCTAGCTTTTTTTCAAGGGTTTTTAATTCTTCTTTCTCCTTAAAATTGAGCTTCCGTTTTTCATTGGAGAGTACAGTAGGCTTTAAAAATTTTTCTTCCTCTTTGCTCATAGGGACCTCAAGGTTCTTTTTCACTTCTTTTGATTTGCCATTTTGCACTTTTCTGTAATCAGTATAATTCCCAACAATATCTAAAATTTTCCCCTCGCCTTCAAAAACAAACAAGTGGTCTACCATTTTATCCATGAAATACCTGTCGTGTGAAACAACTACTAAACAACCTTGAAAGTTTCTGAGGTACTCTTCTAGCACTGCCATTGCAAAGATATCCAAATCGTTAGTAGGCTCATCTAAAATTAGAAAATTGGGATTTGCCATTAAGACTTTCAATAATTTTAATCGCCGTTTTTCCCCACCGCTTAGTTTATGCACAAAATTATAGTGACTGTCTCGCGTAAAAAGAAATCGTTCCAATAATTGTGAAGCGGATAATTGCTTTCCTTTTTCCAATGGGATATATTCTGCCACATCCTTAACGACATCAATCACCTTCTTACTATCGTCCACTTTTATTAAGTCTTGACTATAATAGCCAAAAACGATGGTGTCTCCGATAACCACTTTCCCTTTTTCCGGTTGGTCTTGCCCGATGAGAAGGTTTAAAAAAGTACTCTTCCCGGTACCATTATTACCAACAATCCCCAGGCGTTCCTTGCGTTGAAAGTGGTAAGAAAAATCATGTAAAATGGTTTTTTCACCGTAAGCTTTACTGAGTTTATGGAACTCTACTATTTTGGAACCCAAACGCTCCATTTTTACGGGCAATTCCATTTCATCTTCTTCCAAGCGCATTTGAGCGGTTGTTTTTATTCCCTCAAAAGCATCCACTCTTGCTTTTTGTTTTGTTCCTCGTGCCTTTGGTTGTCTGCGAATCCAATCTAGTTCTTTTCTAAACGTGTTTCGCGCCTTATCTACTGTAGCGTGTAATTGCTCTTCCCGTTCTGCTTTTTTCTCTAAATAATAGGAGAAATTCCCCTTGTATCGAAAAAGTGTTTCGTTGCTGAGTTCGAAAATGGTATCACAAACCACTTCTAAAAAATAACGATCATGGGTAACCATTAGAATCGTTGATTTAGAGCTCGATAAATAGCTTTCTAACCATTCAATCATATCCAAATCTAAATGGTTAGTCGGCTCATCTAAAAATAATAAATCTGCTTCGGAGAGAAGTACTTTGGCTAATGCAACCCTTTTCTTCTGTCCACCGGATAAATCTTCAATTTTTTGTGAGGTATCTGTGAGTTTTAGCACGCTCAATATTTGCTGTACTTTGACTTCAATATCCCATGCATTCAAATCGGTGAGCTGCTGATAGCATTCCTCTAATGCTTTTTCGTCATTATTAGCAATGGCGATATTGTAGGTTTTGATTAATTGTAATTCTGGAATGTCATGGTCAAAAACAGCCTCGAGAATACTATGTTTGGGGTTCAGCATTTCGCTTTGTTCCATAAAGGCAATACGAATGTCGTTTCGGTAGACAATGCGCCCGCTATCGTAGGGCTCCATTTCCATTAAACATCTGAGTAGGGTAGTTTTTCCTGCGCCATTCTTTGCTACAATAGCCACTTTTTGTCCTTGGTCTATTCCAAATGTTAAATCTGAAAATAGT
>JAPLEV010000004.1 GCA_026391005.1 Flavobacteriia bacterium | reverse complement strand
CGATGTAATCTTCCAACAAGCTGAAGTAGCTGAATTTATCTGTTCTAAGTTATATCGATATTTTGTCAATTATGATTTAACACAAGATGTTTTAACTACGGTAATTCCAGGTATGGCCCAAACCTTAATTGCCAATAATTATAATATTCAAGCTGTGTTGCAAGATTTATTTTTAAGCGAACACTTTTATTATTGGACCTTACGTGGAACGATTATTCGTAATCCATTAGACATGTTATTTACTGTTCTAAATTCAACATCAACCACTCCAACCTTTGATTTAGTTGGAAATAGCAATGTGTATCTAACCATCTATTATGCTGCAGAAAACATGGGCTTGTCCTATGCGCAACCTCCAAGCGTAGCGGGGTGGTCTGCTTATTATCAAATGCCCGCATTTTCAAAACTTTGGATAAATTCTACCACCATAAAATATCGTTTCGATGTAGTTTCGGGTATCTTGTTTGCTGGATTAAACATAGCAGGTAATAATTTTAAACTCAATACCATGGGCTTTTTAAATGGTCTTTCCATTCCTTCAAGCGCTCCCGATGTTATTGATGATATTTGCGATGTGTTTTTTCCTGAAACAGTAAGTTTAGTGGAGAAAACAATTTTAAAAAATATACTAACGAATAACCTTCCGGATTTTGAATGGACCTTGCAATACAACGATTATTTGTTGGATCCAACTAATCCTGTTGTTCTTGATCCTGTGCGTCAACGTCTTGAATTGGTATTAAACAGGGTTTTTAAAATGCCTCAATTTCAAATGATTTAATTTGTAATTTATGAAAAGAAGACAGTTCGTACGAAATATTTCACTAGCCACACTTTCAGTGCCATTTATTTCAGATGGATTTGGAATGAAAGCAGTCAATCAAAAATTATTCAATTTTTCAACAGGAGCGGAAGATCGGGTGCTTATTCTCATTCAGTTAAATGGAGGAAATGATGGTTTGAATACGGTGATTCCAATTGATCAATATGCTAATTTAATGGTTCAACGGTCAGATATTATCATACCTCAGAATCAAGTTTTAACGCTGACGCAAGATGTGGGTTTGCATCCTGTTATGACTGGAATGAAAAACATGTTCAATGCCGGAAATCTATCTATATTGCAAAATGTTGGGTATCCAGAACAAAATCGATCCCATTTTAGATCGGCTGATATATGGTCCACTGGTTCGCTTGATGTCAATCAAACAAATGGATGGTTAGGCAGGCATTTTGATGCCCTTTATCCAAATTTTCCTGAACAATATCCGAATCCAACTAATTTAGATCCTTTTGCAATTAGCATGGGTTCCGAAGTTTCGGCCACTTGCCAAGGATTGATGGGGAACTTTTCACATACGGTATCTAATCCGTTTAATAGTTTTAATTTATATGAGGGTGGGTTTATTAATGATGGTAGTTATTTTGGCGAAAATGTCGAATACGTTGCCACCTTAATTAATCAATCGAACGAATACGGTGCGCGAATTAATCAAGCAGCAACCGCTGGTAATACGCTTTCTACGCTATATGATCCTTTGAACTCTTTAGCTGTTCAATTGAAATATATTGCGCAAATGATTTCCGGTGGACTGGAAACAAAAGTTTATATTTTAAATTTAAGTGGTTTCGATACGCATGACGGTCAAGTGGATGATTTAAATCATGCCACTGGCGCACATAGTTTGCTTTTGAAAAAACTTTCTGATGCCATTGCAGCTTTTCAAGATGACTTACAATTGTTGGGTATACAAGAAAGAGTAGCCGGTTTAACTTTTTCTGAGTTTGGGCGTCAAATAGCAGCCAATGCAAGTTTTGGAACGGATCATGGGGATGCGGCGCCTTGCTTTTTATTTGGCTCATGTATTAATGCCGGTATTATTGGACCTAATCCTCAAATTTCTAATTTACCGAGCGCACAAGGTGGAGTACCAATGAATATTGATTTTCGAAATATTTATGCATCGCTACTAAAAGATTGGTTTGGAGTGCCTCCTCAGGAAGTACAGGCATTATTTGAACATCAAATAAATTATTATAGCATAATTTCAGGATGTAACGTTGGATTAGATGATATCGATAGTGGAAAAGCTACCGCACTATTGTATCCAAATCCTACGCCTTCTAATTTTACGATCAAGTTTAATAATCTTAACGAAGGTATTGTTTCTGCAGAAATCCTCGATTTGAATGGAAGAACCATAAAAAGGATTTTTTCTACTCATTTAAATGCTGGAATTCATCATATTCCTTGTGAATCAGCAGATTTAGCGGAGGGACATTATATAGTATGTATTCGAAAAGGAGATCAAACAGAAAATTTGAGTTTGATAAAAATTACCTAATTATTTCAATAAATTCAAGGTGCCGGTGATTAATCTCCGGTCGTCAAGTCCTTTGATTTTAAAATTAATTTTCCACGTGT
>JAPLEV010000047.1 GCA_026391005.1 Flavobacteriia bacterium | reverse complement strand
CGGAAAAGCTGCCATGGATATGGTGTATGAAGTGCGTCGTCAGTTCAAAGAAATTCCTGGAATTATGGAAGGAACTGGCAAACCTGAATATGGAAAATGTGTGGAAATTTCAACAAAAGCAGCGCTTAGAGAAATGATGTTGCCAGGAGTTATGACCATTGGTTTCCCTATTGCTATAGTTCTCTTAGGTAAATTAGTTTACGGTGATAACAATCAATTAATTGCTGAGATGCTTGGAGGATATATGGCTGGGGTAACTGTGTCTGGTGTGCTTTGGGCAGTTTTCCAAAACAACGCTGGTGGCGCTTGGGATAACGCGAAGAAATCTTTCGAAGCGGGTGTTGAAATCAACGGAGAAATGACATTCAAAGGTTCTGATGCGCATAAAGCAGCAGTAACTGGCGATACAGTTGGTGATCCTTTCAAAGATACTTCAGGTCCATCTATGAACATCTTAATCAAATTAACGTGTTTAATTGGTTTGGTAATCGCTCCAATTTTAGGAAGCGGGCATCATGATGCTAAAAAAGCGATTGACTCTGAAACCAAATGTGAAATGGTGGACGGTAAATGTTCTTCTTCTTCATGCGGAAAAAAAGAAAATTGTCATGCTACCATGGGAAAATGCGACATGAACCAATGTGCTAAAATGACAAAGGATGAATGCGCGAAAATGTGTGATTCCTTAAAGTGTACTCCCGCTGAAAAAATGGCCTGTCTATCGCATTATGGTGCTGATGGAAAATGGATAGGCGGCAAAAAGGACTGCTGCAAAGGACATTGAGTCAAATTAAAAAAGCTAAGCCTCTCTTTTGAGAGGCTTTTTTTTAAGAAATTTTTCAGGTATGGCCGTGATATTGTCAAATAAAAACAACGATTTTTTTGAACAGGTATATCAGGTAGTACGCTTGATTCCAAGTGGCCGCATCACTTCCTACGGCGCTATTGCTAATTATCTAAGTGTAAAATCTGCAGCGAGAATGGTCGGTTGGGCAATGAATGCATCGCATAAACACCCGGATATTCCTGCACATAGGGTGGTGAATCGTATCGGGCTTTTAACGGGGCAACATCATTTTGTTTCGCCTAATAGAATGCAAGAACTGCTAATTTCTGAAGGTGTTGGGGTAGAAAATAACCAAGTGATTGATTTTACTGAACGTTTTTGGGACCCAAGGTTGGAACTTAATCTTGATTGAATGTATTAAAGTCGGATGAGTTCCCCACAAATTCTATTATTTCCTTTTCGTCAAAATATTGAAAAATTTTTGATTGTACCTGATCGATCTTAATAATAAAGGTGTAATTTTTCCCTGATAATCCGGATTCTGTGGTGAAGTATATCATGTCACCCTCTTGTTTAGTGCTAATGATTTTATATAATTGAGAATTGATTACGCTGTTTGTTTCGCTATCAAAGATATTATGAATAAAAAGATTGTCTTTGAAGGAAATGTTATAGGTCTCCATGCGTGTTTCAGTTGAAATAACATCGTTGGTTTTTAAATCAATTGTGTTGATTGAAAAGGAGGTAAAGGTATATTGCGCTGATAAATTTCTTGATAACAGGCAAAATAATAGGAAAGGGATTAATTTCATGGGTTTAATTTTTAAAAATTATTTATTAAAAATACTTGTTTGGCTATCCCCAAACATTTCTTCAAATGGTCTAGTGTCTACGGAATAAACACCCTCATAACCATTTTTAATTTTCCAAAGAATCTGTAATTGTGGGTAGTTAGGATTATCATTAAGGTTTATAATCATAACCTTGTCGGTTATATTATTGTGATGGTTGGATTTGTCGTTGACATCAATAACCGCAAAGTTTTCATCACATCTTATTAGTTTAAAATTTAAAGTATCTGAACGAATAAATACGGAATCTTCTTTAATTGGATCATAATATACGTAATGGTCATATAGAACGATACTTTCGTCAAATTTAAAAGTATATATTTGAAATGATGATACTGTAGAGTCGCTGACTTTATTTTTAAATGATAAAACTGAGATTGAAGATTCTGTGCATTTAACTTCTTTGTATGAATTGACAAAAATCTGTTTATTTCCACCTAATGTTTTATTCTCTTTATTGTAAGCGTTTTTTATAAAAAACGACGAGAGAAGTGCTGTCGAAAAAAACAACAAAATTAATTTGGTGATTGTTCTCATAAGTTTGAAGATTTAGAATAATCTCTTAATGACTAAGGCCATTTTTTGTTACATTTGATGCCAAATACTAAGCATGAAATTCGGTACAAAAGCAATACACGCAGGTGTTCAGCCTGATCCTGCAACAGGAGCAATCATGACGCCTATATATCAAACGTCAACCTACGTTCAAGATGGAGTAGGAAATCATAAAGGATATGAATATTCGCGCACTCAAAATCCTACGCGTCACGCACTTGAAAAAAACATTGCAGCCATTGAAAACGGAAAGTATGGGGCTTGTTTTGGCTCAGGTTTGGCAGCAATTGATTGCGTAATAAAAATGCTTAATCCTGGCGATGAAGTTATTTCAACCAATGATTTGTACGGTGGTTCATATCGAATTTTCAAAACTATTTTTGAGAAATACGGCATCGTTTTTCATTTTGTGGATATGCAAAATACATCAGAGGTAGAAAGAGTGTTAACTAAAAACACTAAAGTCATATGGGTTGAAACACCCACTAATCCGATGATGAACATAATTGATATTGCGGCCATGTCAATAATTGCAAAAAAAACAGGGGCGCTTTTATGTGTAGATAATACTTTTGCAACGCCTTATCTACAAACGCCCTTAGATTTAGGTGCTGACATCGTTATGCATTCCGTTACGAAATACCTAGGTGGACACTCTGATGTTATCATGGGAGCTCTGGTTACCTCTGATGAAAATATAGCAACGGAAATGTACCGCATACAAAATTCTTCAGGAGCTGTAACTGGCCCAATGGATTCATTTTTGGTTTTAAGAGGAATAAAAACACTGCACCTTCGTATGCAACGGCATTGTGAGAATGGGAAAAAAATCGCCCGCTTTTTAAAGAGTAATGCTAGAATTGAAAAAGTGTATTGGCCAGGATTTGAAGATCACCCTAATCATACTATTGCAAAGCAACAAATGCGTGGGTTTGGAGGAATGATTTCCTTTACCTTAAAAGGAAACAACTTAGAGGATGCACTCGCTATTGTAAAAAAAGTATCGCTATTTGCGCTAGCTGAATCCTTGGGCGGAGTTGAGTCCTTAATTGGGCATCCAGCGACAATGACGCACGCATCAATTCCAAAAGAGGTAAGGGAAAAAAGTGGCGTTGTTGATTCCCTTATTAGACTGAGCGTTGGTGTTGAAGATGCGGAAGATTTAATAGAGGATTTAAAACAAGCACTGAATTAAAGCTTTTCCAGTAATTTAAAAAATTGCTCTTTCTTAGCGGAAGATAATGGCACTGAAACGCCATCTTTCATTATTATTGCCCCTCCCTGCGTTTTATCATACCTATCTAAATACTCTAAATTGATTAGGTGAGATTGTTGGATTCTAAAAAAGCCGTAACCATTAAGCATAGTTTCATAATCTTTTAGGGTTCTTGAAACTAATATTTTCTTACCACTGCTTAAGTAGAAAAAAGTATAGTTTTTATCAGCTTCGCAACGCACAATTTCACTTAAATCAACCACAAAAACACTTTCTTGTGTTTTTAAAACTAATTTTCTGCGGTTGGTAGCTTGAATATTATTCTCTAATGCAAGGTATTGATCATCCTCACGCTTAAACTCTAAGGCGTCCATTGCTGTTATTATGGAGCTATGAAGTTCTTCTGAATCTATGGGTTTTAGTATATAATCTAGTGCACTAAACTTGATGGCTTTAATCGCATATTCTTGGTAAGCCGTAATAAAAATTACCTCGAAGTTCTTTGTTTCGATGCTGTTTAGCACGTCAAAACCAGTGCCATCGGGCATCTGAATGTCTAGAAGAACAATGTCCGGTTTAATGCGATTAATCGCCTCAATACCTGTCTCAACATTTTCACCATCGGTAAATACCTCGATGTCCAGTTGGAAGGAATCTATTATTTTTTTAACGAATTCGCGCGTGCGATTTTCGTCATCAATTATTAGAAGTTTTTTCTTCATGGTTAAATGTAGTTATTTCAAATACAATTGGCAAACTTATTATTATTTGGGTACCTGTTTTTTTTACTGAATCGAAATCTTCTATACTTAATGTCGCATTTCCATTATATTTTTTATTTAAAATTTTTATGCGCTCTCGTGTAATATTAATGGCCATTGACTTATGATTTTTATTCTTTTTTATTTTTCCCGCCTTTAATCTTCCGACGCCATTATCGGAGATATCTATATTTAATAAGTTATCTTTTTCGGAGATGTAAATAGTAATCATACCATTTTCTATTTTGTGCAATTGGCCGTGCTCTATAGCATTTTCTATAAATGGTTGTGTAATCATCGGGGGGATAAGTACCCGTTTTAATCGCAGCTCCTCGTCAATTTTTATTTTAAAATTAAAACGATTTTCAAAACGCAGTTTTTGTGTATTCAAATATTTGGTTAGGATTTCTTCCTCTGTATCCAAAGGAATAAATTCTTTGTTTGAGTTTTCAAGAATTAAGCGGATTAATCGTGAGAAGTTGACTAGAAATTTAGAAGCAAGATCTGGTGTATTGCTATAAATGTAGCTCTGTATAACCGACATGGCATTGAAAATAAAATGAGGATTCATCTGAGATCGCAATAAAGTTTGAGACATTTCTGATACGCGCTGTTCTTGTTTGATCTTTCCTTGCCTTGCATAAATTAAAAATATAAATACCCCAAGAATGAAAATGATGATGCTAAAAATAATTCCGTAAAATCGACGGTCACTTTGCAGCTGAAGTATTTTATTCTCTTTTAGCTCTTTTTCTAAGGTCTCCCCTTGAGTTTCTATAAGGCGCTCGCGCTCTTCACTTGAGTTTTTCTGCGTTAATAATGCTATCTTCTGCGCGTTTTTTGACGTTGAGTTTAATTCTAAATGGCTTACGTATTTTTTTAAATATTCATAGGACAATTTCTTGTTTCCTGTTTCAGAATATAACTCTGATAATAATTTATACGCATTGAATATTTTGTTATTTTCCTTTTGTTGAATACTAATCGCTATAGCTTTCTCAATATTATTTTTTGCATCCTTAAATAATTTGATTTTTAAATAAACTTGCCCAATTAAAAGAAAGACGTCAGATAGCTCTTGATTACCGAAATTCTCAAAATAGTTTAGCGATTTGTTAAATGCCTCTAGCGCTTCAGCTGTTCTATTTGTCTTTTCTAAGGCCTGTCCCAAATATTTATAAGCTCTTCCTATGTTCTCCGTATCTTGAAATTTTTCGAGCGTTGAAATAGCATTTTGCAATAATGGTATAGCCTCAATACTTTTTAAATTATTGATTAGAATACTTCCCTCAATTACCCTGCACAAAGCAATAGAGCGCTCATCATTAAGTTTTTTTGCAAGTTTATCTGCTTTTCTGAGGTAGGCGTAGCTTTCTTTAATGTTTAAAACTTCAATTGAATAATTCGAAATTACACGATTAAACATTGACTCAAAATATAGTAAATTATATTTTTCTGCCAATTGAAGGGCTAAAAGCTCTTTTTCAACCGCTAATTCCAACTCACCAAAATGCGATTGAATAATCGCTTCATTGTGAAATGAAAAAGCCAAATCTTCTCGGCTATCAGAACGTTTTGCATATTTTGTTGAAAGGGTTGCATAGTAAACAGAGGAGTCTCTATTGTTACTGATGCGAAATAAAAGGGATCTGTTTTGATAGGCTTGTGAAATATATCTATTGATTTTTGATTTTTTTGCAATCAAAATATTATTAAGGTTATTCCTAGATGCATTTATGAAATCCTTATTATAAATCAAATATTTAGTAGTATTCAAGGCATAATAATGACTAATCAAAGAACTAGCAAATAATGGATTTTGTCTTATCAACGATTCCATGCCCTTTTTAAATCCTTCTATATCTCCTTCTCGATTTTTTTGTTCAAAGTTTAAGACATCAATTATTTGCTTTTGCTTATCATTACAATTATTTCGAATTAATATGAGTTTGCTAACAATTTTACTCGATTTAAGCGGGTCAATAGCAGAGGGATTGTTAAATTCTTTCAGTGCTTCAACAATAATCTTTTCATTATCTGCCCTTAGTGTTTTTTGACCGTAGCTTTTTGTGCTAAGTAGCAGAAACAAAAAATACAAGAAGGATAGTTTCCAAGACATCATGATGCGTTAAAATTAGTAATTTTAGTGTTTTAAGTTCGAAGCATTTTTTAATATTTTATTAATTGTTTTAAAACACCGCTGTTTTTATGATAGATCAGTATATTCAAACATTTTTGCAAGAAGACATAGGTGATGGAGATCATTCCACCCTAGCTTGTGTTCCAAAAACAAATAGCGGTTCTGCTAATTTGTTAGTTAAAGAAGATGGTATTTTGGCGGGAATTGAAATTATAAAAAGAGTTTATGAACTTTTTGATCCCAAGATTGAATTTATTCAATTTAAAAAAGACGGTGATTCCATCTTTGTTGGTGATGTCGCGTTTAAAGTGCTTGGTGCTAGCCAGACGATTCTAACCACTGAAAGAACAGTATTAAATATTCTTCAGCGGATGTCTGCTATTGCAACCCAAACAAAAAATATTGTAGAAAAAGTTAAAGGATATCCTGTTAAAATTTTAGACACTAGAAAAACGACACCAGGTTTTCGGTTTTTTGAAAAGGAAGCAGTAAGAATAGGCGGTGGATCCAATCATCGTTTCGGTTTGTTTGATATGGTAATGTTGAAGGATAATCACATAGACTATGCGGGGGGGGTAAATAACGCAATAGAAAAAACTAAGGCCTATCTTTCTGATAAAAAATTGAATTTGAAGATTGAGATTGAAGTCAGAAATTTTGATGAACTTAATCAGGTGCTTGCTACCGGTGGCGTTAATCGGATTATGTTAGATAATTTTTCGCCAAGTGATATAACTTTAGCATTGAAAATGATTCCTGCATCTTGTGAAACAGAGGCGTCAGGAGGGATTACGATTGGAAATGTGCTAGAGTATGCCAAAACAGGCATACAATTTATTTCAATTGGTGCTTTAACACATTCAGTGAAAAGTCTCGACTTAAGCTTAAAAGCAAGTTCCGATTAATTCGATTTATTTAACAATGTTTATCGCTTTGTTGTAATTAGCAATATCCAAAAGAAAATCGATGTCTTTTTCAATTTTGTTGCCAATTACAACAATATTCGCTCCTGCTTTATGTGCCAATGAAACCTCTTCAATACTAGTTATTCCTCCGCCAACTATCAAAGGCATTTCAAGGTTATTTACACTTTTAATTATTTCCGTTGGAATCGAATGAATAGCTCCACTCCCAGCATCTAAATAAATTATTTTTTTTCCTTGAAATTTACCGGCTAAGGCAGTTTTTCTGACGATGTTGGGTTGGTCTGAAGGTATTGGACTCGTTTGCGTGACATATTCAACGGCTGATTTACGACCACCATCAATTAGCAAATATGCTGTCGGGATTATTTCAATGTCCATTTTTTCTAATTCATCAACGGCTTGCACATGGTGGCCAATTAAATAATCTGGGTTTCTCCCTGATAGCAAGGATAAAAAAAGAATTGCATCTGCCTCTTTACTGATTTGATGACTCGCGCCAGGGAAAATAACAATTGGAATGGCCGTTTTTGCTTTAATTTCTTTTATACATTGATTAAAATCCTTTCTGGTTACGGTGCTTCCGCCGATAAAAATGAAATTTGGTTTAGCAGCATTTATTTTCTCGAGAAAAGAGGATAGGTGAGGTAATGTAGAAAATTTCTCTGGGTCTATTAAAATAGCAACTGCATTTTTAATTTCAGATATTTTAGTTAATATATCAGCTTTCATAATAACTTAAGGGATTAAAACTAATAATAAAATTTGCCATTTCGTGAAATTTAATTTTAACATGCCGCTGACCATATTCAGTCATAAATTGACACGTTGCTTGGTTGTTTTTTAAATTAATAATTCTCATTTCTTTCAAGAAATCTACATTCTTCAACCCGGATAATTTATAAAGGACTTCCTTAATCGTCCATATAATGGTGCAAGTTTTAATTTGATTGTAATTAAACAAACCAATTTCAGAAGATGTTGTAAAACGATCCTTTATTTTGATGATTCTTTCTGTCATGGGCTCTACATCAACACCTACTTTAAATGGTGAAATTGCAAAGACAGCCAATTCTTTGGAATGACTAATAGATATCTTTTTTGGAATTCCATTAAAATAGGGTGCGCCTATTGCGCTATATAGAATCGGAAATGGAAGGTTTTTTCTATTCCGTATGCAACGTATAGCGCAAAACTCCCGTTGCCGTTTTTGGTTTTTTAGCAGGGCAAGTTCAGCTTGTTCGATAGGAAAAAGAAAGGTTTCCTCGATGTTTTTAATTTCGGAAAAATGAAAAAGAGTTATCTCAACTTCTCCTTCTCCAATTTCTTGAAAGTAATCTTTTAGTAAGTTAACTGTTTCCAAATTTTTCTTTCTATCTTTTGCACAAAGTTCAATATTAAATGTTCAAGATTAAAATTTATTTATTCAGTCTTTAAAAAAAGTTTTTTTTTATATATTTACAGATTAATTTAGGTCATTATGGTGAATTTATACATTCGAAATATGCTTGGTAAATCAAAACTACTTTTAGTAAGTTTCTTATTTTTAGGATCTTACTCTTTTTCTCAGTCGGGTTTAGGTACAGTTAAGGGTACTGTAAAAGACGAAGTTTCTGGTGAACCTTTGCCAATAAGTAAGGTTCTGCTAATGCAAAACGGCTCAATTAAAGGAGCCGCTAATACAGATTTTGAAGGAAAATTTCAAATTAATGGTGTTCTTCCTGGAGTTTACGATGTAGAAGTTAGAAATCAAGACGGTTACCAGCCATCTGTTACCGAAGGGGTAACTGTTTCTCCAGATAAATTTACATTTCTTGATAATTTAGTTTTAGCCAAACCAAAAAACATAGTTGATATAGGAGAAATAAAGGTTACTTATTACAAAATACCCCTCATCGATAAAGATGGTGGAGCTTCAGGAGCAACAATTGGTAGAGAGGATATTTCTAGGTTACCCGTGCGGTCAGCTGCAGGTGTAGCGTCTTCAGTTGGGGGGGTTAATACAAATGAAGGTTCTGGGGCAATTTCAGTTAGAGGGTCTCGAGAAGATGGAACCTATTTTTATATTGATGGAATCAAAGTTCGTGGTTCTGCTAATTTGCCAAAGTCAGCGCTTGAGGAAGTTTCCGTTATAACGGGTGGTGTTCCTGCTAATTATGGCGATGTCACCGGCGGAATTATATCGGTAACGACAAGAGGTCCATCCGCTGTCTATTTTGGTAGTATGGAGGTTGTTTCTTCCGGGGTGTATATTAATGGATCAGATCCTGATGGTTATGACGGAAAAGTAATTGGTCTTGATAAATTTGGCTATAACTTAGTGGAAGGAATGTTATCTGGCCCACTCTGGATGCAAAGGGATTCTACGGGTAAAAAAACAAAGCCTAAACTCGGTTTTTTATTTTCTGCCAATTTAACAGATCAATTAGATAGCAGACCACTTGCTGGAGGAAATTATAGGATTAAAAAGACTGTTAGAGATGAATTACTAGCAAATCCATTAAGACCAACTTCAAGTGGCTTCGGAACGTTTCATAATGCCTTGTTTTTGCGCCAAGATGATTTCGAAAAGGTGGACTGGCGAATGAATGCAAGAAATACAGTTTTTTCAGCACAAGGAAAAATAGATGTAAATACCGGGCCATCTGTGAATGTTCAGTTTGGTGGATCTTTGAATTATAGTAATGGTACAAATTATTCCTATGCAGGTTCTTTATTAAACTTTCAAAACTATGGCGTTTCTGAGAATTTAGATTACCGCGTTTACGGTAAATTATCCCAACGTTTTAATAATGAAAGGGAGGGAAGTAGCTCTAAAATTAGATCTGCCATGTATAATATCATGGTTGATTATTCTAAATCAAAAAGCGATGTATTTGATCCAAAGCACATGTACAATATATTTAATTATGGACATGTTGGTAAATTTACAACTACCCGCCGACCATCTTATGCTTTCAATCAAAATACGCAGACGTATGTTCATGATGGATTTAGAGACGAAAGAGTTGACTTTGAGGCATCATCAACTAATGAAGCCTTAGCTTCAATTACTTCTCAGTACTATAATATCTATTCAGAATCTGCAATTGGGAATTACGAAAATTTATTTCAAATTCAACAAGGAAATGCGCTAAGAAATGGTGATTCACCGCAAGGTGTATATGGAATTTGGAGCAACATAGGTTCTCCTTATAATTACTTTGGCAAATCTGAAAACGACCAATTCCGTATAACTGGAGCAGGCTCGCTAAATATAGGCGATCACAATATTTCTTTGGGCTTTGAGTTCGAACAACGCGTTGATAGAGGATGGGGGTCTGGAACAACTACCGGTGGTGGAACCAACGGTCCAATTGGTATTTGGACAATCGCAAGGCAATTGGCAAATTTTCACATTGAGGAATTGAATTTAAATAGCGGTGTTGTAACTGATTCAGGATCTTTTAAAGCAATTACCTACGAGCGATTAAATTCAGGTAATGCTTACAATGAAATCGCAAATAATATTGATTACAACGATGATGGTATTATTGGAAATTATGGTGGTCAGGAATACAATGATAATCAGACCTTCTTCGATTATAACTTGCGAAATAAACTTGGTCTCGATCCTACGGGTCAAGATTACGTTGATATTGATCAATATGATCCTAATCTTTATTCCCTAGATATGTTTTCTCCAGATGAATTATTAAATGGTGGAAACTCATTTGTATCTTATTATGGCTACGACCACACTGGAAAAAAGGTGAGTGGTGCAACTGATATTACTAAATACTTTAATGAATATGATGAAAACGGAAATTATAAGCGCTTTGTTGGTTCTTTTCAACCAGTATATATGGCAGGCTATCTAATGGATAAATTTGCCTTTAAAGATATCGTTTTTAACGTTGGCGTTCGTGTAGATGTATTCGATGCAAATCAACCAGTATTGAAAGACCCTTATCTTTTTTACAATGCTCGAACAGTAAAAGAAGCAAAGGCGCTGAAGTTAGATGATCCAAATTTATATTCTTGGGTTGATATCCCTGAAAGTATGGGCGATGATTATATTGTTTACGTGAATGATGTAAATAACCCAAATTCAATTAATGGATTTAGATCCGAAACAAATTGGTACAATGCACAAGGAACAAATATTGAAGATCCGAAGGTTATTAAAGGTGCTGCAGGAATTGCCCCTTGGTTGCTTGATCCTCAAGATGTTACCCCTGACCAAACAGCATTTGAGGATTATAAAGCTCAAGTGAATATAATGCCTAGAATTGCGTTTTCTTTTCCTATATCAGAGGAAGCATCTTTCTTCGCTCATTACGATGTTTTAACAAAAAGACCAACATCGGGCTTCCGATTTGATCCTTTTGATTATCAATTCATTCAATCTAGAAGTGCAGTAATTGAAAATTCGAACTTAAAACCTGAAACAACAGTAGATTATGAATTGGGCTTTCAACAAGTTTTATCACGAACGTCTTCAGTTAAAATATCTGCTTTTTATCGTGAACAACGAAATAATGTTCAACTTGTAAATGTTTTTGAAGCGTACCCAGCTACCTACAAAACATTTGGTAATCGCGATTTTGGTACGGTTAAAGGAATGACTATTTCGTATGATTTAAGACAAACGGGTAATATCAGAATGACTGCGAACTATACCTTGCAATTTGCTGATGGAACTGGGTCAGACGCTACTTCAATGGGGGCACTAATTAATGCCGGTCTTCCAAATTTAAGAAACATCTTCCCTTATTCCTATGACCAACGTCACGCTTTTGCAATTACATTTGATTACCGATATGGAGAGGGCGAAGATTATAACGGTCCAAAAATTGGGGATTTTAACATATTTGAAAATACGGGGTTAAATATATTTACTAATATATATTCCGGGTCACCTTATTCTGCTCAAACGTTTATTACGGATGAGGGAATTGGAAATTTAAATGCAGGTATTAGCGGTACTTTAAATGGTTCACGTCTTCCTTGGTCCTATCGTTTGGATCTGCAATTAGATCGTACCTTAAACATCAAACTTGCCTCTAAAGATGATAAAGATAAGTTCGCTTATTTAAATTTTTATATTCGAGTAACAAATTTATTGAATCAGTTTAACTTACTAGGTGTCTACAGGGCAACTGGAAATTGGGATGATGATGGATATTTAGCAGCTGCTGCGAGTCAAACATCTATTCAGAATCAAACAGATGAGCAGTCTTTCCGTGATTATTATTCAATGAAGGTGCAGAATGCATTTAATATAAGTTCCCCACGAACAATTCGTCTGGGAATAAAATTTGATTTTTAAATAAAGAAATAGAATAGCTATGAAAAAGCAATTTATTATAACCATTGTAAGTGTTGGGTTCTTTTTTTCAAGCGCCCTAGCTTATTATGGCCCTGGAGATAAAGACGGTAAACCAGGAAAGCCAAAAGGGGCTAATTGTAGTCCTGCAACTGCCAAGTTAATAATGGAGTTTAATGATGTTTCTGCATTAATTGAACAAGGAGGAAGTATGTTTCAAAATAGACAGGCAGGTGTTGCGGCATACGAGGTTCCGAGAGGAAGTAATCGTTTTGCTATTTTTGCCGGCGCACTCTGGATGGGTGGTACTGATGTCAATGGTCAGCTCAAATTAGCAGCGTTGCGCTATCGTACAGGTAATGACTTCTGGCCTGGTCCACTGACCGTTAATCCTGGAAGTGGGAATTATAATCCCTTATTCCCTGTTGGAGATAACGCAGTTAGGGATTTTGGCGAGGCGAATATAGATCCAAATGAATGCATTGCTTACGATCAATTTTATACGATACGCAAAGCGGAAGTAATACGTTTCAATATATTCTATGAATGTAATGCAGGAATAGTAACAGAGGGGTGTGATGATATTATTCCACCTTCTAATGATGAATTAAATAGGATCTACGGCTGGCCTGCTCACGGTGACGTGTCTTTAGGGCAAGATTATTTCTTAGCGCCTTACTATGATCGTGATGGTGATGGAAACTATAACCCTGATAATGGAGACCACCCATGGTACGATGATATATTAGATCGCGATGATATCCAGTGTGGTTTCGACCGACGGATTTCACTTTATGGTGATGAAACGCATTGGTGGGTATTTAACGATAAAGGAAACATCCATACAGAAACAAACGGGGATCCAATTGGTATGGAAATCCGTGCACAAGCTTTTTCATTTGCCACCAATGATGAGGTAAATAGAATGACTTTTTATAACTATGAATTAATTAACAGAGGTACACAAACGCTTTATGATACCTATT
Organism: Flavobacteriia bacterium; assembly: GCA_026391005.1. Lineage (GTDB taxonomy): Bacteria > Bacteroidota > Bacteroidia > Flavobacteriales_D > Crocinitomicaceae > UBA952. Next base: position 1,550 of record JAPLEV010000047.1, on the reverse strand, counting down.
TCGCTCAATACCTAGATGCTGATGTTGGAAATTATGCCGATGACTACGCCGGTTGTGATGTTTCAAGAGGACTAGGATACATGTACAATGGTGATCTTTTTGATGAAAGCGATGGTGGTAAATTAGGATATGGAGACAATCCACCCGCAATTGGTTGTGACTTTTTCGAAGGTCCTTACCAAGATGGCGATGGCATAGATAATCCTGGTCCTTATTTCGATCAAGCAACTCAAACGAATATTGTACCAACTGTTGTTGATGCCTTGGCTAACAATGGGATTGTATATAAAGGCATCGGTATTGGTTACTCCGATGGAATTGTCGACAATGAGCGATTTGGTATGCGAAGATTTACTTACTATACTTCGACTGCTGCATATCCTTATAATGATCCAGGGCCAGCGGCAGAATATTATAACTTCATGGAAGGACAATGGGCTAACGGCTCAGAAATGTATTATGGTGGTCTCGGGAATGGAACCTCTACACAACAATTATCTGATTATATGTTTCCGGGAACATCAGATCCCTTATCATGGTCTACTGGAGGCGTTGACATGACTGGTCAGTTTCCAAATGGTTGGGATGAGGCCACCAGTAATAACCCTACTGGTGACCGTCGTTTTGTTCAGTCTGCAGGTCCATTTACACTCAAGCCAGGAGCGGTTAATAACATTACTGTTGGTATCGTTTATGGAAGAAGTACGGATGGTGATCTAATGGCTTCGGTAGAAGCAATGAAAAGAGCTGATACAAAAGCGCAAGCTTTATTTGATGCTTGTTTTAAAATATTATCGCCTCCTGATGCACCTAAAATTACCATTCAAGAGCTAGAAAATGAATTGATTTTAATGCTTGAGAACCCTTCATCTTCTAATAATTATCAAGAAGCATATGCCGAGGAAGATGAAATAAATATTCCTGATCCAACGGTTGATAGAGTATATCGTTTTGAAGGATATCAAATATTTCAATTGAAAAGTCAAGATGTTTCAGTATCTGATATCGATGATCCAACGAAAGCGAGATTGGTTGCTCAGTGTGATATTAAGAATAATCAAGATCGTCTCATCAATTTTGTTTTTGATGAAGCTCTCGGATTCGCTGTCCCTGTTGAAAAAGTTGATGGCCAAAACACGGGTATTAGGCACTCATTTAGAGTTACTGAAGATGCCTTTGCACAAGGTGCACGTCAATTGGTAAATCATAAAACGTATTATTATGTTGCTGTTGCATATGCTTTTAACGAATTTAAAAAGTATGATCCTAACGATCCATTATCCTTAGACGGGCAAAAAATCCCATATATTTCATCACGCTTAAACTATGATGGTACAGCAATTAGTGCAACTTCTGCTGTTCCGCATAATCCTATGCCTGAAGCAGACGGTACTAGTCAATTAATAGAATACGGTTCATCACCAAAAATAACACGTGTTGATGGTTATGGTAACGGAAATCGTCCTACTGAATTTACAAGTTCAACACTTGCTAGCATTCTTTCAAATGGGTTTGTTGATACCCCAGAATACGATTACGGTAAAGGACCA
>JAPLEV010000010.1 GCA_026391005.1 Flavobacteriia bacterium | reverse complement strand
GACAATCAAATTTAACGATTTTATTGATAATCAAGCATTATTTTCCTGTTTTTCTAAAACAGAACCCCCTGTATTGTTTTTGGTGGTGGTTCAATGTGCTGTTGAAAGGGTTTATCAAGCCATAGTTGAAGATCTATTTTGACAAAAAGATTCAATCGTATAAATGCAACTAAATTAGAAAGATACCATCCAAATTGAGATTGTGCTTTTAATGCTTTTAAGATGAGGATTGTTATCAAAGCGGTCCAAATTTGTACCATCACTGCATTTTCACTTGTCCCAATGAATGATTTGATATGCAGCAATTGTTTGATGTCACGAAAGAAAATCTCCACCTGCCATCTGCTTTTGTAGAGTTCTCCTATAGTATTAGGCGACCAATTAAATTGGTTTGTAATAAGTTCAATGACTTGTTTGTTTTCGTCATCCCAAACCGATACGCGTCTTAATTTACCTGGATATTTACTTTTGGACGATTCATTTTTTAAACAAATGATTTCATCTTTTAATATGTGCTGGTGTCTGTTATCTGGCAGATTATTTTCTTTCAGCGTTTCAAATTGCAGGTTCTCTTTGTGTCTAATTACAAAAAATACACCCCTGCTGTCCCAAACGTTTAGAAGTGGGAAATCATTGTAAAACCTATCCGCTACAATAACGCTACCCTTTAGTAGTGGTATGTCACTGGCTCCTTTATTATCAGCAGTTTTACCGTCTGTAATGTTAACATAAGCGGGTAGATTTCCATCAAAATCAAGGAGTGTGTGCATTTTAACAGCGCCTTTTGCTGTTTTGTATTTTGCCCAATCAAAAAGACTCAAGCATAAACTAATTGTTGTCGAGTCAAGCAAGAATATTTTTGACTTGATACGGAATTTTACCTGTTTAAATTTTGGGTGCTGTCCTAAACTTTCTAAGAGTTGAAAATAGTACTCTTTGAATAATTCGTGATTTCGATGCTTGTTCTGATAGCTAATTGATGATTTCGATGGCGCACGATCAATACCAAGATGGTTCAGATTGCCTGTTGCTGAACGAAGGCCATTACTAATATCTCGAACCGATTGACTCTTTGCGAACTGGCAAAAAAGCATTGAAACTAAATGTGTCCAGCTAGTATATCCTTTGCAATGTTTATCAGTTTGCTTGACTTTGACAAGTTTGTTGAATTTTGACCGGTCTAATTTTGAAATAATCTGGGAAAACAAAGTTATATTTGTCATAAGAGGGGGTGATTTAGTTGTGCAACTCAAAGTTAATTTGAGATACGAGATTCTCCCTCTTTATTTTTGTTTTTATTTAAACGTTTAGGACGCTATTGGTATTAGATATATTAATTGACATTGAACAAAAAGGCGGAATTGAAAAATCTACTATTTATGATGGAAATCCAGAAATGTGGGGGATTTTTTATGAAGATTTAGAAAAGTTAAAATTTAATTATAAAAATAAAACAGATGGTGTTTACGATTATTTAGAAAAAATAAGTAACGATATTTTAAAAATGACAGATCGATCTGTCATGACAGATCCTGATATCGAAGCCAAAGAAAAAATAAATCTATTATTAGAGAAAAATTTATTGGAAGAAGCAGCTAATGAATACAAATTATTAAATTGGGAAGAAGCAGAATTAAAAAATTTGATTCAAAAAAAATTAGATGAAAAATTTGGTTCTGACACAATTATTCTTTACTCAAATATTTTGGAGGAATATATTATACAAAACAAGGATAAATTAACTTCGCTTACTAAAGGAAATTCGACTTTGAATTTTGATAAAGAAGGTAATCCTTCAAATTCGTTTTTCCCAATATTGCATTGGGTACCTAAAAAAAGTTTTGCATCTTTCGATGTTTATCTAAATACAAAAGCACAATTAAAAATTGAAACAAATGATTCAATTTTAGTTTCAATAGAATATAGTTCAAACGTTACTAAACCTATATATATTGATTCTGACGAAAATTTCTATTTCAAATCTAAAAAAGGATTACCATTAGCGACCACCCTGTATGACTCAGGATTACCTGATAAAATTGTTTATATTGAAAAAACTTACAAGTCAGAGAAATTAATAAATGGGATTTTAATTTATTCAAATGATTACAGTACAATTAATAAGAAGGAAATACTAAAAAGCGATAAAAATTAGAGTTTTAACTTTCTTTTCTAAACTTAATCATCAAGAATATTTTAAAGAATTTTAATTTAATAACATAGAGCGTTATTACTTTTTAAGTACTCTTCGATTTAAAACAAGTTGAAAGAAAAATAATAGGATTAAAAACAACGTGCAAAGTTGCTTACAGTATTCCCGCACAATTAATTTTTCTTCTTATACCCCCCTTATTTAGGGCACTTACAAATCAAATATAGTTTTATTTTGGTAATCGTATTAACTACTTTACTATTAGTAAATTCCAACCATTAAATTCAAGTATAGTTACAAAATTATATTTAGAAATAACAATAATTTTCTTAGGATTTTTTGTAATTTTTTGTAACCATTTTAGTTATTTTTATTAATTTGGACGTGTATTTCGAACCTTAAATGGTACCAACCGAGTGAAGACACCGCGGTGGTAAAACGATACGGGCTTTTAAAGTCAAAATTAACGTTGGTTTCCAATTTTAATCGAAATACAAATAATTTAATTTAATTATTAATACTATTTGTATGAAAAAAACAGTTGTTTTAAATTTTAAAAATGGCAAAACATTGCCTGTAGAGGCAAAAAAGATGGAGGTTACTACTAACCAAGCGATGCTTCCAACCTACTCAATTGAATTACCCCTTTTTATGGAGGTAAACCACCAGGGATTGACAACGCTTTTGAATTTGAGCCACCAATCCGATTGCATGGTTCTTCAATTCAAAAAAGATGGAAGGTTTTCTGGAGCTACCATTAGTAAAAACAGGAATGAGGGGGCATTTATGATTCAATCTCAAGCATCATTTATCTTAATGATGCCCTGGCCGCTCAACTTCTCACCTAATGAACTTGAGCATCTAAGTGTTGAGCATCTTGATAAATTATCCTAAACTTTTACAATTAAAATTTACAACTATGATTAGTGGACACCTATACATCCCTCGACAAGAGGATCAAGATTTTTTTATAAATTATTACAATGAATTTATGAAACTTAGCGACTTAGAACTTGAAAACGCAAATATTTCCGCCAAAAAAACCGGATTATTTGGTGTTCATCAACAAGGGCTTCGTTTGCTTGCACTCTACAAAGCGTCTAACGATAAAGGAGTTACAAGTTCAATAAAAGTTGAGGGAAATAACTTGATTAGCTTTGTTTAAGGGACAAAAATCAATTGGAACGCATCGATGCGATCTAACATTGAATGAACGCGAGATTCACAACATTGAAACTTCCAAAAAGTGTTTTTACCGGATGATGAAAGATCCCACTTGGGGACATTTGACGATGAAATGGCCTGTGAAAGGCGGCGTTGAAGCGCCAATCCCTTTCCACTATCCCGAAGGTTTGGTGGAAAGGGTAACGCTGGCTGAGTTTGCAGAGCAAGAAGCTCACAGGTTGCCGATATTTCTGGGGGCATCACACATCGGCATCTCCCCGAAGTATTCGGTGCTTGACCCCATCCCTGATGGTCATTTACATTTTATCATCTCAAAATCGATGCTGTCGGGCCACGTGAACAGCTTAAACTTGCAAAGATGGAATGCTAATGAGCAAGTGTTTCAAAGAATCAAACAATGGATGTGATGAATTTGGAAAAAAAACTTATACTTCACATACCGCATTCATCAATAAACATTCCTACTATGGAGGGATATCTTGTTGATGCAAATTCCTTAGCGAAAGAAATATTAAAGTTAACTGATTGGTATACTGATGACCTTTTTTATTCCATTGATGACGAAATGATAAAGGCGGAATTCTCTAGAATATTTTGCGACGCCGAAAGATTCTCGGATGATGCACAAGAAATCATGGCCCAATTTGGAATGGGCGTTCTATATGAGAAAAATGATGATGGAGAAGTTATAAGAAGAGTAACACCAGAATTAAAAGAAAGGGTTTTGAATGAGTTTTACTGGAAACATCATTATAAATTTAGTGAAGCAGTAAATAACCAATTGAATCTTTTTGGAAAGGCTTTGATTATAGATTGTCATTCATATCCCAGCCATCCTTTAAAGAGAAGCCTAGACAAAAATCCAAATCGACCTGATTTTAATATCGGAACTGATTCTTTTCATACCCCAAAAAATTTAATTGACTTGTCAATATCATTCTTTGAAAATGCAGGTTACACATTAGGAATTGATTGGCCATACAAAGGCTCAATAGTTCCAATGGAGCATTATAATAGGAACAAAAACGTTCAGACCATAATGCTTGAAATAAATAGAGCTTTATACTTGAAAGAACCTACCAATGAAAAGTCAGAAAAATATTTAGAAATAAAAAAGGTAACTGGAGATTTTATCAAAACAATCAAAAACAGCTTATAAGAGCATATTTAGGATTAGGTTTTGTGGCCGGCTGAGAGGTTTTTGATAGACATGAACAGGAAAAGTGTCTGAACTGTGATTTTTGTGATTTAAAGATTGTTATGAAAAAAAGGAAGAAAGGAAATGAAAAGTTTTTTCATACGTTAGAGGAGAAAATAAATCATCCTAATCATAAAAATCAAATCAATCACCATTCAGTCAATTTAATATGATAAAGGAAGCGTATAAATATTCAGAATTAACTTCCAAAATTATTGGGTGTTCAATGGAGGTACATAAAATTTTGGGTAATGGATTTCAAGAAGTTATATACCAAAGAGCATTAGCCATTGAAATGAATTTGGCGGAAATTGAATTTAGTAGAGAATTTGAAATGCCTATTTTTTACAGAAAAGAGCGGATTGGCACAAGGCGAGTTGATTTTTTGGTGGAAGGTGTTATTTCAGTGGAATTAAAAGCTAAAACCAAGCTGGAAGATGTTCATTTAGCTCAAGCCATTAATTATTTGGAAGCATACAATTTAGAAATTGGTTTGCTAATTAACTTTGGAGAAAATAGTCTAAATTTTAAACGATTAACAAATAAAAAATACAAATCACCCGAATCACAAAAATCAAATCAAACATAGTACAGACAGTTGATGAATGAACAGGAAAAGTGTCTGAACTGTGATTTTTGTGATTTAATGATTGTTATGAAAAAACATACCCAAAAAATAGTTTGACATTTCAAGTCAACCGCTTGGCGAGGTCATTTTGTATGAGAAAATATTTTAATCCAATTAATACGATTACCAAAAATAAACCTATATTTGAATTACCCCTGTCCTAAATAAGGGGGGGGGGTTATAGTAATAAACCATCTTAATAAATAAACTTTTAATTTTTATCCCAACTAAAAAGCAACTTGTATGTACTTTTGGAAAATTGACAATCTAAAAAAAGATTTAATTAATAATGCTGTTTCTGAAAACGATCAATTTAAATATATTTTCGTGTTTTCTATTTGTTCTTCTATCGTTTATATTTTAACTTCATTTCCTTTTTATCATCAAATTGAAAACGATATTTGGGATGTTTATTCGGCTATAATAGAATCTGGAATTTCAATACTCGGGACTTATTACATATTCAAAATAAATGGTGGCTCAAATGGAAATTATTTTTTACAACGGTATTTTTCGCTAAGTTGGGTAATTGGTATAAGATTGTCACCATTTATTTTACTCGCAATTTTTGTCTTTGTTATGCTTTCTATTGGTTTTGGTTTTGACGATGCACTTTATGATATTTTTTTAAATTTAGGGTTTTTTAGCTTTATTCTCATCTATTATTGGTTAGTAGGTAAACATGCAAAAGAAGTAACTTTAAAATCTAAGAACAGCAAGTAAGGTGTGTTTTTTTCAAATTACCTGCCCCCAGTGGAAAATTAAATTCTCTAGCAAATTTTGAGGCTGTGAAGAGATTCAACATCGTGAATGCTTTTATGCTATACCTCTTTTTTTAAGTAAAAATAACTTTTATTCTTTGTGAGTCTCTTTTAAATCTCTAACTATGAATATTAGAATTAATACCACACAAGCTAAAGAAACGTATAAGAGTGGAGATTCCTTAAACGATTCCCATAAATTAAAACTTCTAAAGGCTGTCATTAACATCTTTAGAATAAGCCAAAAATCATCAAGTTTGGTTATAGCTTTCATATTTCAAAGGTAAACTTTTATTCTCTTTTATCAAGTTCAAATTGCTCCACAAATTCGTCTCCTTGTAAAGAGTGTTCTAGTGCAGGTGGATATTCAAGAATGGAGTGGAAAGCACATTATCAACGTTTATTTCCAGAAGTACAATCGATAAGTATTGAGGGAAGTACAGACCCCAATTTTAACAGCATAAAAAGTGATAAACTGCCGAATTTAGACAGCTATTTTGATAACTTTTTCGAAGTTCAAAAAGAAGGAGTTAAGATTGTAAAACAGTTGAACCCCAAAAATAAATTCCTAGAAGATTATTTATCCATTTTCCCAACACTAGATTTCTCGAAAGACAAATACAGAGAAACGATTGAACCAATGCTGATGATTGCAAGTAATAATGGGTTTCGGTATATGGAGGAGGAGTAAAAAGTAGTCACATTTCAATTATTTAATTACCTTAGCTTCAATGCAAAGTCAGAAGAAAAAAGTCGAAGTTGTTGCTGCAGTTATTATGCACAATCAAAAAATATTATGCGTGCAGCGCGGTGAGAATAAACTCGAATATATTTCTAAGAAATTTGAATTTCCAGGAGGAAAAATGGAAGATGGCGAGACTAAAAAACAAACCATTATTCGTGAAATAAAAGAAGAATTAAATATGGATATTATTCCTGGAGAGCAACTTAAAACAGTGGAGCATGAGTATCCTGATTTCAACTTAACAATGCATAGCTTTATTTCTGAATGTCTAAGTACCGAAGTATTTTTATCTGAGCATATTGATTACAAATGGCTTGCTGTTTCTGAATTAGAAACACTTGATTGGGCTGCTGCCGACCTACCAATTGTTGAGCAATTGATAAATTCATAACATGGACATTCGTCAATCGCTTTCTAATAGTATTCAAACTGGATTTGTAGATCAACTCATACAATCCAATAAAGCGTATCGACCAGAATTATTAACCAATAATTCAGAACAAGGCAAAAAGGTATTATCGACTATTATTCGCGAATTGGAACAATGTGATGAATTTTGGTTTTCAGTTGCCTTTGTTACTACTGGCGGAATTGCTGCATTGATGAATACCCTCATTGAATTAGAGAAAAACAATATCAAAGGAAAAATTCTAGCTTCGCAGTATCTAAACTTCACGCACCCTGAAGCCTTACGAAGAATTAAGCAATTCAAGAACATTGAATTAAGGATTGCAACAGAAGGTAATTTTCATTCGAAAGGTTATTTGTTCAGAAAAGGAAATGTATTTGATTTAATCATTGGAAGTAGTAATCTTACCCAAACAGCATTAAGTACTAATAAAGAATGGAATTTAAAGATTTCCGCAACGGATCAGAGTGAATTAATAGGTGTTGCTGTAGAAGAATTTAGGCAAGAATTTGAAGTCGCTCAAAAAGTCGAAGAAGGATATTTAATTGAATACGATTTACTCTGGCGAGCACGGACCAAATTTGAAAGAGAAATAAAGGAGAGAAGAAAATCATTTGAAGATTTAAAAGTAACTCCTAACCTCATGCAAATAGAGGCGCTTGCTAATCTTGAACATTTAAGAGCAATTGGTAAGACAAAAGCCTTACTGATTTCTGCGACTGGAACAGGTAAAACATATCTTTCCGCATTTGATGTTCAAAAGGTAAAACCAAAAAAGTTCTTGTTTATCGTTCATCGTTTAACTATTGCGGAAGAAGCAATGAAAACATTTAAAAATTTATTGAGTGCCGATATAAAAATGGGCATCTATTCAGGTAAGCGAAAAGAAATGGACGCGGATTACCTTTTCTCAACCATTCAAACCATTTCAAAACAAGATCATCTAAACAATTTTGAGCCAAATCATTTTGAGTATATAGTAATTGATGAAACGCATCGTGCTGCAGCAGATTCTTATCAGCGAATAATGAATCATTTTAAACCTAAGTTTCTTTTAGGAATGACAGCAACTCCTGAACGGACTGATGGTGACGATATTTTCAAGATGTTTGATAACAACATTGCTTACGAAATTCGTTTACACAGGGCATTGGCGGAAGAAATGCTGAGCCCATTTCATTATTATGGAGTCACAGACCTAACAATAAATAATCAGGAAGTGGATGAATTAACAGATTTCAATCACTTGACCGCTAAAGAACGCGTTAACCGGATTATCGAAACTGCCAAACGCTATGGCTGTGATGACGGGAATGTTAGAGGATTAATTTTTTGCTCTAACAATGAGATTTCAATTAAGCTCTCGAATGAATTTAATAATCGTGGTTTTCAAACAGTAGCTTTAACAGGTGATAGTTCTGAAGCAGAACGTCAAAGATCGATTCACTTATTAGAAAGCGAAAATAAATCGGAAAAACTGGATTACATTTTTACCGTGGATATTTTCAATGAAGGAATTGATATCCCAAGTGTGAACCAAATCATTATGCTTCGGCCCACACAATCTGCCATCATATTTGTTCAGCAATTGGGACGTGGTTTAAGAAAAGTTAATTCTAAAGACTACTTAACAGTAATCGACTTCATTGGGAATTACAACAACAACTATTTAGTTCCAATTGCACTTTACGGGGATAGATCATACAACAAAGATGCTTTACGAAAACTTATTGCTAGCGGAAGCAGTTTAATTCCAGGGTGTTCAACTATTAATTTCGATCGAATTTCTAAAGACAAGATTTTTGAGTCAATCGACTCTGCGAACATGCAGTTGAAAAAAGATTTGGTCCAGGATTACAATTTACTCAAGCGTAAGATGGGACGAATACCAATGATGATTGATTTTATAGACCATGGCTCACGTGACCCTCAATTGTATGTCAATTATTCTAAATCCTATTTCAATTTTATAGCAGGACAAGAAGCAGGTTTTAGCGGTCGTATTAATGAGAAACAAAAGAAATTACTAGAGCTTTTTTCCAATGAAATTAACAATTCAAAACGCATAGAAGAAACTCTTTTATTAAAAAACTTACTACTCGAGCAATCCGTTGATTTAAATGAATTTAAAACTCAAATAAAAAATAAATACGCTTATATTCTTTCTGATAATACCCTTAATTCTTGTGTGAGAAATTTGAACTTTGAATTTGTAACAGAGAACAAAGACAAAAAACTAAAATCTGCTCGCGAAATTTATGGGCTAAATATCATTCGAGAAGAAGAAGGAAAATTGATAATTGAGGAAGACTTCCATTCTTTATTGAAACAGGATGTTTTTAAAGATTTCTTATTGGATAACATTGCATTTGCCATAAAAACTTACGATACCAAACACAAGCCTACAAAATTTATTGATGGTTTTGAATTGTACCAAAAATATACTCGTAAAGATGTCTTCCGCATTCTAAACTGGGCACAAAACCCCTTAGCACAAAACGTAGGTGGATATATCATTGCTTCAGACAAAAGCAACTGCCCTATTTTTGTTAATTATAAAAAAAATGAGAATATTTCCAGTACAACAAAGTATGAAGATAAATTTGTGAGTCCTTCTAAATTTGAATGGATGTCCAAAAATAAAAGACGATTGACGAGTCCTGATGTTATAGCAATAAGAAACGCAATAAATAATAATACGCGATTACCATTATTCATTAAAAAAAGTAATGATGAAGGTTTAGAATTTTACTTCATGGGAGATGTCACTCCAATCGATGAGAGTTTCGAAGAAACAATGATGCAAGATGACAATGGCAATGATGTTTCCGTTGTAAAAATCGATTTCAAAATGAACACCACCGTAGAAGATGGAATTTATGCTTATTTGACGAGCGTTTAAATAAATTCCTTAAAATACTCCCTCAAGCCCTTCATTGCAAACAAGCATAAACATTCTTAATAATCCCAGCCGGAAAGTAAGCCCACCCCCAAAATCCGTGTTTCATAGTTGTATATGGCCTTCTGCAAGCCTTGCTAAGGCAACTGAATTACTTTCTGTATTGAATTGATGTTTTTCTTCAAGCCAAGATCTAGATAAAAACAAAGGGTGTAAGAACTAGTGGGCGATGATGATATTTTTTCGGTAAACACGATCGTTAATCAGCACCTCAACAATATAAGATGCCTCCTTAAGTCTCGAAACATCGATGTTGGTGTTTGTGGTATTGGGTTTATTGTTTAAAACTTCCAATCCTGCCATATCAAATAATCGTACGCTTAGTATTTCAGTCGAAGCTGTTATTTGCAAGGTCGAATGCACTGGATTTGGAGCAATCGTAAATGGCATGGCAGTTTCAATGATATTACTAATACAATTCTCTACGACCACTTGGTGCGAAGAAATCACAACTTGTCCGCTCAGTAAATCGGTTGTTTGAAGGGTATAATTGGTTGTTTGCACCGGAGCGACACTCCACAATTGGTTAGTGTGTAATCCATTTTCCCATGAAAAAACCAACGAATCCGACCCCCCGATCAAGGGAGCTTGTAACATCATAGAATTCCCTAGGCATAGGGTATCAATGGTATTTTCTACCGCTAGGTTCTTTTTCAATATCGTAAAATGATCCTGAATTGTGCCGTTTGAACGCAAGTATTTTCCGTCCAAACGATTCCTATAAATATCAATTACGAAGGACCCCATTACACCCGCTCCATTGTCGTCATAGCAGAAAACAGGGTGGTCCATCGTTCCATCCGAATTTTCACTCCCCGAATGACCACAGACAACGTAAACCGCTCCATCATTTTGTTGATTGTATTTATCCTTAATATAGGCATTTCCTGCGGAAAAATTACCATTTGTTCCATTCACCAAATGCTGCGCTGGATCCCACGTATCACTTTTTCCGTAATGATTCTTTATCAGAAAGCTTCGTTCGAATACGTGGCTATGACCGCATACAATAAGGTCAACATCATGCGATTCCAGCACCGGAATAATTTCTTCTCTCATCGTACGCATCACATCCTCATACAAATCATCAGAATCGTGTGATCCTTTAGAATAGGGCGGTTGGTGAAAATAAGCGATGGTGAAGTCTTGTTGGTTTTGAGATAAATCATCATTGATGTAATTTATCATTCGATTGATTCCGGTCCCTGTTTGTGCAAAATCATAGACTTCCGAATTTAAAGATAGAAAATGAACATTTGCATAATCGAAAGAATAAAACACTTCGAGGTTGGACGGAAAACCACCCGCCTCTGCTTGTGTGGGTACATCAACAATGTTGTAGTAAGGCCCTTCATGATCTTCTAAGGGAATGTTTGAATAAGGAATACCTAAAAAAGCACTTTCTTGCCATACTTCGTTGTAATCGTGATTTCCGGGGGTTGGCCAAAAAGGCATAAAACTAAAGATATCTGAAAAGCCTGCAAGACCGAATACTTTAGATTGATAATCGCTATCCTTACCGTCATTGTATGCATTATCTCCTAGCCATAACCAAACATCTGTTTTGTTTTGACTATTCCAAGAAAGAAAGGAATTCTTTACAGCAATTTGACCAGCATTTCCTTTCCCAAAATCACCGATTGCCCATACGCGCAACGAATCCTGTGAGCCGATCACTGGATTGGTATAAAAATAATGAGACAAGGTATTCCCACCGTAAATAGATTGACTTCCAACTGCATAAAAATATTTAGTGTTGGGAGTTAAGCCCGAAATCAATACGGTATGCTCTGTCGTATTACTATTTCCTGTAGCAGTTTGCGCTAATTGTTGCTGATTTTGTCCGAACCAAACGGTCGAATTACTTGGAATATCTGTTCGCCACATAATCGTGATTGTATTCTCCGTAGGCGATTGCAAGTAAGGACCACGACTAATTGTCTGCGTAAATCCTATTGAAGTAATGAGACAAAAGGCAAGAAAGAAACTTTTCATGTTTCAAAAATAGCCTAGGTGCTTAAAGTTAAAGTTAACTAAATAAGAAGGCTAATTTAAGTTTTTGGATTTCATGGTAAAAATCACACCAAAGAAAAGATCGAAGATGAAATTAAAAAACTATTAAATTAGCTGAGTTGCGAAAAGAAGGCAACCCATTTGAAATTCGAGTCGTTGATAGAGAGATAGTTCAAATTTATTTTTCTTTTGGATTTGAAACGCAAAAATTATTCACTTAAAAAACTTGTTTTATGAAAAAGTCAACCTTATTTATGTCCTTTGTATTAATAGGAGCTCTCGTTATGTCATCATGCACAAAGCGGGGATGTACCGATTCGACGGCGACAAATTTTGCTGAAAAAGCTAATTCTGATGACGGAAGTTGCAAGTATAGTGATATTGAGGGAAACTCATATGGGAGCGTGACAATAGGGTCCCAAACTTGGATGACAGAAAACCTTAAAGTGACAAAATATCAAAATGGAGATATTATACCAAAATCACAGTTCGGATCTGCATGGGCAACATTAACTACTGGCGCGTGGTGTTATTTTATGAATGACCCTAATAAAGGAGTGTTATATAATTGGCACGCAGTTAATGACCCGCGTGGTTTAGCGCCTGCTGGTTGGAAAATACCAAGTGATGACGCGTTTACAAGTTTAGGGAATTATTTAGGCGGAGCAGATATCGCGGGTAAAAAAATGAAATCAAAAACCGATTGGATAAGCAATGGAAATGGATCAGACGAAAGTAAATTTTCTGGCTATCCGCGTGGCTGCCGTGAATTTGAAACGAGTGTTTTCTGTTATTCCGGAGTGAATGCTTATTGGTGGACAACAACAGCAAGTGCAACAGATAGCGCCTACGTTCGTCAATTGGGATATTATCACGATAAATTATTGAGATATTACCGTAGCAAAACAGATGGTTTAAGCGTTCGTTGCGTAAAATTATAATCGCGTAAATCTGCTTTTGAGTGAATTTTAGCCGATAAATAAAGATAACTGACATACGAATCTGCTACATTTGCACGAACGATTAAAGAAAAACATTGGCAGAAGTACAGAATTCAATCCATAGGGGCAGCTTGGCCATCGTTATTGCAAATGGTGCTACTTGTTCGTTTAATCTGCTAAATAGCTTTATTAGTGAGGATGCTTTGTTGGTAGTGTTGGATGCTGCACTAAAACGAGTTGCTGAAACCAGCTTGACTCCTCATGTGGCACTAGGAGATTTTGATGCCGGTTTTGACGCAGGTTTTTACCTAGAAAAATACCCTCATCTTGAGATTGTAGCTGCACCAGATCAAAACAAAACAGACTTAGAAAAAGCATTTGACTACTTAATCGAAAAGGAAATAAAAACCGTTTATGTGTTTTGGGCAACGGGGAAAAGAAGTGATCATGCTCTTGCTAATCTTTCGTGTATCGTAAAATACCGAAACACCTTGTCTATAACCTTAATTGACGACCATTCGAAAATACAATTATTGGATAAACACTTCTCGAATTGGTATGCTGCGGACACCTGCCTTTCGCTAATGCCTTTAGGGAAGGTCACCGGTATTAGCACAAAAAACTTATTGTATCCTCTGCACAACGAGGAGCTAACTTCTGGGTATCGAATGGGCAATAGCAACAGTGTTGTGACGGATGGAATAGTAACCATTGAGCATCAATCAGGTGACTTATTATTAATGGAATGCAGGGATTAAAACCGTTCTATTGACTTTTACTTTCCTCGTCGGCATCGACTTCTAATAGTTCCCAATTTGTGTCTTCGCCATCCTCATATATTTCAAAAATAGGATCCTCAAAAGATTTAGTTGTCAGTTTTCGCTCGTAACTTAATAAAAGACTCGGCAACAAGATTAGATTCGTAAAAAGCGCAACAAAATAAGTGATAGCAGATAAATACCCTAATGCCTGTGTTCCTCCAAAATCAGAGAATATGAAAACAATAAAACCAAAAAACAAAATCACCGAGGTATAAATAATACTAAGACCCGTTTCGCGAATTGAAATTGCTACACACTCTTTTAAGTCCCACTTCTTTTGTTTTAATTCATAGCGATAATGTGCTAGAAAGTGAATCGTATTATCCACCGTGATTCCAAGCGCTATGGAGAAAATTAACAGTGTAGAAGGTTTAAGCGGAATACCGAACCACCCCATGATTCCTGCAGTAATTACCATAGGGATTAGATTAGGAACCATCGAAACGACTACCATCCTAAAGGAGTAGAAGAGAATGGACATTAATATGGCAATTGAAATGATGGCAAAAATAATACTCTGCCAAAGGTTATTTAGCAGGTATTGAGTGCCTTGAGAAGCAACCACCGAGGTGCCCGTTATCTTTACGTCATAAAAGTCTTTGTCCATTGCAGAGCGCAGTAATGGTAAAAATGTTTTTTTTCCGTAATAGGTTTTTATGAATTCCGGATCTGTATTAAATTTATCTTCTAGCGCAGTATTTCCCTTACTAATTTCCGAAACCAAATTATTAAAAATACCAGTATAATTAAATAACAAAGAGTCAATGTAATCCTTTTTGCCTTTTAAAACGGAAGCATACAACGATTCAATATGAACACGTTCAGGATTCATAATACTATCAATTCGGGTTCCAACCATTGCTACCTCGTCCGATACTTCATAAGATCCAATATCTTTCATTTGAGTTCTGATACGTATTATTCTATTGGTTGTATCAACAAGGTCTTTCAATGAAAAGGATGAATTAGGAACGCTTGTATTAAAACGATCGACATATTTTTTCAAGCGCAGTTTGTCTTTATTATTAATGCTTGTGTACTTTGCAGGATCATTATTATAGTAGGACATATTTACAAACTTAACCAAGTCAAGAACTGAAATACTTTTAGCGAACATTGTATCCCTTTCAAACATATCCTGAACGCCTTGAATTTTGTCGAGCGTTACCTTATCAAACAATCGGCTTCTTTTTTTATAATACACCAAAACCTCAAACGGAACAGAACCGCCAAAATTTTTCTCAATAAAAGTGATATCCATTCGGATAGGGTCTTTTTTGGGCAAATCCCCTGTGATATTTCCCGTTACACGCATAAAATAAATGCCAAATCCTGATACAAGCGTCAAAATAATTGTGATGATATAAATAGCAGGGCGATAATTAGTAGTAAGCTTTACCAAACGGTCTAGTAAACTAACCGCAAGCTTTCTATCTAAATGTTTTAAATGTCTAGGGTCAGGATTCTTTGAGAAGGAAATAAAAATGGGTACCAAGCACATTGAAACTACATAACAAAGCATGATGTTAATCGTGGATATAACCCCGAATTCAAAAAACTTATCAGAACTTGTATACATGAAGGTCATGAATCCTAATGCAGTCGTGACATTCGTAAGAAACATAGCCGTTCCTGTTTTTCGAATCATTCGACTTAATGCTTTTGCCTTGTTGTTATGATTCCGAAATTCGTAATGAAATTTATTATATAAATAGATGCAATTCGGTATACCAATAACAATCATTAAGGGAGGAATTAAGCCCATCATTAAAGAAACATTATAATCCATTAAACTTATGCTTCCCAAAGCCCAAACAACCGTTACCAAAACCACCAAAATACTTATCAACGTAACACGAAAAGAGCGGAAAAGAAAGTACATGAAAAAGGCAGAAATTAATACGGATAAAAAAACAAACGTATACATTTCACTTAATACGCGTCGGCCAATTTGAACGCGCATGTGAGGCAATCCAGCAAAATGAATTTCATTGAAACTACTTTTATATGTTTTAGCTAAATCCTCAACTTTAATAACAACCTCTTGCTTTTCCTTATCGATTAAAAAACTTTCATCAATCGTCACCAACATTAGACTAACATCCTCTTTGCTATTATAAAGAAGACCGTCATAAAGAGGGTTGTTTCGCACTTCTTTTTTTATTTCAGAAATACTTTTTCCGTCTGCTTTTGTCGTGTCAAAATTGTGATTCCTACCTGTAAAAATCACATGAGGGATAAAGGTCTGTAATGTGGTGTCATTAGAAAGCTTTACAATTTTCGCCTCGCAAATAACGGCTGTAACACCATCAATTTTCAATATACTATCTGCTAAATCCTTCCATTGTAAAAACTTTTTTTCGGTATATAAATCTTTAGATTTAATCGCTATAACCAAGGTAGAACCATCCTCGCCAAACATTTTTTTGAATTTCAGGTAGGTTTTTTGAGTTTCAATTTCTTTCGGGAGAAGGTTACCGTATTTATTATCGATTTTAAGACCTGACTTGGCAGCAAATCCAAATAATACCGTTAACAGGGTTATTATACCGAGTATAATAAACCTGTTTCTAAGTATAATTTTGGACACTAAATTCCACATAATTAACAAAAATTAAGGAACGAAGATAGGCTTTTTTGTTGGGGTGACAAAGTTAAGTTTGTGCCGTAAATATGAAACTTGGTGATTAACCCCCCTGTTTTTGCATCAAAAGAGTAATTTAATTACTTTTACTTTATGAAAGAATTAAACTATGCCTTAGCATTTGAAGAACTTCAGACGATTGTTGGTGAAATGGAAACAGGAGACATTTCAATTGATGAATTATCGATAAAAGTTAAGCGCGCAGCCGAGCTCATACAAATTTGTAAACGCAAATTGAAATCTACTGAGTTAGATGTCCAAAAAATTCTAGATGAATTAGATGACGCTTCTGAAAATAACTAGTACATTTTTCTACCTTTGTAGTTCAATTTTGAGGTAAATGTCAGATAATCGGTACCAAGCAAGAGGTGTTTCAGCAGGAAAAGAAGACGTGCATAATGCTATTAAAAACATCGATAAAGGATTATTTCCGAATGCTTTTTGTAAAATCATTCCCGATTATTTAGGCGGTCAAGAAGACCATTGTATCATTATGCATGCTGATGGAGCAGGCACGAAATCATCTTTGGCATATATTTATTGGAAGACAACCGGTGACGTGTCTGTTTGGAAGGGTATTGCACAAGATGCCTTGATAATGAACATTGACGATTTACTTTGCGTTGGCGCTACAGGTCCAATATTAGTTTCCTCAACGATCGGAAGAAATAAAAATGTTATACCTGGCGAAGTTCTTTCTGAGATAATAAATGGGACGGAGGAACTTTTACAGGAACTGAGAAATTATGGCTTAGACATTCATTCGACAGGAGGAGAAACCGCTGATGTTGGTGATCTTGTGAGGACAATCATTGTTGATTCAACCGTTGTTTGTCGAATGAAACGATCCGATGTTATTTCAAATGGAAACATACAAGCAGGGGATGTTGTAGTGGGTCTTGCATCATTTGGACAAGCTACCTATGAGCATAACTATAACGGTGGCATGGGAAGCAATGGATTAACAAGTGCACGCCATGATGTTTTTCATCATGAATTAGCTACTTTATTTCCTGAAAGCTATGACGCGGCTATTCCTGAAGAATTCGTATATAGTGGAAAGACAAAACTGACAGATTCGATTGAAGGCAGTCCATTAAATGCTGGTAAGTTAGTGCTTTCACCAACACGCACGTACGCGCCGATTATTATTGAAATGCTTGCTAAATATAGAAAAGATATTCATGGCATGGTTCATTGCTCCGGTGGTGCACAAACTAAAGTGCTGCACTTTATCGATGACCTACATGTCGTGAAAGATGCCTTATTTGATACCCCCTTACTTTTTAAATTGATTCAGTCGCAATCTCAAACACCTTGGCAAGAAATGTATAAAGTATTTAACATGGGGCATCGGATGGAATTGTATGTGCCCAAAGAAATTGCCGGTGAACTGATTAAAATCTCCAAGAACTTCGGAGTTGAAGCAAAAATTATCGGATATGTTGAGGCAAGTAAAGGCTCGAAAGTCACCATCAAATCAAGCAATGGTGAATTTGTTTACGATTAAGCTATTTTTTTTCGTTGATTATTCTAAAAAAACAAAAGGATTTCTTATTTTTGCCGTCCGTTAACGCGGAGGTGGGATGGGTGAGTGGCTGAAACCAACAGTTTGCTAAACTGTCGTACGGGTAACTGTACCGCGAGTTCGAATCTCGCTCCCACCGCGTAAGTTGATTATGGTGAGACGTGAAGGGAGATTTGAACTCGTTCGACCCGGAGCGAAGCGTAGAGCACTGAAGCAAAGCTGAAGTAATCTCGCTCCCACCGCGTAGATTGATTATGGTGAGACGTGAAGGGAGATTTGAACTCGTTCGACCCGGAGCAAAGCGTAGAGCACTGAAGCAAAGCTGAAGTAATCTCGCTCCCACCGCGTAAGTTAAGTATGGTGAGACGAGTTTGATAACGATCAAACTGATTGCAATAACAAAGGTCAATAAGTTCGGGGCGTAGCGTAGTCCGGTCATCGCGCCTGGTTTGGGACCAGGAGGTCGCAGGTTCGAATCCTGCCGCCCCGACAAGGGGGATGAAATTCATCCCCCTTTTTTATTTTATTGGGTTTGGTCCGCTAGCTCAGCTGGATAGAGCAACGCCCTTCTAAGGCGAAGGTCTCAGGTTCGAATCCTGAGCGGATCACAAAAGGAGCCCGCTTCATAAAATGAAGCGGGCTTTTTCGTTTTTTAGTGTCGGGAACTTGTTTCCGTAAACAATAAAAATGGAAAAGACCGAGCTATGCAAGGCATAGTGGGCGCTATGCTTGGAATGAGCCTTTTTTTAGGTTCTGTAATCCTCCGCCGCGGCGGAGCGGATCACAAAAGGAGCCCGCTTCATAAAATGAAGCGGGCTTTTTCGTTTTTTAGTGTCGCGAACTTGTTTCCGTAAACAATAAAAATGGAAAAGACCGAGCTATGCAAGGCATAGTGGGCGCTATGCTTGGAGTGAGCCTTTTTTTTTAGGTTCTGTAATCCTCCGCCGCGGCGGAGCGGATCACAAAAGGAGCCCACTTCATAAAATGAAGCGGGCTTTTTCGTTTTTTAGTGTCGCGAACTTGTCTGTGTTTAGATTAGCAACATTTTTAACTTCACCTCAAAAACAATTAAGCCAATATATTAGCTATTTCTATTAATAATTAGTATATTTGGCTAATATATTGTCTATTATGAATCCTTTTTCCATTGATAAAAATCCAACAGACATACTCAAGGAACTTGCTCAACGAACAAGAACCCTTCGAAAAGAACTTAAAATGTCCCAGAGTGAACTTGCTCAACGTGCTAATGTTTCGCTTGGGAGTTACAAACGATTTGAAACGAGTGGTCATGTTTCATTGGATTCATTATTAAAAATCGCTTTTATCCTTGGGAAACTAGGTGATTTTGAAACCGTTTTTCAATCAAATAAAAACAAGGACATTGAGAAATTATTTAAGTAAATCGGAATGAGCCAAGAAAGAATTAATGTATCATTGGATTTTGGAGCATCAATCATTGAGGTGGGGATACTCATTGAGCAAAATCAGCAACTATATTTTAGATTTGAACCTTCCTTTTTGGAAAGCGATTTGGATATTTCTCCCTTTAAACTAAAGAAAACAACTGAAATACTACTTTCGCCGAGAGCGCCTTTTGACGGACTATTTGGCGTATTCAACGATTCAATTCCTGATGGTTGGGGAAGATTACTCTTGGATCGAAAATTAATTAAAAGTGGCAAAAATCCAAAAGAAATTAGTGTTTTGGACCGGCTTTCTATGCTAGGAAAAAGTGCGCAAGGCGCATTGATTTACGAACCTGTTACCGATGAAGGGAAATCTGAAAATGAACGCATTAATTTAGACCTGATTGCCCAAGAATCAGAAGAATTATTAAAAACTGGTAACGCCTCATTTTTGGATCAATTGTACCATCTTGGTGGAAATTCAGTTGGCGCGCGGCCGAAAATATTGGTGAATTACAATCAAAAATTGAATCAATTCTCCACTGTTTCTCAAGAAGAATTTGAACCTTGGATTATAAAGTTTCCCGCACTAAACGATTTAAAAGATATCGCACGAATTGAGTTTGCCTATTACAAGATGGCCTTAGCTTGTGGAATCGAAATGAGTGATTCCAACTTATTTTACACTGAAAAAGGAAAGGTTTTTTTTGGAACCAAGCGTTTTGATCGCTTTGCCAATAAACGTTCGCATCTGCATTCTGCATGCGGCTTATTGCATGATGATTTCCGATATAGCACCATGGATTATGGCCATGTAATGGATGCTGCAAACCGATTGGAAAATAATTTAAGTGCCTGCGAAAAAGTATTTCGTTTGGCTGTGTTCAATGTATATGCTTCCAATATGGATGATCATAGTAAAAACCTTGCTTTTTTGATGAATGAAAACGGAAAATGGCGTTTAGCCCCTGCATTCGACTTAACCTTTTCGCCCTCCCCGGGAGGATATCATAGTCTTTCAGTTGCAAATACGTATCAAGAAATTGGCAAAAAAGACTTGTTGAAATTAGCCGCTTACTTTGGTATCAATAAAGGCAATGAAATCATTGATCAAGTAAAAGAAACACTATCTAAATGGAAGACCTTCTCCTCTGAAACGGAAATCAATAAAAAAGAGAGTGAACTCGTTGAAAAAACATTGTTAAATAACTTGAAAAAGTAAAGAGTAATAGAAGCTACGAGAAGAGAAAAGTGGTATGAAACCAGTGCTTGGAATTAGCTTTTTTTAGGTGCTGTAATCCTGGGATCACAAAGGCAGGGTGAGAGGCAGAATGAGAAACATAGCGAGAGCGATTATTGTCTAACGATTATTTGCTTTCATTTAGTTTGTTATTCAAATTTTATCCATTCTTTACCTTTCCTAAAATATAAATCATCCACATATCCTGATGAAATCACATATTTCGTATTAGAAAAAACCAAGACAATCAATCCATCTTCACGCCTATATTTCCATTTCAATCTTTCTTTCTCATAACGCGTAACACATTTTATCATTAGTTTTTCTTTCTTGGAGAAGCGCAGTTGCGCACTTGAAATCGTCGAGAAGAAGATAAGTAAAAGAAAAGTGAATTTATATTTCATTAGCTTATTAGTTAGATTGATTCTAAGGGAATTCTAAATTGAATTTACAAATAAAAAGATTAACTCTCTTAACTTGAAAAAATAAAATCAAACGTCAAACATATCGATAGGGAGAGCTAGCGTCATCTTCCATGAGCTGCACATAACTATGGTAGCGGGAGGGTGCGATTTTTTCCTCTTCAAGGGCTAGTTTTACGGCACAATGGGGTTCGTTTAAGTGTAAACAATTATGAAACTTACACTCCCCTAGCCTGCTCCGCATTTCTCTAAAGTAATGAGCGATATGGTCTTTTTCTAGATTAATTAATCCAAAAGCACGGATACCTGGAGTATCAATAATATAGCCGCCACTTGCTAATTTATGCATTTCAGCAAATGTAGTCGTGTGCTTACCCTGTTCGTGAGATTGTGATATTTCTCCTATCCGCAAATTTAGATTTGGATCTAATGCGGCTACCAAAGATGATTTTCCAACGCCACTATTACCTGATATCATAACATTTTTACCCTTGATTTCCTCTTTTAAAAAGGAAATGGAATCGGCATTAAAGGTTGATATCGGTTCAACCGCATAACCAATCTCGGTGTAAATCGATTTTAAAACTTCGAAAAGACCTGATTCTTTTTCGCTATACAAATCAATTTTATTAAACAATAAGGTGGTTGGGATTCTAAAAGACTCGGCTGCCACCAAAAAACGATCGATGAAAGCAAGTTGTGTGACTGGAGATTTTAAGGTTACCACTAAATAGGCATGGTCAATATTTGCCGCCATTATTTGCATCTGCTTGCTCAAGTTAGTGGATTTTCGGACAATGTAATTATGCCGTTCCACCACATTATCTATTAGATAATTTCCTTCGCTATCTTTTTCATCACGGATATAGACCTTATCTCCTGCAGCAATTGGGTTGGTGGTCGAGAGTCCATCTAATCGGAGCTTTCCTCGAATTCGCGCCTGCGCAACCTCCCCATTTGCCAATTCCAGGGTATACCATAATCCAGTAGATTTTAATACGAGTGCTTCTTCCACTTGACAAAGTTAAAATATTGTAGGCTAAAATTGGTAAGACAGCTAAATTTGTATCTTTATTGACTAATAACCTATTCAATTTTATATTAAAAACAAAAAATGTTAAAAATTAGATGAGGTATTTAATCTTATTATTGCTTCCTTTATTCTTGTCGAAAGACGAATTAGAAGAAAAATTAATGAAAGCATACCCCTTTTCTATTCATCACGTGAGCGATAATATTGTTTCCTTTCATGATGGTAGTAATTTGCCCTTCGATGATAAAAAAGAAAAAAGTATAGTAGAGCTTTTAGAAAACCCTGATATTCAAGACCAATTTTTTTATACCTATACAAAAGGCACCATTACTGAAAAACAACTTAACGATGCGGGAAGAATTAGAAATGAGGAGTTTTTTAAAAAAATGTATGGTGCAACGAGAGAGGCCGTTGTTAAGAATTTAGTAAATGTGGTTTGGTGCCCCAAATTGGTGAATCAAACCTTGCAATTTAGCAAAGTGAATAATGCGCATTTAGAACTTAAAGCCATTTCTGAAGAACTGGATAAACATCCAGAATGGAAAAAATATTTAACGAATATTGGTGGGACTTTCAATTGGCGATACATCAACGGAACCAAAAGATTAAGCAATCATTCCTTTGGCATTACCATTGATTTGAATACGAGTTATTCCAATTACTGGCAATGGGCTTGTGGCTGTACCGATGAGAATGCGAAGCCAAAATACCAAAACAAAATTCCGCAAGGAATCGTTGATATTTTTGAGAAACATGGCTTTATTTGGGGAGGCAAATGGTCCCATTTTGATACCATGCATTTCGAATATCGCCCAGAATTGTTATAAGTAAAAAGATAATAGAGAATGAAAGTATACGGTTTAGTTGGAAAAACACTGCAGCATTCTTTTTCTGCCGACTTTTTTTCAGATTACTTTGTAACTGAAAACATTGTTGCAAAATACCAAAACTTTGAACTAGCAGCTATCGAAGACATTCAATCGGTATTTGACCTCAAACCAGCTGGGCTTAATGTGACTATTCCATACAAAGAAAGTGTCATTCCATTTTTAGATGAGCTCGACCCCATTGCAGAAAAAATTGGCGCCGTGAACACCATTGTCTTCGATGGAGATAAAAAAATTGGATACAATACCGATGCTTTTGGATTTAAGCAGGCCATCAAACCATTTCTAAACAATCAACATGAACGGGCCCTTATTTTTGGGACGGGAGGTGCCGCAAAAGCAGTCGAAAGTGTTTTAAAAGAAATTGGTGTTGATGTGATTTTTATCAGTCGTGATCCCCTTGGGAAGAATAAACACTTTAATTATTCAGAAGTTAATTTGCAAATGCTGAATGCCTGTAAATTAATGGTTAATTGTACTCCTGTGGGGACTTTTCCGAATAGTGCTGATTACTTACCCCTCCCCTATGAAGGCATTGGCAAAGACCATTTGGTCATCGATTTAATTTACAACCCTAAAAAATCAATGTTTCTTCAAAAAGCAGAAGGTCAAGGTGCCACCATTATGAATGGAGAAGGCATGTTGAAAGCGCAAGCAATGAAAAGTTGGTCCTTATGGAATAACTAATTAGATATGCATTGCGCGATTATCGGTTGCCGCCATGGCCGCTTCCTTCATCGCTTCAGAATACGTTGGATGTGGATGACAAATCCGAACGATATCCTCCGCAGATGCACGGTATTCCATTGCCACCACCGCTTCCATAATTAAGTCTGCTGCGCGTGGGGCAATCATATGGACACCCAAGACCTCATCGGTTTTTTTATCGGCAATAATTTTTATCAGTCCGGCGGTATCCATGCTCGCACGCGCTCTTCCGAGTGCTTTGATGGGAAAACTACCTACTTTATATTCGATACCCATCGCCTTAATTTCTTCCTCCGTTTTTCCAACGGCAGCCACTTCAGGCCAAGTGTACACAACTCCTGGAATTAAATTATAATTAATGTGTGGTTTTTGTCCCGCCAAAAATTCAGCGACAAACACGCCTTCTTCTTCCGCTTTATGAGCAAGCATTGCACCTCTCACGACATCGCCAATAGCAAAAATAGTAGGTACAGCAGTCTGTAGATTTTCATTCACCTCTACTTGTCCGCGATTATTAGCGGTAAGTCCCGCATTAGCAAGATTCAATCCTTCTGTGTAAGCTTTTCTTCCAACCGCAACCAAGCAATAATCCGCTTCAAAAGTAACCGTTTCCTCTTTTTTATTTAAGGCGGTAACTACCACTGATTTTCCCTTGTTCACAACATTCTGAACGCGGTGTTCCATTTGGAACTTAAATCCTTCTTTCTTTAAAATTTTTGAGAATTCTTTACCGATTGTTCCATCCATCGTGGGTAATAAAGTCGCGGCGAATTCAATCACCTCAATTTCACTGCCCAATCGACTAAATACAGAACCCAATTCTAAGCCAATAACGCCAGCGCCAATCACCAACATTTTTTTGGGAATTTCTTTCATGTTTAGCGCTTCCGTAGAAGTAATGATTCGCTTTTTATCCGGCTCCATTCCTGGGAAGAAATTGGGTTTTGATCCAGTTGCAATTACAATGTTTTTGGCCGTAAGCGTAGTTTTCGAACCGTCTGCAGCACTAACTAAGACCGTTTGTTTATCAACAAAAGAACCTAAGCCATAATGCACATCGATTTTATTTTTATCCATTAAAAACTTAACACCTGAACATGTTTGACTTACAACATCATTTTTGCGTTGGATCATTTGTTCCATGTTTGCCGTTAATTCCTGCAGATCAATGCCGTGTTCTTTAAAAGTATGCTTCGCATTGAAAAAATGTTCAGAAGAGTCAAGTAGCGCTTTTGATGGGATACATCCTACATTTAAGCAGGTACCACCAAGCGTATTGTATTTTTCAACAATTGCTGTCTTCATTCCTAATTGAGCACATCGAATGGCAGAAACATAACCGCCAGGTCCCGAGCCAATAATAATTACGTCATAAGTACCCATCTTCGTATCTTTATAATCACAAAGTTAAGACTTAATCAGATAATGAGAGAAAAAATAACAATTATTGGAGGAGGATGGATCGGCATTCCGCTTGCAGAATCATTACATAAGGAGGGTTTTGAGATAGTAATTTCCTCTAGAAAAGTAGAAAAACAGTTGTTTTTTAAAAGTAGAAATTGGTCTCCAATAGGCCTAGAGTTCGCAGAAAGCTCCGTAAACATAAATTTATTGGACAATAAATCACTAGAAACAGACGTGTTAATCATCGGCTTACCACCCACTGGATTTAGTAATTATCCCGCCAGCATTTCTTCATTAATAGTCTCTTTTCCATCAAATACCCAAGTTATTTTTCTAAGCTCAACCAGTGTATATGCGGATACGCTTGGGCTATTAAATGAGAAGAGCCAACTAAAAGCTGAGCACCCTTTAGTTCATGCAGAAGCGTTCGTTTTAAAACAGAAAAATCATTGTGTGTTAAGATTGGGTGGCTTAATTGGTCCGGGAAGACATCCTATACATCAACTAATTAAAAAAGAAATGCCAATTAGCGATGGAGAAACACCCGTGAATTTAATCCACCAAACAGACGTGATTCGGGCGGTTTCAATGCTAATTAATCAAAAAATAACAGGGGAAATATTTAACCTGTGTTCACCGGAACACCCCACTAGAAAGGAATATTATAACAAAGCAGCAAACCATTTTTATGACAAGGAATTGTCATTTCTAGAGGACGGAAACGGAAAAAAAATTGATGGCTCAGCCATAGAAAATTGTGGTGGTTTTTGTTATAACTTTTCTATTTACAATTTTGAACAAAGTAAATGATTTTTTAAAGCAAACATTTGGCTTAACTTTACGTCTAATAAGCCTATGAGGACATTTATTCTTTGTTGTTTTTTATTGCTCTCTAAACTATCATTAGCATCGCATATTATAGGTGGTGATATCTACTATAATTACCTTGGAAATAATCAGTATCGTTTTTTTATTACCCTTTACCGCGATTGCAATTCCACAGGAGCAGAATACGACAATCCACTTCAACTAGCTATTTATTTAGGGGGAAACACATTGTATCAAAACATTAGCGTTCCCTTTCCAGGTAGCACCATACTCCCTGTAATTTTTAATAACCCATGTGCCACGCCTCCAACAAACATTTGTGTTGAAAGAGCCGTTTATACAACTGTTGTCACCTTACCACCATCGCCAAATGGTTATACAGCATCTTACCAACGTTGTTGCCGCGGACCAAATGTTACCAACCTAATCAATCCCGATGATACGGGTATTACACTAAGCACGACCGTTCCTGGTTCAGGTTCTAATTACTATCAAAACAGTAGTCCCCGCTTTGTAAATTACCCCCCTATATTACTCTGTAATAATGATAATTTGGTGTTTAATCATGTTGCAACAGACCCAGACGGCGATCAATTGGTATATTCACTGGTGACTCCAAATGCTGGAGCAAATTCCATAAATCCTCTCCCAGCCCAAACGCCACCACCGCCTTATCCACCAGTAAATTGGGCCGGTGGTTTTAGTGCTGCAACGCCATTAGGGCCCGGATCATCCGTATCCATAAATCCAGTGACAGGGATTTTAAATGTGAATCCTTCTATGCTCGGCTTATTTGTGGTAGGAGTGCGCGTCCAAGAAATTAGAAATGGCGTTATCATCGGAGAAACTGTCCGTGATTTTTTATTCCGTGTTTTCAACTGTAACATCACGATGCAAGCGATTCTTCCTACACAAGAACAGCTGCCCACATTTATTTCCTATTGCCAAGGATTAAATGTTCAGTTTGATAACAATTCTTACGGAGGAACCAGCTACGCATGGGATTTTGGCGTGCCCGGTACCAATGCTGACCTTAGCAGTAATTTTGAACCTAACTTTACTTATCCTGCTCCGGGAACTTACCAAGCACAATTAATTGTTAATCCAGGAATGCCGTGTACAGATACGGCTTACATTTCAATAATAGTAAATAACCCTTTCGCTATTTCATGGACCGCAGAAGATTCGTTATGCATTGTCGGAAACCAATTTAATTTCGTTGGGATCTCTAGTTCTCCCAATATCGGCACCTATAATTGGACTTTTGATGCCAATGCATCCCAAGCAAGCTCGAATGGATTAGCTGGTCCAACGATCAATTATACAACGCCAGGTTTTCACACCATAACCCTCAGCGGAGACAATGGGGAATGTCAAACCAGTTTTACTGATTCCGTTTATATTTTTGGCCAAGCAGTTTCCAACATACTTATTCCTCCAGATCTTTCCTGCCTTGGCTACACCATTCCATTTGGCAACTCCTCAAGTAATAGTATTCTATATCAATGGGATTTTGGAGTTCCGGGCATAAATACAGATGTTAGTACGGCCTTTTCTCCTACCTATACCTACACGAGTCCCGGAAATTATACTGTACAATTAATCGCAAGCTCAGGCCTAAATTGCTCGGATACAAGTGATGTACAAATTACAGTAAACGAGCCCCTGTTATTGAGTTTTACACACAGTGATTCACTTTGTATTAATGGCGGATTATACGATTTTGACGCAACGGTGAGCGGACCGCCCAATAGCACTTATTGGTGGAACTTTGGCGCAAGTGCCTCCCCATCCAACTCAACCAGTATCGATGTAAACGATGTTTCCTATTTAAATGCTGGATTTCATCCCGTTACGCTTTACGGTAGTTTTGACAATTGCATAGATTCAGTCGTTCAACAAGTCTACGTGTATTTTGAACCTACAATTAATTTCGTTTTTCTCAATACGCTTCAATGTGCACCATCTACTGCAACTTTTATAAACACTAGCACCTCAGATGGCAGTACACTTTATACATGGGACTTTGGGGATGGTGGCACGGCTACATCCTTCAATGCCGCGCATGTGTATTATCTAGTTGGTAATTATAGCGTTGGACTAACCTTAATTACCCTCGAAGGATGTATTGACACCCTGTACATGCTTCAACAAGATTTAGTTACCGTTCACCCGTCACCGATTGCAGGATTCAGTGTTAATCCTTCCGAAGTGGATGTATGCGATAACACCGTTTATTTTACAGATGAGTCAATTGGGGCTTCCACTTACCTTTACTACTTCGACCATCATGGGTTTTCGTCTACCTTGGCAAATTTTTCGCATGAATACGTTGTGTCAGGGACCGACAACCCGGTCCAAGTTGTTTCCAATAATTTTGGTTGTAAAGACTCCGCCATTTGTACTGTTAAAGTAAGTCCATTTACACTTTATATACCCAATACCTTTATTCCTGATGAGGATGGTAAAAACGATGTTTTCAAACCCATTACCGATTTTGAAATTATTGATTGGGACTTTTGTGTATACAATCGTTGGGGAGAATTAGTTTTTAGAACGGATAACAAAGAAATGGGGTGGGATGGAAAATACCGCGGAAACATAAGCCCTGATGGCGTTTATGCCTACGTTTTGAAATACAAGCCTTGCAACATTCCAAGTGCATGGCAATTAATCACTGGATCGGTTAACCTATTGAAGTAAGTCTACTTTCGCAGGACAAAATTTTGACCCAGATAGACCTTTCTTACCTGTTCGTCAGCAGCGAGTTCTTCTGCTGTTCCTGATTTCAAAATTTTACCTTCAAAAAGCAAGTAAGCCCTATCTGTAATAGAAAGTGTTTCTTGCACATTATGATCGGTTATTAAGATCCCAATATTGCGTTTTCTTAATTCAGAAATTATACTTTGGATATCTTCCACTGCAATAGGATCTACCCCGGCGAACGGTTCATCAAGCAGGATAAATTTGGGGTCAGTAGCAAGTGCACGGGCGATTTCAGTCCGTCGTTTTTCTCCACCAGACAAACGATTTCCTAAATTTTTTCGAATATGGACAAGACCAAACTCTTCCAATAGCGTTTCTAATTTTTCAGACCTTTGAGCGGATGTCAGTGGGGTCATTTCAAGAATTGCCATGATATTATCTTCCACACTTAGCTTCCTGAAAACAGAAACCTCTTGCGGAAGATACCCAATTCCTAATTGGGCCCTTTTATACATCGGTAATTTAGTGATTTCAAGTTTATCAAGAAAAACTTGCCCTTGATCAGGCCGAACTAATCCAACAATCATGTAGAAAGAAGTTGTTTTCCCGGCACCATTCGGTCCTAATAAACCAACAATTTCACCTTGATTTACCTCTACAGACACACCATCAACCACCGGCCGACCTCTGTATGTTTTTTTGATGCTTGTTGTAAATAACTTCACCCCGCTAAATTACTAAAAATTGAAGGAAAAATCAGCGCAGCATTCCAATACACAAATTATTAATGACGAATGACACTTAAATTTATCCTTTATTTTGTTTGATTTTTTAATTTAATTGCCCTTTTTTCTGCTCGCCTCGACACCAAAATACCTATTTCGTATAAAATAATTATGGGTATTGAAACGATGATTTGCGAGGCAATATCCGGCGGGGTTATGATCGCGGCTAAAATTAAAATAGCGACAATGGAGTGTTTACGATATTTGACCAAGAATGCCACATCGATTAACCCGATTTTAGTGAGTAAATAACTAATAATGGGCAATAAAAAAAATAAACCAGAATAAAAAATAGTAGAAAGAATTGTACTCATATACGAACCTATGGTAAAATTATTCTCAATTTGATCGCTGATTTGATAGGAGCCAAAAAACTGAACGCTTAATGGCGCTACAATAAAATAACCAAATAAAATACCTGTAAAAAATAATAAACTAACATAAAAAACAAGACCCCTTACCATTTTTTTCTACTTGAATTTAAGTCCTGGTTTTACAAACGACCATAGCTGATAAAAAATATAAGGAAAGGATACGACTAGTCCACCCAAAAAACTCATCATTAAAGCATAGGTAAATTGCCCCGAAACCGTCATGCTTTGCATTTTAACTGGTATCTCCTCTACGCAGACACCGAGATACTTGCAAAATAATTTAAAGGTTATGAAGTTTTTATCTTTCATCGATAAAAATAAATTAACCATAACCTCCTCTTGGTAATACCAAATGACAAGCGCAATAATCAGGATAACAATTGCGCAACGTACCAAACGCCAACGGAGTTCTTCAAGGTGCTGCAAAAAAGACATTGTACCTGTATTCTCCATTTAGCAAAATTACGAAAAAAAAAGATTTTGAATTATTTTATTAAACCACGACAAGAACGTAAATTGTTTACGTTCTACTGCAGTAATTTTGTTTTAAATAATAAGATAATGGAAAAAGAAATGGAAATAAAGCAAATAAAAATTACTTCTTGGGAGCAGGAAGTCTTAATTTTAGGAGAGTTGTCCACCGGAAATTTTAATTACCAAAGTTCGGTTGTTATCAACATATCCGATTTAAATCGATTAATTAATCTTTTGCAAAAACTTAATCCCTGTCACGAAATCAGTGAAATGTTTTCAAGCAAGGAGTTTCCTGACGGGACCGAATATGAATTCAATGCAACCACGCTTCAAAATAGAACTATATCCATGGTTGATATTTCCGCATTTGCAACGGCAAGGAAAATTTGTGCTTAAGGCTGAATAATTATTGTTTCTTCATTGGTAACTTCTGCCTCAATTTTGATAATCCCTTGACCAAAGCGATTTGCTTTGTAAGCGTTGATGTCAAGAACAGCGACACCTGCTTGACCAAGTTGATAGATTTCATTGTAATTGAATGTCGCGATGCCTGCAGCATTAGTATAAGCAGTATCCGAAACCGCCACTTGTGATGGACAGTTACAGGTTGATGTTCCATACAATACAACCATCGCTTGCTCTACTACATCATTATTTTCATCACGAATTTCAATTTTAGCAATCGTATCTTCTTTTTTAACACAAGAAGAAATGATCACAAAAAATAAAAGTAAAGTGCCGATAAGGGTTATTTTTTTCATTTTGAAAATTTTAATTTGGTAAATAAATTGTCACTACAGAGGTTGTATGAACACGACATCTTGAATAGCCCGTTGCTGTTTTTGTATTGTGCTTTACAACAATATCAAAATATCCCGTCGTATTATCAGGGCCAGAAACATCAAAGTATTGATCCATATCTACTACCGTAAATCCAGAACTGTTGGTGTAAGATGTGTCGACAAAATCTAATGTAGGAGGATTTGATTGCTGGTCGCCAATAATAACGACTTTTGCGCCATTCATTAACTGGTTGGAAGATGATCTAACAAAAACCTTTAGAATTGCTGGATCTTTTGATTTACATGACCCAGCGATGACCAAGGTAAACAGGATAAAAATCCCAAAAAGTACTTTTCTCATTTTAAAATATTAAGTATTCAAAATTAAAATTAATTTTTCAATTATCAAAGTCTTTACGCGAAGACTGAAAACATGTTGCCTTTGAACAAAAACAATCCTTGTAATAACTCAAAATATGATCCCTTATTCTTTTATTTCAAAATCCTTTTACCTTTGTAAATAGAATGTTTTTTATAAAACAAATTGTTTTAAGTAAAAGTTACAGGGCAAAGCATAATGATTCAAAAAATAAACCAAATAAGTTTAGAGGTTGATGCTGACATGAAGGTAGTTTCTACCTCAGAACAGCTGGAGAATTTCAGGGTTAAATACCTAGGATCAAAAGGCCTGGTAAAAGAATTATTCAATGAGCTGAAGTCCGCACCTAATGAGGACAAAAAAGAATTTGGGCTGCACGTTAATGCACTTCGGATAAAACTTGAGGTGTTTTATAATGAAAAAAAAGAAAGTGAGCGGCCTCTAAAAAACACCTCGGAGGCGCAAGACCTAAGCAGATCGGGAGAAAACATAGCCCATGGATCGCATCATCCATTATCAATCGTGCGAGATGAAATCATAGAAGTATTCAATAGGATTGGCTTTGTTGTATCTGAAGGTCCAGAAATAGAAGACGATTGGCATAACTTTTCTGCATTAAACTTCCCTAAAGACCACCCTGCTAGAGACATGCAGGACACTTTTTTTATTGATAAAGGGGCGCAGGAAATGGCACTACGGACGCATACGAGCTCAGTTCAAGTGCGCGTTATGGAAAATAACAAACCTCCGATTAGAACAATTTCGCCCGGAAGAGTTTATAGAAACGAGGCGATTTCTGCACGAGCCCATTGTTTTTTTCATCAAGTTGAGGGTTTATATATTGATAAAGATGTTTCCTTCGCCGACTTGAAGCAAACGCTTTTATATTTTGCAAAAGCAATTTTTGGGGAAAATGCACAAATCAGGCTTCGCCCCTCCTATTTTCCATTCACTGAACCTAGCGCTGAAGTTGACGTTTCATGCTCAATATGTGACAGCAAAGGTTGTAATGTTTGCAAGTACAGTGGCTGGTTAGAAATACTAGGTTGTGGAATGGTCGATCCCGCTGTTTTGGAG
Organism: Flavobacteriia bacterium; assembly: GCA_026391005.1. Classification (GTDB taxonomy): domain Bacteria; phylum Bacteroidota; class Bacteroidia; order Flavobacteriales_D; family Crocinitomicaceae; genus UBA952. The sequence continues at coordinate 86,751 of JAPLEV010000010.1, read as the reverse complement.
TCGAGTGGCATTGATTCATCCGTATATAGTGGTTTTGCTTTTGGTATGGGTATTGAACGAATTGCGCAATTAAAATACAAGGTAAATGATCTGCGTATGTATTCAGAAAATGACTTGCGTTTTTTAAAACAATTTTAATAAAAGAAATGGCCCATAAAGAATTAACATCTAGCACAGCTTTAAATGACATTTTAACGGAAAGTCTGCTAAAACCTCAGGTGATTTTCAAACATTCAACTCGATGTTTTATTTCGTCCCGTGTTTTAAAAAACACAGAAAACTGTTTTGACGATCCCCGCGCCGATTGGCATCTATTAGATTTGATTGCTTACCGAAATCTTTCAAATGATATAGAAAATATATTAAAAGTAACACATCAATCCCCACAAATTATAATTGTTTATAAAGGTGATGCTTTATATGATGCTTCGCATGAACAGATTCAACCTGAGGCGATTTTTAATAAACTTGATTCAATTACAAAATGAGAAAAAATATCCTAATATTGGTTTCTATTCTTTTGGGAATCAGTTTTATTGTCTTTTTCATGATGAAAGAAAATGAAGCCCCCCTTGATGAAGATTTGGTATGCCATTTTGATTTTCAGAAAACCCTAACCATGGTTCACGGCAATAAAATTAACATACCAATAGTATCAACAGAGAAAATGAAAACCATAGAACTCCGCATTGGAGATAGTGTTATTTCAAAATGGACAAACCCAGCAATGCAAATAAATTATGAATTTAACTCTCTACCGTACAACGTAGGAATGCTTTCAATGGTTTTGGTTGGAAAAGACGTGACCGGAAAGGAAATAAAAGACGAGCGCTTAGTACAAATTTTATCAGATATCATCCCGAAAAAATGGACCATAAAAATACTTGCCGAATTTCCTCATCTAGATTCTAATTTTACCCAAGGGCTTGCCTTTAGTGGCAATTCTTTTTTTGAAAGTACGGGAGACCCTAACAGTACTGGCAGCACTCTTGTCGGCGAAATAGATTTATTAACTGGAAAAGTTATGCGCAGAGTCTCACTTGACGCGACCTATTTTGGCGAGGGAATTACCGTTATGGATAAGAAAATATATCAGATCACCTGGAAAAATCAAACCTGCTTTGTTTACAACGAAGCAGCGTTTTCAAAAGACACGTCCTTTTCCTATCCGGGAGAAGGTTGGGGAATTTGTAATGACGGAAAATCGCTAATCATGTCTGACGGAACAGAACGCCTCATCTATAGAAATCCAAAGACGTTTGAGGTACAAAAAACAATCAGTGTATATACCAACGAAGGACCTATTTCTAACTTAAATGAATTAGAATTCATTGATGGGCTAATCTATTCAAACATTTGGACAACTAATTTGGTGGCAGTTATCGATCCCCAAAATGGAAAAGTTATTGCTATAATAGATGCATCAGAATTAGTAATCAAAGGCAAAGGGAATGGCGAAGTATTAAATGGAATCGCCTACAATAGTCGCAGCAAGAAAATTTATATGACAGGAAAATACTGGTCGAAACTCTTTGAAATTTCTGTAGTTAAAACGCTTGCTAAGGCTTCGTAAAAGAAATTTGTTGTTTTAAGTTTGCGCCATTAGAAATCACTAAGTTATAATTGCCTACTTGAAAATCCTCTAAAGAAATGAAGTGGTATTTTTCCTTGACGTTGAAGGATTTTACAACTTTCCCAATCTCATTAATGACCTCGATTTTTACCTCTGGGCCAACGATTCCATTCAAATGCAATTGATAAACCTGATCGCTCACGGGCATTAAACTAATGAATCCTTGATGAGAGTTTAATGATTTTTTGGGTAGCGTTCTACGGTTTTTTCTCTTTAAATTAGCTTTTTCAGTACCTTCAAGGGCGAATATTGGCCCAAGCTTTTTATTGGCTATATCTTCATCATTGGTTGTTGAACGATTCATCAATTTCCCTTCAGTAAAGCGGCCTTGATGCGTTGACGAAGGAGTATCCTCAGTGTTTACTTTCCAAACCCTCATATAATCCACTACAAACTCACTTGGAAACATTGTTTTTTTGTTCGGTCCTGGTGAAAAAGGCCCATTATCTACTGCAACAGAAATATTAGCGATCATATTCATTTCGGCGCTAAAGTCCCCTTGATAATTGGCAACAGGCCGACCATTCATATAAAAATTAACATATCCTGGCAACCAAATACCAGAAAAAACAACCCATTCGCCCATCAGTGAGCGATCTGTTTTAAGCCATGAGCCCCAGGGTTTTTTTAAAAAGAAGGGGGGAGTTCTAATTTTATCACATTCATCTGGACAATGAATATCAACATGGAATTCATTTTTTTTCTCGCCCTTTGATTCCATAAAATCAATTTCGTCATTCGGCTTACCCCCATAAAGCCAAAAGGCGGGCCATAATCCTTGACCTGCAGGAATAAAGCATCGGCATTCAAAGTAGCCATATTTAAATTGTAATTTACTCCATAATGCTGCCGTAACATAATTTAGTTTAACGCTATTATTCTGTATCAAAGGATTATTCTTCTTTATTTCTTCTTCCAACATCCATGATGGGAAAGTCCTAAAAGATGAACTCGTATCTACCTTTAAAAAAGCCTTTCCGTTTTCCGTTCTGATATTTTCAGGTGCAGCATAAATACCATCTTTAATAGATAATCCGCCCCAAGGATAATTTTCATACCACTTATTATCATCTATTTTTTGTCCCGTAAATTCATCTCCGAAATGATAATACCATTCAATAATACTCGTATTATTTATTTGCCAAAGTGTTGGCGTTAGCTGCGAAAAGGCAGCGAGTGATAAAAAACAGAAAACAAAAGATATTATATTTTTCACATTATTATTTTTAAACGTTGATAAAAATAAGAAAGATATCGCTTCTTTTATAAAATTTAGCAATCAAAATAACTCGTTTACGTTTTAATGATATCACTTATCTTCGCCTAGAAATGTATTTAAGACCTATTATCTTTTTTTTCCTATTTGCGAGCAACTATTTAATTGCTCAATCTGGAAATATAAGGTCTGTTAGGATAAAGCCATCATTTACTTCCGTAAAAATAGATACTTTGAGTATTTATCCCAATTCATTTTTTGCCCTATGTAATGGCGACACACTCAGTAAAAGCGATTACAATATTTATTATTCGACGGCAACGTTTCAGTTCTTAGGAAAAGATACCTCAACTATACTTTTAAATTATCGTGTATTGCCCTTTGATTTATCCCTTCGCTATCGTCAATATGACTCCTCAATACTTTCGAAAATTGGAATAGATGAAAGAGAAAAATATAAAATAGTTAATTCCTACTCTGTAAATGACGCTTTTGGTGGACAAGAATTATCAAAAAATGGAAGTATTTCACGTGGCGTAAGTTTTGGAAATCGTCAAGACCTTGGCATTAATTCGGCCTTAAATTTAGAGCTGTCAGGGAATCTTTCTCCCAACTTAAAAATTCTTGCAGCGGTTTCCGATGCTAACATTCCTATTCAGCCAGACGGGAATACAAATAAACTACAAGAATTTGATCAAGTATTTATTCAGGTTTACAATGAGCACATAAAATTAACGGTAGGCGACTTTTGGTTAGGTAGGCCGCAGGGTTATTTTATGTCCTATAAAAAAAGAGCGCAAGGATTAACAATCGAGAATAAATGGGCATTAAAAGACAGTACGTTTTGGAAAACGCAGGCAAGCGCTGCACTTTCAAAAGGAAAATTTAATCGTCAAATTATCCCTGGAGTGGAAAGTAACCAAGGACCCTATCGACTTCTTGGAAATGAAAATGAACCTTTTATTTTAGTTTTAGCGGGAACCGAACGCGTCTACATCGATGGGCGTCTTTTGGCGCGTGGGCAAGAGTATGACTACGTTATTGATTACAATACATCGGAAGTCGTTTTTACCGCTCGAAACCTAATTACCAAGGATAGTAGAATTGTGGTTGAATTCCAATACTCAGATCAAAACTATGCGCGTTCCTTGCTACAAAGTTCCACGCATTATCAAGGAAAAAAACTGGGCTTTTGGTTAAATGCCTATTCTGAGCAAGACGCTAAAAACCAAACACTACAGCAGAATTTAAGCCCTAGTCAGAAATTTTTTCTTAGCGGAATAGGCGATCAACTCGCTTTAGCTCAAATTTCCAGTGTCGATTCTATCGGTTATTTCGATAACCAAGTATTATATAAAATGATTGACTCACTTGGCTATGATTCCGTTTTAGTATTTAGCGTTAACCAAGACTCCGCTAAATACAGGGCCATTTTTAACTATGTTGGCGAAAATAAGGGGGACTATGTCCTCAATAACTATAATGCATTGGGCAAAGTTTTTCGTTGGATTAAGCCAATAAGCGGACAGTCGCAAGGAAATTATAATCCTTCGCGATTAATTATTACCCCCAAGCAAAAACAACTATTTGCCACCGGGTTTAACTATCAACTTAATAAAAAAATAAAAATTGAGAGTGAAATGGCCCTTTCAACCGACGACCTCAATACTTTTTCATCGCTAGACAACAACGATAATAATGGTTTAGCGGAACGAACTAAAATTATCCATACCGCCCTTATTGGCGATACGAGCAAGGGATGGCAGATTGAAAATAAAGCCGAATTTGAATACCTACACGCTAATTTTTTACCAATTGAACAATACCGAAGTGTTGAATTTGATCGCGATTGGAACACTCGAAATAAGGGTTTAGAAGGCCAACAACTTTTTAGTGTGCTGAATTCAAGAATAAAGCAAAAATCTTACGGCTTTATCAACTTAACAGCTCAGCGATATACCATTGGTTCAAATTACCTTGGTAATCGTTTGTATTCTGACGGAAAATGGAATCAAAGGGGCTGGTCGGTCAACTGGAACGGGAGCTACTTGTCATCAAAAAATGCCGGTAGCAACACATTTTTTCGACATAGACTTGACATCAGTAAAAAATTTGGACCTATCATAATTGGATACAAGGATGACCATGAAAAAAACACCTTTAATGATTCGCTTCAGATAATTACAAAGAATAGCTACCAGTTTTTCGATTACGAAGCATACATTGCAAGTTCCGACACCTCTAATACCTATAAATTGTACTACCGAGAACGTTATGATCAACGCGCTGACAGTACCAAATTACGTCAAGCGGCGATGGCGAGAACTCTAGGAGGAGAAGTTTCATTGAAAAAATTAAAAAATCAAAACTTGACACTAATCGGGGGATATCGTTCCTTGGGAATCATGGATAGCACGCTAATCACCCAAACTCCTGAAAACTCCCTAATTGGGAGAATTGACCATGAAGCTAGATGGTTTAAAAACGCGCTAACATTTAGCACCTTTTATGAACTTGGTTCTGGGCTAGAACAAAAAAGAACATTTATTTACATTAAAGTCAACGATGGACAAGGAGTTTATACGTGGGTGGATTATAACAATGATGGTGTGAAAGACCTTAATGAATTTGAAATCGCCCAATACATTGATCAAGCAAGTTATATACGCATATTTACCCCCAGCAATGCCTATGTAAAAACGTATTCCAATGAACTTAATCAGGGTATATTTTGGCGGCCAGAAAGAATTTGGGGGAAAAAGACTGGTATACTTGGTGTGTTATCTAAATTTTCAAACCAAACACGGATTCGTACAAATCGTAAAACGAGCCAATTTGATGCTAAAACATTCTTCAATCCTTTCGCTAATGATATTGAAGATGCAAACTTATTAAGTACGGGCTCTTTGCTTCGTAATTCCTTATACTTCAATAGAACCTCCAACATAATTAATGCTGAATATACTTACCAAGACAACAAGAATAAAGTACTACTAGCATCAGGTTTTGATGCAAAACAAAATCGTTCTCACGAATTATTTACCCGATGGAATGTATTGCCAATTTTTTCGATTGAAATTAAAGGGCAAAAAGGGATGAAATATGCTTTTGCTGATTATACAACTGGAAGAAATCACGATATTGGCTACCAATCACTAGTTACCGCCTTCATTTATCAACCAACTACCAACTATCGTTTAAGTTTAGAGGGAAGAATTACAGATAAAAAAAACAATCCCACCCTTGGAACAGAAACTTGTTTTCTAAAAGAAATCGGATGTGGATTTAAGTATAATCAAACCGAAAAAGGAAGTTTTCAAGGTTCTATAAAAGCGATTTCAATGGCATATTCTGGTTCGGTGAATTCTGCCATTGGATTTGAAATGCTAGAATCCTTGAAGCCAGGAGCTAATTATACTTGGAACATTAGCTATCAAAGAACATTATCCAAAAATTTACAATTAACCATTCAATACCTTGGCAGGCAATCAGAAGCTAGTCGAACCATTCACAGCGGAAGTATGGAAATTCGTGCTTATTTTTAACACATGAGAACTATTCAAAACAGAAATGATATTGAAAAATTAATTGCCACATTTTATACTAAGATGGCCAAAGACCCCGAATTATCGCCTTTTTTCATTAATATAGATTTAGAAAAACACCTGCCACACATGGTTCATTTTTGGTGTTTCGCACTCCTTGACGAACCCGGATATACCACCAATGTCGTCGAAAAACACCTTCATATGCCCTTAAAACCAAAACACTTTGATATATGGCTAAAGTATTTCAACCAGACAGTTGATGCGCTTTTTATCGGTGAAAAAGCAGAGGCCGCTAAACAAAGAGCTGCCCTTATTGGGTGGACTATTCAAAGTAAAGTTGAAAAGAAATAGACATTAACCGCTAGCCTCGTCCGCCGCGGCGGACATTCATCCCTTCGGTCGGAGCACTCGGCTAGCTCACAACAAAGCTTATCGAGCGCATCTCGACTCCGCTCGATGTGCTCTTAAAAGTGGATCGAGCGGAGTCGAGAGACACGATAGATCGAGGTCAGCACTCGGTTAGCTCACAACAAAGCTTATCGAGTGGACACAGCTGAGGAATAACCAAAGAATAATTTACAATATCAATAATCATATGGTTGGTTGATAATTAATTTTTCATTATCTTAAAGATAAATTAAAGCATGAAAAATGAAATTATTTTATACAGCCAAAATGACCCTGTAGAACACATTGAGGTTCGGCTTGAAGATGATACGGTGTGGCTCAATAGAAATCAGTTAGTACTATTATTTGGACGGGATGTTAAAACTATTGGAAAACATATAAACAATGTGTTTTTGGAGGGAGAGCTCAACGAAAAAGGAACTGTCGCAAAATTTGCGACAGTTCAACTTGAAGGCAATAGAAAAATTGAAAGAGAGATTGAATACTATAATTTAGATGTTATCATTTCAGTTGGTTATCGAATCAAATCCAAACAAGGTACACAATTTCGCATTTGGGCAAATCAAATCTTGAGGGACTATCTTCTTAAAGGATATAGTCTAAACCAACGCATGAATAGAATTGAAGACAATCTTGAGAATCTAAGTAAAAAGGTAGATCAAATAGATTTTCATATTCAATCACAACTCATTCCAACACAAGGTATATTCTTTGATGGCCAAGTATTCAATGCATATGAGTTAACTTCAAGAATTATCCGTTCCGCGAAAACCGACATCATATTAATTGATAGTTATATTGACGAAACTACATTTACTCATCTTTCAAAAAAGTGTGAAAATGTTAAGGTTTCAATATTTACCAAATATTGCGGTAAACAGGTTATGTTAGACTTAAAAAAAGCCAATGAGCAATTTGGGGATTTCAAAATGGTAAACTTTTCACAAAGTCATGATCGGTTTTTAATCATTGACCAAAAAGATGTTTATCACCTCGGAGCATCGCTAAAAGATTTAGGAAAAAAGTGGTTTGCCTTTTCTAAGATGGATAAAAGTACTGTGGAACAACTATTGAAAGCCGTAACTGCTAAAATAGCCTAATGGGTTGAGCACATCTCGATCCGCCTAGTCGGAATCGATGAGCTCTTGAAAGTGGATCGAGCGGAGTCGAGAGGCACGATAGATTGAGAAAAGGTAATTTCACCAATTTTAACTATGTTTTCTTGGAGTGTAGGTTGTTGCTTGTTCAATAAATAGTTGAAAATCAAATTCAATATCGAAGAGATCCCTTAGTTGAATACCAAGGGTAGCTGAGATACGCGCATACGTTAAGAGTTGCGGGTTTGATTTTCCATTTTCAATAACAGATAGATTAGAGGGCTCCATTCCAATCTTGTAGGCTAAATCGCGCAAAGAAAGTTTTCTATCCTTTCGCAAGGACTTTATTCTACTACCTACCAGTTTGAGTAACGCTTCGTCCGTATTTTCAACCATGCAAGCAAGTTGCCTTATTTTTTACGCTTACAATTTATGTATATACATAACTTATTGTATATTTGATAAAAAAACAACACAAACATGAAAAATCAAGTACTCAGCGCTTTATTTGCATTGTTTTCACTCAGTACCTTCGCTCAAATTCCTACCTATGTTCCCGCCAATGGCCTCGTAGGTTGGTGGCCTTTTAACGGTAATGCAAATGATGAAAGTGGAAATGGGAATAATGGAACGGTTTATGGCGCCAACCTAACCACAGATCTTTCTAGTGTACCGAATTCGGCGTATATTTTTTCGAGTATTTCAAATAATTATATTGACTTTCAAAACTCTATTGGAAACTTTAATTCTGATTTTTCTATACAAATTTGGTTCACAATAAATGGAACTCCGGGATATTTACTATCGAAAAGATCTGACGAGAATTGTACAAATAACTGGTGGGTTATTAATCCATTAGGTTTTGAAATATGTCAAGGCACATCCGGAAACAATCAAATACTTCATGGTCAAATATTTAACCTAAATTCTTGGCACCTTATGACAGTTACTCGCAACGGGACAAATTTTAGATTATATGTTGACGGAATTTTAACAAACAATATCAATTCAATTGTTAATTATCAAATTAATAATTCAGCAAAAATGCTTGCAGGCATTGTAAATGCTCCAATTAGTGGTTATGTCGCCAAGCACAACGGTAAAATCGATGATATCGGTATTTGGAATCGTGCTTTAACCGAGTGTGAAATAAAAGCTTTATTCAATTCAGCACCTTGGTTAGCTATTAATGATATCAGCATTTGTCCGAATGATACTGGCACATTAATAGCTCAAACGGTGGAGAATGGTGGGGCTTTTCAATGGAGTTCTGGGCAACAGACTTCATCCATAAATGTCTCTGTCCCTACTACAACCTCATACAGTGTTGCCTATACCTTAAACGGTTTAACCTGTACGGATTCGGCAATTGTTTCGGTAATTCCAAACCAAACGGCCTTTTTTCCTAGCGTTAATCCGATTTGTGAAGGCGACCCATTAAGCCCATTGCCAACAAGCTCATTAAATCTTTTCCAAGGCACTTGGTCGCCGCCATTAAACAATTTACTTACAACAACCTACACATTCACACCAAGCCCCAATGTATGTGTCTGGGATACTACTACACTTACCATTGTGGTTAAACCCCTTCCATTACTAAGTTCTCAAGACATCAGCGTTTGTAAAGGACAACAAGTAACGGTTACCTCCGTTCCCAACATACCTAATGGAGCCTTCGCTTGGTCGAATAACTCAACTGCTAGTCAATTGAATATAACGGCAGATACATCCACGTTTTACACAGTGAGCTATACGTTGGACGGTTGTAGCAGTTTGGTAGATACCATTAACGTTCTTGTTAATACCTTACCGTTCGTTTCTATTACCCCGAATGGCCCCACAACATTTTGCGCTGAATCTTCGATAAATCTAAGCTCATTGTCAACTACAGGCAATTTGTGGAGTAATGGCCAAAACGCTCAAAACATAACGGTATCAGCTTCTGGGTCCTACCAATTAACTGTCACTGATTCCAACGGATGTGTTGATTCGGCAAGTATTTTTATTACTAATACGGGGATTGCCTGCATTCAAATCGGTGGAGTATTTACGCCGAATGGCGATGGAACCAACGACACTTGGGAAATTCCAGGCATTGAAAATTATCCTGATGCAACGGTGGAGATCTTCAACCGCTGGGGACAACAAATTTTCTATTCTAATGGATATAACTCCCCATGGAATGGAACATATAATAACGAGCGATTACCAACTGGGGATTACTTTTATATAATTGATTTAGGTGACGGCAACTCATTAAAGGGAGCATTAACCATTAAAAACTAACTTATGCAAAAATTAATACTTTCTTTTTTACTTTTTGCAGGAACTTTATATGGGCAGCAACTTCCTGTTTCTAGCCATGTTTTCCTCAACAAACAATTGCTTAACCCATCGTTTGCCGGACAAGGAAATAATGCCAATTTTCAAGTTGGATTTCGATCTCAATGGGTTGGCTTTAATGGATCTCCGCGAACTGCCTTACTTGGTGGTCAAGGCGTTTTAATGAATGGAAAGGTCGGAATTGGAGGATATCTTTTTAATGATTTTGCTGGAAATACCATCAGCACTACCGGTGTAATTATCCCTCTTGCATACCATCATTCTTTTAAAGGAGAACATAACATTTCCATCGGTGTTTCTCCAGTTATTGAGCAATTTTCCATGAACTTGCTAAATCAAGTTCCCATTAATCCCAATGATCCATCTCTCACAAATGCCAACTTGAATCAACTAGTTGGAGACTTAAATTTCGGTATCGCATACCGCTTATCTGATAAGTTGAACATTGGATTCGGTGCACAGCAACTGCTTCAAACAAAACTCAATAAAATAAACCTGTCAAATTTAGAATCCAATCGACTGGCTCGTCATTTTAATTTGTATGCCTCTTACAAAGTTTTTAGCAATAAAAACCTATCCATCGAGCCACAATTAATGATGAAATCTATTTTAATTACTCCAATTCAATATGACTTTGGGGTGAAAGTGAATTTGTTTAAGACCATTGGACTTGGATTTTATTATAGAAGCGCCGATGCATTCTATGCCTTATTAGGCTATGATGGAAAAAATATTGCCGCTTACTATTCGTACGATCTCACACGATCTAATCTTCGGAATTACAGTTCGGGTTCTCATGAAATTACACTGGTTTACAAATTTCAAGTCAAAATTATTACAGATACAGACAAGGATGGGACTACTGATGACAAGGATGATTGCAAAGATTTACCTGGCCCTAAAGAAAATAATGGGTGTCCATGGGGTGATAAAGATGGCGATGGTTTAACGGACAATTTGGATAAATGTCCCGAAGAGGCGGGACCAAAAGAAAACAAGGGTTGTCCATGGGGCGATAAAGACGGCGATGGTGTTAAAGATAATGTAGATAAATGTCCTGATATAGCTGGACCTATCGAAAATAATGGGTGTCCTTGGTTGGATTCAGATGGAGATGGCGTACATGATGGAATAGATGCTTGTAAAGACCAAGCAGGGCCTATTGAAAACAAGGGCTGTCCTTGGGGTGATAAAGATAGTGACGGAGTTACGGATAACATTGATGAATGCCCCATGACGAAAGGTCCAATAGAAAATAAAGGATGCCCGATTGTTGAAGAAAAGGTTAAAGAGCAAATTACCAAAGCTGTGGACAACCTTGAATTTGAGAACAATAGCGATAAAATTATTGCTACATCCTATCCTGCACTCGATGTCTTGATTATTTTGTTAACAGAAAAATCAGATTGGAGCCTAAACTTGGCTGGGCATACCGATAATGTTGGAAATGATGAATTCAACATGGATCTCTCCAAGCGCAGAGCAGAATCAATAAAAGCTTATTTTGTTGCTAAAGGAATAAATGCTTCAAGAATTACTACGGAATTCTTTGGGGAAACCAAACCAATAGACACTAATGATACGCAAGTAGGAAGGAAGAAAAACCGACGGGTAGAAATGAAACTAGTCTTTAATTAAATTAAATATGATGTCTATGAAAACATTTTTTTTACTTTCTATGTTATGTGTCATTGAAAATGGATTAAGCCAATTGTATTTTCCTGATCGGAAGGTCTATGCTTCCGCTGGAAAAGATTTAGTTAAGCAAGGGCCAATTGTTTCCTTTGGTCCTAACTATAAAATCACTTTTACTTTAGGTGAGCCTTTTACGGTAGTTCAATTTCTACCAACACAAAACAAGCGTATAAATAGTGGGTTCATTCAGCCAGATGGCATAATACCTATAGGCCCAGGAACCTCCGCAATAATTGCCGTTAATGACCCTTTCATAATTGCCCCTAACCCGGTTAATGATTACGCAATGATAATCGCCCCATCTGAGTGGGATGGCGAAGTAATAGTACAATTAATTGATAATAGTGGGAAACTAATCCAAACACATCAAATGAATTCAAGAAGGCTTTCCTTGGATTTTCAACAAGGAATTACTCCTGGAATGTACTTCTTAAATTTATACAATCCAGATGGCACCTTACTACAACAAAACAAAATAATTAAAACCAATTAATATGAAAATGAAATTTACATTGCTCTTTTTTTTAGCTCTATTAATTTGCTCAAATGCGCTTTTTTCCCAATCTCCTCCCGAGGCGATCAATTATCAAATGGTTATTAGAAGCAATACCAACGTATTGATTACCAATCAAAGTATTGCCGTTCGAGCAATGATTCGTTCAGGAAGTCCCTCTGGAACAGTGGTGTATTCAGAAAGACACCAAGTGCAAACCAACGTTCAAGGGTTAGTGAATTTTGCTATTGGACAGGGTTCTATATTATCTGGGGTGTTTTCTACCATACCATGGGGAAACAATACAACGTACTGGTTAGATGTTGCGGTAGATTTCAGTGCAGGAACTAATTATATCAATTACGGAACGCAGCAATTAATAAGCGTTCCCTATGCACTATATGCAAAAACAGCTGGAGCAATTTTATCTAAATGGATGAATGGGAATGGCGTTCCCAGTGCTAATCAAGGAATTCAGGGAGATTATTTCTTGGATGTGCAAACAGGAAATGTATATAATAAACTTCCGAATGGAACTTGGGTGTTGGTTACAAACATTACTGGACCTCAAGGTATAGCAGGAATAGCGGGCTCAGCAGGTGCTAATGGTGCAACAGGAGCAAATGGTTTGAATGCCCTTACCAAAACAACATCTGTTGCCGCTGGAGCCAATTGTGCTACAGGAGGAGTTAAATTAGAGTTTGGACCAGATACCAATAGCAATGGGGTTTTGGATGCAGGAGAGATTGTTCCTGCCCTAACAAAATATGTGTGTAATGGTGCGATTGGACCACAAGGTCCAATTGGATTGTCTGGTGCAGCAGGACCAATAGGTGCTACAGGTGCAACTGGACCAACAGGTGCAACTGGTCCTTCGGGGGCGCTGAATGCATGGAGTTTAACTGGAAATGCGGGTACCAACCCTACAACCAATTTTATTGGGACCACCGATGCGCAAGATTGGGTGATCAAAACAAATAATGCAGAACGGGCTCGGATTACTAGTTCGGGGAATGTTGGTATTAATACAGCCTCTCCACTTGGTAGATTCCATGTTAATAATGATGTGATAGGTGCAGATAGTTCATTCATAGTTACAACCGGAGGCCGAGTTGGAATAGGAACGAATTCCCCTCTAGGTACATTCGAGGCCACAAACGCACTTGGTAATATTTTCTTAAGTGCCTCAACTGGAGCAACATTCATAAATAGATTTGGAGGTGGGGGAACACCGTTAAAAATTATTTCCGGAAGTAACGATGCTAGCTCAAATTATGGCCACATAGAATTAGCTCGAGGAACTGGGCTTGGTACTTCCGCCTTTATAACAACAACAGGTGATGGTGTAGATGGCGTAAGTGCCGTTGGGATTTCATTCCAAATAACCGGCAACAAGTTTAGAGTTTTGAGTAATGGAAATGTCGGAATTGGAACTAGTGCTCCGACATCTCTCCTAAGCGTAAACGGAACAGCTGATAAAATCGGTGGTGGTTCTTGGGCGACCTACTCAGATGAACGCGTAAAAAGTGACATCAAACCTTTCACGGATGGTTTGAGCCTTCTTTTGAAACTCAAGCCAGTAACGTTTAAATACAATGAAAAATCTGGGTATTCCGACATGAACAAAACCTTTGTTGGCTTCATCGCTCAGGATGTTGAAAAAGTAGCCCCATACATGGTTAGCTCCTATGATGACTCTGAAGGGCCGAGCGGTTTAAAAGACAAACGACAATTCGATGAGAGTGCCTTATCTAAAATCATGTTAAACGCTATTCAAGAACAACAGAAAATGATAGAGGAGCAAAATAAAACAATTCAAGATCTTATTAAACGGTTAGAGGAATTGGAGCAAAAATAATCCGTATTACAATAACAAAGAAAAAATCTCTCCGATTAATAATTTTAATAACACCATTAAGTATGAGATACCTTAAACTAGTGTTTAGTTTTTCCCTTTTGATTTCAGCAAAATGCTTTTCTCAAGTTCCAGAAGGCATAAATTTTCAACTCGTTGTTCGAAATTTTAGCAATACTTTAATAAGTAATAGCGGACTTTCAATGCGTGTTCAAATTAAACAAGGTAGTTCAATTGGAAATATAGTTTATTCCGAAAAACATACCGTTTCTACAAACCAGCAAGGATTAGCTAGCTTTGTGATTGGGCAGGGTGTCGTTCTATCCGGTAACTTTAGTATTATAAACTGGGCAAATGGCCCTTATTTTGCAAGTTTTGGTGTTGACTTTACAGGTCAAAACAATTTCCAAGATTATGGAACACAACAGCTAATGAGTGTGCCTTATGCCCTTTATTCAAAATCCACTGGTTCTATAAATAATTCTATTCAGCATTATAATTCAGGAAATTCCTCAGAATTGATTGCTACATTACCCATAACACCCTCAAGTCCTTACCAAAAAATGGTTATCTATTCGATTCCTATTGCTAATTTAAATACCAATGATATTCTTCAAGCCTCATGCGAATTTGAAGTTACCAATCCCTATACATATAATGTTATGATTGCTTCGCAAATTATATTGGCAAACAACCCTACGGACATAACGGGGATTGAAATAACCGAAGCAAATGGTTTCAATGTAGATCAAAACATGCATCACGGAGTTGTTATAAAAACTGGTACGCTGACTTGCTCGGCCAACTATCCAATGAAATATGTAAATGTTATTGGTTATTCTGCTTCAACTCAAGCACTGGCTAACCATAATTTAATCATAGAACAAGATTATGGGCGTTTAAGTGTTTTGGTTTTTAAATAAATAGAACCAGAAAATTATTTATTGAAGATTCTATAACTTTAAGAATTTTCGTTGATAAATCAGTCTAAAAAGATAGTGAAAGGTTTAACACTCCTTAAGAACGACTGTTTACGTGACCATTCGGAGCCACTATTTCCCATACGGTTCCTGAGATTGCAACGAAACGAAACTGTTTATAAGGAGTTAACTCACACAAAGCTTATCGAGCGCATCTCGATCCGCCTAGTCGGACTCGATGAGCTCTTGAAGGTCTATAGAAAGCTGCTTATCGAGTGGCCACAGCTTGCTGGGGTTGTCCGCCTAGGCGGACGAGAGAAGCGCCCTACTTCAATCCTGTCATTTTCTCAAAGGCATCTTTGATGTGGCGAACCGGCTCAATGACCAATCTAAGTTTATCATTATTTTGTACAAGACGGTAATCTTTGCCTATGCTCATAATTTTATTGAGGAGCAGGGTGAAAGTTTCGGTTTCGTAGAATGGCGATTGGGGATTTGAAATAAAATACCCTACCAATTTTTCGCTTTTGATAACCAGACGTTCCATACCTAACTCCTCTGCCAACCAACGTAATTCGAAGGAGAATAAAAGTTCTTTTACCGCTTTGGGTAATGGTCCAAAACGATCCACTAATTGTGTGGAGAATGTTTCTAAAGCTGTTTTGTCTTTTAAATTATCCAGGGCCTGATATAAACTCAAGCGCTCCGCAACATTATTGACGTAATCATCTGGAATCCGAACTTCCATATCGGTTTCAAAGATGCAATCCTGGACAAAATTCCCGAATGTATCGGTGTTACGGTCGTCAAACATTTCTTTGAACTCGCTTTCTTTCAATTCTTGCATGGCTTCATTCAAGATCTTTTGATACATTTCAAAACCAATTTCGGAAATAAACCCGCTTTGTTCGCCCCCTAACATATTCCCTGCGCCTCGAATGTCTAAATCTTTCATGGCGATATTAAAGCCTGAACCTAGATCAGAAAATTGCACTAATGCTTCTAGTCTTTTTCTAGCTTCGGAAGTTAACAAACTAAATTTGGGGGCAATCAGGTAGCAAAAACCCTTTTTATTTGAACGACCTACCCTTCCCCGAAGTTGATGCAAGTCGCTTAAACCAAATTGATTGGCGTCATTAATAATGATGGTATTGGCATTTGAAATATCAATGCCGGATTCAATAATCGTTGTGGCAAGAAGTACATCGTATTTACCATCAATAAAGTCCATCATGACCTTCTCCAATTGAGTGCCATCCATTTGTCCGTGGCCAATTGCGATGCGAACTCCAGGACAAAGTCGTTGAATCATCCCAGAAATTTCCTTCATGTTCGAAAGACGGTTATTGACAAAAAACACCTGTCCCCCGCGCGTTACTTCGTAAGCAATAGCATCTCGTAGAATTTCTTCATTAAAAGATATCACTTCCGTTAGTACAGGCTGCCTATTCGGTGGTGGAGTATTGATTATACTCAAATCGCGGGCGCCCATTAAGGAAAATTGCAGGGTTCTTGGAATCGGTGTCGCCGTTAGCGTAAGGGTATCAACCGTCGTCCGAATGGTTTTTAATTTATCTTTTACTGAAACACCAAATTTTTGTTCTTCATCAATAATCATCAGTCCCAAATCTTTGAACTTCACCTTTTCAGCCACCAAGGCATGGGTGCCAATGAGAATGTCAATTTGACCACTGGCCAATTTCTTTAATGTTTCGGTGGTGTCTTTTGCCGATTTGAATCGGTTGATAAAATCAATTTTACAGGGAAAATCTTTTAAGCGTTCCTTAAAAGTACGATAATGCTGCATGGACAAAATAGTCGTTGGGACTAAAATCGCAACTTGTTTACTATCACATACCGCTTTAAATGCCGCTCGAATAGCCACTTCCGTTTTCCCGAAACCAACATCACCGCAAACCAAACGGTCCATCGGCGTATCGGATTCCATGTCTCGCATTACATCTAAGGTCGCTTTATTTTGATCCGGAGTATCTTCGTACATAAACGAAGCAATCAATTCATTTTGAAGGTAATTATCAGGAGCGAATGCAAAACCGGGTTGCGATTTTCGTTTGGCATATAGCTGTATTAAATCAAAGGCCAACTCCTTAATTTTCTTTTTCGTTTTATTTTTTAAGGTCGTCCAAGTTTGGGTTCCCAATTTATTCATTTTAGGAACGGAGCCATCCTTACCGGTAAACTTAGAAATGCGGTGCAACGAATGGATGCCAACATACAAAACATCTCCATCTTTATAGAGGAGTCGAATCGCTTCTTGCGGTTTTCCGTTAACATCGATTGTTTCTAATCCTGAAAACTGGCCGACACCATGGTCAATATGCGTCACATAATCTCCTTTTTGAAGATTGTAAATTTCTTTTAATGTCAAGGCTTGCTTTGCTTGACTAAATCCTTCTTTTAAACGAAAACGATTGTAGCGTTCAAAAATCTGATGGTCGGTATAGCAAACTAATTTTAAATTCGGAGCAATAAATCCTTCCTGTAATGGTAAATCCATTGGTTCAAAAGAAACCCCGCCCCCAATATCCTCGAAAATTTGAAAAAGCCGTTCAATTTGTTTGGGCTGATTGGAAAAAATTATATTTTGGAACGTTTCGCTTTGCTTCTGAATTAGATCCGCTGACAACAAATCAAAATTCTTGTTAAAACTCGGCTGAGGAATAAAATTAAAGGCGAATTTATCAGATGGCGTAAAATGATAATCCGGTCCAAATTCAAGGACGGGAACCTTCGACACATTTTTCAAAAATTCAATCGGAGATAAAAACAATGCCTCTGGCGAAGATTCAGGCCTACTAATCGTCAGTTTTTTAAAAATGTCCTTTGCTTTTTCAAACTCTTTATGCAGCGCAGACTCTATGCGTTCAAATGAACTTAGCCATACCGTTGAATTTTCACCTATGAATGAAAAGATAGAAGCTACGCCATTCTGCGACATTTGACCTTGAATATTGGGTAGGATCGAAAGAAATTTATGACTTGAAAGCGACAATTGATTTGCGGCATCAAAAGTACGAATAGACTCCACCTCATCGCCAAAAAACTCTATACGAAAAGGGAAATCATTGGCATAAGAAAAAACATCGATGATTCCTCCACGAATGGCAAACTGGCCAGGCTCATATACAAAATCAAGTCGCTCGAATTGGTATTCAAGCAGTAATTCATTTATAAAATCGATTGAATATGATTTTCCAACATCCAGTCGGAAGGTGTTTTCAACGAGTATTTTTTGTGACGGCACCTTTTCAAAAAGCGCTTCAGGATAGGTGATTACCCAGGTATTACTTCCATTAGCTATTCTAGCTAAAACTTCCGATCTTGCTACTACATTGGCATTGTCTGTATCCTCCAATTGGTAAGGAACCCGATACGATGCAGGAAAAAATAGAACACGTTTATCATGAGGGTATAAACCTTGTAAATCATTCAAAAAATAAGCTGCTTGTTCTTTATCACCTAAGATAAAAATATGGTGTCCCGGGACTTGATCAGCGACCGATGAGGCACAAATACTTTTGGAGGAACCGACATTTCCAGACCAATGGACGCGTGCTTCTGCTCGAAACAAGGCTTGCGCAGTTTGTTCGATAGGAAGATGTGATTTAAATAAATCCAGGAATTGTTTCCGCTCCATTCGTGGGCGCGAAATTACCTATTCTATAGAAATGAACAAGTATAAGCGGCCTACAAAATTAAATAGAATTCAAAACGAGGGCGAATTCGATTCATTCTTTGAAAAAAATTATTATTGAAGCAGACTCATCACTTTCTCCACCATGTTTTTAGACCCGACAAAATAAGGAACCCGTTGATGAAGGGAGGTCGGTTTTAATGCTAAGATTCTTTCCTGTCCAGTTGTGGCGAGACCACCTGATTTTTCAGCAATAAAAGCCAGGGGATTGCACTCGTACAACAAGCGTAACCTTCCAGCAGGATGCGCATAAACGGCAGGGTAAATATAAATTCCTCCTTTTATCAAATTTCTATGAAAGTCCGCCACTAAAGATCCAATATATCGCCCTGAATAGGGTGCGTTGAAATCATTTTCGTCGCTTTGACAATAGGCTAAGTAAGATTTAAGTTTGGGGTCACAAGCATTAATATTTCCTTCGTTCATGGCATACATACGGCCAACGGAGGGCATTAATAAATTAGGATGTGATAAACAAAATTGATTGGATTGAGGATCCAGCGTAAAACCATTTACCTCTTTTTCCGCAGCAAATATCAACATGGTAGAAGACCCGTATAAAACATAGCCAGCAGCAACCTGTTCGGTTCCGGGCTGCAACATATCTTCCAAGGTGGCAGGCGTTCCTTTTGGAGAAATCCTTCTGTATATTGAAAAGATCGTTCCTATTGAAACATTTACGTCAATATTACTAGAGCCATCTAAGGGGTCAAATAAAACAATAAGATCCGCATTTTTTGCTTCATCAGATGTAAAGGCAACAAAGTCCTCGTTCTCTTCTGAAGCGATACCACATACGGCACCACAATTCTGAAAAGCTTCGATAAAAGCATTGTCCGCTACTAAATCAAGCTTTTGCTGTGCTTCACCTTGAATATTATCAAGGCCTTGTGCACCAAGAATATGGTCTACCAATCCAGCCTGACGGATATCATGAGAAACTATTTTAGATGCTTTTTCAATTGCAAGCAGAACATTGCAGAGATTTTCATCAACACCTTGGTCTTTCAGAAGAAAAGCGGGAAAAGAAAGGTGCTTAGACACTTAAACTATATAGATTAATCGAACCAAGCACCATAAACAGTATTTGATTCGATTGGATTCACTATTAATGTTGGTATGAGAGCATCATTAGTAATCATGTATTGCTCGTAATTAGATGAAATAACATTTAAAAAGCTATTTCTATTCAAGTTCATTATCGCAATTAAATCCGCATCAACACTAACGGCATGCTTCACTACTTCTTTATCAAATCCCGAACTCGGCAATACTGCAGATATCATCTCAATATTAAGGTTTTTGAAAAATTTCTCTGCAAATAGTATGTTTGATTCTAATTGATGCTTTAAGTAGGAATCTGTTTCAGACGGCGTAACAACAAAAACTTTTGAATTGAAATATTTTGCCAAATTAGCAACAATGGATAATTTTTGCATTGTTTCTTTATATAAATCCATCGGCACCACTATCGCATCATAACCCGTTGGTTTAACCGATTTTTCTTGTACTATAATAAAAGGCACATTAGATTGAGTGACTATTTTTAGCGCGTTACTACCAACTATGTGTTGCCAGCCATGTGCACCATGAGTACCCATAAATATTAATTGAGCTTGTTTCTCTGCAGCAAAATCTGCAATGTCATCGAAGATATTACCAATTCGAATATTAGCGAGTAATTCTACCCCTCTATTTGAAAACTTTGCAATTACGGCATTTAATTTAACAGTCGCTGCATCAATATCTTGTTCATTGTTAACAACATGAAGTAATTGAATAATTGTTCCTACAATTTTCGCTGTTGCAATCGCATGTTCCAAGGCTACATCAGCCGCATTCGTAAAATCATGAGGAACTATAAATGTTTTCTGTTTCATCTTTTGATTGTTTTTACAAATTTAAGCTAAAAATAAAGAAAAATTGTTTATTATCTTTCATTATTTTTACGCCTTAAACAATATTTAATCCAATCTAATTAATGGTATGAAAATAATTGGAAGGCTATTAAAAAAATCATCCGAAATTTCTTTTAGACGAATAAATAGGAAGAATATTGATTACAAAAATCAATTATTGGTTCTTTGTAAATTACTTAATGCCGCGAAGCAAACCCAAATCGGCTTTTATCATAATTTTAGTGGGCTTTTAAAATCTAGTGATATCGCCAATCAATATCAATTAAGCGTTCCTATTAGCGATTATGAAGAGTTTTATGCTAAATGGTTACATAAAACGATTGCTGGGCAAAAAGACAATACATGGAAGGGAAAGTTAAAATATTATGCCTTGTCGTCTGGAACTACAGGGGCACCAAGCAAGCGCATTCCCGTTTCCATCCAAATGATTCGTTCATTTCAAAAAACCAGCTTCACGCAGTTTTCTGTCTTGCATGATCTTGATTTAACAAATGCTTTTTATGAAAGTAGTATGTTAGCAATCGGAGGATCAACACAACTGGTAAAAGTTGATAATCATATAGAGGGTGATTTAAGTGGTATTCTAAAGAAACATGCCTCATTATTGGTTAAACCTATAACTAAACCCGGCGACAAAATTTCAGCCATAAAAGATTGGAACGAGAAGTTAAATGCAATTGTAGAAAAGGCGGATAAATGGAACATCGGATTAATTGCTGGAGTGCCAAGCTGGTGCTTAATGCTGATGGAACGTATCGTTAAACATTACAATCTCGAAAGCATTCATGAAATTTGGCCCAATCTACAAGTCTATGTCCATGGGGGTGTTTTTATGGGGCCTTACGAGGAGCGATTCAAAAAAATCTTTGCTAAAAAGGTAGTGTTTTTGGATACCTATTTAGCTAGCGAAGGGTATTTTGCCTACCAAACTGACGCAAATAGAAAGGGAATGAAATTACTCTTAAACAATAATATCTACTTTGAATTTATTCCTTTTAATTCTGATTATTTTAACGAAAATGGAGAGTTGATTTCTAAACACATTGCCCACACTATTGGTGAAGTTGTTACTGGAGTAGATTATGCATTAGTAATAAGTACAAATGCTGGGCTTTGGAGATATTTGTTAGGCGATTTAATTCGATTTACGGATGTTTCTAAGCGTGAAATAATTATTTCCGGCAGAATTAAGCAATACTTAAGTGTATGTGGGGAGCATTTATCGCTTGATAACATCCATCAAGCACTATTGAATTTAAGTAAGAAGGGAATAATCATTGACCCTGAATTTACAATCTCTGCAGACTTATCCTCGCAGTCGCACCATTGGTATTTAGAAACTAGTCAATCAAATTTGAATAAAAATAAACTCATCGCCACCCTTGAAGAAGAATTATATAAAATAAACGACGATTATAAATCTGCTAGAAAATATACACTGAGTGCGCCCAGCATAACGCTAATGCCTAGCGGGACAATATATGATTATATGAAAACACAAGGAAAAGTTGGGGCTCAAAATAAAATGCCGAGGGTACTTTCTGAGGGACAAAAAAAGCAGTGGGAATCCTATTTAGCTGATTGTTTATAATTACAATCGTTTCCCTTTGAACAACGATTTCTTTGCCAAAGTAAAACTTAAAGAAAACTCAAGAGAGCTCCGATACGACCTCGCCAAGTTGCTTAATTCCTGGTCATATGACACTCCGAATTGGCAACTACCAAGATCAACTAAAAAAGTAGGTATTATGGTACCTGTCGAGCGAAAATATAAACCGCCGCTCACTACTTTTTCATTTTTAAAATTAGTTGCTTTTGACTCCCGCTTGAACTTTAAATTATAAAATGCCCCATACATGCCTTCATAATGCTTTCCCTGAAAGAATTGCGCAAGTTTAACTTCAATACCAGAAATGGAATTTAAACCAATTTTAGAGGAGGCATAAATTCCATATTTTGAATTAAGTTTGTCAACTGTTAGTGAATTGTATCTTAATTTTGGTTGGTTAATATGCTGAATAAAAATCCCTCCATTAAAAATAAATTCTTTCCCACCCATACTGGAATTACTCATTCTATCGAAAGTATAATTAGCACCTAATCCGGCATCAACATAACTAAACGATGCTAATTGATTGGGTTCATCAATAGGAGTACTTGGATCGAATTCGGTACCATTCCATTGAGAATAAAAGGATAAATTAGAAAAATCAGCACTACGATTATTAAAAGATGTTTGAATTCCTGCCGAAAGACGATGTCCCTTGGAAAGAGGAATATTTCCACTCAAGGATATTCCTCCTGAATTCATGCCAAATTTTGAATCGCCACCCACATCATTTAAAAAGAAGATGCCTAATCCAACAAATGCTTTGTTTTTTCCCGAATTTTTTCCAAATGTAAGTTCTGCAGAACCCATCGTAGTCATAAACTGAGTGCCAGAACCAATCCATTGATTCCGGTTTTGAAAGCTAAAGCGCTCAAAACCTTCAAAGTTACCAACTGTGGCTGGATTCAAAATCATTAGGGTCTTTTCGTATTGAGAAAAATGATAATCTTGACCGACAAAATGCCCGCTATTTAATATGATTATAAAGAATAAAACAAGCCTATTCATCCTATCGAATTAGTGTGATGTTACCCGATAGCGTTTCTTTTTTGCCATCAAGATAAAGCACGTCCATGCTGTATGCATAAACCCCAGAATTACAGTTTACTCCCTTATAGGATCCATCCCAAACGAAATTTGGAGTGCTCGATTGGAACATATTATTACCCCATCGATCATATATATTGAAGGTAAATGAGGCAACATCATATCCTACGATAATTGAATACCCGTTATTCAGAACATTTCCGATATTATTCGGTGAAAAAGCAGTTGGAATATGCACGCCTGTAGCGCAGTCTGGTGAAGAATCATCTGGATCGCATGGATCTAATGGATCACTACCACTCGCTACTTCTTGTCCATCACTGTAACCATCCCCATCGGTGTCTGGATTGGTAGGGTCTGTACCCAAAACGCCTTCTTGCGCATCTGTTAACCCGTCAGCATCTGTATCGATTTGACATAATGGCAAAGAGTCGTCTGGATCGCAAGGATTAAGAGGGTCAGAGCCATTAGCAACCTCGGTTCCATCATTAATTCCATCGCCGTCTGTATCTGGATTAGATGGGCTGGTTCCTTCGGCCGTTTCTTGGCTATAGGTTAATCCATCCCCATCAGAATCGCAGTTTGGCGCTGTAAGATTGGGAATACACGGATCATTATTCGCTGGATCTGTTTCATCGTTTACACCGTCGCCATCTGTATCGGCAACAGAAGAATCTAAGGCATCAATAATTCCATCACCGTCCGTATCCAAAGGAGTCAAAGGATTGACTCCTATTTCTGCACAATCGTTTTCACCATCGCCGTCAGTGTCGGGATTATTAGGATTTGTACCTGCTGCAATTTCATCCACATTCAAACAACCATCGCCATCCAAATCAGGATTATCCGCTACAAATACAGCCACGATAGTTTCGGGGCCAGTAATGTTCACGCCATTTGTGTCTTGTGCGATTGGAAAAAGAAGAGGCCCTGTAACATAGGTCCAATTACTAAATATATACCCCGGATTGGCCTGCGCAATAATATTGGTGTTTATTCCTCCAAAATACGTAGTAGACCATGGATAAGACGGCGGCCAAATTGAATTTACTTTTATTTTTCCGGCATTCACTGGCGTTACATTGAAAGTAACGGCAAATGGACCCGAAAGTTGGTAACAATCAATGAGTCCTTGCGCCAATGCAAGACATCGTGCATTAATAAAATTCCTTAGCGTTTGAACTTTCGATTGCCACCCAGCGTATGTTCCTCCCCATTTGGCACAATGTGCCGTCATTTCAGGAGCAATTTCATTGACCATACTATCGAGAAGCATAATCATGGTATCACAAGAAAAATTGGTATTTATCAAATCAATGTAACGTGTGATATAATATTGTTCTACCACGGGATTTTCCAAAATAAGTTTTTCTAGTATGTCCGTGTGGCCTTGCCCTCCTGGATTCGGTAAGTTTTCGGCGTTACACGGATCGGCATTGGCGCTCGGATCGGGAATTCCCGTGTAATTGATATAGTGACCAAAGGTAGCATCCATATCCCAAAGCGAATAACGCCACTTTTTCTTGTCGCCAGTTGTATCGAGTCCTCTCCACCAAGAGGTATTCCAATTCAGCCAATCTTGATTAACGACATACGAATTGAACATAAAATAATCACAAAGCGATTCCCAATTTAGCAAACTATCCACATAAGCAAAGTTTGTTGGATTTGCCATACTATTGGTGGCAATATAGTTCTTCAAATTATTCCAATCGGGCAAGGCGTTTGGCGCGCCATAATCTTGCCAAGTACCCCCCCAAGTTTTTAAATAGTACAAGTTAAATTTATCTTGATTATAGTAAAAGTCCGTATAATCAGCATCGTCTACTTTTTCCCTTAATTCATAAACGCCCCAATACTGTCCATTCAGATAGATCACACAGGGTCTCCACGTTCGCTCATCTAATTTCATGTCAGCTTTAATAGATAGTTCATGAATAAAAGCATCACGAATATGTGCTCCATTTTCAAATGGATAATTATCACTTGCGGCAGGCTTTAAGATTAAACGTTGGAAATTATCTCTTGCTTTTTCCGGAAAAATAACATGTTCTAAATCTCCATTATAACCAAATTCATCTCTCAAAATAAAGTCAAATCCCCTTTGAGGATAGCTCCACGAGTCATTTCCGTGTTTGTTAAATTCTCCTTGTCCTTCATCAATAAAAGCGCCGTTTTCTTCAAACAATTCGAAGGAGCCAACCGGCGTACTTTGAGTTCCTTGGAGCAAGGTGTACACGCCTTGACTACACACGGAAACAACTGGTATGGAATGGTTTACATTTATAAAATAAGTGTTTGTCGCGGTGAAAGAAGGTAAATTGGTGCTAAATGCTGCCGCTCTTAATACTTTTGTGGTGGCAATGGTTATCGCCGCTGTATATATTGGAGAAGTAACGGTAGGATCGAAGCCGTCTAAGGTATAACGAATAGTTGCTGTAGGATCTGCGCAAGAGATGCTTACAGATTGAGTTGAAGGATAAAATCCTGCTTGTAAACTAAAAACAGGCGTTGGCGTGTAGAAATTAACGGCACCGCTATTATTCGCGTTGGGCGTAGGAGTCGTAAATAAACTAAATGTTGCCGCACCATTGGTAGTTCGTCCAACCGAATGGTTGGATTTTGTCATGTGAACAATTTTGAAAGAATCAACTACAACCAATGATGGATTTAATAGAATAATCCAATCCCCTTCCGTTTGAGAAAGGTTAAAGTTGGGATGGTATTGATTTCCATTTACTAAATTCCTTTTCGAACAAAAGGCCATTTTGAATCCATTTGCGGGGATTGACCCACTAGGAATTAACCATTTAGTAAGGTTTGTTGCTTTATCTGACAAGTACCATCCCGTTAAATCAATGGGTGCCGCAGTTGTATTTAACAACTCTATCCAATCTTCTCTTTGGCCGTAAGCATCAGTAGGGCCTGCAATATTAGAACAAGAGTATTCGTTGATTTTTACCTGTCCGAATAAGGATAATGAAACGGATATGAAACAAAGTAAGTGTATCGATTTTATCATAATTCAACTAGATTTCTTGCTAAAAGTACATTAAAAATTTGTTAACTAAAAAAGTCGTTAAAACTTCTTAATTAGACGTCAATGATAAATAATCGTATTTTTGTTATAATCTAAACAAAAATAACATGAAATCATTAACAAAAAAATACTTTTTTTTGTTCGCTCTAGTGCTTTTTACAGGCTGTATAAAAACAGAGGGGCAAGGCGGAAGAGCTAAAATAAAGGGGAAGATTACAGGGACATTTTACTACGATGATCAATTAACACAACTGAATGGTAGTGGAGTTCTTGCTAATGAAAACGTCTACATAGTTTATGGAACTGCTGATACTTATTTTGATGATGACATTAAAACCAGTTACGATGGAAGTTACGAGTTTAATTATTTAAGACCGGGCACCTACACTATTTTTGCCTATGAAAATTGTTTCCCTTGCGCCGGCCTTGAACGAGCGAACATAATAGACACTGTTGTGATTTCTGGAAAAGATGAGATTGTTGATTTGGGAACAATCAACTTAAAGAAAAAAGTTTAAGGAAGTATGAAGCAACTCCTTGTTTTTTGGATGTTTTTTTCTACGACCAGCCTTTTTAGTCAAGGAAGTATTTTTCAATTATGGACGGAAAAAGGCGTTAAAGTATCGCTGAAAAAGCGTTCGTCCTTTGGATTGGATTGGACAAGTCGAATTGGAGAAAATGGGTTTGAAACTATGTTTCCACAGTTAAATTTCAAATACAAAGTATGTGATTGGTTTCGTCCCTCCATAGATTTTCGGTATATTATTGATAAATCATCAAGTGGGATCTACAGTGGGAGCAGCCGCATCAATTTAAACGCGCAGTTTAATTACGATAAAAAACGATTTGTCGCGGGATTGCGATTTCGTTATCAATATGGCTTTGACAGATTAAGTGCTGATTATGATTCAGACTTTGATAAAGCGTTTCGAATTAAACCGCAAATTTCCTATGATATCAAAAACAGTGTGTTTTCTCCCATATTAAGTGCTGAGTTTTTTTATGATCCCAGTTACTCCGATTTAGGTCGTCGTTTTAACAAAATACGTTATTTTATTGGAGCTAGTTTAGATTTTTCAGGGCCACATTCTTTTCAATTTGGATACCAATACGATCAAAAAATAAACTTACCTGCGCCGATTAATAAGCACATTCTAAATTTAAGCTATACCTATAGCATTAAGCGAGATAAAAAAAATGAGAAAAATGGTGTAAAGCCAAAAAGCTCAAAGACCTTATAAATCAATCGGTGTAATTATTTTCTTCCAATCTCGCTAAAATGACAGCGAGATTTTCTTGTTTCTTCAGCGCTCGACTTTTAATAGCAGAGGGGGTAAAGTAAGTGTGTTGATTTAAAAATCTTACTTGATTTTCATCCCACTTTCTATCACTATTAATTTTATTCATTGTTTTTAACTCCGCTTTTAAATTGTCGGCGATTACTTGAAAATCATTTCTGCCCAAATAATCTAAATCAGCATCACACATAATTTCTTGAAGATGATTAAGGGGTTTATGTGGGATTTCAGTCACATGAATTAATTCCACAATAGTTTTAATATGTTGCTCCGTATACCCGTATTTGGGCAGAATATCTGCTGCCATTTTTGCACCAATGGCCTCATTTGATTCATATTGTTTTAGAAAACCTGCATCGTGAAACAGCGCTGCTGTTTTAAGTAAAAACAATCCCTCATCCGTTATTCCTTCTTGAAAAGCAATTCGTTCCACTGACCTCACAACATCCTTTGTATGTTCCACCGAATGATAAAGCAAATGAGCTTGAAGCCCATCCGTTAATTTTTTTATCATTTCGTGCTCCGCCTTATAATATTTAATCGCACTAAAAAAGTGAAGTTGCACGATTTGATAGAAGCGGTCGTTTGGCTTTAGGCCCTCACCATTTAGTGATAACTCGGCTTTAATAGCATGAACGACATACATATCAATCATGGCTTTGGATTTTGTTTGGGCCCTGCCTTTGTATTCACATTCAAAATAGGGCTCAATAAAATTAAATGTAGATTCTGATATAGTAACTTTTCCTGGCTCGCCAAGCATTTCCATACGTTGAGCTTGATTAACTGTCGCTCCCCATACATCATAGGCAATTTTCAACTTCCCAATAATCCCGGCAGTAACTGGACCGGAGTTAATTCCAACCCTTAACTGCCAATAATCCTTTCCATTAGCAATCGCCTCATATTTTAGTGTGTTCATATAATCCTGTATCTGGAGAGCAGCTATACAACTGTCAATTGGGTGAGTTGAGTTTTTTTCGGGGATCCCACCAGCAACCATATAAGCATCCCCAATGGTTTTAATTTTTTCAAGATTATTTACACTTGAGATCGTATCGAATTTACGGAAGATTACATCGAGTTTTGAAACTAATCTGCTTGCAGACATTGACTCTGCAATTTTTGTGAAGCCAACAACATCTGTAAACATTAATGTAACAAATTCATACGCTTTTGCCTGCACCTTACCGTTCATATTCAACTCTTTGACAACCTGCACGGGAAGGGCATTTTTCAACCATTTTTCAGCTATTTCTTTTTCTTTAAAAAGTAGTTTTTGCTGAGCAATTACTTTGTTTTTTTCTTCATTAATTAGGCTGTTTTGAATCTCAATTTGAGATTTTTGAAGACGAATTTCACGTGTTCTTTCCGCGATTTTCATTTCTAACCTAACCTGATCACGCCTTGTTTGGTTGATTCGATTTCGGATAATAAAATAAACACTAAAGAAAATTAGTAAGACCACGATGGCCCAAAACAAAAATGTCGCCCAATAAGGTGGGTTAATTACAAAAACAAGTGTGGCTGGCACCTTGCTCCATGGCCCATCTCCAATTCTAGCGTAGATTTTTAAGGTATATTTACCAAAAGATAAGGCATTAAAATTAACTGAATTAGTATGAGAAAAAACCTTTGTGTCTATTTGTTCGCCTTCTAAAATATATTTATAAACGATTAATTCAGGGGCGCATAAATTAGTGGGTTGAAAAAATACGGTAAAGCTTCGTTGGCGGTAATCTAGTGATAATATTCCATCGTTTAAGCGCGCTAATTCAAAGGCATTAAATTCTTTCCCTTTAGGATATTGTTTGTTTGCATCAACCAATAAGCTAGAAATTAACACATTAGAAAGCTGTTTGGTGTTAACAATATTATACGGGTGAAAATAATTGCAGCCATAAATTCCACCAAAAAACAGATTCCCATTTCTTGATTTAAAATAGGCGTTTGAATTAAATTCGTTGCATATAAGCCCATTTAATTCATCGTATTTTTTTATTTCGCCAGAAGATAAATTGTATTTAGCAATCCCCCGATTCGTACTTACCCATAAATTATTGTTTTCGTCCGGCAAAATTCCATAGATTACATTATTTGGCAATCCTTGCTTCTTATTGATTAGTAAGCCCTTTAAAGTCGAAGTATTAAACTTTAAGATTCCTTCCCCAAGCGTACCTAGATAATACTCATTCGGCCCGGTTTGACAAATACTACTTATAATATCCCGTGTATAAGTAAAAATCTTGTCATTTAAATAAAATGGTTTGATCGACATGGAAGAAGCGTCAAAAACACTAAGTCCCCCACTGCTAGTGGAGAAAAAAATGGTTCCTTGTTTATCTTTAAAAACAGTTCGACATATCCCCTCTTTAATCGTACTTGTCATTTTACGATTATCATGCGTAAAATAAATTGTTTTTCCTGACTTTTCATTCCATAAAATGACCCCTGCATTTGTTGCTAGAAAATACTCCTCATTGCTATACTTTAAAATTGAATAAATACGTTGGTGCAAGTTTGCTTTTGGATTTGCTGGGAAATTGATTTTTTGAAATTTTCCTAAGCGGTCTTTAGGATTTAAACGATATAAGCCACCATAACAACCTAACAAAAGGGATTCATTCGGCAAAACCATAATAGAGAGGACGGATCCGCCTCCTTTATCCAATAACTGATCATTATAGAAGTGCTGAAAGGTTCCTAGTTTTGGATTATACTTTGATAGACCTAAATCCGTTCCAATGTATGCAAATTCTGAATTCTTACTTTCATTTATACTCCATACGTTTTGACTTGGTAAGCCATAATTTGTATTTATACTCGGTCCGATGGAAAAGAAGCCACGGTCATTTGGGTTAAAGCTGGAAAGACCTCTTTCGCTTCCTACCCAACCAATTCCTGAATTGTCAAGTAATAAACAAGATATGTTATTGTTTAGCAATGAATTTTTCTTAAATATGTCGTCACTGCTTATAATCAATTGCCCATCTTCCTTTAACTGAACCAATCCTTGCCCATTCGTGGCAAAAAGCCAGGTATTATTTACACGTTGTATCCCTATTATAGAGCTGCTGATTTTTTGATTTATTGAGGTGTATTCTCTGCTAACTTTTTTAGTAATCAACGAATACGAAAACAAGCCTTGCGGCGACGAGAAAATGATTTTTTTGTTGTTATCAAAAGAATAAGCAGCCATCAGTACAAATGGAGAATTGCCATTTTGAATGGAGATTTGAAGTTTGGAGCTTACTTTTTTAGTGATATCAATTACACACACTCCATGAGTTGCAGATGAGATAAGTATCTTTCCGTAAGAAACGCCCGCTATAAACTGAATATTTGTCTTCGGAATGAATTCAGGGACGGAAATAAATTTCCTGGTTTTTATATTAAAACATAATAGCGACCTCCCCTGAGTTTTCAACCACAAGAATTCGTTGCCATCATAAACGATACTTTCAATGTGCAGCGCTTCTTTTTTAGTTAGAAAAAAAGTGGAGAATTTTCCTGTTTTAGAATTAAACAAAAGCAAGCCATTTACCGTTCCGAACCATAATTCCCCCTGGCCAGTTTTAGCAGAGGAGGTTATGTAGGCATTGTAAATATCAGGGGTATTTTCACGATTATACACCCTAAATTCTCTGCCATCAAAATGATTCAAGCCCTCTTGAGTGCCTACCCAGATGCCATTGTAGTCATCCTCCAGTATAGTTGAAACCATACTTTGTGATAGACCATCAGAAATAGTGTAATTAATAAACCGCAGGTCGGATTGGGCGTTTGTAGCAGACGATAAAAAGCAAAATAAAATAGCGGTGAAATAATATTTTACCCTACTCATTCTTTAATTTCCAGTTTGCTGAGTGGGAGGAGATTTTTCTTGAGACGCATTTTCCAAATCCCTATCGAATAAGTACATGCCGCCCTGATTATCGCCGATGAGACGAAGTTTATCTAGCATTGTTCGTGCTAAGGCCTCTTCTTCTAGTTGTTCAGAAACATACCATTGCACGAAATTATGGGTGGTGTAATCTTTCTCTTGTAAGCAAATATCAACTAAATTATTAATGCTTTCTGTTACGCGAATTTCATGAGCTAGCAAAGATTCAAAGACATTTTTTAAGTCGTTAAATTCTTTCGGGGGTATTGAAATTTCAGAAATTTCAGCACGGCCGCCACGTTCATTGACAAATTTTATCAATTTCAACATATGAAAACGTTCCTCATCAGAATGTGCATACATGAATTTTGCCGTTCCACCTAAGCCATTTGCTTCAGACCATGAAGCCATGGCAAGATAATATTGAGAGGAGGACGCCTCCTTTTGAATTTGGTCGTTAAGTGCCTTTTCTACGCGTGGATTCATCCGATTTAATTTTACACAAAATTAGGAAATCTAATCGAAAAACAGAAGGATGGGGGTGTAATTTAATGGATAAACCATTACTTATTATTAATAAAAGGTTAATAACAAGAATGCCCCCGCTAAAAATGTTCCTAAACCGCTAAAATATGCCGTTGTAGCGGCTCTTCGCTTCTTTTTTTTTGCTTCAGACAAAAAACCTGTTTTATAAGTAGGGTTACTAGTTAATAAAGCATCGTTAGGGTTGGTGCTAGTATTTAGTTGGATTGGGGGGACATAGCACATAATGGTTGCTGCTACAATGGGTGCTAAATAAAGTGAGGTTAATCCAAAAAACACCTCACCAACAAGTAAGCCAGGGCTGACTTTATAGTACTTTTTAGCATCACTGATGCCCAAATTAAGGTAATTACCGTAATTACTGTAAATAAATCCACTATGTTGACCTCCTAACTCTTTTGTGCCATCATGTAATTTGATTAGCAAAAAGTCACTTTTCATCATTACAGTGGGAGGATTCACTCTTCCATTATAGGAAAAATATATTACACTAGACGGTTCAATCTCTATAACTTTTCCCAAAACAAACAACCCATCCTTGGTTATCAGCGTGTCATTCGCAAACAACTGTTCCGTTTTACCATTCTGATATTTTATAAAAATAACGTTCGTGCGAGCAATTAATGCCAGTTCTTTAACAGAAGTATCAAGTGAAGAATAGGCAATAAAATCATTGTCTTGAGAAACTATATTCCCTGGAATAATGAATCCTTTATCAGTAACTAAGGTGTCTTGAGAAAAACTAATTGCGGAAAATAATCCAACAAAAAGTAAAAAGAATATGTTTTTCATAGTGCCATTTATTTCGAATGTTTTCAATTAACTTTTTCGTGAATTAAAGCCCATCACTAAGCTCAATCTAAATCCAGACTTTGATTCTACACCTGGCACTGTAATATAAGTGTTTGTATTGGGATCATATTCCTGGCTAGCAGCTGTTGTTTTCGTAATATTTGGCGAAAAAACGACATTGATCGGAAAGGTAACTTTCCCGATTTTGAATGATGCCCCTGCCGCTAAGACTAAACCAACGCCAGAAAGCGATAAATTCGGACCTACACCTAACTCAACACCTGAGCGTGTGCGAAAACCAAGTATCCCAGAAGCGCTCGGAAGAAACAATCCTTGTTCAAGGCCACCAATCATAGGAACAAACTCTACTAAACCACATGCCCCATCATCAAGGGTAAAAATACGCGTTTCAAATTGCCAGCCGAACTGAGAAATCCATGGTGTTATGTCTCCTCTATTAAATGCATCTGCGATTTTTCCCCTAGAGGTACCCTCCCCTAAATAAGTTACTCCGACTCTTGGTCCGCCGTATCGTTTAGATGGTGACAAAAGATCATCCTTTAGGTCATCATTTTTTGTAATGGCAACTTTTGGGGCAGCACCAAATGTTTCTGTTGACCCATTGCTGTAGGTAATACTAATTATTTCTACTAGATTCATAGAATAAGTTGGTCCATCTGTACTTTTCTTGAACTTAATAACAGTTGGAGTAACTTCCGAAACGAACACGGTCATTTGCGCACCGTTTTTTAAGGACATTACATCCTGTGCATTAACACAAAAAACGGCGAAAAAAAATAAAGAAAAAGTTATAATTGATTTCATAGAATTGATTATTAGTTTAGATATAAAGGTAAGCTTACTTTTTCAAGCAAAAAAACTGATTTAAGCAACTGTCAAACTGTTTCTTGCGAAAAACACAACTAGCTATTAAATTCTATTTCTGCTTCTATCTTCTTTCGGAAATTCAAAATGGTTCTGTCAAAATCAGAGAAGAAGCGATTTCGTTCTTTTTCATTAACAACGCTTATCAAACTTGAATTCGCAATTTGCTTGTCCAATACTTGCTTCGTATCAGATACATATTGCTTGTCATTGGTGTGCAAGTAATTCATGACATTGTGTGTAAGAAAGAGGCCGTTATTCTGTTTGCTTTCAAAATAAAAAGCGGCATCCGTGTTAATCGTTTCATTTAGGAACATATCGAATTGATTGCCTTGTGCTGGTGCTTGAGTGCCATAAATAAATTTCTTGCCACACATTGCTTGGGCTTTTAAATGTGCCGAAAACAGAAGTGCTCTGTCGCATAAAAAAAGAGCATAGCTTGGATCTTCGAACATGTTAGAATTAAAATAATATAAAATTTGGCGCAGGAAACCCCGCATTAATTCTGGATCATATACCTCCACAGACGGAATGCTGTTATATAAAGAAATGATCTTCATACCCAAATCAAATGCTTTTTCGGGCACTTTCTCATGTCTGAAAGGTATGTTTTGATATTCTGGAATTTGCAAATAGGTTTTCGCCCAAAAGAAAAGCTTAAAACGTAACAATTGAGGAATATTAATCAACTGCAAAAAAGGCATGTTATTGATGGTTAGAATGATTTTAGGATCATCTAATGCCTTTAATCGATTAAAGGCGCTTAAGATTCCTTCCAAATATGATTCTAAACTAAAATCATATTCATTAAGGGGATTATAGGTAAATAAAGCAATCCCTTTCTTTTGATTAATTAAACCATCAAAGGATATTTTATAGACCGTACATAGCTTTTTTACCTCGTCAATCGTTAGGGCAGTCTCATTTCTTAATCTTCGATATGCAGCATCTTGACTCACGCTCAGCACTTCGCTCAGTGCAAACCCTATCGTTTCACCAGGGCTTAATTTGAGTTTTACTGCTTGCAATAATTCTTCCTGAATTTTAGGTGACATACTAGTTGAAGTTTAAGATGCTGGGCAACTGATTATTAACAAAGCTAACTATTTATTCCTCATTAATATAACTTCTATAAACGCGTTGTGAAATCCCCGTCATAAGCTCATAAGGAATCGTTTCCATTGAGGTTGATAACGCCTCGACACTTTGATTCTGTCCAATAATTTCAACCTCATCACCTGCTTGAACGAAAATGTGACTTACATCCACCATAATCATATCCATACAAACATTTCCTACCGTTGGGCAAAAGACACCTTGAATGAAAACACCCCCTTTTCCATTGCTTAAAATTCTTCTAAACCCATCGCCGTAACCAAGTGGAATGATGGCAATCGTTATTTTTTGGGGAGCTAGAAAAGACCGATTGTAGCCTATACTTTCGCCTTTTTCCACTATTTTTAGTTGTGAAATCGTGCTTTTCCAAGTGATAACAGGCCTTAAATTTTTCCGCCAAATCTCACTCGAACTGATTCCGAATGCTCCGATACCTATCCTTACCATAGTCGTTTGGTCTGAAGAAAAATTAACGATTCCCTCCGAATTTAATATGTGGCGAAGGAATTGCGACGGCACCATTTTTTGGATCTGGTTACAAAGCTGGGTGAAGGTTTCAAGTTGATGCAAGGTGAACGAGGGGTCTTTTCGATTATCCGATTCAGCTAAATGAGAATAAACACTTTTAATCGCAATTTCAGGTTGTGAGCGAATTACGTCAATCAATTTTCGAGTTTCTTTGGATGAAAACCCGAGTCTATTCATACCCGTATCGAATTTTAAGTGTATTGGAAATCCCTCTATCGTTTGAGCAATAAGATGATGAAGTAAGGCTTCAAGTTGTTCGAAAGAATAAATTGACGGCTCTAGATTATATGTTATGCAATCGTCGAATGCTCCTTCCTCTGCGTTCATAACCAAAATTGGTAGTAAAACCCCCGCTTTTCGAAGTTCAACGCCTTCATCAGTATAGGCAACTCCAAGATAATCAATCCCCATTTTCTCAATAAATTGAGCGGTTTTAATCAGTCCGCTTCCATAGGCCTGGGCCTTAACCATTACCAGCAACTTTGTATTTTTATGAACTGCCTCCTTGTACTGCAATAAGTTGTGCCTTAAGGCCGATAAATTTATTTCAATTTGTGTTTTATGCTTTTTCAACTTAAGCTTCATGGCCCATTTTTGCATGTTTGCTTTTCGAGTTCCTTTTATCAAAACAACCGCATTTTCGAAATTAAAAGAGGGCTCTTCATTTAAGTAAACCAATTGGATTTGGTCTAATCTGAAAGGTTGAGCAATAGCATATATTTTTTCTAAAACACGCGTATTTTTCTCGATTAGACCGATAATCAGTACTCTAGGACGATTTTTGGCAATGGAAACTTGAAATTCCAAGGAATGTTTTAATGCATCCAAATCTAAATTATAGGTATCATTAATTACTGTGGTATTATCAATCCCTTCATAGGTCTCTAAGCGCATTGCTAGCCGAGGAATTGATGGAATAGCCAATAGTATATTATCATCCGAGACTTTTAAAAACTGTGCAACAGCAATTGCAATCGATGCGGCGGTCTTACTTGCGACATCATTAAATGGTAATTTATCTAATAAATTCGCTGCGGGAATTATTCGGTCTTCCTCCTTAAGAAAGGAAAAATCATTTGTAACAATTCCTGGGCCCAAAAATATTTTTTTTGCATTTAAGAACAATTTTACTTTCTCGGAGCACAAATGATTAATCCCATCAAAATTATCAATATGCGCGGACCCTATACTTGTTAGTATGACTATTTCTGGAGAGACTATTCTTTCCAGTAATTCCATCTCTCCTGGATGAGAAATACCGACCTCAATAATTGCCACATCGCAATCACTATTAAGTTCCAACAAAGAAAGGGCTACGCCAAGTTGAGAATTATAGCTCTTTGGACTTCTAATAATTCTAAATTGAGTTGCTAATAAGTGATAAAGCCATTCTTTTGTAGTCGTCTTTCCAACACTACCCGTAATCGCTACTATTGGAAAACTGAATTCATCCCGGTGATGTTTTGCTAAAGACTGAAGCGCAATCAATGTATTGTATACAATTAAAAAACACGCATTATCCAACTTAGTTTTTGGTAATTTGGTTACCACAAAAAGCCTTACTCCTTTTGAATAAGCCGACTCGATAAAATCGTGACCATCTTTAAATTCCCCAGGTAAAGCATAATAAGCAACTTGATCGCCGGAAATAATTTTTCTAGTGTCATAGGCAATTGAATTGATAATTTCATTTTCATGTATAGTACCCGAAACAGAGGCCATACTGATCTTGACCAAGTTAGCAACGTTTATTGATAAATTCAACTGGTTAATTTATTATAACAAGAACGACATAAAGGTTGGTATTTTTCTACAGCGCCCACTAAAACTTGACCTGATTCATTTGCTGTACGATGAGAGAATTGCGCCAAATTACCACATGAAAGACAAATAGCATGGACTTTAGTAACATATTCCGCAATGGACAAAAGATCAGGCATCGGGCCAAAAGGTTTTCCCGTGTAATCCATATCTAAACCTGCGATGATTACTCTCGCTCCTTTAGATGCTAGGGTATGACAAACATCAATAATCCCGTCGTCAAAAAATTGAGCTTCATCAATGGCTACCACTTTTTCGTTTTTCCAAAGCGATAATATCTCCGACGAATCATTAATTAAACGGGCCTCAACGGCATTTCCTTGGTGGCTTACCACGTTATTCTCACTATAACGATTGTCAATTGCGGGCTTAAATAAAAGCAACGTTTGATTTGCAAATTGGGTTCGTTTAATTCTTCTAATTAGCTCTTCGGTTTTCCCCGAAAACATCGAACCACAGATTACTTCAATCCAACCGTGTTGCCTGCCCTCTCCGGGAAATTGTTCTAAAAACATGTTTGGTTATTTAAATTATACTAAATATTTTTCAAAATTATCACAATGATAGCGATAGGTTTTCTAATTTTGACAACTAAGTAAGCTAAAATCTTTTATTCCGAATAAGAATTGCTGTTAACTTCTGTAAACTGTTGAAAAATAATTAAACCATTCTTATGAAAAATCTTATTAATTCAATTTCAATCCACGTCAAAGCTCTTGAGGAAGGAGATGTCAACATTGATAATTTGGATTTTTTGATCACACAGAGCAATCTACTAAATGAACGATTAATTATCCTTCGTTATAAGGTTTACGAGGAAAAACAAATTAAAGAGAGTGTTGTATTAGACATGCAAATAAATCCTGTAGCAACGACGAAAGAAGAGGATTTGAATTCAACGTCCATTAATAAAGAGACCCAAAAGCAAGTGCCCGAACAGCAACCCTTTGATTTTAGTTTGTTCAGTGAAGAAGAAGAAGAATTAATAGCGCCCGAAGATACCAAAACGATTGAAGAACATTATTCTGAAACAACAATAATTGAGGAAGAGCAGGGAATTACAGAAGAAATAACAATTAAAGAACATGCTGCAACCATAGAGGAGGGCGATTCTATTATGGTTATTAATAAAGAGGAGACTACAACTATAAGCTATTCTATCGATTCGGACTCGATAAGTAAAAATAATTCTGTGGCAACAGACCATCCGCTTATTCTCCAGTTTCGTTCAATAGATAAAAACCTGCGGTCAGAGAGGGTAATTCTACCAATAGAAAGTTTAATAGGATCGTTCACTTTGACTGAAAAATTACAATTTATTAACACGCTATTTGGAGGTTCAAGTGAGGCCTTTGGAACTGCCACGAAAAAACTCAATGAGCAATTAAATATGGCGGGGGCTATTTTATACTTAGTAGAGATAGCAGAAACGAATTCTTGGAATTTTGTAAAATCCCTCGAAATTATAGAGGAATTTGTTCTAAAATTATGTCGTAGGTATGCGCATAGCCCTTCTGCTTAGTGTTTTTTTCTCACTTGGCTCTTGGGCTCAAGTTATTGATTTTCGAAGCTTTACAAAACAGTTATGTTCTCCGGAATTTAGTGGTCGGGGATACGTCAACAATGGGGATTCGATTGCCTCCGTCTTCATTAGTAAATGTTTTAAGTCCATCGGTTTAAAGCCTTTAGCGGGTTCTTATTTCCAATCATTTTCATTTCCCGTAAATACATTTCCAAAAAAAATACTCGTTTGCACCGAAACAGATACCTTGCGACCTGGAATTGATTTTCTAGTTGCTCCAAATTCTTGTGGGATAAAAAAAACGATACATCTGATTCGCCTTAATCCCTCAGCTATACTTTCTGAAAATGTTGATTTCCAAACGCTGCAAGATGATGAGGCACTGGCGATTGATTATTCTGGGCTTCCAAAGGACTCTCTTCAGCTAGTTAAAAACAAAATTAATCAACTAGCTAAGCGCTTCTCTTTATTAGAGATCACAGATGAGAAACTAACATGGTCCGTTAGTCAAGAGGTAAGTAATTACTTTCATTTAATTATAGCAAAATCAGCCATGAAAACAATCCCGTTTCAAATTCATTTGGACATTGATCAACGATATATACTGAAACACGATGCCGTAAATGTAATTGGTTACTGCCCATCAAGACGAAAAACAAAAAACACAATTCTTTTATCAGCACACTATGA
Organism: Flavobacteriia bacterium; assembly: GCA_026391005.1. Classification (GTDB taxonomy): domain Bacteria; phylum Bacteroidota; class Bacteroidia; order Flavobacteriales_D; family Crocinitomicaceae; genus UBA952. Next base: position 47,135 of record JAPLEV010000010.1, on the reverse strand, counting down.
TCATTTAGGGTGTATGGGGGAAGAAACCTACTTTCCTGGGGCAAATGATAATGCAAGTGGAACTGCTATGTTAGTGCATCTAGCAGAACAGTTTATTAAGCATCCGTTAAAATATAATTTGTTATTTGTTGCTTTTGCCGGTGAAGAAATTGGTTTGCTTGGTTCTCGATACATGACTTTGAATCCTATAGTTCCATTAGCGGACATTCGCTTTATGCTAAACCTGGACATTATGGGAAGTGGTGAAGATGGGATTACCGTTGTTAATTCGACCTTATTTCCCAAAGAATTTAAACTACTTCAATCAATTAATTTTAGGAAAAAATTAATAAAAGAGGTAAAACCTCGTGGACCCGCGGCAAATTCAGATCACTACTATTTTACCGAAGCTGGTGTTCCGGCTTTCTTCATATACACGATGGGGCCTAATAAACATTATCATGATGTAGAAGATCGCTACGAAGCGCTAAGTTTTGATGCTTTTGACAATATAAATAGCTTGTTACTAAAGTTTTTAAAGGAAATTAAATAAGCTTATCCTTTTAATACTCCTTTAATACAAATTGTTTGAGCAACAATCAAAGCGAGAAAACCCAACATGACATGTACGATAAGATTCGTTGGTGCATTATAGAAAATAACTGCTACTGAAAAGGTCATAAAAATTAACATCTGCAGAACCGTTAAAGAAATAATTCCGATTAGTAACTCTTTTGGATTTCTAAAAATTGCAGGTAGCATAATGATCCAACCCGAAAAGAACAAAATTGATAACACCATTAAAGCCAAAAAGTAAACTTTTGAGGGAAATGTTTCGATAGAAATACTTGCTGAAATCAGGGAATAAATTAAAACAATAACTAAAAATGAAAGCGAGCTATTTCGAATGTAGCGGAAGAGAATGGACTTATTCATTTCTTAAGGCCGATTTTATTACCATATACAATGATATAACAACTCCTAAAACAAGCAGCCCTGCAGTCCAATACGAATTTTTAGAAAGAAATTTTCTATCCAAATAGTCGCCAAGAAATCCAAACGAAATAATAATTGCACCCATTTGAATTCCTAATGAAGAAAAACGAATAAATGGTTTGATTTTTTGTTTCAAAAGTCAATTTACCTTTTAATCTTCCTCAGCTTCGGTAGTAAAGGTAGTGGTGGTCATTGGGGATTTCATAACGCATGACCCTTCAAAGTAAGCACCTTCTTCTATGGTTAATTTTGTAGACTGAACATCACCTTTAATTCGGGCTGTAGACCTCATTGTTAGTAGATTTTCTATCGTTAATTCGCCATGGATAGTTCCATCAATTTCTGCATTAACGCAAACTAAGTTTCCTTTCAGTTTTCCAGATGAACTAATAATTACCTTCCCTGAGCAGGATACATTTCCTATAATATCACCTTCAATTAACACATTCGTATCAGAAACAATATCCCCTGTAAACTCAGTTCCGGAGAGTATTTTATTAAAATTTGTACTATCGGAACTAGGGGTGTTGCCACCAAAAAATTCTTTTCTTTTTAACATAAATCAGTAATTAAGGTCGTAAAACTCTTTATACAATTCAAAGTTACTTGATTCAATTAACTTTTTCAAATTTTCTTGCGTAATAATCTGAATTCTATTATTCTGCCACTGATCTAATTGGTCATATCCTGCTTTGAAGGCAACGATATAATCACTTGCTAATTTAATAGAAGCAAACTCAGCGACGAGGACAAAAGATGTTTCTTTAAGGGTTAATTTACTTTGAACTTTTAATTTTAAATTTTTAAATTGTTTGGTGGTAAAATCAGAAATGTCATTTTTGGCATCGTTGGCGTCTTCCTCCTCATCCATCAAAACAATAATAAATTGTGTTACCTTTTCATTATAAATAAACACACTTGGTTTAGGGGTGGGTAATTGTTCGTTTTTAGAAAATCCATTATTAATAATATCAATCATTTCCTTAGCTCTTAGGGCTTGCTCGCTTCCCGGCTTTTCCTCTATAATAGACGATAATTTGGGTAGCAAAGATTTTTTATCCTCCGTTAATTGTCCTGCTGCCAGAACGTTTAATAGCATATATTCTGCCCTAAGCGCATTCGACTTATCCCCATTTACAATTAATTCTGAAGCGTCATAAACTGCTCGATAATCTTTCTTATCATACTTGTCCACTAGTGCTATATAATCTTTCTGAGCAGTCACCCGACCCTCTTTTTGTTTTATGAAAAAATCGGGATCCTTGAAAAAATTTGCAATGTCAGAATTCGGGTAGTTTTTGATTATATATTCCTTGTATTGAAGACCTAAAGATGATTTCTCATTTAACTTATATAATTGAAATGCAGCCGAAAGGTCGGTGATACTTTTCCGGTTTTTATCCATAATTTTTTCAAACTGTCCAATTGCAAGCTCATTTTCATCGAGTAGTTCCTTATAGAGTATTCCCGATGTATAAAGTGCTTCGATTTCAGCAAGGACTGATAACTCAAAAAGACTATCAGATAAAGGAAGTTTTTTTCGAAGACCTTCTACGGTTAATGAGTCGACGGATTCATTTCCTGCCACATCAACCTTTACCGAATCAACCGCTACGTCTTTTTCAGAACTGACATCAGAAAAAACAATCTTATCCGAACGCCTCCAATCGTCTTTATCTTCCCTATCTCCCCATAATTTACGAAACTCCGTCAAGCCCTCTTCTTTCAATTTTTGATTATTGAAATACCATTTATTGGATGATGTATTTTGATTAATAGTTGATTGCTGTTGCAACGCTAAAAGCTTTGCGGCTTCTGCCTCTTTACGCTTTTGATCTTGAATCTTTAAATCTTTTATCAGCTGCTTTAAAAATGCCGTTTGTTCTTTCTCTGGCATTTTAGCAATCCGTTGAACGCTATCTTGATATTGAGCAATCTCAAGCGCATTAACTAAATCTAATAGTTTTACTGCCTTGGCCTTAACAAGTTCGGCATTCGTATACGTTTCGGGCATCACTCTTGTACACGAGTCGTAATATTTTTGAGCACTAATATATGCTTTTTCATTAAAGGAAATATCGCCTAATTTTTCATAAGAAAGTGCTTTTTGGCGCTTATTGGTGGTCGAGTAAAAAGCAGAACTCGTATAATAAACCTTAGCTAAATCCGGATTGCCTTTATTAACTTCCATGGCTGCTTTTGCAAAATATATCTGATCTTTATATGCGGCGTTTTTAGCATCCCTAAGCATTTTATCTAGCCCCTTACTTAGTTTGTCATTATTTCCCAACATGGCTCTATTTAATCTTGCATTAAAAGAAACCTCGTAAAGTGCGGATGCTGATAGTGCTTTTGAATAATTGTATTGTGCCAAATCGATCACGCCTTTCTGCTGATAGATTTGTCCAAGAATAAAATGAAGGCGTGCTTTTTCTTGTTTAATTTCAGCCTTTTTAATGGCATTTGTCAGCGAAAAAACGGCTTCATCAAACTGATTTCTTTTGATGGCCAAATCTGCCTGCGTTTTAAAAATTTCAAATTGTAAGGATTTTGTCATTGTTGGCTCTAACTCTTCATTAGGATTTTTTTTCTTAAACCGAATCAAGAGCCCTTTAACTGTTTTCTTCTTTTGTTCCAATGCGGTTTGTTGAAGTTCGTCTAAAAGTAGTTTCGCGTCAGCGTATTTCTTCTGTTCAATATAAATTCTAGCAATCCACAATTCAGAAATATACCTCGAGGGGTCTTTTTTAAAAAATCGTTTAACAAAAAGGAAATTTTTAAGCGCCTTTTCATAGTCTCGTCTATAAAACATTGCCTTTCCTACTGTAATCCAATTTTCATCAATCCACTTATTGTGCTCAGCTTCTTTCATGCTCATATCTTCTGCGCTCGGCATGGAGTGATTCAAAATAACTTTAGAACATTTAACTATTGCTGTATCAATTGCGGGAAACATGCCCTTTACCTCCGTTTCATTTGGCAAAGGGGCGATCGGTAATAGATCATAAAAATCATCCTTTCTGTTATTATTGAAAGATAAAAGCGCTTGGTTTAATAGCTCTTCCGCATTAAAATGGCCATTGTATTTTGCAGTCATGCCATGATACGTTCTATTGAGAAAGGTGTTTTTTTCAGTAGAACATGCTATCAAAAGCAGTAAAAGCGTAAAAGATAAAATGCGAAAATTAAAACTATTCATGAATAAAAATCAATTGCGTTAACTATAAAAATAGCTATTTAGTATTATTAGGAACCATATTAAGCAATATTGGTAAATACCTGCTGAATATCGTCGTCATCTTCAATTTTATCTAGCATTTTTTCAATATCGGTCATTTGTTCCTCTGTAAATTCAACCGGCGCATTTGGAAAGCGGCTTAAACTTGATTTTTGCACTTCTATTTTTAGATCTTCTAATGCTTTAGATAGCGTTCCGAAGGCTGAATAATCGCCATATATAAAAATTTGGTTCTCATCCACTTCGATTTCTTCGCAACCCGCATCAATAAGTTCAAGTTCCAATGATTCAGCGTCGATACCATCGCCAAGATTAATTTCAAAAACGCTTTTTCTTTCAAACATAAATTCCAATGATCCCGTTGGTACGATTCCACCATTGGCTTTGTTAAAATAGGATTTAACATTTGCCACCGTTCTTGTTGGATTATCCGTTGCACATTCGATAAAAACCAATACGCCATGTGGACCTTTTCCTTCATAATTTACTTCTGTGAAAGAGGCAATATCTTTTTGAGCCGCCCTTTTAATAGCCGCATCGATATTATCCTTTGGCATGTTTTCGGACTTAGCATTTTGAATCGCAGTACGAAGTTTCGCATTGGTAGACGGATCCATTCCGCCTTCTTTTGCTGCCATTGTAATTGCCTTTCCTAATTTAGGGAAGATTTTAGACATCTTATCCCATCTTTTCTCTTTTGCTGCCCGTCGGTATTCAAACGCTCTACCCATTCTCGTTTAATTTTGTCAAAGATAAAAATTTCATGCGTGATAGTCAAGTAGATCCTTAACTCACTACTAGAATTTGATTAATATAGTTTAATATTGGTTCCGCACCAAATCCTGAAACACTAGATGTTGTATAAACTGGGGGCAATTCCTCCCAAGTTTTTAACATTTCTTTTTTAAACTTCAGCATGTTTTTTTGTAAGGCCGAGCTAGATAGCTTATCGATTTTTGTAAAAATCAATACAAAAGGCAGTTGTTTTTCACCACACCAATTAATAAATTCCATGTCTATTTTTTGTGGTTCTAGGCGCGAATCCAAAAGAATAAAAATATTCATTAAAGTTGTTCTTTTTACCAAATAATCCGCAATAAACTTTTCCCAAGTAGACCGAGCAGATTTAGAGGCCTTAGCATAACCGTAGCCAGGAAGATCAACCAAATACCAGTCATCATTAATTACAAAATGATTTATTAATTGTGTTTTTCCTGGTGTTGATGATATTTTTGCTAACTTTTTATGGCCTGTTAGTAAATTAATTAATGAAGATTTTCCAACGTTTGACCTACCTATGAAAGCAAACTCTGGCCTTCCATCTTCAGGGCATTTTTTATGATCTGTATTGGAAACGACAAAAGAAACCGATTTAATTTTCATGTGACAAAGGTAGTCTTTATATTTTTTAATTTTTTGAACAAAAAATGCATTACTTTGTTGTTGAATTCAGAATATGTCTATTTATAAAATCAAAGATTTAGAAACACTTTCCGGCGTTAAAGCGCACACGATAAGAATTTGGGAAAAGCGATATAATATCTTAAGTCCCGAGCGTACAGTTTCCAAAATTCGTGCTTACAACAACGATGAATTAACACATTTGTTAAACCTAAGCATGCTCAATAAAAACGGATACAAAATTTCTGCGTTGTCCTTACTTAGCTGCGATGAGATATCACAATTAGTTTGGAAGCTTCGCAAGGACATTACTGTTGATGGAAGCCAGGAAAATTTGATTGCTGCCTTAATCAACCTCGACGAAGAATTATTTAGAAATACCCTAGGTAAACTTATTGAAACTATTGGCTTAGAAAAGACCTTTAGTCAGCACCTCATTCCCTTTTTAGACAGAATCGGTATAATGTGGCTAGTTGGTTCTATACACGCTGCACAAGAGCATTTTATATCTAACTTAATAAGACAAAAAATTATTTCAGAGATTGATCGCCAAGTGATCCCTGAAGTAACAACGACACCTATTCTTCTCTACCTCCCCGAACATGAGTGGCATGAAATAAGTTTGTTATTTTACCAATATCTATTAAGAAGTAAGGGTTTATATACGGTATATATTGGTCAAAGCTTACCTTACAGTTCATTACAATCGTGCATTGAAAAGCTTAACCCTAAATCTATTCTAACCTGTTGGCTAACATCGGTTGATCATAAATTTATGGTTTCCTATTTTAAACAATTACATAAGGATGCTGGGGGAATTCCAATATACGCTGGTGGGGCTCAAATAAATCTAAATATTGATCTAGTTAAAAAATACATTACAGAGATCAAAAACTCAGGGTCGTTATTAAAACATTTCGAAGAGTCGGTTTGAATTAAAAACTTTTAGCTCACAATATTTATAATTTTCCCTTTAACAAAAATCACTTTTTTCGGGGTTTTGCCTTCTAAGTGTTTTTGGGTGTTTTCGAGGCCCATGATAAGTTCTATTACTTCATTTTCCGGAAGATGCAGGTCAATGGATTGCGTGAAGCGCATTTTTCCATTAAAAGAAATGGGGTATTCATAGCTGGCTTCAACTAACATGGCTTCATCGTATACTGGAAAACTTGCCAAGGCACATCCACCCGATGGAAGTCCTAGTTTTTCCCATAGCTCTTCCGCAGTATGCGGAGCATACGGAGAGAGCAAGACTAATAAGGGCTGCAGGATTTGTTTGTGATTACATTTTAAATCTGTTAATTCATTAACTGCAATCATTAAGGTAGACACCACCGTATTAAATGAATAGCGATCCAAATCATCTTGTATTTTCCGAATCGTTTTATGAAGCACTTTCCACATTTCTTTGGTTGGGTCTTCCGCCAAGGTATTCCACGAACCAGTTGTATCAAGAAACAAGCGGGTTGTTTTTTTCAAAAAACCATGTACACCTGTGATTCCTTTTGTATCCCACGGTTTACTTTGTTCCAATGGGCCCAAGAACATTTCATACATTCTAAGGGTGTCCGCTCCAAACTTCTCCACGAGGGCGTCAGGTGTCTGCACATTGAATTTAGATTTTGACATCTTTTCCACCTCAAAACCACAGCAATACGTGCCGTCATCTTCTAGAATGAAGGTGGCATCAGCGTATTCCGGCAGCCAATTTTTAAACTCCTGAAGATTCAATTTATCATTGTCCACCAAGTTCACGTCTACATGAAGTTGATCGGTGGAGTAATCCTTCTTTTTATTCAAAGAAACGAAGGTGTTTTCCCCTTTGATCCGGTAAACGAAGCTACTTCGCCCCAAAATCATTCCTTGATTAATCAACTTCTTGAATGGCTCATTGAAAGGAATGAAGCCCATATCATAGAGGAATTTGGTCCAAAATCGGGCATACAGGAGGTGTCCCGTAGCGTGCTCGTTTCCACCAATGTACAAGTCCACGTTTTTCCAATACGCCACTTTATCTTTCCCTACAAAAGAGTCTTTGTTTTCCGGGTCTAAATAACGCAAAAAATACCACGAACTCCCCGCCCAACCTGGCATCGTGTTGTATTCCATCCGGTCACCTTGAAAGTGGTTCCAGTCTTCCTTTCTTGAACGCGCCAAAGGCGGTTCTCCAGAAGCTGTGGGTAAATATGCATCCACATTCGGAAGTTCAATGGGAAGGTTTTCGTCCGCAATCATTTTAGGAATGCCCTTTTCATAATAGACCGGGAAGGGTTCTCCCCAATACCGTTGTCTTGAAAAAACGGCATCCCGAAGTCGAAAATTCACTTTTCGATTTCCTCGATTGGCTTCTTCTATTTTTTGACAAGCAAATGTTATTGCTTCTTTAATTTCTAGTCCGTCTAAGAAGCTGGAATTCTCAATAATCCCTACTTTTTCTCCGTACGCCTCTTCTTCAATATCAATCCCTTTAAACACATTGATGATCGGTAAATTGAAATGTTTCGCGAAGCTGTAATCTCTTTGGTCACCACAAGGAACAGACATAACGGCTCCAGTTCCATAGGTAGACAAGACATAGTCGGCCGTCCAAATAGGAATGCTGGTTTTGTTGAAAGGATGAATTACAAAAGCCCCCGTAAATACACCCGAAATATGATGAACATCAGCTTGGCGATCACGTTCCGTTCTTTTCGAAACCGATAACTGATAGTTTTTGACCTCCTCTTTGTGTTCTTCCGTAACAATTTGCTCTAAAAACGGATGTTCAGGGGCAAGTACCATAAAAGTAACGCCAAACAAGGTGTCGGGCCTTGTCGTAAAAATCTCAAGTGCTAGATTATTGTGGCCCTCCACATCAAAAAAGACGTTTGCCCCCTCGGATTTTCCGATCCAATTGCGTTGCTGTTCTTTTATCGCATCCGACCAATCCAGGTCATCCAGTCCAGCAAGAAGGCGGTCTGCGTATGCTTTGATTCGCATGGACCACTGCATCATTTTCTTTTGTTCAACCGGATGACTACCACGGACCGATAAGCCACTTATAATTTCATCATTCGCCAACACTGTCCCTAGTTTTGGGCACCAATTCACCCACGTTTCCGATAAAAAAGCAAGGCGATATGATTGCAACACGGCTTCTTGTTCCACATCATTCCAACTATTCCATTCTTCCGCCGTGAACATCTTTTCGTAATCTGAGAAAGCGTTCACCCCTTGATTTCCATTCGTTGAAAACGCCGCGATTAATTCCTCCATTGGACACGCTTTGTCAGAAGACGTGTTGTAATATGCATTAAAAAACTGTTTAAAAATCCATTGTGTCCAGCGGTAATATTCAGGCGAGGATGTTTTTACCTGCCTTGTCCAATCGTATGAAAAACCTAAACGATCTAGTTGTTGTCTATATCTGGCAATATTTTGTTCGGTAGTAATCGCAGGGTGCTGGCCGGTTTGAATCGCATATTGCTCGGCGGGCAATCCAAATGAATCATAACCCATTGGATGCAACACATTGAAGCCTTTCAAGCGCTTGTACCTGGCATAGATATCTGACGCAATATAGCCCAGGGGATGCCCAACATGCAGTCCTGCTCCAGAAGGATACGGAAACATGTCCAAGACATAATACTTTGGTTTATTAGCCTCTTCAACTACCTTATTGCTGTGGTGTTCTAACCAATACAACTGCCACTTTTTATCTATCGCTTGAAAATCGATTTCCATGTTTTAAACTTCTAGAAACAAAGATAACTAAATCTACTTGCAGATTAGCCGACAAAAGCACGTAAAAGCAATGATGTTAAACCAAAAGCAAAAATGGCACGATCTGTATTAAGGGTTTCGTTTAGCAGAACAAATTGTCTGAAGTAATAGAAGAGTGTAAAGACTGAAAAAATCGCAGAGATAAAAAACAGCCAACCAAATAAGATGAAATTCAAAACAATAAATAAACCCGAAAGGAAATAAATAAGAAAAAGAAACCGTTTGAATGGCAAAATTTGTGGAATCGTTTTAAGTGTAATTGGATCGGACTTCCTATCCCGATAATCCGCTATTATGGCAAGAATAAAAAAGAAGAAAAGAAAAGTGCTAGCTGGCAAAAACAGTTTGTGTGAATAATACAATGGTATGATGCAACAAAGGGTGGTCCAAGAAAGAGCAATAAAAACTGCTTTTAAATAAGGTATATTGCGAATGCTTAGTTTTCCAGAGAGAAAGGAATATGAAATTGACATGGCTACTAGGATAAAAATCGCATAAATTATTAGTTGTTGAAAATTTAATAAAGGCCATAAAAAATAAAGCAGGAATAGGCTTAGTGCATATAAAATAATACTCGATTTTAGCTGACTCGAACTTAAAATTCTATTCTCTTGATTCCTCAGTAATTTTAAAAGATGATGACTATGATAAGATAGTAAAACAGCCAAGGCAATAAATACACTAAGGAAACAACTTTTATAGGACGTTGTCTGAAAAGAAAAAGAAATTAGGCCCGCGGAGAAAGCCAAAAAAAAATGACGCATATCAAGAAAGCGCATGAATATGCTTTGCGACAAGTAGAGCGGGTATTTCTTCTAAGCAGCGACACTGCTTTCCTTTTTTGCATGCGCTACAATTTTCATCAAAAACTAAAACTTTCGATTTTGATCCGAGTGGACACCAACGGCCAGGATGAATAGGTTTGCGAGAAGAAAACAAGGTGATTACTGGAGTTCCTATTATCGCCGCTATATGAATTGGACCCGTTGAACAGGCAACAATAACTTTCACATTAGACAATAATTCAATTAATTGAGAAAGAGACATTTCCCCCGTTAAATCAATAAGCCTAGAAGAGAAGGAGAATTCCTTTCGTATAAGAAGTCCTTCTTGTTCCGTTCCGGTAATTAAGACTGTTTTTCCCGAGCTTACTAATTGATTTCCCAATTCAACATATTTTTCTATTGGCCACTCCAAAGCGCTTCCCTGAGATTTTGGGTGTAAAACTATCGTATTGCTTAAGTCGATGTCTTTTAATTGTTTAATTGGTAGACGCTTCGGTAGATTAAAATTAGTGTTTTGATCAATAATGCTTTCGAAAGAGGGAATGCTTACGAGTCCCAAAGGTCGCGCTAATTCAAAATTTAGTTGAGCTTCATGCAGGTTCGATTTTTTTCGTGTAAATCCAACTTTATAATTGCAACTCAGAAAATGAAATGTTCTATGGGAAGTTCCAATTCTGAAAGGTATTTTAGCCTTTTTCGCAAGGGCAGCAATCGATGAATTAGGAAAAACGTGTAAAATACAATCTGATTTCAATCGATCTATTTTTTCCGCTAGTGGTAAATTTGAAATCGTATCCCAATCTAATATTTCGTCTACAGGTTTAAAGCAAGCGACAACGGGTATTGTATAGGCTTTTGCTAAAAACACCAGTGTGGCATCAGGAAATTGGGTTTTTATCCATGCACATAGTGGCAATGTCAACATAACATCCCCAATACTATCCGTTCGAGATATAATAATCCGTTTTATTTCACCTATTTTCACTCTTTAATCTCCTTAATTCTTTGTACTTAAAAACATTTGATTTTGCGCTTATTTTGGCAATCGCCCAGCCGCTTTTACCGTCTAAAAACCCTTTTTGCCAAAAATACATTTTCAAAAAACGTATGGCGCCACTTATATACGGCTTAAGAAAAGAGGCGTTTTGTCCTCGTTCCAAGTATTTAATCGCTGTCAACCGTGAGTATTGATCTGCTCTCGTTTGGTGTTCTTTTTGAGAATAATACGAGTAATGTTCTAGCAACCCGTTTAAATTTATGCATTTTGCATCCTTTGGGAGTAGCAATTCCTCGTGGACAATTTCTCCATCCCACATCGTTAGTTCTCGTGGGCTAATTCTAACTTTTAAATCCGGGAACCATCCTGAATATCTAATCCATACCCCGCAATAATTTGTAATTCTATTCAAGGAATAAAAAGCAGTTGGGCCGATTTGCCTTATTTGTTTGATTTCATTTTGTAATTCATCGCTAAGTGCCTCATCGGCGTCAATTGAAAAAATCAATTCTGTTTTTATATGGGTATTTAAGTAATTTTTCGCTTGCGAATATCCTAGCCATTTATGTTGCATAACTTGTACATTGTTTTCTTTACAAATATCAAGCGTGTTGTCAGTGGAAAAGGAGTCAAGAACCAAAATTTCATCTACACAATGTTTTAATGAATCAATACATCGTTGAATATTTCGTTCCTCATTAAAGGTTATAATTGCAGCTGTAATCGTTGGCATATTTTTAATTAGATTAAAAAGCAATGCTTTTTTTAACTCGTTTACTTAATGCGAATCTGCTGACCAATTCGAATTGAATTAACATTAACTCCTGTATTCAGTTTTTTAAGTTGTGTCTGAGATAAATTATATTTTTGAGCGATCTTACCAAAAGTGTCACCTTTTTTAACAACATAATATTTTTTTGTGGCCGGTTTAACGGGTGTTTTTTGAACGACCGCCGCTTTTGCCTTAATAGTCAGACGCTGCCCTATGTAGATGTTGGTTGTTCTTAAGCCATTCCACTCCATTATTTTCTCGATGGTAACTCCATACTTTTGCGCGATACTTTTTATATTGTCGCCTGCTTTCACTTTATAATATTGATAATTTACATTAACACTATCAGTAATTAATGAATCATTTTGAATAAATGAATCAATAGCAATGGGTGTAGCTGCAATAGCGGTAATAATTCGATAATATTTATAATTTTCTATTGTAGAAATTGAATCCTCAAGGTCAACTAATAGATTTATTTTTTCTAGAGGCCCTGTAACACAGCGCCCTTTCTCGGACTTTGGAATAAATGATGTTTTATAAATCGGGTTTAGTTCTTTTATTTCATTGATATCCCATCCTAATACTTGTGCGATTGTTTCCATATGTACTCCTTGCTTTAAGCACATTGTGTCCAACTGTGAATTGTGAGTTTTGGCACTCAAGGGTATTATATTATGCTCGGCATGATACGTCATCATATATGCTGCAGCGATAAAGTTAGGGACATATCCCTGAGTTTCTGAAGGTAAAAAAGGCCTTACCTCCCAATAGGTTTTTTTATTTCCTGATCTTATAATTGCTTTATTTACGTTTCCTGGACCGGCATTATATGCTGCAAGCGCAAGATTCCAATCACCATAAATCCCATATAGCTTTTTCAAAAACCGGCATGCGGCATCTGTAGCTTTATCTGGATCCATTCGTTCATCGATATATGAATTTTCTTCTAGCCCATAATACAAGCCAGTTCTATACATGAATTGCCATAAACCTAAAGCGCCCGCTTTTGATTTTACCTGAGGTCTTAAACCACTTTCAATGACGGCTAAAAAACGCAATTCAATAGGTAGGCCGTATTCCGCAAGTTTCTCTTCAAACATTTCAAAATATAATTTAGACCTGCCCAATACAATTCGCGTAAATCCTCTTCTTTTGGCGACAAAAAACTTAAGGGTAGATAATGTTGTGGGATTACAATCCATATGAAAAGGGCTGCGTTGACTCATTTCTTCTAATCGCTGACAGTAAACATCATCAGAAAAAGTTGGAAGTGTTTCTGATTCATAGTTTAAAGCTGAAATTATAGAATCATAAACGGACTTATTCGCATAATCAGCATAAAACAAATTTAAACTTTGCTCAACCGTATTAATAAAAGCAATCGGATTAAGTGAGTCGGACGGTCCCGTTAGCGGAGATGTCCGTTGAGAAAAAGCAACAAATGTTGTAATAAAAAATAGATAGAAGTATACTAGTATTTTCATTAAAAATTTTCCTCTATTAATTTAGCAAATAAGAATAATTTGTCTTCGCTGAATCTATCTCCCATGATTTGAATCCCATAGGGCATTCCGTTAGAATGTTTCTTAAACGGCATGCTTAAGGCAGGGTTCCCGGTAATATTAGCATGAACGGTAAATATATCTTGCAGATACATTTGGATTGCATCTTTAATCGCACCAATTTCGAATGCTGTAGTTGGCGTTGTTGGTAAAAGAAGAATATCAACCTTACTAAAAATAGTATCCGTTGCATTTTTCATTACGCGACGTACTTTTTGAGCTTTTGTATAATAGGCATCGTAATATCCCTGAGACAGTACAAATGTACCTGTCATTATTCGTCTTTTAACTTCGGAACCAAACCCTTCGGAACGAGATAAAACATATGTTTCTTCTACACCGTTTGCATTATCACTTCGATAACCATAATGTACACCGTCAAATCGAGATAAATTTGAAGATGCCTCTGCCGTCGTTAACACGTAATAAGTTGGAACAATATAATCTAAGAATGGGAAACTTACTGGAACAACTTCCATTCCGCTTTCCTCAAGTTTGGCAACGAAATCAAGTATTTCTTTTTTAATTTCGGCATCTAATCCGGGGTGTTCGAAACATTCCGTCATAATTCCTATTCTAAAAGTAGTATGAGCAGCATTTTGCACTTTACTTACCGGTTGAGAGGAGCTTGTTGCATCCATTTCATCCTTACCTGCCATGATCGTATACAATAGCTGAGAATCCATAATTGAATTCGTAAACATTCCAATTTGATCAAAGGATGATGCATAAGCAATGAGTCCGTAGCGGCTAATTCTACCATAAGTGGGTTTTATACCGTATGTACCCGTCCAAGAAGCAGGTTGACGAACAGAGCCGCCCGTGTCGCTCCCAAGTGCAACAGTACATAGTCCTGCCGAAACAGCCACTGCCGATCCTCCGGAAGAACCCCCAGAAACAAAAGCAATATTATGATTATTTTTTACTGGACCAAAAGCAGATGTTTCATTTGAACTTCCCATAGCAAACTCATCGCAATTGAGTCTACCAATGACAATAGCATCTTCATCTAATAAGAGTTGGAGTGCTGTCGCAGTATAAAGCGATTCGAAACCAGATAAAATTTTTGATGAGCAGGAAACGTGATGATTTTTATAACAAATATTGTCTTTTATCGCTACAACGACTCCGGCTAATTTTCCGGCCGTTCCGGCAACTATTTTTTTGTCTACTGCTATTGCATTTGCACGAACACTTTCATAGAAGACCTCAATAAAAGCATTCAATGCTTTGTTTTCTTCAATCTTTGAAAGGTATTGTTCAACGATGGAAATAACCGTTTCACCAGACTGAATTCTCAGTCTAACATCTTCGATTGAAGCGTACATCGTTTACTTTTCCTCTATTTTAGTATCGCTTGACTTTTCTAAAGGTTCGGTTTTATCCTCCCCCTTGGATGCATCTTTAAATTCTTTAATTCCTTGGCCTAAACCTTTCATTAACTCCGGAATTTTTTTGCCGCCAAAAAGCAGTAAAACGACAGCCAATATTAAGATAATATGGGGAGTACTAAAGATTGTTAAAAACATGGTTATTTATTTTTATGATTTATACAAATTTACTGAATTCTCCTAAACTTAGAATTGTTATATTTTTTAATTTTTTATATTTTTAAAAAGCCTACGTAGCATGAGAGATACATTGCAGGGATGACTTAATATTAAAGCTTTCTTGCCACTTCTACTTCTTCGTATGCTTCTACGACATCGCCAATTTGAATAGCATCAAATTTATCGATATTTAAGCCACATTCATAATTATTTTTAACTTCTTTGACATCGTCTTTGAATCGTTTTAAAGAGCCAAGTACACCAGAATGAATAACAATTCCATCTCGAATAACACGCACCTTAGACGTTCTTTTTATACTTCCATCAAGTACATAACATCCTGCAATTGTTCCTACTTTTGTAATATCAAATGTTTCCCGAATTTCTGCAGAACCCAGTATTTTTTCTTCAATATCTGGAGACAACATTCCCTCCATAGCAGATTTAATTTCCTCAATTACTTTATAAATAATTGAATAAAGTCGGATGTCAATTTGTTCGGATTCGGCTAATTTCCTTGCGCCAATAGATGGTCTCACTTGGAAACCAATAATTATAGCATCAGAAGCAGAAGCTAAATTAACATCGGCCTCAGTGATGGCCCCCACTCCTTTGTGAATTATATTTACTTGGATTTCTTCTGTTGACAAATTAATCAAGGCATCCGACAAGGCTTCAATCGATCCATCCACGTCACCTTTAACTATGATGTTAAGCTCCTTGAAATCACCGATAGCCAATCGTCTACCAATCTCATCCAAGGTAATGTGTTTCGTAGTTCGAAGTCCTTGCTCACGGAACAATTGTTCCCGCTTAGTGGCAATAGATTTCGCTTCTTTTTCGTCGTCGAGGACATTGAATTTGTCACCTGCGCTCGGAGCACCATTAATTCCGAGAACCGAAACAGGTTGAGATGGTCCGGCTTCCAAAATAGAATTTCCGTGCTCATCTTGCATCGCCCGAACCTTTCCAAAATGGCGACCTACTAAAATAGCATCTCCAATTTTCATCGTTCCCGCTTGAACAAGCATGTTTGTTACATACCCTTTTCCTTTATCCAATGAGGACTCAATAACAGTCCCAATCGCATTCTTTTTTGGATTTGCTTTAAGTTCTAAAACATCCGCTTCAAGTAAAACTTTATCTAATAACTCTTCAATATTTAAATTTTGACGAGCAGATATCTCTTGACATTGGTATTTCCCCCCCCAATCTTCCACTAAGATATTCATTTGGGAAAGTTGCTCCTTAATTTTATCAGGATTAGCACCTGCTTTATCTATTTTATTAATTGCAAAAACCATTGGCACGTTAGCGGCCTGTGCATGCGATATTGCCTCTTTAGTTTGGGGCATAACATCGTCATCTGCTGCAACTAAAATAATAGCTACGTCGGTTACTTGCGCACCCCTAGCTCTCATCGCAGTAAAGGCTTCGTGACCAGGCGTGTCAAGGAACGTTAATTTTCGATTATCATTTAAAATTAATGAATATGCGCCAATGTGCTGTGTAATTCCTCCGGCCTCGCCATCAGTAACATTCGCGTTACGAATTCTATCGAGTAGTGATGTTTTACCATGATCGACGTGTCCCATTACCGTAATAATTGGTGGTCTTGTAATTAGATCCTCTGGGGCATCCTCAACCATAGCAATCGATTCTTGAACTTCTGCAGAAACGAATTCCGTTTCAAATCCAAATTCATCAGCAACGATTTGAATAGTTTCCGCATCTAATCGTTGATTTATCGAGGCGAATATACCTAAAGACATGCAAACGGAAATAACTTGAGTAGGTTGAACACTCATCATACTAGCTAATTCTGATACAGTAACAAATTCAGTTAGCTTAATGATTTTTTCTTCCAGTTCTGCTTGTTCGATTTCTTCTTGACGCTTTTGAGCAAACGAATCCCTTTTTATTCTTCTATTTTTAGACGACTTCGACTTACCTCCTTTATTCGATAGGCGAGCAAGAGTGTCTTTAATTTCTTTTTGAATATCCCGTTCTGAAATCTCTTTCTTTTGAACAATGGGTGTTTTTGTATTTGAAGGAGCTACTTGGCCGGGTGTCGTTTTAGGGGCGGGTGCACTATCAACCGATTTAATTCTTTTACGCTTACGTTTTGAATTAGCTGATTCGTTTTGTGCAGTCGTTATTTTTGGCTTTTCAACTGGCAAATCTATTCTCCCTAAAACCGTTGGGCCAGTCAACACTTTTCTTTCACTTCTAATCGTTTCGATCGGAGCAATTGTCCCCTCTACCACTTCAATTTCAGTAACGGAAGGTGCTTCATCGACTTTTACCGGCAATACCTTTTCGGCTTGAGGAATTTCCTCTACTACTTTTTTCTTTTCGGGACGTGTTTTTTGATTTAATGCATCAAGATCAATTTTACCGACCACCTGAACTCCGATTTCTTTTTCTTTTGGAGGGGATTGTTCTATTTCTGTTTTTGCTTTTTCTGATTCAACTTCAACTTCAACGATGGCCTCTTGAGTTCTCGGCGCAGTAAATACCTGCCTTTTAATTTCATCTAAATTAATGTCCTCCTCGTCCTCATCATCAGTAGTTGATTTAACAATTACTTTTTCTACGTCTCGAACATCTTTTAAAGAAAGAGATTCTCGTCTTTCGCGAAGAGCTGATCCCTTGGACTGTTCCTTCATACTTTGATCTGCAGCAAACTCGGTGCAGAGCAAATCAAAATGTTCCGGGTCTAGTTTTGTATTAGGATTTGAATCAATCTTCACTCCTTTAGAATCTAGAAACTCTACTAATGATGGAAGTCCAACATTCAATTCGCTTGCTGCTTTTCCTAGTCGTATTGGTTTTCCAGCCATAAATCAGTTTTCTTTCAAAAAATATAAGTTAAAATTATTCAAATTCCGCTTTCAAGATGCGGAAGATCTCATCAATTGTTTCTTTTTCTAAATCAGTTCGCTTCAATAAATCTTCAACACCTATTTCCAAAACGGATTTCGCAGTATCGCAACCTATTGCTTTTAGCTCATCAATAATCCAACTATCAATTTCATCAACAAACTCTTCTAAATCTACATCTTCAATATCAATTTCACCATCTCTATAAACGTCGATATCATATCCACATAGCTTACCGGCTAACTTAATGTTGTTACCGCCCTTTCCAATTGCCAAAGAAACTTGGTCCGGCTTTAAATAAACCTTAACCCGCTTTTCTTCTTCATTAATATCTAGCGAAGATATTTTTGCGGGAGAAAGCGCTCTTTGAATGAGCAATTGATTATTAGATGTATAGTTGATAACATCTATATTTTCGTTTCTTAGCTCACGCACAATACCATGAATTCTAGACCCTTTCATTCCAACACATGCTCCAACAGGGTCAACGCGATCATCATAAGACTCCACCGCAACTTTTGCTCTTTCTCCAGGTTCTCTCACAATTTTCTTTATCGTGATTAGACCATCGAAAACTTCAGGAACCTCAAGTTCGAATAAGCGTTCCAAAAATTCAGGGGCAGTTCTAGACAGAATAATAACCGGTGTACTATTTCGCATGTCTACTTTGGACACAACAGCACGAACGGTTTCTCCTTTTTTAAAGAAGTCAGCAGGAATTTGTTCTGATTTTGGCAACAACAATTCATTTTGGTCATCATCCATTACAAGAATTTCTTTCTTCCAAACTTGGTATACCTCTCCAGTTACAATTTCACCAACTCGCTCCTTATATTTTTTATACAGCTGATCTTTTTCGAGTTCAAGAATTCGTGAGATGAGATTTTGACGTAAAGAGAGTATATTTCTTCTGCCGAAATCAGCGAACTTAAATTCTTCTGTTACCTCCTCACCTATTTCAAAGTCGGGCTCGATTTTAATGGCATCTGAGTAAGCTATTTCAACATTAGGATCCTCTACCTCGCCATCATCAACAATTTCTTTATTCAAAAATATCTGAACATCGCCTTTATCAATATTAACGATTATGTCAATGTGCTCATCCGTTTCAAATTTTTTCTTAAACATAGCCCTAAACACATCCTCTAAAATGTGTTGCATGGTTTGTTTATCAATATTCTTTAAGTCTTTAAACTCCAAAAAGGAGTCAACAAGTTCAATACTATTCATAAATAATCATTTAAAAGATATTACAATTTTTGCTTCTTTAATCTCGGAGAAATGTACTTCAGTGACTTCTTCGATAAGCTCCTTTTTCTTTTTATTTTCAACTAGTTTCAAGACTTGATCCTTAATAAGCATCACGCCGTCATTTATTTTAATTATCTCCCCTTCTAATTTTCGGCCGTCTATCATCGCTATTTCAACCCGCCTACCAATATTTTTTATGTACTGATTAATATGTCTTAGTGGCTTATCTAAACCGGCAGAAGAAACGTGCAATTCAAAATCTTGCTCGTCTCTATCTAAGTTATGTTCTACATTTCTGGAAACAGAAACACAATCTGTAACTGTAACGCCGCCACTAATTTTATCAATCTCGACATGAATACTATTCGCAGAAGAAATGGTAAGTTCCACAATGTACAAGCCATTGCCCAACTCATTTATTCGTTCTTCGACGAGTGCTGTTACTTTATCTTTATTAATCATTGGCAAAAAAAGAGGGGACTTTCGTCCCCTCATTCAAATTTATAATCTGCCACAAAGATATACAATTATTTATACTTAACAAGCAATTATACATTAAATACCAAGTACATTTGTATTATGTTAGTTCAAATAGAAGATAAAATCATCTCCTCTGAAGTTTTTGAAAGGAAATTCGTTTGTGATCTAAGCGCTTGTAAAGGGGCATGTTGCATTGAGGGAGATGCCGGAGCTCCCTTAAAAAAGGAAGAGGAGGTACTACTTAAAAAACACCTCAGCGACATAATTCCTTTTATGAAAGCAGAAAGCGTAATTGCTCTAAAGTCACAAGGTATTACCTATAATGATCTTGAAAACGATTCTGTTACTTCTTTGGTCAATGGAAAAGAATGTGTATTTGTTAATTATGACGCCAATCAAATCGCGAAGTGCTCAATTGAAACCGCTCATTTAGCAGGCAAGATCCCCAATCTAAAACCAATTTCATGTCACTTATATCCGATTCGGATTAAACAAATAAATGAATACACGGCAATTAATTTTGACGAATGGAAGATTTGTGCCCCAGCGTGTGTTTGTGGTGAGCGCTTGGCCGTTCCTGTATATCGATTTCTAAAGGTGCCTTTAATAAGGGCCTTTGGCGAAGACTTCTACAAAGAAATGGAAGTGCTTGCGGAAGAACTAAAGGCGCTAGAATAAATTATTCTTAGTGTTCCTCTTCTCCATCAGCTAATGGAACGTTCTGCGGAATAAAATCAACCTCTGACCCTGGCTTTGAATAATCATAAGACCACCTATAAACCGTTGGTAGTTCTCCTGGCCAGTTACCATGAATATGCTCAACAGGTGTTGTCCACTCTAAAGTAGTTGAATTCCAAGGGTTTTGGGGAGCTTTCTGACCTCTAAAAATACTGTAGAAGAAATTGAATAAGAAAACCAATTGACCTAGGGCGGCTAAAATCGCGAAAATGGTAATAATCACATTTAAGTCCATTATCATGTTATAAGAACTCTCGTTAAAATCCCCAAATGAAGAGGAATCATAATAGCGCCTTGGTGCACCGGCCAATCCGACAAAGTGCATTGGGAAGAAAACTCCATATGCACCAACAAGTGTAATCCAAAAATGAACATATCCTAGTCGCATATTCATCATGCGTCCATACATTTTAGGGAACCAATGATATACGCCGGCAAACATTCCGAAAACAGCAGACATTCCCATTACAATGTGGAAGTGGGCGACAACAAAATAGGTGTCATGGATAGCAATATCAAGAGCAGAATCAGCTAATATAATACCGGTTACTCCACCTGTAATAAAAGTAGACACGAGTGCGATAGCAAATAACATTGCTGGTGTAAAAACGATGGAGCCCCTCCATAAAGTTGTTAAATAATTGAACACCTTGACCGCTGATGGAATAGCAATAAGAAGGGTAGTAAACACAAAGACACTTCCTAAAAATGGGTTCATACCAGTGATAAACATATGGTGCCCCCATACAATAAAGGAAAGAAACCCAATGGCCAAAATAGATCCAATCATTGCTTTGTATCCAAATATTGGCTTCCTAGAGTTGGTAGCTATAATTTCAGAAGAGAGACCTAAAGCCGGCAATAAAACAATATATACTTCCGGGTGACCAAGAAACCAGAAAAGGTGCTGAAATAAGATCGGTGAACCTCCGTGGTTGGCGAGCATTTCTCCGTTAACAATAATATCAGATAAAAAGAAGCTCGTACCAACTAACCTATCCATCATTAATAGCAAAGCAGCAGAAAGTAGCACAGGAAATGATAGCACCCCTAATATTGCCGTTACAAAAAATGCCCAGATCGTTAGCGGCATCCTAGTCATTGTCATACCTTGAGTTCTCAAATTAATTACAGTAACGATATAATTAAGACTTCCTATTAGTGATCCTGCAATAAAAATTGCCATTGATAATAACCACAAAGTCATTCCTTTTCCTGACCCTGACATTGCTTGAGGAAGAGCGGACAAAGGGGGATAAATTGTCCATCCGGCCATTGCTGGCCCTGTAGAAATAAACAATGAATAAAGCATGATCAGCGAAGAGATGAGGAAGAACCAAAAAGAAAGCATATTAAGAAAGCCTGAGGCCATATCTCTAGCGCCTAATTGCAAGGGTATTAAAATATTTGAAAACGTACCTGACAAACCACCTGTTAATAGAAAAAACACCATGATTGTCCCGTGAATCGTGACCAAACCAAGATACATATCCTCTTTTAAGATACCATTAGGTGCCCATTGCTCACCAAGGAAAAAAGATAAAAAGTTAGAACTTTCTCCCGGCCAAGCCAACTGAATTCTGAATAAAACAGATAACAACATGGCAACAATACCCATAAATACCGCCGTCATTAAGAACTGCTTGCCAATCATCTTATGATCTTGGCTAAAAATGTACTTTGAAACAAATCCCTCCTCATGGTGGTGATCGCCATGGTGCATGTCTGCATGGTTGTGTTCGTCGTGAGCTACTGAAGCCATTTTTAAAAATTTATATTAATAATTCTATCCTTTTTAATCTTCTCTATTACATATTAGCCGGCGCAACAACTACTGGTGCCTTTATTGCTTCGACAGCAGGAAAATACTTTGCGCCGAAGGTCTCTTTCGATTTCTGTTTCATCCACACATCAAATGATTTTTTATCTTTTACTACGATAATCATTTTCATTTTATAATGGGCTCCTCCACAAATTTTATTACACAACAGAACGAAATTGAATTTGGGGTCATTCATTTTCTTACGCATTTCTTGAGTCGTGAAAATTGGTTTAAATTTAGTTCGTGTAGTCATCCCAGGAACAGCGTTCATTTGAGCGCGAAAATGAGGGAAATAAGCGGAGTGTAGAACATCTTTTGCTCTAAAATTAAACTCATATGGCTGGTTAACACATAGATAAAGTGTGTCTTTTTGAATTATATCATCCCATGCAGAATTATCGAGCCCTTTAGCATGATTTCCTTTCATTTGAAATAATAACCTCAATAATCTTTCCTTTCGCGATAGCTCCACACGTAAAACATTCATTGTTGAATCGTTTAAAACAGTATCTCTATTATTTAAAACGCGCTGAATGGCCTCTATTCCAGAAGTGCCCTCTAACATTATTCGTATTGAGGAATCAATAGTATTACTAGTGACAAGGGCTAATTCATTATTATCCGCTGTCAATTTGTAATCGTGACGCCCCAAGACATTATCTGCACCGGCATATCTTGCTGTCCAATCATATTGTTTAGCGAAAAGTTCAATTCTTACAGCATCATCTCCTGAAATGGCGGTCAATTTATTCCATGACTTTAATCCTAGAATTATGATGGCTGCCAAAACAATAGCAGGAATAATAGTCCAAATCATTTCTAATTTATTGTTGTGGGGATAATAATAGGCTTTTACACCTGGCTTACGCACGTATTTAAAAGAAAAATAAAACAATAAAAAATTGGTAAGAAAGAATCCTATTAGGATAATTACAAAATTTAAGTTTAACAACCAGTCCGTTTCAACACCTTCAATAGATGCTGCCTCACCCCTACCTGTCCAACCATATTTTAACATTAAATAGATTAGCCCAAAAAACTGAAAAAGCATAAATACCAACATAAACCTTGCATTCATGACATTATCCCTATTGGGAACTTCATGCTCAGCATTTTTACGAAGCTTAGCAGATAATTCGTATACACGGACAAGTTGAGCCAAGGCAACTGTTCCAAGGATAACCGCTATTAAAATGATCAATTTACTTTCCATTTCTACTTTAATTATTTTTTATCAAATATCATGGTGAACGCTCTCGTCCAAAAACGGGTGATTCACGGGTGTTAAAGGCGCCTTTGTTAAGTTTCTTAATATTACAAAAACAAATGCCCCAAGTACCATTAGTGCCATTCCAATTTCAATGAGACCAATAGTAGCATTAGCACCTAAAGATCCAGCAGAAACCATAATAAAAACATCAAGCCAATGACCTGTTAAAATTATTAATCCAACAAAAGTGAGAATCCCAAAATTTCTTTTAGCATCACGAGACATTAGTATTAACATAGGAAAGGCGAAATTGATAATAAACATAGCGAAGTATAAAAACTTAAAATTTTCGATACGCATTGCATAATAAGTTACCTCTTCGCCTATGTTAGCGTACCAAATAAGCATGAACTGAGAAAACCACAAGTAGGACCATAAAAAAGACGTTGCGAAAGTCCATTTTCCTAAATCATGAATATGTGATTCATTCACCTTGGGAAGATATCCTAATTTTTTTAAATACATTGTTGTGATAACCAAAACCACCATAGAAGAGCACCACATTCCCGCAAAAGTATACCAGCCATAAAGCGTGGAAAACCAATGAACGTCAATAGACATAAGCCAATCCCAAGCAGAAGTTGAACTAAAGACCGCAAAGAAAATAAGAAAGTGTGCTCCTCGCCTGTAGTTTTTAAAATGGAGGTCTGTTCCGCCACGCTCATCCTCTTCGATTGACCTCTTCTTAAAACCGCGCAGAAATAAGAAATAAGTGATGAAATAGATTATCGTTCTTATCCAAAAAAACCAAACATTCAGATAAGCTGATTTTCCTTGGATAATTTCATCATGCTTAACCACTTCATTGTCCATCCAAATGTAAATGTGAGCTCCATCCAAAATAGTAATAATTAGAAGGACGGCCCCAAGCAAACCCATACCGTAAGGCAGAAATCCTGCTACTGCTTCAATAACTCTTTTTACAGAAGCATACCAACCTGATTCGGTAGCATAATTTAGTGCTAAGAAAAACAAAGCGCCTAGTCCTAATGCAAAAAAGAAAAACCCATTAATCAAGCCGTTGGTTAATAACCTTGTCATGAAGTGGGCATCCTTATAGTTCAATAGTATGCCAACAACTAATAAAACAAAACCAATAAGGACAACGTATCGGATTGTTTTTTGAGCTGAATCTGTGATTTTAAATTCCATAACTTATCCTATTAATTTATCTTGTAGTTGAATCAGCTTTCGCTATTGACATTGAATTTCCCATTTTGTCAAACTTACCATAATTAGCATCTTGAAATCGTTTAACGTAATGAACAAGTGTCCAAATTTCTTTTTTACTTAGCAATGAATTGTGAGCGCCCATAGCGCCTTTACCATAATAAATCGAATAAAAAATCTGTCCAGCTGAAAGTTCAGACCTTGATGCATAAGAAGGAACGCCAACATAGGCCTCACTCATGACCATCGGCCCCATTCCATCACCCTTTTCACCATGACAATGCTGACACATAGCAGTATATAATTCTTTTCCTTTTAAAAACGTTTCATCGCTATTTTTGTTTGTTAAAGGGAGGGGGTTATTATCATTTTTTGCTAGAGCATATTCATCCTTAAAACTGAAATTAAACCCATATAAACCATGTGACTCACGAAAAAGTATATTAGCATTTCGAGAATATGGTAGCATTAACTTTACCAATAAGCTATCGCCCTTTCCATAATAAGGCACTGTATTTTTCGGCGGAACCATTGCAGAAACTCTTAGTTTAAGCTTCATGTTTTCCCTTCCTCTTACTTCTCCATAATCAACATATGATTCGATAGAGGGGCTTCTATACATATCTGGCATGTACTCTAACCCGGAACTGTCTGGATTAGAAACGCAAGAAGCCATAACAAACAGTGTGATAGCTACTACTGTGAAATACCTAACAAAATTTAGCGGTCTTTTCATCTTTGTATTATTCATTCGCTTAATTAATTTCTTTTTTATCAATCTCTACAAATCCGGTGTCCTTGAGTAAGGCATCAATTTCATTTTCCGATAATCGTTGGTTATCTGACAATCTAATTTCCATAACGAATCGGTCATCTGTTGTGCGCGGGTCTGGATTTTGGGCCGGCATTCCTGGCAGTGTTTTATTTGCAAGAAGGTACGTAATTGCCATACCATGAGCCGCACAAAGAACAGTAAACTCAAAGGTAACAGGAACAAATGCCAACATGTTTTCTAAATAGCTAAAATTAGGCTTTCCTCCTATATTCATCGGCCAATCTGTTACCATAAAATAACGCATTCCTACAGTAGCCAACATTAGCCCAGTAAGTCCATACAAGAAAGCCATTATTCCTAAGCGGGTGTTTTTTATGCCAATAATTGGATCGATACCATGAATTGGGAAAGGGCTAAAAACCTCCGCGATTTTAATGCCTTTAGAAACGAGAACCTTTGCTCCATCCTTAAGCACCTCCTCGTCATCATACATAACATAAATTACTTTTTCTGCCATTTGAGAATAATTATTAATGATGCTTGTGATAATCTGGTGCCTCTTTATAAGATTGCCCAGAACCTTTTAAAATTGTCTTAATTTCATTAAGTGCTAAAACTGGAAAGTACCTTGCAAACAATAAGAAGAAAACAAAGAAAATTCCAATAGTACCAATATACACGCCTATGTCAATATGGCTAGGGTAATGCATACTCCAAGCGGAAGGAAGATAGTCTCGATGAATTGAAGTAACAATGATAACATATCGTTCAAACCACATTCCAATATTTACAACAATGGAAATAAAGAAAGTAAACAACAAACTTCTTCTTAATTTTCTTATCCACATTAATTGCGGGGATATAACATTACATGTCATCATAGACCAATAAGCCCACCAATAAGGTCCGGTTGCTCTATTTAAAAATGCATATGCTTCGTATTCAACACCAGAGTACCACGAAATAAATAATTCGGTGATGTAAGCTGTTCCCACAATTGAACCCGTTACCATAATTACGATATTCATATACTCGACGTGCTTCGTATGAATATAGGCTTCTAGCCCCATCGCCTTACGCATCACGAGTAACAAGGTTTGAACCATCGCAAATCCAGAAAAAACGGCTCCAGCAACAAAATAAGGAGGGAAAATAGTTGTGTGCCATCCCGGAACTATTGAGGTGGCGAAATCGAAAGATACAATAGAGTGAACCGAAAAAACGAGCGGTGTGGCAAGACCTGCCAAAACGAGAGAAACGGTTTCAAATCTGTTCCAATTTTTTGCGCGACCCGACCAACCAAATGACAGTATAGAGTACATTTTTTTAGATACGGGCTTTTTAGCACGATCGCGAATCGTTGCGAAATCAGGTATTAGACCAATGTACCAAAAAACCAAGGATACCGAAAGATAAGTGGAAATTGCAAAAACATCCCAAAGTAAGGGCGAATTAAAGTTTACCCACAAAGAACCAAATTGGTTTGGGAGAGGTAGAACCCAATATCCAACCCACAAACGACCCATGTGAATCAATGGAAAAAGACCTGCCATAAATACGGCAAAAATAGTCATCGCTTCTGCGGAGCGGTTAATCGCCATTCTCCACTTTTGTCTAAAAAGCAATAATACAGCAGAAATAAGTGTTCCTGCGTGTCCTATACCAACCCACCAAACGAAGTTAGTAATATCCCAAGCCCAACCAATTGTTTTGTTTAATCCCCACACGCCGATACCAGTGCCCAACAAATAAACGATACAACCGATACCATATAGTGCAATAATTAGGGCAATACCAAATAATATGTACCACATTCGAGGTGCCTTATCTTCAATTGGTCGACAAACATCTTCTGTTACATCGTGGTAACTTTTGTGGCCAAGTATGAGTGGTTCTCTAATTGCTGCTTCTTTTTGCATGCTAATTCAATTTACTATTAGTGATGTCCTTTTTCTTCTTTGTGATGTGCAACTGGCTTTTCCACCTGCAAACTTGCTAATAAATCATTCTCCTCATTTCTAACTTTCATCTTATACCAGACATTTGGTTTAACCCCTATTTCCTCGAGTGCTTGGTATGATCTATCGTTCTTGGAACTTGAATAAACCGCCGACTTAATGTCATTCCAATCACCAACAATTATTGCACTAGTTGGGCAGGCATCAGAACAAGCTGTTGCAAACTCACCGTCATTTACAACTCTAGATTCTATCTTTGCAACCAATTTGGTTGCTTGGATACGCTGTACACAAAAAGAACATTTTTCCATGACCCCTCTTGTTCTTACTGTAACATCTGGGTTCAACACCATTCTTCCTAAGTCATCTTGCGCAGGATTAATCTCTGTAAATTTCTTATACGATGGATAATTAAACCAGTTAAAACGACGCACCTTGTATGGACAGTTGTTTGCACAATATCTAGTTCCAATACACCGATTATAAGTCATTTGATTTAATCCTTCATTACTATGTGTTGTTGCAGCTACTGGGCAAACTGTCTCACAAGGGGCGTGATTACAATGATGACACATCATCGGCATGTGGATCACTTTAGGGTTTTCGGCCGCTATCTCTGCCTTATCATAGCTAAACGTTTCCTTATCTTTTCGTTGACCAATAGTAGCTTCTTCATCAGAGGCAAAATAACGATCTATCCGTAACCAATGCATTTCTCGTCCTCTTCTCACCTCATCCTTTCCAACAACAGGAACATTATTCTCTGATTGACAGGCAATTAAACAAGAGCCACAGCCGATACATGACGATAAATCAACAGTCATTCCCCATCTATGGCCTATTTTTTCAACAGGATGAGCGTCCCACAAATCAAATTCACTATTTGGAACCTCTTCGTGATGACCTTCTTTATTTAATTTCTGAAGCGTATGTGCAGGATTGTAGGCCTCTTTTCCTTTTTGAGTGAAGATTGGAAGCGTTGTTTCCCTGACGATTGAATGCCGACCCATCACTGTATGATGTATTTGCGTTGAAGCAATTGCATACATCCCCTCCGCTTTCGCTAAACTTCCTGTTGTATCAAATTGTAAATTGCCATTCTCGGTTGAAACAAAACGGTAGACATTTGAGCCAATTGGCTTTAAACCTCCTTTCTCATCCAAGTCGTGCCCACCATATTCTTTTGTTTGAAAAGCAGCTTTGCCAATAGCTTCGCCATTAGCCCCGCGCCCATAACCTAGGGCAATACCAACGGTATTTAAAGCCTGGCCAGGTAATGGGAATACTGGCAATGTTACTTTATTTCCATTAACACTAACTGTTGCTAAATTAAGGCCATTTTCCTGATCATACGTAGTAACAAAACCTTGTTTTGTCATTTCAACCGGATTCATAGTGATGTAATTATCCCAAGTAGCTTTTGTAATTGGATCTGGCATTTCTTGCAACCAAGGATTGCTTGCGTGCTGTCCATTTCCAATAGCACTTTTTTGATATAAAACCACCTCTAAAGCACCCGCAGATGGCATTTTACCAACAACGCCATTTTTAAACGGATTTAAATTTCTCGTCTCTCCAGTCAACGTTTCGCAACTATTATGCGTTGAGTAATCGAAGTCTCCTAATGGAAAAAGCAGTTCATAGTTTGATTTAACTAAGTCGTATGCAATAGTGGAGTCTTTTCCTAAACGGGGTTTTCCTGACCAAACAGCAAAAGTTTCAATTATTGATGCTGTATCGTGCAATTGCCTGATCGTTGGCTGCGCAATAGCATAATGATTATTTGTTGGTCTGTAATCTATCCAAGACTCAAGCGCATGGTTATCTGGACATACATAAGAACATAAACTTGCTGTTTCATCAGCGAATCCAGCAAAAGAAACCGTTGTCTTAATCTTCTTCAAAGCTTTTCCAAAGGCCTCGCCATTTGGTAAAGAATAAACTGGATTAACGCCTAAAAACATTAGGACGTCAGGTCCTTTTTCTGCGATTACATCACTTGCTAGCTTTATTACCTTTGCGTCTTCGGACTCAAACAGTTTAACATCATTGTTTAGATCAATCGTTGTCCCGTAAGCTCCGGCTAATTGATTTAATTGATTGGTCAGTAATTGAAGACTTACGTTATTAGAACCACAAACAACCAAAGAACTTTGCTTCGAACTTTTCAATGACTTCAGCGCTTGATCTGCTATGTTTTTTACTTGTGTATTTAACGTTGAAGAAACCGCACAATTTCCACCCAAACCTTTAATCAAGTAGGAAAGAACGGCTGCTTGTTCTGAAGGCTTAATCATACCTCTATAATCAGCATTAGATCCCGACAAAGACATAAATGATTCAAATTGAAAATGTTTCGACATTTTCTTTGAATCCGGCATCCTTGTTAATCCATACTGTTGCGAGTAGAGAGAAGAAAGAAGCCAAGTCCCTAGAAAATCTGCACCAATGCTTATTATAGTTTGTGCTTTTGAAAAGTCATAACTTGGAATAACGGGTGCACCAAAATTTTCTTCATTTGCTTTACGAATAGCAGAGTAAGAAATGGCATCGTATTGAATGTGAGAAAAAGATTGCCCTTTAGCTGTCATTGCATCGGACATTTCTTTTATTTGATTCTTTATTGTGGGGCTAATCACTGTGTTGGAAAGCAGCGTGACAGTTTTAGCACTTTTCAGTGATGCAGAAATCTGTTTGTCAACTTCCATCCATGTGGATCGCTTTCCGCTTACAGTAGGCCCAGTTAACCTCGCGCTGTCATATAAACCTAAAATAGACGCAATAATTTGTGGGTTTACCGCTCCTTTGGTGAAGCCAAAGTCCCTATTCCCTTTTATAAAGATTGGGCGTCCCTCACGCGTTTTTACAAGAATGCTAGCATAAGAAGATCCATCATAATAGGTTGAGGCATACCATGTTGCCACACCCGGAGTAACATTTTCCGGCTTTATTACATATGGAACCGCCTTTGTTACAGGGGCTTCACAAGCAGCTAATGTTGCAGCAGCAACAGAAAAACCTAAAAACTTTAAAAAATCCCTTCTCCCCGTTGATGTTTCGTCTAATTTATCATTCGATAAAAAAGCTTCTACTGTTTGTTGAGTAGGAAATTCGTTCTCTTTATGCTTGATAAACTCAGGAGTTTCCTTCAGTTCTTCAAGACCTTTCCAATATTTTCTTGCCATTCCCATGTTTTTCTGACTATGACCTAAATTATTAATAATGGCATTTAGCGCACTCCCATCCTCCCAACTCGCTAACGCTTACTTTACCATCTTTTAAGTACTTTTTATATAATGATTTATCATTGTCCCTTAAACGTTTATGTATTTCATCATAATATCCGTTCTTTCCGTCTCCCAATGAAACTCCCTTTGCTCCATGACATTCAATACACCAACCCATTGTTAATGTTGGCTTTGACAATTTAATGTTTCCTTCAATTTTATTCAGTTCGGCAACTGGCTGGACCTTAACCGTTTCAGTCATTTTTGTCATATCACCATGACATTGCTTACAATCAATTCCGCCAACAACAACATGCTGGGAATGGTTAAAATAAACATGGTCTGGTAACACATGCACTTTATTCCAAACGATCGGCTTAGTCTTTCCTGTGTATCTTCCAGGGACAGTAGGGTCCCAACCAGCGGCATCATAAATTTTCTTAACCTCTGCAGCATACGGCTTACCATCACCACTGATTTGCTTGTGACAATTCATACAAACATTAACCGTAGGAATGCCTGCAGATTTAGATTTAGTCACTGAATTGTGGCAATACTTACAATCTATGCCATTTACTCCTGCATGTTTATCATGCGGAAAAGCAATAGGTTGAGAGGGCTGATAATTTTCAACAACATTTATTCTGCCCAAACCTTGAAATACCGTAACAATTAGGGATAAAATTATTACAAGTGCACCTAAACCAACCGGCAGCCTATATTTCCATGCCCATGTTTTAAACTCTGATAAATATGTTTGATCATCCTCTGCCGAACTTTCGCCCACAGAAATTTTTAATTGGCGTCTAACCCCGCCAACAGACAAGATGATGATTACAAACAAAACGCTTATTATAATCCACATCCACATGTCCCCACTCTCTTCCTCTGCCGCAGGATCTACAGCGCCATCAGTTGTGCCGCCGGCCCCTGGTGCAGCAACTGACGCTGGATCAGGCTGAGCGTCTACCCAATCAAGAATAGAAATAACTTCGGCATCTTTTAAATCTGTAAATGCAGTCATCACAGATCCTTTGTATTCTTCAAAAATAGCTTTTGCTCTAGCAGACGTGCCACTTGCTCGTAATTGGGCATTATTTTTAACCCAAGACAATATTAATTCTCCTTCTCCAGCTGCCTCCCAACGTTTTCTTGCTTCAAATAATTTTGGGCCAGTTCCATTCTTGTGAGGCTGGTGACAGGTTGCACATTTTGCCTTAAACAATCCTTCCCCTTGAGCAAATAAACTAGCCGGGAACAGAAAAAGAAGAATGGAGAAAACAATTATTAATCTTATTAACTCTGGCTTAACCTTTTGAATATTAGATATTTTCATGAAAAAGTTACTAATTTCTTATCTTAATAATGCCTTAAACTTGCATTTTATCGAGAACAAAATTAGATAAATAGAGTCGTTACATGACAATTTTATGACAAAAATATCCTAATTTAAAATGATTCTAAATAACCGAGTGGTTCAATAAAAATTAAGCATCACTTAAATTATTTAACGGCAACCATTATATTTGTTATAAATACAATTATGAAGGGTTTCGTTTTATTTGTTTTTTTAATCTATTCCAGTGCCATTTCATCACAAATTAGTGTTATTGGGGACGGGGCTTTTGCTCCATTGGTAGCCGCATACAAAACAGAATTTTTAACTATGACGGGCTATCGTATTCAAATTTGTTTTGATTCAAACAAAAGCATCGTTGATGAGGCAAAAAACAAGTTTTTGGTGGCTTATCCTAAAACAGATGTTTACATGGTATTTGATCACCCCAATTTTAATTTAATGGTCGGTGACTTTAGAACATTAGTAGCGGCAGAAAAAATTAGATTGAAGATTCAAGGAGACTTTACTATAAGTGTCATACACAAAACACTGATAAAACTGCCCCGCGTAGACTAATTGATTTTCCATCCTTGTGCTGTAAGTGGAATTATTTCGCCGCTTGCACCGACTAAATTCCTCCCATCCTCTTTACTTGTCATGTATCCGATCGGGGTAAAATTTGGGTTTCCGACAATTTTATCAAAATCCGCTTGCTTTACCGTGAAAAGCAACTCGTAATCTTCGCCACCATTGAGAGCGCAGGTTACTGGAGACATATTAAACTCTAATGCGGTTAACTTTGTCTTATCATCCATTGGGATTTTGTCTTGAAATAATTCACAGCCCAAGTTGCTTTTTTCACACAAATGAAAGATATCTGACGCCAACCCATCAGAGAGATCAATCATGGATGTTGGAATTACACCAAGCTCAGCAAGCAAGTCAATCATATCGTGCCTTGCCTCAGGCATTAGTTGTCGTTGAATCAATTCATCATAGCCATCTAATAATGGCTGAAGAGAGGGATTAACCTTAAAAACTTCGTTTTCTCGTTCCAAAATTTGTAAGCCCATGTAGGAAGCCCCCAAACTTCCTGTTACTAAAACAATGTCATTTAGTTTCGCACCAGACCGAAGCGTTATTTTATTTTTTTCCACGCGACCAATGGCGGTTATGGATATTGTTAAGCCTGAAAGGGCAGAACTCATATCACCGCCAACTAAATCAACATGAAAAGCATCACAAGCCAAATTAATCCCTGCATATAATTCATCCAAAGCCTCAACAGGAAACTTACTAGAAGCAGCAATAGAGACTGTTATCTGTTCCGCCCTTCCATTCATTGCACAAATGTCAGAAACATTGATAGCAACCGCCTTATAGCCCAAGTGTTTGAGTGGCACATACATAAGGTTAAAATGAACCCCTTCCACTAATAAGTCAGTGGTTATCAAAAAAGACTCGTTTTCGTTTAAATCAATAATTGCACAGTCATCACCAACACCCAAAAAAGAACTGGTGTTTTTTAAGTTAATGTTGTTGGTTAATCGATCAATTAATCCAAATTCACCAAGAGAGGCAATTGTGTTTGTTTTATTCGATGACATAGATTTACAAATTACTTGAACTTAGCATACTATCTTTTATCCTTCGTTGTGGTAACAAAATTAGCATTTTTTAATCATCTAAGGTGCATTATATTATTTGCTCTTTTAGTTAACTAGCATTTCTAAAAAAATAATTAACTTTGTTTATAAATGAAAAGATTACTACTCCTTTTTTTACTGATTTCCTCCTCTTTTTATGGACAGAACACAGCTACAGCTGTAATATATCGCACGCGAATTTTTATAGATCGGCAGCTTACAAATAAAGTTACGGTCACAACAAATGGGAACGCAAACCATCTTTCGGGCAGTATGTTTAGGATGCCGCTAAACTACATCGATTCTATTAAAAAAATTATTGAGGAAGGAGTTGGAAGAGAATTATACGCGGTTGCAGAATGTCAATTTCTTAGAAAGAAAAACGGCAAAGAAAAATCCACCTACAACTCCGGCCAATACGTCGGGGGTTTGCCAAAAGCGTGTAAGAAAAAAGCGATTTTTTCCTTCGAAAAAGATAATTATGTGCATTTAAAAATCCGAATCAATGCCTTCAAGGGAATTCAAATAGGCGGGCCAAACCTTAACTATTCAAGAGTGAGGCCATATGTCTTCATTCGGCTAAAAGCATATGATGAGCTCAGAAAAAAATCGTATTCGAAAAAAATCCGCGTCTATGATTTTGAAAAATTAGAAAGCATTCAGTATACTCTAGGCGCAGTCTCTGTTCGAAATTCAGAAATCATTACGCCCGATCAAATTTGCGCAATGCTGAGAAAAACATTTTTAAAAATGTCAGAAAAGAAATAATCCTTTTTTTCAATTGGCTTCTAGCAAAAAGAAATAACGAAAATGGGTAGCGAACACCATAATCATTGAGTAATAAAGTTAGAAAATGATGCTTGCTGCCTTGTAAAAAAGCTAGAGAAAGCCCCAAAAAACTCAATTTTATAAGGGGCTTTCTAGTTTTTAAGAGTTGACCCACTAGGGCTCGAACCTAGACTCTACTGAACCAAAATCAGTTGTGTTGCCAGTTACACCATGGGTCATTAATTGTGGCAAATTTAACAACTTAATTTAAATTTTAAAGTAAGTTATCAAAAAAGCATACTATTTTCTTCAAATATTATTAACAGAAACGATAATATAATTCATTAAAATACCTAAATTCGCGGACATTAATTAGACAATTAATTTAGTTATGAATTATTCAAAATGGAACATTTGGTTAGGTTGGGGGATATTTGCGATTGCAACAACTGTCTACCTATTAACCATTGAGGACACGGTGAGCTTGTGGGACTGCGGAGAGTACATAACCGCGGCGTATAAATTAGAAGTTGGTCACCCTCCTGGCGCGCCTTTATTTATGCTCCTCGGGCGTCTTTTTTCATTTTATGCAGCTCCTGAAAATGTAGCCGTTTGGATCAATTCTTTGTCGGCAATCTCTTCATCCATGACCATTCTTTTTATGTTTTGGTCCTTAACATTACTATTAAAAAAATTAGTTCTTAAGCATAAAAACGAACTGAGCGATGGAGATAAGATTGCTGTTTTCTCCGCATCTGCAATAGGAGCGCTTTCATACACTTTCTCTGATTCATTCTGGTTTTCTGCTGTAGAAGGCGAAGTATATGCAATGGCATCTCTTTTTACAGCCATTGTATTTTGGGCGGCCTTAAAATGGGATGAAGAAATGATGGAAAGCGAACCTAATTTGAAAAGTGGAGTTGTAATGCCCAACAAATGGCTATTGCTAATTATGTTTCTATTGGGTCTGGCAATTGGAGTTCATTTATTGTGTATCCTTGTTATTCCCTCTATTTGCTTTATTGTTTATTTTAGGGTTAGCGAAAATTCTGATGCGCGTGGCATCCTTCTAACTAGTTTAATTGCAATTTTCACGCTTGGCTTTATTCAAGTCGGCGTAATTCCAGGTACAATTTCTTTAGCATCATCCTTTGAAGTTCTGTTTGTAAATAGTTTTGGAGCGCCCTTTTTTTCTGGGACGATTTTCTTTTTCCTATTCCTAATCGGGCTATTTACTATGCTAATTATTTCGGCAAGAAAGAGAAAAATGACCATTTTATATAATTCAATAATGGGGCTATTATTTTTATTAATTGGTTATGGTTCATTTGCAGTAATCGTAATCCGATCTAATGCCAACACCCCATTAGATGAAAATAATCCAGAAAACTTAGTTACCCTTCGCTCATATTTGAATAGAGAACAATATGGTAGTGTGCCTCTTTTGAAAGGGCAATATTGGAATTCATACCGTCTTGGTGAGATAGGTACGGAAGAAGGGCCAAGACTAACATCAAAAGACGGTTGGGGAGACCTTTCTCCTAACTACATTCAGCGCTTTGTTGTTCAAGAAGATGGAGAAGATGTTAAGGGCTTTGAAAAACAAGAAGATGCAGAAAAATGGGTAGCTAATCGCACAGGTGAATACACTATAAAAGAGAAATACTTTGAAAGTAATGCCGCTATTAGAAAAGGTGCTATTGCTAAATACTCACAAGAAACATTCTTCCCTAGAATGCATTCTGAGGGCAATGGGGGACACCAGCAGGGATATGAAAACTGGTCTGGCTATGACGCCGATGAGGATAAAGGAACTGATAATGGTAGAGATGGGAAACGCCTGCCCACATTTTCTGAAAACATAACTTTTTTTATCCGCTATCAAGTAAATTGGATGTATTTAAGGTACTTTATGTGGAATTTTGCTGGCCGGCAAAATGATATTCAGGGCCATGGCGACAATATGCGTGGAAATTGGCTGTCCGGCTTTGATATGATCGACAATGTGCGTCTTGGTAGTCAGGAATTCGCTCCCCATTATTCAACAGACAATCCATCACACAATCGTTTTTTCTTACTTCCATTGGTTTTTGCAATAATTGGTTTGTTTTTTCACTTCTATAGAGCACCAAAAGATGCCTTAATTATTTTACTAGCATTCCTTTTCACAGGACTCGCTATTCTTGTCTATTTAAATCAGAAACCATTAGAGCCTCGCGAGCGAGATTATGCTTACGCAGGTTCTTTTTACTTTTTTGCAATGTGGATTGGCGTTGGCGTTTTTGCTCTTTATGACGCGGTAATGCGATTTAAAAAAGAAGACCTTAAACGAATTGCTTTTCTTTCAGGGGGTGCTATAGCTTTTTCGCTTTTAATAGATTTTGCATCGGATGCGGCTTTTGCCAACTCATTGTTATGTCTATTCATTGTAATTATGGTATTTGCCCTAATTGGCGGGGCGTTTCTGTTAAAAAACACACTAAAATCAGAGCGCTCTGCTGCGATTACGGTATCCCTCATAGGATTGTGTGTTCCTCTAATTATGGGGTCTCAGGGATGGGATGATCACAACAGAACCGGAAAAACATCTGCACGTGATTTGGCCTATAATTATTTAATGTCATGTCAAAAAAATGGAATAATCTTTACAAATGGCGATAATGATACTTTTCCTCTTTGGTATATGCAGGAAGTTGAGGGGATTAGAACAGATGTTAGGGTATGTAATCTTTCCTTAATGGGTACTGACTGGTATACTAACCAAATGAAAATGAAATCATACAATTCCGAAGCACTTCCTATAAAGTTTCGAGAAGACCAAATTCTGATGTATGCAGGTAATACCGACCAAATTTATTTTCTTCCTCTACTTAAACTTTATTCGGGCAGTTATCCAAAACCATTGCTTGAAAAGGTTATTTCAATGCGCTTAAAAAACAATCCAAAAACGAGTGTTAATGCAATTCGTACTTTCAATTATAAAATGGCTGGTTTATTGCCGGGCATAACCTTAAAAAACCAAGTAAAAAGTGCCGAGTTAGACCAAATAAAAGCAAATCTTTTATCGGGAGACACTACTAACTTACTAAAAAATGTGATGAAGAAATATGACGGGCTGCGAATTCTCTTAAAAACTTCTCAAAAAGGAATAGTTACAATGACGGAGGCAGTTACTGATTCATTAAACAAGCTTTTACAAGATTTTGAGAAGGATTGGGAATCCTGTGATTTTTCTGAAGCCATGGCATTTACCCGGGATGATGGTAATGCATTTGTTAGTGAAACAGGGGAAAGATTTTCCTTTTTCCCATCTTCAAGATTTACCTTAAAAGTAAACAAAGATAATGCTATTTCATCTGGCGTAATCAATACAAAAATGGAAAAGGACAGCTGCCCTAGTAAAATTGAATTTAATTTTAATCCCGAAAAAGATCCCGCATTGACACGTGACGAAATAATGATGATGGATATTGTAGCTAATAATGATTGGAAAAGGGGTATATACTTTTCTAGCAGCCGAGGTTCCGCTTTTTCTTATGCTTTATTAAATAGTGGATATATTAAACAAGTTGGAATGGCCTATGAACTTAGTCCAATCAGAACAGAGCCTATCAGAATCAAATTATTGGAGAATCTTTACAACATTCCTAAAATGTATACTAATTTAACCAAGACTTATGGTTATGGTAAAATGAACCAAAAAAATGTGTTGACAGACTATTACGCCAGAAGACACACCCTACAATATAGGGTTAACTTCCTTTTACTAGCAGAGCAATACCAAAAAATGGGTATGAATAGTAGGGCAGTAGAACTACTTGATTTCTCCTTGAATAAAATGCCATTGGAAAATGTTCTAGACGTAGGAGAGGTGAATGGATTTGATCCAATGTCGTCCTTAAGTATAAATGCTGCCCATCTAAAGTTATTATTCGAGGGTAGAGAGATTCGACCTATGTGTAGCGGAACGCTGCATGAATATGTTCAATTGTATTTCCTTGCTGGCAACAAGAAGAAGGGAGAAGCGCTTGGTTTAAAGCTAATCAAGAATTATGAAAGTATTTTTAATTATTTTAAACACACCGATGCTCGAATTGGCGGAAAACCTGATAACGTAGAGGATCTATTTGCTGCACTTGATGCCTGCTTTAAAATAAGGAGCACTTTAAATGGACCAAAAGGTGATAAAAATGGCGTTCTTGCAAAAGAAATTAATAAGATTATTTCTTCTGTTTACAAGCAAATAATTCCAAAAATGATGGATGATTTAGAAGAACTTTCAAGTAATTATGATGACTCCGAAGCAATCGGTTCAGGAAAATACGGCGGAATGTTTAATAATTTATTAATTAATTCCACCGCTCTAGGAGAGCATTATGAGTATCTTCCTAAAAGTGTTACGAAAGGGCCCGCAAAAACACCAAACAATATTAATTTAGATAATATTAACCTTAATCCACCCATAAATTAGAATTTAGAAGTAACATGAAATTATTTTCAAGCCCAAGAGTTTTACACTTTTTATTTTCAAATTGGATTTGGAAAGGGCCTGAGAAAAATGCAGTTTACCTTACTTTCGACGATGGGCCAACAAAAGACTTAACCCCTTGGATTTTAGAATTGTTAAGAACAAAAGAAATTAAGGCGACTTTCTTTTGCGTAGGGGAAAGTGCA
The DNA here is from genome assembly GCA_026391005.1 of Flavobacteriia bacterium. Classification (GTDB taxonomy): domain Bacteria; phylum Bacteroidota; class Bacteroidia; order Flavobacteriales_D; family Crocinitomicaceae; genus UBA952. Next base: position 8,089 of record JAPLEV010000010.1, on the reverse strand, counting down.
GCAAAATCCCCCGAACTTATCAAACAAATTATGGCTGATGGGCATGCTTTAGGTCACCACACAATGCATCACGAAAATGGGTGGAAAACTCGAGCAGAGAATTATATTAATTCAATAGTAGAAAGTCAGGCCTATATAAACAGCAAATTATTTCGCCCCCCATACGGAAAGATAACTATTTCTCAAGCCCAAAGGCTTCGAAAACTTGGTTTTAAAATAATTATGTGGTCATGGTTATCATATGATTTTGACAAGACCATTAACGCACAAAAAATCATTGCCAAATCAGAAAAAATAAAAGGAGGAGATATTATTGTTTTTCACGACAACGTTAAAGCGCGGGAAAAGGCAAAAGAAGTATTACCTTATTTAATCTCTTCCATTGAGGCCCGGGGGCTATGCTTTAAAATACTTTCCTAATGAATTACTTTTTTGAACATTTACTGAAAGCATTTCACCTGCCACTCCAAAACCCAGTGTTGATCTTTTCACTGATGCTGTTCATTATTTTACTTTCACCCATAATCCTTCGTAAAGTTAAGATCCCAGCTATTATTGGGCTTATTATTTCGGGGGTTATTATTGGGCCACTTGGGTTAGGCCTACTCGGAAAAAACACAATGGATCCAGAGGGATCAATTAAATTGTTTGCAACCATAGGACTGCTTTATATTATGTTCATGGCAGGCTTAGAATTAGATTTTACCCAATTTAAACGGTATTGGTCAAAAAGCTTAACTTTTGGCATACTTACCTTTATTATTCCCATTACACTTGGTTACCCGATTTGTTATTGGGTATTACATTTAAGTCCTACTGCGAGTTTGTTGACGGCAAGTATGTTTGCAACCCACACCTTGGTTGCCTACCCAATCATAAGTAAATATGGATTATCAAAACACCCGGCTGTGGCTATTGCTGTCGGAGGAACGATATTAACCGATACGGCTGTTTTGATAATTCTTGCTATCATCTCTAGTTCAACAAAAGGCAGTTTGGACATCTCCTTTTGGGTAAGGCTAATTACCTCACTTACAATATTTTCCTTAATAATGTTTTATTTCATTCCTAAAATTGCTCGTTGGTTTTTCAGCAAATTAGATAGTGAGAAAACTTCTCAATATATTTTCGTGTTATCCATTATTTTCTTTTCGGCCTTTCTAGCTGAAATGGCAGGAGTAGAGCACATAATTGGTGCCTTTGTAGCAGGGCTAGTCCTTAATAAATTGATACCTCACAATTCCATTTTAATGAATCGAATTGACTTTATTGGGAACTCTTTATTCATTCCATTCTTCTTGATTTCTGTAGGAATGGTGGTTGATTACCGGGCTTTTTTTCAAGGAAGTTGGCCATTAATCATTGCTGGCGTATTAACAACCTTCGCTATTTTCAGTAAATGGTTAGCCGCATTTGTTACCTCGTTCATTTTTAAACTTAAAAAATCGGAACGAAGTGTAATTTACGGATTAAGCACATCCCATGCTGCTGCCACACTCGCTATTATAATGGTTGGTTTCAACACCGTGCTTAATCAAGCTGACATTGATGCGGCTGCGTTGCAAAACATAGTAGTAGAACCGATTAGATTACTAGATAAAAACGTCTTAAACGGAACCATTTTATTGATTTTGATCACTTGCATGGTAGCCTCGTTTGTTACAGAAATGGCAGGAAAGAAATTGTTGCAAGAAATGGCTGAAAATAATGAAGACGAACAAAATGAAACTCGCTTAAGAAATCAACATATTTTAGTCTCTATGACGGAATTGAAAGGAAATGAAACCTTATTAGATTTTGCGGCCCTTATAAGTGATTTAAGGGTGATTAATCCCATATCGGTTGTTAGTGTGCAACCAAATAATGAAGATGCAGAACGCTTAATTCGCAAATCGAGGAAGTCATTAGAAGAAATAATGAAGCACTTTGCTGGGCATGAAATGAAAATTAATACGATCGCGACGATTGATCTAAATTTGTCTTCTGGTATTTCTCGAGTGTCAAAAGAACTCGTGGCCGATATAGTAATGCTGAACGATAGTAAAAAATTAACGTTATTAAATCGTTTAATTGGGGACGATCGGCAACATTTATTAGATGTGTGTGGAAAAACCATCTTCTTTTGTCAATTAGACAAAACATCTATTAATTACAGAAAATTAGTTTTGGTAAGCCCTAAATTAGCAGAGTTAGATCCTGCATTTAATCTCTGGGCAGTAAGAATTCTACGCGTAGCGAAAGAGTTGAAGCTAGATATTAAATCATATGGGTCACTGGCAACTTATGAGCGACTTCTTAAAGTGGGGGAAGCAAATAAACTAGAAACCACGGTACAACATGAAGAAATAGAGGAGCTTGACGATCTCTTTTTGAAGTCGTCTAAAAACAGTCATGATTTAATCGTAGTTTGCGCTGCTCGTTTCGGTGCAGTATCATTCACCTCGGAATTAGATGGCTTCCTCTCACGACTAGAAAAAGCGTATCCTGAAAATGATACTGTTATAATTTATCCAGGACAAGAAAAAGAAAATTTATTTTCCAATTATGAAGACGTGTCAGGAAATGCAATTGGAATAGGAGTGGAAACGATTCAAAAAATTGGGAAGGAAGTTGGAAGTATCTTTAAAAAAAATAAAGAAACAGATTCCGAGTCATGAAAACCAGGACAAACTTATTTTTTATTCTTCTAAGTAGCTACGTTGTTCTCCAATTTTTATGGTGGGGTTACCATTTAATTGACTTAAGCCAACGCATTGAAGTAGAAAGCGCGATAGCAAATAGACGTGTAATGATGATTCTTGGGGAGGGAGCTGTGTTTTTTGGTTTATTAATTTATGGAATTTGGAGAATTAGGAAATCTATTCAAAGAGACTTAGACTTGTCGCTAAGACAAAGTAATTTTATTTTATCGATTACCCATGAATTGAAAACACCTCTAGCAGCGATCAAAATATTAGTTCAAACCCTTCTTAAGCGGGAGTTGGGGGAGGATAAAAAAAATGAATTACTTAAAAAAACGCTAGAAGAAAATAACCGATTAGAATTAATGATTGAAAATATCTTACAGACGGCTAGTATAGAAAACAAAGCGCTCAAGCCTGAAAAATCAAGCTTCAAATTTTCTGTTTTTTGTCAAGAAATAATCGAGCGATATCACAAAACAAATGGAATCCCTTTTATTAAATTACACATAAATGAGGATACTGAACTGAATGCGGACCGCTTTATGATGGAAACGATTCTAATAAATTTACTGGAAAATGCCATCAAATATGCGGGTATTCACTCGAATATAGTCGTATATAGTTCGAAGGAAAGTGGCCGTTTTGTTTTTGGCGTAAAAGATAATGGGCCTGGTATTCCAAAGGAGCAACGCGATCAAATTTTTAAAAAATTCTATCGTATTGGCAACGAAGAAACTAGAACACAAAAGGGAAGCGGTCTTGGTCTATACCTTGCATACCAATTCACTTTATTACATGATGGGAAGATTAGCTGTGTTGACAATCATCCAACTGGTGCTAATTTTCAAATTTCACTTTCCGAATGAATAAAATTGCACTTGTTATATTGGACGGTTGGGGCATTGGTGATGGTTCAAAAGCTGACGCTGTAGCAAAAGCGAATACGCCATTTATGAATTATTTAACAGCGACTTATCCCAATGCGCGATTAAGTGCCTGTGGAGAAGATGTTGGTCTGCCAGAAGGACAGATGGGAAACTCAGAAGTTGGACACCTTAACCTTGGCAGTGGGAGAATTGTTTACCAAGAACTTACTAGAATTAATAAATCCATTCGAGATGGGGATTTCTTTAACAATCCTATTTTATTAAACGCATTTGAGGAAGTCAAAAAAAGAAACGCCAAATTGCATTTTATAGGTTTACTTTCAAATGGCGGGGTTCATAGCTCCGACAAACACTTACATGCACTTTGTGCATTTGCACATCAACAAGGAGTAAAAACTTCTTATATCCATGCTTTTACAGATGGCCGCGATTGTGACCCAACAAGTGGCCATGGATTTATTACAGAAACCACCTCTATTTGTGCGCCTTATGGAGCAAAAATAGCCAGTGTCATAGGTCGTTATTTTGCAATGGACCGAGATAATCGCTGGGAACGTATTAAAAAAGCATATGATTTATTGGTCAATGGTGTAGGAATCGCTTCTGAATCTGTTTCTGATAGTATCAAGGAACAATACCTCGCGGGTATTACCGATGAATTTCTTGAACCAATTCTTTTAGATAAAAATGGTACAATAGAAAACGGTGATGTGGTCATTTCTTTTAATTTCCGAACGGATCGGCCAAGAGAAATTACAAAAGTTTTGACACAAGAAAGTTTCCCAACATTCGACATGTCCTCGCTATCACTTTATTATTGTACAATGACTAATTACGATGATGCGTTTGAAAATATACATGTAATTTTTCAGAAGGAAAATCTCGATAATACCTTAGGTCAAGTAATATCAGAAGCAGGTTTGAGCCAAGTAAGAATTGCCGAAACCGAAAAATATCCGCATGTCACCTATTTTTTTAATGGGGGAAGAGAAGAACCCTTTGAAAATGAAAGTAGAATTATGGTAGCATCACCAAAAGTAGCTACCTATGATCTTCAGCCGGAAATGAGTGCCTTGATAGTGCGAGATAAGTTGATTGATTACATTAATAATGAGACGCCTGATTTTATCTGTTTAAATTTCGCTAATCCTGATATGGTTGGCCATACGGGTGTGTTTAGTGCCATCGTAAAAGCCGTTGAAACTATTGATGCCTGCTTACAAAAAGTTGTTGAAGCGGGCCTTAAATACGGTTATGAGTTTTTAATTATTGCCGATCATGGAAATGCCGATATGGCAATTAATCCGGATGGTTCTCCCAACACAGCTCATAGCCTCAATCCGGTTCCCATCATATGGATTACCAAAGAAAGAACACCCGGAATAAAAAGTGGACGATTGGCAGATGTTGCGCCCACCCTTCTCGCGAGAATGGGTGTGAATATCCCCGCAGAAATGACCGGGTCTATTCTAACTTACAGGGTTTGATCTGCTGTTTGCAATGTTTCTAAATATGTTTTGAGACCACTTAAAAAATTCTGATTGATCAAGGTCGAATTCCTTATTTCTTTTACTCGACTTGCTGATCTATAAATAATCCATATGTAAATTAGAAAGCTTAAACTAAAAAATAAAAATGCTAAGAATTTCATACCTCTTATGTTTTCGGCGGTAACCGGTTTAACAATTATTTCCGCATTGAAATAGCAAAAACAAGCCCAATATCCAAAAAACGACATAATTAAAACCATAATAAATGTGGTAACTATTCTGGCCAATCCTACTTTATAATATATAGGAGCACAACAAAGAAATGTTAACAGTATGCCGGTGATATAATTTGGACTTTGTGCTACATTTGTCTCTAATGCGGCAATATTTTCAGAAACATAGCCTTTATGGTCCACCAGTTTTTGGTTAAAAGTCTTTTGATTTTGATCGTCTATAACCCTAAGCTTTTCTTGTGAAGATGAGCTTAATTCAACTTTGCAAAACTCTATTTTATTATCTAATTCAGTAAATATATCTAGCCAATCTAGATTATACACATCTGTATTTTCTGCCTCTTCAACATAATTAACGATATGTCTTAACGTCTCCTCTTCAGAAGCCAATTTTTTGAACGCTCTTACTTTTAATAAAAAACTAGTGTTAAAATCAGATGGGCTGCTAAAAGCATCGGTTCGGCTACTTGCGTTATTCTTTGCTCCTCTATACACATCGCGTGCAGCTTCTCTGCCGATCTGATTGACAAATGCCGTTATAATCCCCATGTTTTTAGGTTAAATGTCAATTAAAAGTACTTAAAAAAACGGCATATAAAAAAAACCCTTTTTTCAAAGGGTTTATTGAGGTCTCGAGCGGATTCGAACCGCTGTAGACGGTTTTGCAGACCGGTGCCTAACCACTTGGCTACGAGACCAGATTCTTCTAATTGCAAAAGTAACTAAATTACAGGAAATGAAAAAGGAAATTAGTGCTTAATCAACTTCCCGGCCATCATTTTATCATTTGCTTTCGCAGACACATAATATATTCCTAGGGATACTTGTGCATTATTTTCGTTTGCGCCGTCCCAAAAAACGGAGGTTGCATCATGAAGATTTGAAAAATTTAATTTACGAATTAAATTCCCTTTGCCATCATAGATATAGATCATCGATTTTGTATCAATTGTTTCTTCTAGAGAAATGATTGTGCCGTTCGAGCTCATTGGGTTTGGGTAACAGACAACCGATCCAATATTCCCAATTGGATATTCTGCTAAACTAGAGCTTGTTAATGCCTCCAAGTCATAGTTTTCATCCCCTGCTTGGTACAACATATAATGGAAGTAAATAATAAACATCTCATCGGTGGTATTATAACCAATGGTAACAGTTTGAGGCGGTGAATTTGGATTGTGGGGGTTTTGAGCCGTATTATCGTAAACAGCCTCTCCCTTAATTGTATAACCCGCTGGCAAATGCTTGAGCTGCGTAAAATAATAAAAGTCTTGCCAATGGAAATCCCAATGAGGAATATTAATGAATTTAATGGTGTCGTTTGCTGGTCCTGTTGCATAAGATTTAATCGATTCTCCCAGTAAGTGCATATGAGGAAATACAGAAATTACAGATAAGTCAACGGGAACTCCCGCAGCTCCTGCTGGATACTGTTCGGCTAAAGTGGTTAGCTGATTTGGAGGAAGCGCAAACATATAATCGGCAATTACTGGGGAGGCCGAAACTTGACGGACCCCCGTAGTACCAATTGGATAAAAATGTAAAATCACTTTTGTGCTATCAAATAAGCCATAACTTCCATCTGGATAATGCATGTTAAGGTAAATTTGTGAACCTGCACCAATTGTAATTCCCATTTTCAAAGGATTCACAGATGGTAAAATCATCGGTGTTGCGCCGGGTGTAAAACCCGTTATAAGCTTCGTATTAGCATTGCTCGGACTGGCGCAATTACCACCAACTGTATCCGTAACCTCTGCACTAGTTGGGTCATAGTAAACCAAGGCATGATGTACAATATCAGGATTTCCGGGAATAACTTCTACCGCTTTTATTATTCTATTTTGTGTGAGGTTGGTTGGAATGGCGAAACAAACATAATCATCAGCCATTGCAGTTGCTTTACTCATGTATGTCGGCATTTGGATGGTTAAATCTCCATTCCCTAATATATTGTTATTGTTATAAATTGGCGGCGGCGGCGTGCTTGCTGCATTTCCTTCAGGCACATTTATAGCAATCCAATTTATTAGTGTGGCTTTGTCTAATGGAGACAAAGATCGAGTATGTTGATATTGTTGGTAGTTATTATCAGGAGGCCACGGGGGCATACAATTATCATTTACCACTTGGGCGATTACCGCGGCCATTGGTGAAGCCTCTTGATAGGTCATTAAAGAAAAAGGGGCGCCTCCACCAGTATGGTGACATTGCGTGCACTTGTTATAAAAAATTTGCGCTACGTCGCTACTCCACGTCTGTGCCATCGAATTATATCCGATGAATAAAAGACCTAAAAGAAAATATTTTTTCATCGTCATTATTTTAAAGTGAAATTAACGAATCACTAATTGCTTTGTTCCATAACTCCCATTATTTAATAAATAGGTAACAAGATAGTTTCCAGGGGTTAAATGACTTAATTCAAGTATGGACTCCTGGTTCGTAGGATATGTTTTTAAAACAGTTCTGCCCAACAAGTCTACAACGGCAACTTGACTAAAATTAAACTCCTGCGTGCGAAGATGAACGACACCCTCGGAAGGATTAGGAAACAGCTCTACGCTATAACTTAATGATTCTTCATTAACGCCCGCAATACAGGTTTCATTAACCGGAGAACCATCACAATAATTTGTTGGGTATAAAATAGCTGCTTGCAAAGGAGAGTTCGCTACTTGAAGAGGGCTGTTTGTGCAACCAAGTTGGTCAATAAGGAAATCCCGAATGAAATTATCAGTAGTATCCATATAAGCAATGGCATTTGCGCTAGTCCCAGCATATGGCACGTGAGG
>JAPLEV010000027.1 GCA_026391005.1 Flavobacteriia bacterium | reverse complement strand
CAGGCCTATAATACCTCTAGATGGAATTAAAAACTGAATAATCATCCGTGTACCTTTTGGTGTCATATTGGTCATTTCACCTTTTCGTTTTGTTACCGCTTCAACAGCTGTACCTCCAAACTCTTCTGGTAAATCGATCGTTAATTCTTCAATTGGCTCACATTTTTTTCCGTCAATTTCTTTAAAAACTACTTGAGGTTGACCTACTTGCATTTCATAGCCTTCACGTCGCATTGTTTCGATTAAAACCGATAAATGCAGAACACCACGACCATAAACCATCCAACGATCAGCTTTATCTGTATCTAAAACACGTAGTGCTAAATTTTTCTCTAATTCTTTATGTAAACGCTCTTGAATATGTCTTGAAGTAACAAATTTCCCTTCTTTTCCAAAAAATGGAGAATCATTGATAGTAAACAACATGGACATAGTTGGTTCATCTAACTGAATAGTTGCTAAAGCCTCTGGATTATCTGCATCACAAACAGCATCTCCAATTTCAAATCCATCTAAGCCAGTTATGGCACAAATATCACCCGGTGTTACTGATTCAACTTTTCGTTTTTCCAAACCATCAAAAACGAATACCTCTTTGATGCGATGTTTCTCTTGAGTCCCATCACGTTTAGTTAAAATTACATTTTGATTTTCTTTTATGACCCCACGACTTAATCTTCCGATAGCAATTCTACCAACGTAAGATGAGTAGTCTAAGGAGGTTAAGAGCATTTGCGTATTTCCTTCTTCAATTACGGGAGGCTTAAAATAATTTAATATTTCATCTAATAAGGGAGCAATTGAATCAGTCGGTTTTTTCCAATCTGTCGACATCCAACCATTTTTAGCAGATCCATAAATGGTAGGGAAATCCAATTGTTCTTCAGTTGCATCCAACTCGAACATAAGATCAAACACTTTTTCGTTTACTTCTTCAGGCGTACAGTTATCCTTATCTACTTTATTGATTACCACTAAAGGATTCAACCCCATTGAAAGTGCTTTTCCTAACACAAATCTCGTTTGAGGCATTGGGCCTTCGAAGGCATCAACCAAAAGACAAACACCATCCGCCATATTTAAAACGCGCTCGACCTCACCACCAAAATCAGCGTGACCTGGTGTGTCAATAATGTTAATTTTAGTTCCTTTATAGGTTACTGATACATTTTTAGATACGATGGTAATACCTCTTTCGCGTTCTAAGTCATTATTATCCATGATCAATTCACCCGTTGGGCGATCGCGCTCATTTAAAAAATTCCCTGCTTCAATCATTTTGTCTACCAACGTAGTCTTACCGTGGTCAACGTGCGCAATTATTGCAATATTTCTAATTTCCATTTGTCAATTCTAAAACTTTCTTTTTCTTGTAAAACCACCATCGCGTCTATCATCACCACCTCCTGTTCGTGGACGATCTCCACCTCCGCTTGTTCTTGGACGATCACTGCCTCCACCTGTTCGTGGACGATCACTTCCACCACCTGTTCGTGGACGATCATTCCCTTCACTTGATCTTGATCGATCTCCGCCGTATGAACTGCTGCGGCCTCCGCCACCTCCGTATGAACTGCTTCGACCTCCGCCGCCACCGCCATATGAACTGCTGCGACCTCCGCCACCACCTCCGTATGAACTGCTGCGACCTCCGCCACCAAAAGAACCACTTCTTCCACCTCCGCCAGATCTTGAACGATCTCCTCCACCTCCAAAGCCTGAACGCTCTTTATCTCTAAATCCACCTCCACTTTCCTTAGATGTGGTAACTTCAATACTTATTGTATGTCCATCAAAATCAGTTCCATTAACCTGCTTAATTATATTATCTGCATGCTCTTGGTCTGCTTCAAAAAAGGAGAATGACGTCATGATATCGATTTTACCAACCGCAGTAGACGTTAAACCAGTGGCATCACATATTACACGTAAAAGAGCCCCTGGATTGAAACCATCTCGTCGACCAATGTTTACAAAAAATCGTGTTTTTCCCTCATCAGAACCCCTAGAACGCTCGCCTTTAGGTCCACGATCTTCTCGATCAGAGTTGCCTGCAGCTGCATTCAAGTCACCAGCACGTTCATAATACTCAATAAATCGATTAAATTCTGCCGAAACGAACATTTTGACTACTTCTTCCTTTGAAAAATTTTCAAATTCCGCGAAGATAGTAGGCAAAAATGGTGTGATATCTTTTTCTCTAACTTCAGTAGCGATTACCTTTTCAATCAATTTCATTAATTGGATTCGGCAAATCTCTTTTGCATTAGGAATTTCACCTTTGGTAAACGAGGTGCGCATCTGACGTTCAATCGCCTTAATTTTAAACGATTCTTTGGCGCTTACTAAGACTAATGACTCACCTTTTTTTCCAGCGCGAGCTGTTCGTCCACTTCGATGCGTGTAATTTTCAATATCATCTGGAAGATTATAATTGATAACATGCGTAATATTATCGATATCCAATCCTCTCGCAGCAACATCCGTGGCAACTAAGAGTTGTAATTCTTTACTTCTAAAGCGCTGCATAACTAAATCGCGCATTGCCTGCGAAAGATCACCATGAAGTGGCTCCGCATTGTAACCATCTCTGCTTAATTTTTGAGCAACAGTTGCCGTTTCTGATCTTGTACGACAAAAAATTAATCCATAAATTGCAGGGTTAAAATCAATAAGACGTTTAACCGCCTCATATCGATCCTTTTCTTTGACCATATAATAAATATGATCAATATTCTCATTGCTTTGATTTTTATGCCCAATAGAAACTTCTAATGGATTATTCATATAATTCTTCGCAATTGACGCTACTTCTTTCGGCATTGTAGCAGAAAACAGCCAAACATTTTTTTCAATTGGAGTTGTTTCAAGAATACTATCAATATCCTCTTTAAACCCCATGTTTAGCATTTCGTCTGCTTCATCCAGCACTACATAGCGTACTTGAGAAAGTTGAACTACTTTTCGTTTTATCAAATCCATCAGCCTTCCTGGGGTTGCCACTATAATTGGAGCACCCTTTTTAACATCTGTCATTTGCTTGCGAATATCTGCGCCACCGTAAACGGGTACAATATTGCAATCCAGGTATTTGGAATAATTTCCTAAGTCTTTGGAAATTTGCAAGCATAGCTCGCGTGTTGGACAAATTATAAGGCCTTGCGGTAGCCTTAAGCTTGTATCGATATTACTGATTAAGGGCAGACCGAATGCGGCCGTTTTCCCTGTTCCTGTTTGGGCAAGCCCAACAAAATCGCAATCATCCTTCATTAAATGTGGGATTGCTTGTTCTTGGATTGGAGTCGGTACTGAAAAACCCAAATCTACTAACGACTTCAGTACCTCACTCCTCAAACCCAGCTCTTCAAATGTCATTTTATTTTTTTAAATTGGGTGCAAAGGTACAGATTAATTTAGGAAGGCCTAATTAAATAAAGAATACCTCTAAACTAAATAAATAATTAATCACTTAAAATCATAAAGATTTTATATTTTTGGCTAAAATTTAGTTGAATGAAATTAGAAGGAATTATTTCCATTGCGGGACGCCCAGGATTATTTAAAGTAATTACTAAGGGAAAAAATAGCGTTATTGTAGAATCTTTAATTGATAAGAAGCGCTTTGCTGCACTTGCCTCAGAAAAAATTTCTGCTTTGGAGGACATTAGCATCTTTACCAGTGAAGAAGATGTGAAATTAATCGACGTATTAAGTAATTTTTATAAAATCAGTTCGGGTAAAGAAGGACCTTCGCACAAAGCTGATGAAAAAACATTACGAGCAAGTTTCGAAAAGACATTGCCCAACTACGATAAAGATCGCGTATATTTTTCAGACATTAAGAAATTTTTTCAATGGTATAATATGCTTTTGACAGAAGGGCTATTGATAGCAGAAGTAGAAGTAAAAGATGAAGCGGAAAAAGATAAAACTGAAAAAGCTGAAACTAAGACGCCTAAAAAAGCGAGTGCAAAGAAAGCAAATGTACCTACGAGTGGAACCCCACCGGTAAAGTCAATGAAAGCTGGAGCAGTTAAAAAAGTTGCTACCGTTAAGACCGGCGGAGGAAGAGGGAAATAAGAAGAATATTCAAGCTATTTTCGTTCAATCAGGCTTTAATTCAAAAGCTGGCTAGCTTTTCTTTTTTGAAGAGCTTACGATACAGGTTATAAATAAAATTCAATTTGGCTTCATCATTTGGATAATCTGAATACCAATGTGGCGCTAAAGCCAATATTTCTTTAAATTCCGCTTCGGAAAAATCCAGTTTTTTGGCGATGTACTTTATTTCCTGCTCTACCCTTTCATTGTTATAAGGTTGAAGTTTTAATCCTTCAATAGCCTCCATTCGATCCACTGCACCTGCACAAATCTGAGACGAATAAGTAGCCCTTCTATAATCAATATTAAACTTATTAAATAAATAAAAGGCTTGAATAAATCCGGTGTACTTAGACTCATAATGCTTACCTCCGTAATCTTGCCAATCCAATTCGCGCTTCAGAAGTGTTATGCTTTCGTTTTTGTCAAATGGAACATAGTTTAAGAAATAAATCATCCGAAGCCCCTTGAATATTTTGTAATATGTTTCTCGAATGAACCCAAAAGTAGGAAATGACTTTAAACGTACAGATCCAAAAGACTTACAAATGTGACTAAAATACCGAAGGTCTTTGGCGTTGTAGTGCCAATGTTTCGGTAAAATGCCTTCAGTAGCAAAATTACCGCCACTCAGGATATATTTCACCCCATGTTTTGCGGCTATTCTGTGCAATACCGAGAGAATAGCAATATCTGTCGGAGTATCTGCTTCAGGAACACTAGCTTTGAGAAAGGCACGCTGAATCCAATCCAATACCACACATTCGTATTCAATTTGAAGTTTTGATGCTAAATTTCTAATGTTCTGATTGGCCTCAATGGAATTCCATCCGTTATCCATGTGCACACCTAAAACACGAAGTCCGAGTTGCTTTGCCTTCCATGCCGTATAAGAAGAATCGACGCCACCACTCAAGCCTACGATGCAATCAAATTCCTTTCCTTTGCCCTGAACTTTTATTTGCTGGATTAAGTTTTCCAAAGCCTGATCACTCTCCTCGCCTTTGTAGCTAAAATGAGCCCGTTTTTCTATAAATTCCGTGCAATGATTGCAATGTCCCTGCTCGTTAAAAGTTATAGCTGGATCAGAGGTATCCATGACACAACGGCTACAAATTTGATATGAAAGTTCAGGTTCTGACATTATTTTATACAAAAATACAACATTAACGTATCAATTAAAAAGCTTCTTCACATCATCAGAAGAAGGATAGTTGACCAATACTCCTCTATGTTTGCCTTGATAGATGAATAAACTACCTGCAGCATAACCATTAAGATTCGTCCTTGGGTGAATGATTCGAATTTCTTCCAAGGAAGCTAGTCCACCCAAACCAACAACAGGAATGCCTACACTTTGGGATACCTCCTGAAGCACAGCAACTTCCAACCCTTGGTATGTACCATCTTTATTAACCGATTGAATAAGTAATTCTCCTGCACCCATGCGCTCCATTTCTTTCGCGAAGCCAACAACATCTGCAGAAATCACTTTCTGACCATTTCGAGCCACCACTTGTAGTTTACCCCAAAATGAATATTTTATATCTATACAGACAGCGATAGTAGATTTTCCAAATCGCTCGCTGGCTTCACGCACAAAGGATGGTATCTCAGCAGCTACCGTTCCCAAAACCACACGCTCTGCTCCAGCTTCCAAAAGCTGCCTGATTTCTTCTAAAGACTTAATCCCTCCTCCTACCGAAAACGGCATATTGGCCTCTTCGCCTACATTTCGAACAAAATCTATCGGAATACAGCGATTTTCTTTAGTAGCCTTGATATCTAACAATATGAGTTCATCGGCATTAAATTCATTAAATAAATGAACCGCATGCAAAGGATCACCGATATATTTAGGGGAGGAAAAACCGATGGTTTTAACCAAATCACCACCTTGAATGAGTAAACATGGAATTAATCTTGGACGATACATGATTGGGTAAAATTAGCAAGAATTCGTTGACCAATAGCGTGACTTTTTTCAGGATGAAATTGGACCCCAAGGATGTTTTCTGAAATCAATCCCGACACAAATTCTTTTTCGTAGGTAGTGGTGCATAATACCTTTTCTTCATCGGCTTTATCCACTGCATAAGCATGCACAAAATACATTTCACTTTGGCTGGGAACTCCTTGAAGTATTGGATGAGCTTTGGTTGTATGCAAGCTATTCCATCCGAGGTGAGGCACCTTAAATTGGATAGGATTTTCCACCACAATCTTAGTTGTCTTGCAGGAAAACCAACCTAAGCCTTCTGAGTTACCCTCTTCGCTCGACGCAGTCATGAGTTGCATCCCCAAACAAATACCTAAAATCGGTTTTTTATCTCCCATGGCGGCTTGATTCAAGGCATCGATGAGTCCTCGTTGCTTCAATTCATCCATC
>JAPLEV010000049.1 GCA_026391005.1 Flavobacteriia bacterium | reverse complement strand
GGAAGTTTTACCAATGTAAACCTGTCTTGGTCGACCAATTGGCTCTTTATTTTCGGTCATTTCTTTCCACTGAGCAATCCATCCAGGAAGGCGACCCAGTGCAAACATTACCGTAAACATTTCAGTTGGAATCCCCAGTGCTTTGTAAATTATTCCTGAATAGAAATCAACATTTGGGTATAAATTTCGCTCTTTGAAATACTCATCTTCTAGCGCAACCTTTTCTAATTTCTTTGCAATAGCTAGCAAAGGATCGTTGATGTTTAATTTTTCCAACACATCATCACAGGCTTTCTTAATGATATTTGCGCGCGGATCAAAGTTTTTGTAAACACGATGACCAAAGCCCATTAATCTGAACGGATCAGCTTTATCTTTCGCTTTTGCTACCCATTTATCGACATTCCCTCCATCATTGTTAATTTGTTCAAGCATTTCGATAACTTCTTGATTAGCTCCTCCGTGCAATGGCCCCCATAATGCAGAAATACCTGCAGAAACGGCTGAATACAAGTTAGCTTGTGAAGAACCCACTAAACGAACAGTGGAGGTCGAACAATTTTGCTAGTGATCACCATGTAAAATCAAAAGTGTATTCAATGCTTCAACAACTACAGGATGTACATGATAATCTTCCGTTGGCATTGAAAACATCATGTAAAGGAAGTTTTTACAATAACCATATTCATTTCTAGGATACATGAACGGGTGGCTCAATGAATTTTTATACGCCCATGCCGCCAAAGTAGGTAACTTAGCGATAATGCGCTGAATGGTTAAATTCTTCGCTTCCTTGCTTCTATTTGGATCCAAGGATTCAGGATAAAAAGTTGAAAGAGAAGAAATCATAGAAGACAAAACACCCATTGGATGTGCTTTTGCGGGATATGCTTCAAAGAATTGCTTCATATCCTCACTCACTAGTGTGTGCTTTTTGATGCTTCCCTCAAATTCCAATAATTCATTTTGAGTTGGTAATTCGCCATAAATAAGCAAATAGGACACTTCTACAAAACTTGCTTTCGATGCTAATTGCTCAATAGCATAACCACGATACCTTAAAACACCTTCTTCACCATCTAAAAAAGTAATGGCACTTTTCGTGGCTCCAGTATTCTTGTACCCAGAGTCAAGGGTAATATACCCAGATAAATCCCTTAGTTTTGAAATATCGATCGCTTTTTCATTTTCCGATCCTATAATAACTGGCAGCTCATATATTTTTCCGTCCAATTCTAATCTTGCAACTTCACTCATTTTTGAAAATTAATTTTTTTAATTGCCTAAAATTACAAAACAAATTTGTTCTATTATCTAAAGAAAGTGAAATAAATTTTATGATCGATTTCTAAACCTACCATTTTGAAAAAAATCTCCTGTAGGATGATGAAAAACGAGGGTGTTAAAGGTTCTTCTCGATGAAATTCAACATCATGCTAAACAAATGGTTACGTGTATTTCCGCCGTAAATACCATGGTTTCGGTTAGGATAAATAAATAAATCAAATTGCTTATGCGCTTTTACCATGGCATTAACCAATTCCATTGAATTTTGATAATGCACATTATCATCTGCCGATCCATGAATAAGTAAAAACTTACCTTTAAATAGATTTACAAAATTAACAGGTGAATTAGCATCATATCCGTCCGGATTTTCCTTCGGAGTTCGCATGAATCGTTCGGTATAAATGTTATCGTAATTGCGCCAATTGGTAACAGGAGCAACAGCAATAGCCATTTTAAAAACATCTGCTCCTTTGGTGATAGCTAATGAAGCCATAAAACCACCATAACTCCAGCCCATCACACCAATTCGTTGCGGATCAACGTATGGAAATCCTTGTATTTCTTTTGCCGTAGCAATTAAATCCTCGGTTTCTAATTTACCTAACTGTAAATAAGTAGATTTTTTAAAGGCGGCGCCTCTGTAAAGTGTTCCTCTCGGTTCAATGCAAATAACAATGTACCCTTTTTGTGTGAGTAACTGATGGTACATATAATCTGCATTATCCCACGCATCTACCACTTCGTTGTGCCCAGGACCTCCATATAAAGTCATATAAACTGGGTATTTGTTAGCGGCATTAAAGTTAGCTGGCTTCATTATCCAAGCATTGAGGGTATTACCATTTACATTAAAGGTAATGAACTCTTTTTTACTCAAGGTTAAGGTAGAAAGCGTACGGTTCAATTCTTCGTTATCTTCCAATATTCTCACAAAACCACCATCATTTTTCATTAAAGAATAAACTGGCGGATTATTGGCCTGAGAATGCGTAAGAACCATGTACTTAAAGCCTGAAGTGAATGATGCATCATTCCAGCCAATTGACTTTGAAACGATTGTTTTATTAGCGCCATCTCGTTGAATAGAATGAATAGTCTTCACCATTGGAGATACTTCCGCGGAAGAATAGTAAACGGTATTACTTAGCTCATCTATTCCGTATAAATCAATTACATCCCAGTTTCCTTTCGTTATTTGAATGCTTTTACCATTAAAATCGAGTTGGTAAATATGATTATACCCATCCATTTCGCTTGTTCTTAAAATCGTATTGCCATCCTTAAGCACCAATAAATTATTATCAATTTCAACATAGGTAGTGGATGTTTCCTCATAAAATATTTTTTGAGTCATTTTTTTTGCTGTCAAATCAATCAAATGGTATTTAAGGTGATTTTGGTGTCGATTTAAAGTCAATAAAACGAGTTTATTGGCATTCCCTGCCCATGACAATCTTGGGATATATTCATATTCACCCAAATTAATCGGCGTAATACTTTTCTTTTGAACGTTAATTAAATGGGCAGTAACCTCGCTGTTGTCCTCCCCAGCCTTTGGGTATTTGTACTTATATTCTTCAGGATACAAGCCTTTGTAATAGGTCAAATTAAATTCCTTTACCTCCTTTTCGTTAAAGCGCAAAAAACTAATCCATTTAGAATCTGGTGACCATGCGTAAGCTTTTGTAATGCCGAATTCTTCCTCATACACCCAATCGCTTGTACCATTGATAATTTTATTTCTCTTTCCATCTTCCGTTAGTTTAATCGTTTTTCCAGTTGCCAATTCCTTTACGAAAATATCATTGCCATGAATAAATGAAACACTCTTACCGTCGGGAGAATATTCTGCTAATGTTTGTGGTTTATGCTTATCATCTAAGGGCACTAATTGCTTAGTTTTTATATCATACAGATAATAAATTGCCGTATAACTTCTACGGTAAATAGGTTTTATGTTGGTCATAAATAAGACCTTCGTTTCATCACTATTAAATTCGTAATCTTCATATGCGATTATCGAATCGTTATAAACCAACGAATTTTTATTAACAAGCACTTCTCCTTTATCATTTGCATCCATTAATTTGTAAATTAATATAGATCCATCTTCACCAATCCGGGAATAATGTTCTCCGTCTTTCATCGACTTAAAATCTTCTACCCCTTTCGGATAGTATTCGTATTTTTTCCAGATTTTCTCGACGGTGATTTGCTGCGCAGTAATCTTTAAACCAACAAGAAATAATAAACAAAAAAAGTGCTTCATTTTATACCATTTAATGTTCGAAATTAATGTATAAAGTTTAATTAGTATTAAGTCAAGAAGAAAATTAGATTAAACTTTTAAAAAAGGCGTATTCAAATAAAATTAACTTATTTTTGTGCAATTAAAAACAAGTTTATGAAAGCAACATTTACACTCGGATTTCTCCTACTATTAAACACTCTTTCTGCCCAAGGCAATTGTACGGAACTTTTTATTTCGGAATATGTCGAGGGATGGTCTAACAACAAGGCTTTGGAAATCTACAATCCCACTAGTCAAACCATTAATCTAAGCGGCTATTTTGTATCCCGATACTCCAATGGCGCTACTTCAGCTACTGTAGCCAACTCGGTTCAATTGACAGGAACCATTGCACCTTACAGTGTCTATGTTGGCGTACTTGAGAAATTAGATCCCAATGGAACCGGTCAAGAGGCACCGATTTGGGACTCTTTACAAGCACGTGCAGATGGTTTTTATTGCGCAGTTTACAATACTTCCAATGCTTGGTACTGGAACGGTAACGATGCTATTGTTTTAGCCAAAGGAACCTTGCCTTCTACAGCCACTACCGTTATCAATCCAACGAATGTACCTGGTTTTGCTATTGTTGATATATTTGGAAAAATCGGCGAGAATCCGGCTAATGAAACAGGTTCTTCTGCCGGAAACGACGGAGCATGGTCTTCTACTTTTCCATACAACAACGGTGCAGGAGTATTAATCACTAAAGATCACTCCATGTTGCGCAAAGCTACAATACAAAAAGGGGCAACAACCATGGTTGGATTTTTTGACCCTTTGTTAGAATGGGACTCCATTCCAGCGGTTATCGAACGCTTAGATGCCAACGGAAATCCAATCTTAGGAACGAGTGGCAATCCTATTTTAGACGGTAACTGGACATCTTTAGGGACTCACGAATGCCAATGTAATCCAGCTAGTATTGATGAAACCAGCAATCTCGAAATACTCTTGTATCCAAATCCAAGCAGTGGTGTTGTTTATCTGAAAAACTCGGAAAACATAAGGTCTGTTGAAGTGCTAAGTGCATTAGGACAGCGTCTTTTCACAAATACGTATTCCAATAAGCCTCTCCTTGTTATTGATATCAACGGAAATAAAGGGGTATACTTCTTGAAAATTACCATGAAGAATGGTGCTCAGGAAATTAAAAGAGTAATCGTAAGATAATTAAAAACAAAGTAAAAGGTCTGTAAGGGCCTTTTTTTATTTTATTGTCGCCATGAAATCCAAGCTGCTCATTATTTTCTGCTTATTAGTTCCCTCGCTATTTGGACAAAATAAGGGTTCAATTACCTTTAATGTTGTAGATGCAAATAAGGAGCAAATTGTTGGCGCTAAACTTATATTAACCAGCGAAACCAATCCGAGTACTATTTTCAAAGGCATTACGAATTCTGAAGGCATTTGCTTGTTTGAGAATATAAGTTTTGGAGGGTATATCGCCAATATAAACATGATAGGATTTGAACCCATTTCGGAGCAAGTAACTATCAATAAATCAACCATTACACGAACGATCGTACTTGGAGACAATCAAGAATTTGAAGAAGTCAAGGTGATTGGAAACCTTGTAAATGAAGGCAATGTTCCAGTTGCCGTTACCAAAATATCGCTCCAGAAAATTGCAGAAGAGTTAGGGTCAAGAGATTTACCGATGTTGTTGAATGGTACAGCAGGCGTTTATGCTACAACACAAGGAGGTGGCGATGGCGATGCTAGGATAAATGTACGCGGTTTTGATCAACGAAATGTGGGGGTAATGATTGACGGTGTGCCAGTAAACGACATGGAGAATGGCGCTGTTTATTGGTCGAACTGGTTTGGATTAGATGCTATTACTGCCCAGATGCAAGTTCAGAGAGGATTAGGCGCTACAAAAATTGCTATGCCTTCGATTGGAGGAACCATCAACATTATTACTCAAGGCATTGGGAATAAAAAAGGAGGTAGCTTTAAGCAAGAATATGGTACAGGAAATTTACTCCGTACAAACTTTTCGTACAATACCGGTATGACCAAAAAAGGCTGGGGATTAACGGTATCAACATCCTATAAACAAACTGATGGTTGGGTATACGGAACACCAAGTCAAGGGTTTTTTGGATACTTAAAGGTTTCAAAAAAAATAAAATCACATTTAATAACTCTTTCTGGTTTTGCTGCACCACAACAACATGGCCAGCGTTCATATAACCAAGCAATACAATATTGGGATAAAGATGCGGCAAGAGAATTGGGAACATCCATTGACACCAATATAAATCTATTCGACATGGGAGTAAGGTATAACCAGCATTGGGGATATCGAACACATAATGGGAAAAAAGAATTGCTTAATGAGCGATTAAATTTTTACTCCAAACCACAACTCACCTTGAAAGATTTTTGGAAAGTAAATGAAAAGTTATCCATTTCCAATTTGGCTTATGTGTCAATCGGACGAGGAGGTGGAACAAGCATATATAATTCATCCGCCTTACTAAGAGATTCAAATAATTTAATCGATTGGGATTTAATGGAGCAATACAATAAAGTCAATTCTTTATTTGGAACTCCTAATATAGATACACAGTATCACCCTACTGAAATAAAATCTAGTCAAATCCTACTAGCTAGTATCAATAATCATTTTTGGGTAGGGTATTTGGGCCAGTTTAACTACGAGTTATCAAAGGAATTTGAGTTCTCAGGTGGAATCGATTTTAGATATTATGAAGGCAGACATTATCAAGTTGTGCACGACTTATTAGGTGGAGATTATTACGTTGATAATGCGAATAAAAATGCAAGTTCTCCAATGAAAAGAGTGGGTGATAAAATTGCAAAAAACAGCTTTAGTGCCGACCGAAGTGGATTGGTACAATGGACTGGCGCTTTTGGCCAGATGGCATATACGGGGGACAAATTATCGTTTTTTGTTAACGTAACTGGCATCTTAAACGGATACAAAGGCATAGACTACTTTCAAAAACGGGTCTTGGAAATAGGAGATACTACCTTGCGAATCGGAGCAGGAGATACCGTTCAATATCAAGGCAACACCTACACATCATCCTCAAAAGGATTGAAAAACGATCAAACAGACTGGATGTTTTTGCCTGGATGTACCGTTAAAGGTGGAGTTGCCTACCGCGTATTTGAAAATGCGAGTGCGTATGTTAATCTCGGCTACTTGAACCGAACGCCGCAGTTTTCAAATGTGATTGACAATAATACCAATGCCTTTTTTGGAATTTTGACCAACGAACTTATTTTAGCCTTAGAAGGTGGATTAAATTATGCTGATAAAAAATTCGGTATTAATTTAAATGGATATGCAACGAATTGGAAAAACAAACCATTCCCTTATGGAGTTGCCGTTCCAGATCCAAATGATCCCACAGAATTTATTCGCGTGAACATTAATGGAATGGATGCTATACATCTTGGAGGCGAACTTGATATTGCATACAACATCACTAAAAAGTTAAGTGCCGAATTCATTGTGTCATATGGCAACTGGTATTGGAATTCAGACAAGACCGTTCTTATCCCACAATACGATTCATTATTGGTAACTTTTGATGCAAAAGGGGTTCACGTTGGCGATGCCGCTCAAACAGCTTTATCTGCTTCTATTCGATATGAACCCTTTAAAAATTTTTATGTTAAAGTACAATCACAGTATTTTGATCGATACTATTCCAATTTTGATCCTTTTACTTTGCAAGGCGCTAACGCCGGACGAGAATCTTGGGTAATGCCTTCTTATTTTCTTTTAAATCTATTTGCTGGTTATAAATTCCCACTTAAAACAACCACCCTAATTGCTAGTGGTTCCATCACCAATTTATTAAATACACAATATATTTCCGATGCCACGAACAATGCAAACGATAGTTATGATAACTTTGATGCACAATCTGCAACAGTAATGTTCGGAGGAGGCTTGCGATTTAATGTTTCACTAGGAATTCAATTTTAAAACAAAAACAAAAACAAAAAAATGAAAAAACAACTACTCTTTTTATCGCTCAGCCTCGGCTTAATGAGTCAAGCTCAAACCATTTCCAATATTCGTAATTTATCCATCGGTACCACAGTAACTGTTCGTGGCGTTGTGTCCAATGGTTCAGAATTGGGCGCCATTCGCTATATTCAAGACGAAACGGCAGGAATAGCGTGTTACGGAACGAGTTTATCCAGCATTGCAGTAGGCGATTCCATTACAGCCACAGGTGTTTTGTTCGATTTCAGCGGTTTATTGGAATTGTCACCAACCAATAGCTTTACCAATCATGGACCAGTAAGTCCAAACACACCCCTCATCATTCCCATTACAAGTGCAAATGAATTGCTCGAGGCGCAACTCATACGTTTTGAAAATGTCACTTTTGTTCAAACAGGAACATTCGCAACAGGTAACTCAACGGTTCAAATCACCAATGGCACAAATACATTCGATGTTCGCGTCAATGGTTCAACCAATATAGACGGAACAGCTATACCCACAGGACCGGTTACCATTACTGGTTTATTGGGGCAATTCAACACAAACTATCAAATTATTCCTCGCTACACTTCAGATATCGTAGCTTATGTAGCCCCACAACGTGAGATCAACGTCAAAATAAATGGAACCACCGTTCTGAATAATGGCACTTATATCATTGGTAATACTAGCAACAACACACTAACCGTTGAAAATACAGGTACACAATCACTGAGCGTTACCTCCACCACTCTAACGGGAGCGAATGCCTCCGAATTCACCACCACCTAAAGTAGTGCTTCTGTCTTGGGATTAGGTGCGCAAAGCTTCTCCTTGACCTTTACGCCAACTGCCAATGGATCGCGCTTTGCGACCATCACCATTGCTAACAACGATGCCGATGAAAACCCATACACCATTAGTCTTTTAGCAGTAGGATTAGACAATTTAGCCACAGAGCCAAGCTCCAATCCAACAAATTTAAACTTTAGCAATATACAAGCCTATACACTAAGTGGAGCATACACCGCAGGTAGCAATACTGAAAAATATTTGGTGCTTTGGAGCAAAGGCGCCCCAGTTTCAGGAACCCCAACTGATGCCAACACCTACTTTAGGGGAGATATCATCGGAAATGCGAAAGTTGCTTATGTGGGAGGAGGAACCTCTTTCATCCCACGAGGTGTAAGGGCCAATCAAAACTATCATTTTGCAGTATATGCCTTCAACGGCACTCCGGGATTTGAAAACTATAAAACAAACGGTGCAGCATCTGGTAACTGTACCACAACAGGTTTGAACATCGGCTCCTATTATGCAGGCATCTCATCGGCTTCTCCAACGTTCATTGCTGATCTATCTGCCTTAATAGGACCACATAATTTTATTAGTTATTTTAACTACAAACAAACCGTGATGAACCAATTCGAAGTGTGCGACACGACGGCTGGACAATCATTTGTGACCTGTGTTTATACAGGAGAAAATAAAGTGTTTAGCGATCCTTTCGATTGGACAGCTACTGGGTATTCTAGAGAACACACTTTTTGTCACTCTTGGATGCCAACTTTTCCTTGCGACAATCCTGAGCAAGACGAATACACAGACCAACACAACTTGTATCCGACTAATTTAGCCAATGCTAATTCTTACCGCAGTAATTTGCCGCTCAATGAAATTACAGGCAACGTACTATTTAATTTCTTGGAGGGAAGCGTAGGATATAATGCTTCTCAAATGGTTTACGAGCCAAGAGCGGCTCAAAAAGGAAATGCTGCCAGATCTATCTTTTACATGGCAACCGCTTACAACGGACAAAACGGTTTAAATTGGGCCATTCCAAATTACCAAGACCAAGATATCCTAAAGACGTGGCATTTTACAGACTTACCTGATTCCTATGAAATTGCACGTCAAGAATACATATACAGCGTTCAAGACAACCGTAACCCATACATTGATTCCGTTAATTATGCTTGTCACGTTAGTTTTTCAAACATGACCTATTTGGATGTTAACTGTAATGTAGGTTTAGAAGAACAACTTCAAAGTAATTTCTCGGTGTTTCCGGTTCCTTCCAATGGAAAAGTTTTCGCGCAGGTCAATGGCTTAAACATTACTCAATACACAGTCTCTGATTTGATGGGAAGAGTTGTATTTAAAAATGATTTTGTTAATGTTCCCGTATTAGAATTAAATGGTCAAAATCTAAGATCAGGAAAATATATTATTGAAGTAAATACAGAACTAGGTACAGCCAAAGGATCATTTATCATCGAGTGATGACAAAGATGCTTTGGATAATATGTATTGGAGCGGGACTTATGTCCTGCTCTTCTCATTTAGTTCTGCACCAAACCTCACTCATTCCTCTTTCAAAAGAGGCTGTTTTCGTTAGTGAAACGGAAGAAGTAATCAAGCCATATCGCGATTCAATGGCCACGGTGATGAACAAACATGTCGCTTATTCGCCCTGCAACTTTGTTCTTGAACGCCCTTCATCTAATTTGATGAACTGGGTAGCAGATGCCTTGTTTGTGAATCAAACTAAAACTGTTCGCCTAAGTCAGCCTGCATTTTGCCTTTTAAATTTTGGAGGCCTACGCGCTACCTTAAATAAAGGTGAAATCCTCATGGGCGATCTATACAAACTCATGCCCTTTGACAATACCATAACTTGGGTGGAAATACCGGTTGGCTTGTTACCAGAAATTGCTGCATATCTACTTAAAACTGGTGGGGAACCGCTATCAAATGCGTACATCGAAAATGGAAAAATAGTTGTCAATGGTCTCAACGAAAACCACAGCCATGTTTGGATCATCACCTCAGACTACTTAGCAAATGGAGGCGACAACATGCTCTTTTTTAAAAAAGGAAGCACGTATTCCAGTAAAACCACTACCTTAAGAGACGCATTGATCGAGGAGGCCACGTACCAAGAAAACCTCTTAGAAATAATTGATAAACGCATACGCTGATGGAGAGACGAAAATTTATTAGAAATGCAAGTCTAGGCTTAACCGGATTAGCATTTGTTCATCAAGGGCTTGGACAAGCGATGAATGCAAAAAGCAAAAAGCTCACTATACTTCACACGAACGATACCCACTCCAACATAGACCCGCTTCCCGACAACCATCCCAAATATCCAGGTATGGGAGGCGTAGCCAAAAGACATGCCCTCATAAAAAAAATAAGAAGCGAAGAACAACACGTTTTGTTATTTGATGCCGGTGATATTTTCCAAGGCACACCTTATTTCAATACCTTCAAAGGACATTTAGAAATGAAGCTCATGACGGCTATGGGCTACGATGCTGCAACAATGGGAAACCATGATTTCGACATCGGATTAGATGGATTTATTGATGCCCAAACACATGCTGATTTCCCTTTCCTCTGTTCGAACTATGATTTTTCAAACACCATCATGGAGGGGAAAACACAAGCACATACCATTTTTTACAAAGGAGGGATGAAAATTGGGGTATTTGGAATTGGGGTAAATTTAGAAAGCTTAGTTCCTAATGCAAATTATGGGAAGATGATCTACAAAGACCCCATCGAAACAGCAAATCAACAAGCAGCTACCTTAACTGAAAAGGGATGCGATATCGTAATTTGTTTGTCGCATTTAGGGCATGAATACAAGGATGATAGACCTTCCGACCGATTAATGGCGAAAAATACCCGGAATATACATTTAATTTTAGGCGGCCATAGCCACACCTTTTTAGAAAAGCCAGTCTTAGAAAGCAACCTCGACGGTGTCCCTGTATTAATCAATCAAACAGGATGGGCCGGAATAAATCTGGGGCGTATTGACATTGATTTTGACCAAAAATTCGTTAAAGGCAATTCGATAAAAGTAGAATAATGCATAGACAGTTATTTTTTATAGCACTTACTTGCTTAGTTACGGCCTGCGCAGGGAGGAAAATCGGAACACCACCAAGCTTGGGTAATATCGCCATTCCAGTGCAACGCGGCATTAACTATTCTGATTCCTCGGACTTAAAATCAATGGTAATCAACTATTGGGCGAATGCAAAAATAAACGATTGGGGAGATGAGGGTAAAATCGACTTTAAAATTCCCCGGGCAATTCTTGGGCGTTTATTAGCTAAAAAAGACATACAGGAAACGAATGCCTACCTTCTCAAACAATTTCCCAAGGGAAAAATCGGATCAAAATGGTTATTAAATCCTTATGGGGGATATGATTTTACAGCAATGTCCTTAATACCGGTATTATACCTCTTTGATGCTTCCCCCGAACTGCTCTTTCTTGAAACAAAACAACACCTCATCAACAATATACTGACCATTAAAGGGGCTGGGTTTTCTCGAAATGTACCCCGTTTATGCTTTCAAGATTCAGAAAACCATATTCTTATGGGGGAAGGTTCGCGGTATTTAATGAACCAATATTTATGGGATAATGGCGAAAAAGACCCTCAATATGATAATAAGAATAATGGCGTTGAAGCGGGATTAATTGCCTACTTAAAAGAAATAGAGGAGCATGGTATTTTTGAATATAATTCAAAACCGTACTTGGGCTACACCTATTCTGCCTTGATGAATCTAAATGCTTTTGGCAGGGGAGAAATCAAAACGCTTGCGACTAAAATATTAGATCACATTAATTGGCAATATGCCCTAAACAGTTATGGTTTTAAGCATTGTCCACCGTATAGAAGACGCTTTAAAAAAAATATAGACCAAGAAATAGTATCTGATTACCATTCTGTGATGCTTATGCTTTGGGCCAGCCAGATTAGTATAGATCAAACCTTATCCATTAGTAGTGGCAAGCACATTGCACTTTGGGCAACTATGCTGCCCTATCGCCCCGCCGATGACGTCATGAAATGGGCACTTGCCAAACCGAATGCCTATTTTGTAAAAATTGGTCATGGTCATAATGCTTGCCCAGAAATTTGTAGCGGCGATAAAACGTACCACCTCAGTGCAGGCGGAGCGAATCAAGGAAGAGCATCATTAATTGTTCCCCAAGCCACGATGTTGTTTTTAGCTGATAGCGCAAGCAAACTCAAAGAACTTTTTTACCTGAGCAATCCAAGTAAATCGCTCATGCGGTGGAACAATACGGGAGTATGTGAAGATTTTGCTTGCGCAAAAGGAATTGTACACATTCCATCCAATAAAACACCTGTGCTGGATTCCAATAACTGGTCTATTTATTCAATTTCAAAAGGCGTTTTCCTAGCTACGTACTCAAAAAAAGAGGTGGCATTACTTGTAATCATAAGGGCCTCATCTGGTATAGATGCCTTTCAATCACTTTTAAAAAACAATCCCGATACCAAAAAATATGCGACCCAATTTACACACCCGAATGGAAATGTGCTACATTATGATCTGGACGCGCCCAAAAACAAGTGGGTAATTAAAAGCATTAACGGGATTGAACAAGAACGGGATTTCGAAAAATGGCCCTTTTTCGATGGAAGCATAGATCCATACTAACGCTTCATTATATCCTATTAAATAAAAGCGTGAGATAGAATTTTGGTATCTTTGCAAAATAAATACCTACGTATGCCCAATAAAACCGTTCGCGTTCGTTTTGCCCCCTCACCCACTGGTCCATTGCATATGGGAGGTGTTCGAACCGCTTTGTATAATTACCTTTTCGCAAAAAAACACAATGGCACCTTCATCATTCGAATTGAAGATACCGACCAAACACGTTTTGTAGAAGGCGCGCAAGATTATATAATGGATGCAATGAATTGGTGTGGCATCATGCCAAGCGAAGGCCCGGGAATTGGAGGAGAATTTGGTCCGTATGTGCAATCGGAAAGAAAGGAAATGTACAAACCCTATGCTGAAAAATTAATTGCAAACGAAAAAGCATACTATGCCTTCGATACAGCTGAAGAATTAGACGCTATGCGAGAGCAATCTAAGCAAATGGGAATGCCGAATTGGCAATATAATAGCGTAACGAGAGCGAGCTTAAGAAACTCCATCACCTTACCACAATCAGAAGTAGCGCAACTCTTACTCGACGGTACTCCGTATGTTATACGGATGAAAATGCCCAGAAATGTTGATATTCGATTTCATGACATCATTCGTGGATGGGTAGTTGTGAATACCAATAATTTAGATGATAAAGTATTGTTTAAAAGCGATGGCATGCCAACCTATCACCTTGCCAACATTGTTGATGATCATACCATGGAAATTAGCCACGTGATTCGTGGTGAAGAATGGCTGCCCTCTGCCCCACTGCATGTTATGCTATATGAGGCCTTTGGTTGGGAATGTCCATTGTTTGCTCACTTACCATTGCTACTTAAACCCGATGGAAATGGCAAATTATCTAAAAGAGATGGTGACCGTTTAGGATTTCCTGTTTTTCCAACAAATTGGACTACCGCAGAAGGCGAACTCTACTCCGGCTATCGTGAGAAAGGTTACCATCCAGGAGCATTTATAAACATGCTTGCCCTCTTGGGTTGGAATCCGGGCACGACACAAGAACTATTCAATCTTGATGAATTAGTAGAAGCTTTCAGCTTAGAAAGAGTATCGAAGTCAGGCGCAAAATTTGACCCAGACAAAACCCTTTGGTTTCAACAACAATACCTGCGTTCGCAATCAGATGAAAGCTTGGCGGAAGAACTTAAAATCCTGTTGCCATCGATTACGCAGAATAATAATGAGTTAAGCATCATTTGTGGATTAATGAAAGAAAGAGCCACATTCGTGAAAGATATTCATACCGATGGGCATTATTTATTTGAGCGCCCCTCTGAAATAGATCAAGAAAGCATTTCAAAAAAATGGAAAGACAATACTAGTTCTTTGTTGCTTGGATGGGAAAGTAAATTAAGTCAATTAGAAGCATTTGATGCAAGCACCATTGAAAAAGAATTCAAATCATATTTAGAAGAAAATGCCGTGGGTATTGGAGCGGTCCTTTTGCCTTTCCGTTTGGTCGTTACAGGCGTTGGAGCAGGTCCAGGAATGTTTGATATTTCAGCCTATTTAGGACAAAAAGAAGTAGTTGAACGCATGCAAATTGGCTTAGAAATAATTCAGAAACAACTCAATGAAAAATAGCATTGAAGTAACTGGAATCAGGCTATATGCTTTCCACGGTTGTTTGGAAGAAGAAGCTCGTATTGGCGGAAATTATATAATCGATATTTCCCTAGAAACCGATTTTATAGAGGCTTCCCAAAAGGATGAGCTAGCCTTAACCATTGATTATGTTTTGGTGAATAAAATAGTGACAGAAGAGATGGCGATACGATCTAAATTAATAGAACACGTAGGTCAACGAATTTGGGAGAAAATGACAGCAGAACTTAGTGGTTTAACATACTTGCGCATAAAGATCCGGAAACTAATGCCACCAATAAATGGTAATGTTGATGAAGTGGCTATATGCATTGAAGGGAAACCAACTACTGCGCACAAAAAAAACGCATAGCTTAGAAAATTATCTAATTACCATGCGTTTTATAAACGAATCTTGTATCCTTAGAAATCTTTAACGGCACGTGAATTAAAGCCATTATTTGGGCACTTAAAATTAGATGGATAAGCGGCGTTCACTCCAAACTGACAAGCCCAAGGAAAATTACCATTCTTTGTTGAGGACCAATAATACCAGTTCCTAAAAGTTCCTAAACTTGCCTTTTTTGTGTAGATAAGTTCCAATTCTTCTTTATTCGGAAGGCGCCAAGCAGTTCCGCCTTCACTGTAGGTAGCGATAAGCTCAAGCGACTCATCGTAATCAAGGTAATCAGTACTTAAAACCTGATCAACTTTTGCAACGACTAAACCGTGTAAACCTCCATCGCTTACTTTTATAACAATACCACCGTATGCTTCTTCACCGACTGAATAAGAAATAGGGCGATTCGCTTTATTACAAGATGCTGCGGATAACGCTAAAGCAACAACTAAAACAATTAAATTAATTTTCATAAGAATAGTTTTTAAAAGTTAATAAATGAATTTCAGTAATGACCCCTGATAATTTGATTACGGAGGCAGTATATTTTCAGTTGCCTATCTTTTTTACATAGATGAAAAATAATAATAGAAATGAAGTGAAATAGCATTAGATTATCGCTCCTGATACACCTATTTTGTTTATAGTTTCAGACCAAATTGATGCTCGATAAGAAAATTCATTTTGGGGTGTTTTACGTAGTTTAACGTATGCGACACGAAATAAAACGTATAAGCTTGTCGGTAGTACTTTGTATTTTCTATCTTCTTTAAAACAAGTGAAGTCAACTTTATAGGAATGTCTCCAATCTTTGCCTCGTAAATCAATTAAAAACTAACTTATGAAAACCTCAATTAACTTAAGTATCCTTTTAACTAGCCTCTTTGGTCTAACACATTTAACGGCAGAAGCACAATATTCGACCAAACTTTGGGCGCGTGTTTCTGATAGTTCGAGCACCCCAAGAATTTTGGATAATGGAACAATCGGCTCTAACAACATCGACTTTGCGACGGCACTAAACACCCGTGGCGTTTATCAAGTTTCGCAAGCGTTGTCCCATTCAAGAATACCAAAACTTCAGGCAGTTTATGAATTTAATTGTAATTGTTCAAGTGATGAACTTGAGACAACACTCAGAAACTTTCCAAACGTTATTTCCGAAATAGAACGGGCTCCCGATTACAAAACGCTTTATACTCCTAATGATTATAATGCTGTATTTAGTTCAAATTATGCCCTAGAACTTATTAAAGCACCACAGGCATGGAACCTAACGCAATCAAATTCAAGTATTATAATAGGCATTAGTGATGAAAACTTAAACCCCAATCACGAGGAATTGGCTGGAAAAATAGTCCACTACGATATACACAATCAGCATGAAACAGAGCACGGTACCGCAGTAGCGATTATTGCTGCTGGTAATACCGACAATTTAGTTGGAACTAGTTCTATTGGCTTTAATTCGTCACTGGCCTTTTATCAAATGAGTTATGACGAACTTATAATGGCATCTCATTCGGGAATCGATATATTAAATATTAGTTGGTATTCTGGCTGTTCTTATAGCCAGATTGAACAAGATGTTATTAACGAAATATATACTAATGGAACCTTTATTATTGCCGCAGCAGGAAACGGCACAACCTGTGGAGATCCCAATGCAATGGCCTACCCTGCTTCATACGGAAATGTATTCTCTGTGACAAGTGTCGGTGCTTTTGATTCCCATGAACAAATTCCGGGTGATCCGAATTCAACTCACCAGCATAATCTAGCTGTAGATTTAGCTGCCCCGGGTTACAAGGTAAATATTTCAGATGCTCCTAACAATTACCTTTTAGGATCAGGAACATCCTATGCGGCACCTTTTGTTTCAGGAACAGTAGCATTAATGTTAAGTGTAAATAATTGTCTTGACAACGACGAAATCGAACAAATTCTTAAAAACAGTGCCAATAATATAGATCTTGCGAATACCCATTATGTAGGTATTATTGGTGCAGGTAGACTAAATGCAAATGCCGCTGTAATCATGGCAATGTCCAACCACAACAACCTTTACGCAGTACCCACTGTTCAAAATGGTTGTACAGATGGCGATGGTTCTATAAATATTACACCAATTAGCGGTCAAGCACCATATACCGTAGTTTGGAATAATGGAATGGTTGGGCTAAGTAACAATGGATTAAATTCAGGTTCCTACGCTATTCAAATTATAGATGCACACGGATGTACTACCCAAACTACTGCAGTAATTAATAATTCAACACCAGTTATTTCAGGTGACTTAATTAATAATGTAAACTGCTTTGGTGGAAATGATGGACAGGTAAATGTGTTCGTAGAAGAAGGAAATCCGAGCTATACTTTCACTTGGAGCAATGGAAGTAGCAGTCAAAATATAGCTAATTTACCCGTTGGAACATACACCCTAACCGTTTCTGACATCAATGGCTGTGAAACAAGCGAAACGTATGACATAAACGAACCTACTGCACTAACAAATTCATTCGTAGCAAGTGCTGATTTAGGTAATAATGAAGGTAGCATTGACCTAAGCGTTTCAGGAGGAACTCCTTCATATACTTTTGATTGGTCAAATGGACAATCTACTGAAGATTTGAACGGACTTAATGCAGGAATCTACGATGTGCTTATAACAGACCTCAACGGTTGTACACAATCCGTAATTGTTACAATTATTGATGAATCAACTGCAACGGTAAGTACAAATTTAGATTTCGAAATGAATGTTTATCCTAATCCTTCATATGGCGATACCAAAGTTACTTGGAAAGGAGAGGGTTCAGAACTTAAAGTGTATAATCAAATGGGGGGTCTTGTTTTGAGCAAGAAAATTAGCGCTACACAAACACATGAAAATTTTAACCTTGGCGCTGGCATGTATACAATAAAGCTCAGCAGTTCAAGCGGGTCAATTGCATCGATGCCATTCATTGTGCTATAAATTGAATAATTCTCATAAAAAGGGCTACGGCCCTTTTTTATTTTAATATATTTTTCATGTAATTGATTAAATTTTATATCTTTACTAAGACAGATTAAATTAATTAACTAAATTATTATGAAAAATTTATTTTGGATTTTATTGATTGGAGGTTTAATTGGGGCTTTTATGACCAACCCAAATGAAGATGATTTCAAAGAATTCCTTACTCA
Organism: Flavobacteriia bacterium; assembly: GCA_026391005.1. GTDB lineage: Bacteria > Bacteroidota > Bacteroidia > Flavobacteriales_D > Crocinitomicaceae > UBA952. Next base: position 128,774 of record JAPLEV010000049.1, on the reverse strand, counting down.
AAAATTCACTTTGGAATTCAAAGAAAATAAAAACTTTGGTGGTTTACTAAGTTTACTAGCATCGCCAGCAAGTTTTATTGCAAGTTTAAGCTTAAAAAAAGAAGACTATAAGTTATGTTCTATTTACACCTTTAAAAATTTAAAGGGTGAAGAAGAAAAATATGTAGGTTTATATACTAAGTTTATAAAATTATAGCACTCGTTTTCTAAGGTCACTTTAGAACATTTATTAATAATCCATTTAATCACATAAAAACCCTTAAACATGATTCTATTCCTATCGTCAATCGCTCCAGCTTTAATAATAATGTTTATAATATATAAACAAGATACACAAAAAGAACCCATTAGCATGCTTCTCAAAGCTTTTTTTGGTGGTTTTTTGTCCATCATAATTACTTTTGCCATTGCTCTTCCATTGGGTGAATTAATGGGATTCATCCCATCGGGATTTTTACAGTCTTTTTACAATGCATTTTTCTGTGCAGCAATACCAGAAGAATTTGCAAAATGGATTATATTTTATTGGTTAATCAAAAAAGCAAAGGATTTCGATCAATATTATGATGGTATTCTTTACGCTATTTTTATCTCTATGGGCTTTGCTTTGGTGGAGAATATTATGTATGTAATGAATAATGGAATGAGTGTCGCTATTGTGAGGGCAATCACCGCGGTACCTGGGCACATGCTCTTTGCTGTTCCTATGGGCTATTACCTTTCGTTAGCAAAATTTAAAGAAGGTAAAGATGCCGCCAAATATGTTAAGTTGAGTTTGGCTGTGCCAATTTTACTGCATGGCACTTATGATTTTATACTGATGTATGCTTCATCCAAAAAGGAACCAAGCTTATTATTAGGAACTGTCTTATTTCTATTATTCGTAGCATTTGATATATATATGTGGCAATTAGGGGTTCGTAAAATAAAACAACACCTGGCCGCGGATTCTAAAAACATTTCCGAAACTCCAGAGGTATAAATACATTTAATTTATCTATCCTTAATTCTAACTGTTTGATTACTTCATTCTAGTTATAGAATTTGAATTTGCTTAGATTTTAATAAATATTATGATCAATCGGTTACCATGAAATCAATATAGTTTTCGGGATATAGCTCCATTAATATCGTTTTCATTTTCGTGAGTAACAATTTCTTTTGATTCGCTAGCGGATCTCCTGTAAAATTTCTGGGTTGTTTACTTGGGATCATTATTAAGGTAGCGAAAACTAATTATTCTTTTTTTTGTTACCAAAAATTTCCATTGCGTTTCTTCTAATGTACTCGAGCAAAAATGTTGAGGCATCAACAAAATAATTCACTCTAAAATCAACTACTATGAAACGAAATGCGCTCCTTATTGCACTGCTGCTGCTATTCATTCCAACTAGTCAAGCACAATGGATAACCATGTCGAGGTTTGAGGAATTTGGAAAAGGTAATTTCTTCTTATTTGTTCAGCGAGAAACAGATGCCAAACGCATCATTTTGGAAACGCTAAAAGACAACAAAATGAATGCCGATTTCACTTTTGAGAAAGGGTCAAATTTGATGCTGGCAAGGTCTTACATTGACCCATTGAATAGTGAGTACGTCTTAGTAATTCATTGTGTCAAAGCCAAGCATCAAGAAGTTTTCGGATACAACATTTTCTGTTATTATATGGAAAATAGGTATCGATATTTCTACGATATAACGGAAAATGAATCACGAATTTCATTGATTTATGATCCCGCGGTTACTGGATTATCACCTAATCAAGGAAAAAGCGCAAAGAAAAATTAATAAAAAACTCATTAATATTTAAAGCCCATGAAAGCAATTATTTTTACAGCTATTTTCCTAGTAGGAGCAGCTAGTCCACTAAAGGCACAATATCAAAACATGAATGAGGATTTCATTGAAGTTGGAGCTGGCAACTTTTTTGTTCACTTGGATAAAGAGGCAGATGTCAAGAAACTAGTAAATTCAGTTATTAAAGCCAACCGATTCCCAAGTGATTCCTTGGTATTTAACAAAGGGAAAAATGTGTATTTCTCTGCTTATTTTGTCAATCCATCGGATGATCAATTTGTGTACATCATTCATGCAGAAAGAGCGTTGGAAGGCTACGAACTTTACTTTCTATACTGCATCAATTCCCTATGTTATCATTTTGAATATGAAGAAGGAAAAGATCTATATCAACTTGTATACGACCCTGAAAAAAATAAGAGCAAAGTAATGACCAGTTTTAGCTCAACCTTGGTGGAATAGCCATAAAACAGCCAACCCAATTAAAAGGTGGCTAATCCGAGGATAATAATTAATTTTAAGTAATAAATAAATCTGTAACAATGAAGTCAATCCTTTTTTTCACTTTTATTTTAAGTGTAAATCTAAATTACGCTCAATCTAAAAAAGAACAAATTGCCAACTTATCTCTTCGCTTGGATAGTATGTCAGTAATATTAAGTTCAGGAAGAATAGCGCATGAAAAAGAAATTAAAAAAGCGAATGAGAAAATAAGTGCGCTTGAAGAACAGATTAGAACGAATAAATCAATTCAATTTGGTTCCCAAAATTGGATGGCTGAGAATCTTTCTGTATCAACTTTTCGAAATGGGGATCTTATTCCTCAAGCACAATCTGATGAGGCATGGCAAGAAGCAGGATTTAACAAGCAAGCCGCTTGGTGTTATTATAATTTAAGTATTGACAGCCTTAACATTGAAGTGAAGAAATATGGGAAATTATATAATTCATATGCCCTAAATGACCCTCGTGGACTGGCACCGGAAGGGTGGCGCTTGCCAACAGAAGGAGATTGGGCAACATTGGAAAACCAACTATTTCTATCTGAAAAGAACTTAATAGATGCTTTCAGTTCAGAAGGTTGGACGAATGGTTTTGTGGGATCCAATACTATTGGATTAAATTTCCAAGCAGCCGGATGGAGAGATGTTGGCTGTGGCGGACTTGGTGAAGACATCTGTTTCTGGGCGTATCAATCACCAATTGGAGAGTCTACGCCTTATGTGAGTTTATTCTTTGATGAAAATCTACCGTGCCCATACTCGTCAGGAAGGCTAGTAAATCGAAGTACCAATTGGATCATGGGGTTCAATGTTAGGTGTGTAAGAGAATAAAGTAAGCTATTTTTTAGCGTACAAGCACTATTTCATAAAGCAATCGCCGCTTTTTCTTGATCAAATAAGCAAAGTGGTTAAAAAAGAACTTCCTTATTATTCCAAGACATTAGCCTTCTCCTTCCGTTGCTTTTTTTGATTTTCGATACAAGTAACTATCGTAGATAAAACGTTTGGCAAAACGAACTTGCTTATCTGAATTAATCAACTTTTTATACACATTAGCATTCACACCAAAATATTCATAGGTCGAACCATCAGTGAAGGTAATCTCTAATAAAAGTCCTTTGTGTTTAAAATCTGCGATGCCACTTTCATTCACGGTAGTGGTATATTCAGCCAAATTTGCCGCTTTTGTTTCTGGAGCAATACTCACTAAAAAATGGTAGCCATCAACCACTTGTTGCCCTTTAATCGTTGCTTCCTCTCTTAATGGATCTCCCTCTTGAAACTTGTCAGGGTGCCATTGCTTCACCAGCTTTCGGTAGGTCAATTTTAATGCTGTTAGATCGATTTCGTTTTCAATTTCAAAAACTTTTTTGTATTCGTTGATGCGTTTCATATAAAAATAGTATCAAGCTTTATCCTTCTCATGGGATGAAGCACAATTATAAAATTAAAGGTATGAGAATTTTCACCCCCTATCCTACTCTAATTACTCGACAAGGTTCGAAAATAACATAATCATAACCTTAATTTGGCGCGAAGGTAAGGCAAATAAAGACATTCACCTTAAATGATGCTAAGCCTTAATACAATGACCGTAAAGCCATTTACTCGATTGAGGACGTAAACCTTGGCAAAGGATTAGCGTGTTTTTGAATGGCTTAAATTCTCCGTACGGCCCGAACACTATACGCAAATAATTTACTGTCAAAGACCGACGTACCGCCGCTAAAATTATGGCACCATGCATTGGAACCACTACTTTCTGTAGAGCTCCAGTAATAGGATAACTTAAAGCCATTTGTTGCACCTAATACAGTATTTACAATGAATGCTGCGTTGTAACATTGGTTGAGCTCCCAAATAGCGGGCAAATACCAATCATTGAATCCACCGGATGAATAATTATTGCATAAATAAGATGCGCCTACCGTAGCCCCCTGATTGACTACAGCGGTGGTATTTGTTTGTCCATCAAATGGACTTTGAGCAGTAGGTCCAATGATTGTTGTTTGAATATTGCTATAATTTGCAGAAGTGGTTAAATCAACCAAAGATGCAATTAACCCTTTCTCTACTCCATTTTCTTTCCAAACTGAGATCACAATACCACCGCCAAAGAGTTCGCCGATATAATGGGTAAAACCACCACTTCCTGGCAATCCTTGAGGTCCTTGGGCCCCTGCCGGACCTGTTGCGCCCGTTGGACCTTGGGCCCCTGCTGGACCGGTTGCTCCGATAGGACCTTGAGCGCCGTTCGTTCCATTGGTTCCCGCTGGGCCCTGAGGGCCTGCCGGACCAGGTGTTCCATTAGCACTAAACAAAGCATAAGGCACACTCATTAATTCGTTTGTGCCAACTATTGTATAAGCAGTGCCGCCTGTTGGGTCGGTTTCGGTTTTAATGAAGTAAGGACCATTGGCCCAGTTGATAGTGGAAAAATTACCAGATACAACTGTTCCTCCTCCGATTTCTATACTTACCAAGCCATTGGTGTTGGTACTTGGCGTTTGCGTTTCTACATAAACAGCTGTTCCAGCTGCAGAACCTTGCAATATACTTATTTGTATACCTACTGATGCAGATGTTATTAATGCATTACTACTGTTACGAACCACAGCTTGATAGCTAATTTTTTGAGGCGCTTGAGCGAAGACACTTGCTGTCATAAATATTGTTGCACAAATTATAATTATCTTTTTCATTGTTTTTAGTTTTTAATAATTTTAAATGATTCAACTTGTTTATTTTCTTGGTTTAGGACTTTAATGAAGTAAGTAGCAGGGGGCAAACTTGCTGTGTTTATTTGAGTTAGCTTTGCTATTACTTGTCCATTGGTTAATAATTTACCTTCCGTATCAAAGAGAAGATACGATAACTTCTCCTTGTTGAAATCGCTTATTTGCAAGGTTAAATTATCTACAATAGGATTTGGAAATAACGAAAGGGAGCTGTTTAATTCGGTTTCATTAATTCCAACAGAAGATATTACATAGGCTTGCTGGACTCCTTGGGCTACAGAACCTGTTGACCCTGTATGAGTCGTGTAAACTATCTGCCCCACGCTGTAAGCTACAGATCCTCCGTTTCCCGTGGCATCTCCGCCCGCGGAATTGGACGATTGTTGGGCTTGCGCAAAGTCTGAACAGGATAGTCCAATTGTCAGTATTAAAAGGCGTATTATATTGGTTTTTTTCATCTGATTTTGGTTTTATTTACGTTTAAATATACTTTGTTGTAATTTATAAATGGAAAGTTTAATTCATTTTTGCACAATTTATGGGTAGTTCCTGCACAAGCAAAATGCGTGAGATAAATTTAGTATTAATCCTTGAGGCAACGTATAGACTGACCAAGGGCACGGACATCGTGAGCCGTTAGGGCAATGTTAATTCCGAAGTACAATAAGCGCGAATTATTATTATTTGTGCTACTAATGGTACTGGTCCAATAGCGGCCATAGTTCCCAACAAAGTCCACCAAACCGCTATTAAACCAACGGGCTCCAGCCGAGGTCCATTTGAGGGGAGAGGCAAAAGCAGCCTGGCCGTTACTTTGGCTCCAACTCAAGCGCTCTGCATCGATTTCAGCATCGGTGGGTAAACGGTAGCCACCAGGACAAGGGTTATTTACGCCATTTACCCCCTGCCAAAGATTCGAATTTTGAGGGTTGCGCCAATTATAAGGTGAGTTGGGTGCTAAAATAAAACTGCCATTTGCCGGTTGGTCTATGGAACTTAGGGTACTTGTAGTTGGCGAAGTGCGGCACTGGTGGCCATCGCTTCTTCTACCCCATTGGTATAAATCGCCATAGGCATCGGGGTCGGCAATTGAGGTAGCTACTTGCGTAGCGCCTAAATTACGGTCCATCCAAACACGTCCTGTAGTTGGGTTACTGACATCAATCACTATGGTTGGGTTCAAACAAAAGACGGAACCTGCAGGATATTGCCCGGACGGTGTAGGAGGCAAATTGTTTCCACAGCCATCGTACCAAAGGGAACCGTTCCACCACTGCAAACAATTAACAGTTGTATTGTAAATTGTTAAACCAGTTGCTGGTGAAGCGATGGCATCACGCTGATCAGTGGTCATTCTTGGCGGTAAAAAACCTTGGGTGGTAGAATTCATTTCCGCAATGGCAGAAGCATTAGGGCTTGTGGTCCCTATTCCTAGGTTTGTTCCATTATTATAAAAATTGTTGCCATTCACCACCCATTGAGAACCATTCCAATAAGGGGTGTTTCCTGCGGCATTTCCGCTGTTTATTCCATTGGCTGAAAACAAAGCATAAGGCACACTCATTAATTCGCTCGTGCCTGTTATGGTATAATTTGCTGCACCTGCTGGGTCAGTTTCGGATTTAATGAAGTAAGGGCCATTGGCCCAGTTGATTCCTGCAAAGGTGCCCGTAATAACAGTTCCGGTTCCTATTTCTATACTTACCAAGCCATTGGCATTTGTAATTGGTGTTTGAGTTTCAGCATAAACAGCTGTTCCAGCCACAGAACCTTGCAATATACTTATTTGCATACCTACTGATGTAGAGGATACAAGTGCACCACTCGTATTTCTAATCACAGCTTGGTAACTCATCTTTTGTGGTGCTTGAGCAAAAACTGATGAGATGATTAGCAGATATGCTAGTGTTATAATTAGTAAATGTGCTGATTTGTTAGTAGCTTTTTTCATTATTTAAAATTTTAATGCGTCATCCTTTTAGTCATTGATATCATATTATCTTACAATTTTTAAGTGACAATCAATGTATTTTATTTTTATTTCAGCTTAAGTTGAAACATTTAAAATTAATGTTTTATTTTTCAAAACTAACATTTCGTAAATGATTGGCAGTTTCAAGAAGTTGAAAATTTCAACGAAATTTTCTCTATCATCTATTTGCCAATCGAGAAGATGAAAAATATAATATTAGTGTCTTGGATAAAAAATAATTACCTTTAGTAAAAATTTGTTTTAATATTTCATAGAAAAAACCACCTCTAATGAAAAAACTTTCCTTAGCTATCCTTACGATTCTTTGTAGTGGTATAACATTCGCTCAAACAACTGCAACTGAATTTACCACTGATAATCATTCTCAATCAATCAATTTTATTGTAGAAAGATAAAAAAAACCAATATCTGCCCATTCAAAACAATATAAACCATTAAAAAAAACAAAAATTATGAAAGCAATTAGTAAAATTACTTCAGCTCTTCTAGTACTAGGATTAGGAATAACAGTTGTAAGCTGTAAAAAAGAAACCCCTACTCCTACTCCAGCACCAACAAAAACAGAATTAATAACAGGTAAAAATTGGATATTGACTTCTTATGTAATGGATAATGTTGAGTATTACGACCAGATTGCATCTTGTCAACAAGATAATTTAACCATATTTAATACAAATAATACTGTAACAATTGATGAAGGTCCAACAAAATGTGATCCATTAGACCCTCAAACATCATATGGAGGGGCTTGGTCCTTTAATCCCACTGAGACGCTAATAACTCTTGATGGTTCCGAGTATGAATTGGAAGTATTAAACTCAACGACACTTAAAATAAAAAATACTGTAGTAAATGGAGGAATGACTTCTATTTCTACAATTACTTTTACTAAGTAATAATAGTAGTTTTACTCTTACAAAAGAAATAAATCCCTAGTATATATTTCAATAAAGAATCGCTAAAACAATAATTGTAAGCTGGGAAGGGAAAAGTGCGCTTGAATTTTATAGATTCAGTGTGAAATTAACTTGATCTTCTCTCTAAAATGCAATTCTCACTATAATATTTAAAGGTTTTTCCGTTCAATTTATTTTCTCTAATAACCACTGATTTTTTTTCTTGATTTAAATGACTTATTTCTATAAAAAGAATATCACCATTCTTTTCTGACATAACGAAATGAAGTGTATCCGCGTCAAAATGGTAAGAAATAAAATTTCCAACAAAACCCTTTTTTCGATCATCATAGTAAATTGTATTTGCAGTAATTCTAAATCCAAAATAATTGAATTTACCTTTTGCTTTCTTTTTTTTCACTTGAGTTATGGTATCCAAATCTTCTATCTTGGAATTTAATTTAGAAACACTAAGATCCTGAACCGTAAGGTAAATAGAAACGAATTTTTCTCCTTCATCTGGTTTCAAAAAGGTGTAATCTATTTTTTGACAAAATAAAGAAAATGGAATCCAAAAGAGAATTAACACAAAAACCCAGCTTTTAGAAAATTGATTAGATATAATTATTGACATAATTAATGTGTGTTTTTAGAAGATAATTGATTTCAATTCAATGGCTTTTAAACTTTTGTATTTTATATGGTTACACAATTAAAAAACACTAAATCTATTTAGATAAAATAAAGAATGGCTTAAACTAAAAAACAAAAACCCTAAGATATTTGATACATCTTAGGGTTTTCTAATCCTCCAGTTCCGACGATTCCGTTTCGGAATGTCCGAATCCCGACCGATAGCGCCGGGGCCATAGAGGCTTTTCTTTTTAACGCTTTAATGTTCTGTGCGGTCTGGACAGACTTCTCGGCTCAGCCGAGACGTCCCCATGGACACTTGCTTAAAATCTAGCTTATTTCATTTTTTTCAGATGCAATTAACCAATCCAGGTATTTGTGATTTTGACGTTTAAGCATCCGTTCATACTTCAATGCATCCGACTTTGAAATAAATGAATGTTTGAATACCAAAGTCCATGGCCCTTTTTCAGAAGTGTATTTTCCTATTGAAGAATTATGTTCTTCCAATCGACGCAAAACATCGCTTGTGAAGCCTTTGTAATAAACTTTTTGGGGATTACGAATAATATAAACTGTATATACTTCCATAGAGAATGGCTTAAACTAAAAACAAAAACCCTAAGATGTTTGATACATCCTAGGGTCTGAAATTATGGTGAACTTTGGCATGATGAATATTGCTTATGTATACAATTTACCACTTAAAAATTTAGAAGATATCAAGGAAAATCAATTCAAATTATCTTTTATATAGCTACTTGGTTAGATTAGGTAACTATTTGTGATCAAGATTATAAGCTTTAACACGTAATATTAGAACTTTACGAGAAAATGCGTTGACATTTGAATCAGAAGATAATTACATGAGAACATCTGGAACTTTTCTCATTTCAACTTTATTTATTGAGGAATCCCCAGCGACTGTGATGTTGAAAGCCTCACCATTGATTTTACAAGAAAAGCAGCCATTTGATAAGCGTTAGAAACACTTAACTTAATTGATTTTAAAGCAAGTGTATTTTCTATTTTTGTGCCGTTTAACTTATAGTTTGAAAAATTCAATGTAGATTGAATCTCAACCAATGCAAACTTCGTTTCTTGATCATTTTTAATAACAGAAGAAATAGATTTTAGGAATTCACTTGAAAAACTTTTTATTTTATCTAAATCTGGTGATGATTGATCTTTAAGATTTACTATTTCTTTGTCCAAGAAATCTTGAATTTTCTTTTCTTCATTGCCCATTAAAACAATTTTATCCACTGTATTTTGTAATTTTTCTTTGTGCGCTTGGTTTAAATCTGGATTCTCAATTTGAAAAACCCTAATATCAGTCAAAGCAATTGAAACATTATTCTCATTTTTCACAATTGCCCCATCAATATTTTTTGAAACATAAACTAAATCAGAAGAATTCTTTTGTGAAGAATTGCAAGATGATAGGATTAATAACACTGCAGACAAAATAAAAATTGTAGATTTTAGCATGATTTTTTTTATCAAATATAATGAATAATTCTATAATACTATAATTCCTCCCTTATTTAGGACAGGGATATTCTAAAGCTAAGTTACTGTTTTTGCTTTAACTAACAAGAGATTGATTAAAAAAAGTTCGTAAGTGACATTTGGGTTTTGTTCTAGGTTAGCAAAGAAATCAAAAAGCCCTAAAAAACAAAAACCCTAAGATATTTGATACATCCTAGGGTTTTCTAATCCTCCAGTTCCGACGATTCCGTTTCGGAATGTCCGAATCCCGACCGATAGCGTCGGGGCCATAGAGGCTTTTCTTTTTAACGCTTTAACGTTCTGTGCGGTCTGGACGGGACTCGAACCCGCGACCCCATGCGTGACAGGCATGTATTCTAACCAACTGAACTACCAAACCAATTTTTTAACTTCCTTTCGAAAATCTCCAGAAACATCTGGATTCAAAATCGTGTGAACCTTATTGCTAAAGCGGATACAAAAGTAATCCGAATTTTTAAATAAGCAATAAAAATGTACAATAAAAAAAGACTTTTGTACCAAAATCAAAATTAAAAGGTTTATATTGGTAAAAAAAAACTAATACTGATGAAAATAAAAACACTTCTAATTCTATTACTTTTTGCTAATCACTTTTATTTTTTTTCACAAGAAATTGAAATCTTAGTGCACCCGAACAAAATTGTCATTTCCGAGATAAAACAACTTAATTCCCGTGAAAGAGAATGTAATATTAGCATCATGCCGGATGGAAAAACGCTCTATTTCATGTCTACGAGAGCATTAAAGAATAGTTCAGTTGGGGAAAATGGAGATATTTATCAATCTAAATTTATTGACAATACTTGGCAAAAACCTACCCCCCTTGGAGAAAATATTAATACGGCTTCTGGAGAAGATGAACCGTCAGTAGACGCTCAAGGTGAAAGTATATATTATCAAAGCTGGGCTGACGACTGGGTTAAAAAAAATGGGCCTTATTTTAATGCTAAACGGAGCAGTAAAGGATGGGGAAAGGGAATCGGATTAGGTGGTGGAATCACACAATTTTTTGATGAAGAATTTAGCGCCAACTTTGGTTACGGAACAGATGGCATGGCGGTTTCATCGGATGGAAATCTTTTCGTTGTGGCTTGTGGCCCTGACTATGAAGGAGACATGGATATTTATTACAGTACTAAAAAAAATGGTGTTTGGTCTTACCCTAAAATTATGGGGATTTCTACTGATGGAGACGAACGGTCCGTGTTTATAGCTGGAGATAATAAAACTATTTATTTTTCATCAGATGGTCATGGTGGCTTTGGTGGTTTAGATATTTTTAAAGTGGTTATCGATAAAAGTGGTAAACTTGGAAACGTTATTAATATTGGCGCCCCCTTTAATACAGCTGCCGACGACCAGGGATTTGTAGCATCTGTCGATGGTAAATCTGCCTTTTTTATTCGGGACTTGGATATTTTTTTCGCTGATATTACCCAACTAACAGAAAAAATAAAGCCGATTAATACGGCAACAGAAAAATCATCGTCCGAGACAAAAACAGATACTAAAATACTGACTGCAAAGGAAACTGTTTATTTTAATTTTAATGATTTCGAAATGCTAGAAACAGAAAAGAATAAGTTAATAACTAGCCTAAAACCTTATAAGAACTTAGATCAACTGACCATAACTCTTTCCGGACATTGCGATAATATTGGTGAAAATATATACAATGACAACTTGTCTGATTTACGTGTAAAATCAGTTATGACATACCTAACGACTTTAGGGGTAAACCCAATAAACATTAAAACGGCATCCCATGGCGAAAACATTCCCGCTAAAAGTAATGAAAGTGAAAATGGACGAAAATTAAACAGAAGAGTAGAACTTACTTTTTCAATTAAATAATGTCTTTAAAAACCAAAAATATAGTTTCTATAGTTCGTTAAGAAGGAATGTATCTTTGAGCCGGACCCCTTTTTCGTTTAACTCTAGTGTACAACACTCATTTACACTATCATGCTCCAAGAAGAGCACATATTCATTTTGAGCGGCAATGTTTAAAAATTGACTTTTTTCCTTCATCGTAATTAAAGGTCGGGTATCGTATCCCATTACGTATGGTAATGGGATATGCCCAACGCTCGGTAGTAAGTCTGCCATAAAAATTAAGGTCTTACCCCTGTATTTTATATGGGGAATCATCATGCTATCGGTATGACCATCGACGAAAAGAATATCCATATTTGGAAATACATTTTCCATAAAATCACTTTTACGGTCGATAAATTCTAACTGGCCACTTTCTTGAATCGGCAAGATGTTTTCGCTTAAAAAAGAAGCTTTTTCCCTTGGATTTGGCTTGGTAGCCCACTCCCAATGTTGCTCATTACTCCAATACTTAGCATTTTTGAAAACGGGTTGATAGCCATTCATTGAATCATTCCACTTAATAGCTCCACCGCAATGATCGAAATGCAAATGGGTCAAAAAAACATCCGTAATATCATCTTCATGAAATCCCAACTCGGCAAGACTTTTGGATAATGTCGCATTTCCATAAAGAAAATAATAAGAAAAAAACTTTTCGGACTGCTTATCCCCTATCCCTGCGTCGATAAGCATTAATCGATTACCATCTTCCACCAACAAACAACGTAATGCCCAAGAACACATGTTATTTTCGTCAGCAGGATTGGTTCTTTGCCATAAGGACTTTGGAACTACTCCAAACATGGCACCACCATCTAATTTGAAATATCCGGTATTAATAACGTGTAATTTCATCTACTATTTATTAGTTTCAACAAAAGCATGAATGGTCAGAATCGTCATAGATGGTTCCGTGTTGGCTTGCACGGTAATTTTCTTGGTTTGCTCTTTCGATTGTAAAGAAGTGGGTAAAAACACAACTTCAATAACGTCGCTTTTACCCGGAGCAATAGGGTATTCGGGTTTTTTAGGCGTTGTACATCCGCAGCTAGCAGAAACATCCGTTATCACCAATGGTTTTTTCCCTGTGTTGCTTACCTTAAATAGGACTTTATTCGTCGAACCTTGTTTTATAGTGCCAAAATCGTGGTCCCATTTATCAAATGACATCGTGGTAAACGACTTCATTCTTTCTTGCTCCTCCCTTTCTGTATCGGTTAAGGTTTCTTTTAACGCTTTTTCATTTTCCTCATTCGCGACAATAGAGGATTCATTTGTTACTTTCTCTTGTTTATCCTCAGAACACGATACTAAAGAAAGAATCCCAATAATAAATACCAAACGTTTCATATGTTGAAAATTTAACTTGAACAAAAATAAGTAATCTAGTGTTTTAAGCCTAGTCAGTGATCGAATATTTGGAAGAAAAAAGTCCCACTAGGGGACTTTGGGATCCCGAAGTTTCGGGAGAAGTTTCGGGAGAAGTCTCGGGATCGAACCCGCGACTTGAACAATGTAAAATAAAAAAGTCCCACTAGGGGACTTTGGGAGGGAGACGGGTCTCGAACCCGCGACCTTCGGTACCACAAACCGACGCTCTAACCAACTGAGCTACAACCTCCATTATTGTGGCGACAAATATACTACTTTTCGCTGAATACAGCACAAGAAAGAAAGCAATTTTATATATCCTTGATACGGAGTGGCGCTTCATTACCATCAAATTATTAAAAAATAAAGTTCTTATAAAAGCGTTAAACCTTACCTTTGCTTAATATGAAATGCATTGCCCTATTAATATTCTCATTTTTATCCGCCTATGGCATTTCCCAACAAATAAAAATTGTTGGTAGCTGTATAGACAAAAGAGGAAATCCTTTAGAGAGTGTTCAAATAGAAGTAAATACCATTCCAAGTACTATTATTTTCAGTGATTCATTAGGAGCTTATAGCTTTTCAACAAGTGCCTTTGATACCTTGAAAATTAAACTAAGTATTGACGAATACCGTGAAATTCGCATGGTTTATAGTGCTAGCACCCCAAAATTGAGTTATGTAATAAAAGCCGTTCAATTCCCTATTCAACAAGAAAGAACCGTACAGGTGGTTTCGTCGAAAGATGACCCATTTGAAATAACGAAACTTGCTCCATTCGATCCCCAACGGATAACAGGAAGTGTTGAAAGAACCCTCACATTGGTAACCGCTGCTGTATCTAATAATGAATTAACAACAAATTACAATGTTCGAGGAGGAAACTACGACGAGAACTTAGTCTACGTAAATGGGTTTATGGTTTACCGCCCCTTTCTAACTCGGAGTGGACAACAAGAAGGAATGAGTTTTATACATTCTGCTTTGGTTGAATCGGTGAAGTTTTCAGCCGGTGGATTTGATGCACAATACGGCGACAAATTAAGTTCTGTGTTGGATATTGAATACAAGACACCCAAAAGTACAAAGGGATCCGCAATGCTCTCATTACTTGGGACAGAAGTCCATGCTGAACAAGCAGTTTCAAAAAAATTCAACTATATCGCTGGAGCAAGATACCGTTCTAACGGCTACTTATTAAACTCCTTGCCAACAAAAGGCTCCTACAATCCAGTTTTTATGGATGGGCAATTCCTTACCAATTACCAACTAAATCCCAAATTAACTTGGTCCGTTTTAGGGCACTTTTCATCCAATAATTACCAATTCATTCCCCAAACAGCAGTTACCGACTTTGGGACCGCAAACGAAGCTTATTCTTTTCGAATCTACTTTGACGGACAAGAAAGCACACGATTCCAAACCATGATGGGCGGCACCGCATTAAAGTATCAAGCAAGCAAGAATACCGATTTGGATTTTTATGCTACTATTTTTAATTCGAACGAAAAAGAATATTTCGATATCCAAGGGCAATATTACATCAACGAACTTGAAATGGATCCATCCAAAGAAACATACGGTGATTCCATCGCTGTTTTAGGAATTGGCACCTTTTTAAACCATGCAAGAAATCAATTAAATGCTACCATTACAAATATCTATCATCAAGGAGAGCATCGTGTTTATGCTAACTTTAAAGATTTTGAAAAAAGACATTTCTATACCTCTACCATCAAATGGGGCGTAAATTACCAACATGATGTTTTTACAGATGTCTTAAGTGAATGGAAAATGATTGACTCAGCAGGATATAGTATTCCTCAAGCATCACCTAATCAAGTAGAATTATTTGAAACCATAAAAAGTGAATTAAGTTTGGTTGGAGAACGAGCTACAGCCTATGGGCAATGGAATCAAAGTTGGACAAACATCCACCGAAATCATGCCGTTGCAATTCAGCAAAAAACAAAATTTAATGGCATAAAAACAACCAAGCTTTTTAATGATACCATAAGTGAATCAGCCAAAAAAATAGCCTTAAGTTTAGGATTGAGAAGCGGCTATACAAGTGTTAATAATGAGTTTTATCTAACTCCACGTGCCGCATTAATTTTCTATCCACGCAATTACATGGTGCATAATGGACGGATTACCAAACGCAATATCAGTTATCGATTAGCATCAGGACTTTACTATCAACCTCCATTCTACAGAGAATTCCGCACCCTAGAAGGAACGTTAAATACCCAGGTTAAATCCCAAAAATCGTTTCACCTGGTCGCATCAACAGATCTCTTGTTCTCGATGTGGAATAGAGAAAATCCATTTAAGGTTTCGGGTGAATTATTCTACAAATATTTATGGGACGTAAATCCATATGAAATAGAGAATGTTCGCACCCGCTACTACGCTGAAAACAATGCTGTTGCCTACGCATACGGATTTGATGTCAATATTCATGGGGAGTTTGTGGAAGGAATCGAATCGTTTTTTAAATTGGGCGTATTATCCACAAAGGAAAATATTATCGGAGATTCACATAAAGAATACTATAATGCAGCAGGCGAAAAAATTATTTTTGGCTACAGTAACGATCAAACAATTGCAGACAGCGCAACAATTTTTCCGGGATACATTCCGCGACCAACGGATCAATTGTTCAATTTCGGAGCGCTAGTGCAGGATAAAATGCCTGGACTTGAAAATTTCACCGTTCAAATGGGGCTGCAATTTTCAACCGGTTTACCTTATGGCCCACCCGACCGCACAAGGTATAAAGATACCCTGCGATTAAAAAGTTATTTTAGGGTAGATTTAGGTATGGCCTACGACTTAATTCCAAATGATAAAGTAAGAAAGAATAATTTTTGGGGCAAAAACTTTTCAGATGCTTTGATCTCATTAGAGATCTTCAACCTACTAGGAATAAACAATGTGCTTTCTAAACAATGGATCCAAGATGTTCAAGGAAAATATTATGCAATTCCGAACTATTTAACCCAACGAAGGATCAACCTGAAATTAATTTGTAAAATTCGTTAGTTTAGGGCATTTGGAGCAAACAGAAACTTATTGGGATAAACCAATTCTGTCTTCACGGCATACATAACAATACCAGCTGTATTTCGAACGCCTAATTTACCCATTATATTTTTACGGTGAGTGTTAATCGTATGTGCACTTAAAAACAAATAATCCGCTATTTGAATATTAGTTAATCCCTCAGCAATCAACTTAATTATCTCTGTTTCCCTTTCAGTTAGAATAACCGCTTCGCAGGTAAAACCATCGACATCTATGTCGTGAACATCTATATTTGCTCGTTGTATCGTTTCTAATAGTTGTCCGCAAAAAAACCGATTGCCTTTTTTTGTTTCTTTTACCGCATCTAATATTTCGGATAATTCACAATCCTTTTTCACGTAGCTAATAACACCCGAACGAATAGCATCAACCAATGTTTGAGCACTTTGATCGGGCGTAATGGCAACAAACTTAACAGTTGAATCGTGTCGCAAAACCTTAGAGATAACATTTATATCAAAGCCCTGCGATGTGAAATCAATCAATACTATCGAAGCGCCAAAAGCCTTTATCTGATCTATTAATTCTTGGTTATTTTGGGCATCTCCAACAATCGTTAATGAAGGATCATTGCTCAACACTGTTCGCAAACCAATGCGCATAATGTCGTTGCTATCTGCAATAATAATTCCCATCTTATTTAGAATTGTTTTAGATAAGGCAAAGATAAATTTCATTTATCAATTGGCGTTCATTTTAAGCAATTAAATTCCAACATGCTCCTAACAATCGTATTCAAAGTAATTCTCTACTTTTGTTCTGTGGAAACGATAATAACAGATAAGCTCTCCCTAGCGAGTGAGTACCTAAAAGCAGGCGAACTGGTTGCCGTTCCCACGGAAACAGTATATGGCCTAGCGGCTAATGGATTAAACCCTTCAGCCGTAAAAAAAATATTTGAAGCAAAATCTCGGCCCTTCAATAACCCATTGATTTTACATTTTGCAAATCAAGAACAAATAGATCCCTTTATTCTCGAGTTTCCTCCCATCTTAAAGCAACTAACAGAAGTGTTTTGGCCAGGACCTCTTACTGTGCTATTACCCAAAAGCAACTTAGTAGACGATCTAATTACCGGAGGCAAAACGCATGTGGCTATACGCATACCCTCGCACCCTGACTTTCACGCATTGCTTCAACAGTTAGATTTTCCATTAGCAGCGCCCAGTGCAAATTTGTACGGAAGGGTAAGTCCTACAAATGCCGAACATGTTTATAATCAACTTAAGGGTAAAATCCCCCTGATTCTTGATGGAGGTCCTTGTGAAAAAGGAATAGAGTCTACTATCATTGGAATGGAGAATGAGCAAGTAATTGTTTATCGTTTAGGAAGTATTTCCATTGAAGAAATAGCACTTCACCTAGGCGAGGTTCCTCGAATAAAAAACGAAACGACAGAAAATGGAATCGCCAGTGGGATGGTCAAGTATCATTATGCGCCAAGAACACCGCTTTACTTTTATGATGCATCTTCCACCAAAATGGATCAAAATAATGGCTATATTTTCTTTAAGGAATGCCCAAACACTACAAAGATTGAAAATGCGATTGTATTAAGCGAAACGAGTGACCTCCAAGAAGCGGCTCGGAAGTTATACAGTGCATTGCATGAGTTTGACGAAAGAGGATTCCAACAAATTTTCATTGAAAGATTTCCTGAACAAGGATTAGGTGCCACCCTAAACGATCGATTGAATCGTGCTACTGAAAAATTTAAGGCATAAAAAAAGCCTTCCGAATTCGAAAGGCTTCCTATTTAGTTGAGTTTCAAAATCACTTCATGTGACGACCAAAACGATTATTAAATTTATCGATTCTACCTGCAGTATCCACAAACTGAGCGATACCAGTAAAGAAAGGGTGAGATTTATGAGAAATATCTAATTTCACCAAAGGATATTCATTACCATCTTCCCAAACAATAGTTTCTTTAGTATTTGCGCAAGAAGGGCAAACAAATGAATACTCATTTGACATATCTTTGAATACTACAAGTCGGTAATCGTCTGGGTGAATTTCTTTTTTCATGCTTTTATTAATTCAAATTGGATTGCAAATTTAAGAATTTCTTTTTTAATTCCAAGGCAATCGCATCTTTTTTTACTGAGTATTTTAACAAATGTAGGGTGATAACTACTTTAAAGATCCTCACCTGTAGTCTTCTTTCTTCATAAATTTGCTTAAAGCTATTCTTTTGAAACTAGATAAAACACATCGCTTAGATGAGATTGCTGCGCTTATCAACTGTGAATATCATGGTGACCCTGCGCATCCAATAGTTGGATTGAATGAAATTCACCTTGTTGAAGCAGGTGATATCGTATTTGTTGATCACCCTAAATACTACGAAAAAGCACTTAACTCGGCCGCAACTACCATTATCATTAATAAAGAAACAAATTGCCCCGAAGGCAAAGCGCTTATCATCTCAGTAAATCCTTTTGATGATTTTAATAAATTAACACGACATTTTGCCCCAAAATTAGGCCCTAAGACAAACTCAGACAATCAAAATCTTATTTATCCAAACGTTTACCTTGGTCACAATGTACAGATCGGAAAAAACGTACGTATTTATCCAGGGGCTTCTATTTTAGATGGCACGAGGATTCATGACAATGTAACAATTGGAGCAAATAGTGTTATCGGACACGATGCTTTCTATTACAAAAAAACAAGCGAAACAGGAGAATACAAGGTGATGCATTCCTGCGGAACAGTTACCATTGAAGAAGGTGTCGAAATCGGCGCATTATGCACCGTTGATCGGGGAGTGACAGGAATTACAAAAATAGGCAAAGGATCTAAGATCGATAATCAAGTGCACATTGGTCACGATACTGTAATTGGGCAGAATTGTTTAATTGCTGCAGGCGTTGCAATAGCAGGTTGTGTTATTATAGAAGATCGAGTGGTAATATGGGGACAGGTCGGCATTGCAAGCAGTATAAAAATAAGTGAAGCTGCAATCATATTAGCACAAAGTGGTGTTATGAATGATTTAGAAGGGGGCAAAACCTATTTTGGAAGTCCCTGTGGTGAGGTAAAAGAAAAATTCAAGGAGCTGATTGCACTGCGTTCCTTACCAGATTTTATGCGAAAAAATAAATGACAGAGGAACTTCAACTAAAGTTAGACCAAAAAATTGCATTGCAAGACTTAAAGCTTAATGCATTATTGGAGATAACCTCTGCTATAAATAATAACCTCTCCACGGAGCAATTACTGAATAATTTTTCATTTGTATTAAAACAACAATTAAATTTCCGGCGATTTGTATTGTTTATCGATCAAGAAGGTTGGAATTGCATTTTAAAAGAAGGTTTTAAGGGTAAAATTGATGCGAAAAGTAATATACCTGATCTCCTTCGGTTCAAAGACATAACCCTACTTGCCGATTCTAACTCCAATTTATTAAAAGAATTTAATGTCGTCTTACCCGTACTCCATTTAGGGCAACCCCTTGCCTATTTATTATTATTGGATAATCAGTTGAAACCTTCTATGTTAATAGATACAGATTCCCATTTATCCTTTGCGCAGACATTAACGAGTATCATAACAGTTGCCATTGAAAATAAGCGTTTAGTAAAGAGCAATATAATAAAAGAAATTATATCTAAAGATCTGGAAGTAGCATCAGAACTGCAGAAACTTCTTTTTCCATCCGATCTTCCGTCCGACCGAAAAATGGACGTTCATGCCAAATACATTCAGCGGCATGCAATTGGTGGTGATTATTACGACTTCATTCCCCTGGGCGACGACGAATACATTTTATGCATTGCTGACGTTTCAGGAAAAGGAATTAGCGCAGCTATGTTAATGGCGAATTTTCAAGCCACCGTTCGCACGCTTTTTAAATACCAGCGCTTTGAATTGGCTTTTTTAATGGAAGAGCTTAATAAGAAGATCGTTTTAAATGCAAAAGGTGAAAAGTTCATTACTTTTTTTATTGCCCATTTTAATGCACATACCCGCAAACTAAAATACATCAACGCTGCGCATAATTACCCGATTCTATATATGAACAGAAAAATACTTCCACTCACGGATGGATGCATTGGTTTAGGGATGCTCGACGAATTACCATCTATTAATGTTGGGTCACTAACGCTAGATAGTAAAGCAACACTTGTTTTGTATACTGATGGAGTTGTAGAAACAGAGGATTTAAATGGCGAAGCATTTGGGATTGATCGTTTAATAAAAGATATCAAGACTTATTCGGGACTAAAAATGGAAGACATGAATGACATCATTTTCTCCCACCTTACTGATTGGTGCGGAAAGGGAAATTATGGAGATGACACAGCAATAATGAGCTGTAAATTCTTCTAACGTATAAGGTACATCTTTCCCAGTCCCTTATGAATAAATTTATCTGCACCTGATTCCAATTGCTTAACGTTTTGGCCATTAAGCCGTGCTTGAACGCGATACAAATAAATGCCATTTGCTAGTTGGTCACCAAATTGGTCCTTTCCATCCCAGGCAAAATCAGTAATATTTCTGCCAACATGGATGGGCCCAAGCTCCCCTTCGGTTATTTCTCGAACCACTTTACCATTAATATTCATCACTTGAATTAAAATATCATCTGGTAGCTCGTCGCCAGTCACCGTAAATACAAAACGAGTACTCGTAGAAAATGGATTAGGATAGTTTAAAAATTCCGTAATCGCCGACTCGTGTATCACCTCAAAATTTATCTTATATTCAAAATCACCCGATAGATTTCCTGATTTATCGCTTCCTTGAACGAGTAGTGAGTAAATCCCTGTTTTCTCAAAATACTTAGGGTAAATAATCTTAAATTTCTTGTTTTGCATTTCGGCGGGAATCCATTGCATGATAACCTCACCATTTGAATTCATAAATGGAATTTTAAATTGTTCCCCATCGGGATCAGTTAGGTAGATGCCAAACAAGGACGTATCAGCATCCTCACTCATCACTAAGTACGGATTTTCGTCTTTTAAGGTGACTATAATTTCTGTAGTCGGGGCAATAATGTCATTATTTAAAATATGTTGACCATTAAAGGTAACGTCCAATATTGGATTGATATCCTCTGATTGAACCGCAAACGGGAACTGCAATAAATTGTTAATATGGGTTAATTCCGGCTGATCCGTTTGTGCATTAAGTAGATCGATATATGGATTGATTTCCATTCGAAGCCAATTTTCACCCACTAGGCCTATCGATGAAAACTCAATGGTATCTCTAAAAATATCTCCCGATAATAAAGGTCCTTGTCTCGGATACAAAATCGGGTGAATTACCTCATTTTTGTCAACAATATAATAGTTCACTAACAAAGAGTCCATGCCATAATCACTTATATTCCGAACATCTACGGCAAATTTTACAGTCTCCCCTTCTTGGAGGGTATCGTTTAGCGTTGTCCAAGTAATCCCTGCGCTTGCATCAATAGCTGCTTCAGGCAGGGGTGCAAAAACAACATGCCAAAAATCCAATTGGGAAGGTGTTTGAGTTATGGAATCATAATATTGTGCCTCTAACCGCATGTATGGAAATAGAACAGGGTCTATTAAATTGGATAATTGGATAATTGAATCATTGGGGGTCATAAGCGTATCAATCGTGTATTGATAAGCACCATAGGTATTATATAATTTTATATTGAGAATAGTGGAATCTCCTGCCGTTAGCTCTAATCCATCACGTTTCCAAAAGAGTGACTTCCATTCTGAAACAGGCCCAATCAAAGGAGTCGTCTCTCTTCCAAATAATTGAGAACCAGAAATAAGCGTGTCAAGAAAGATATTTTCATTGTTTTGAGAAACCAACTCCACCACAAAACTAGGATCCCCTTTTCGCGTTAAAAAAATGAAAGGGCGATTAGGTCTACCGGCATAAATACTATCAGAACCTAGATTAGAAAACGTTTGATACAAGCCCGGATCATAAAGATCCCACCAATCGTAACGTGTCGTCATCGGAGAATAAATTAAAATATAATCGCCATTTTGAACAACATTTTCGACTAGATTTTGAAAGGCATCAATCTGAGCGGCATTGTTTTGTTGAAACGTAAAATACCTCATTGGTCTTGGCTTACAGCCCGAATTATCATTAGCGTTACCGAAATTATTATTGGGATTTACAACCGTTCCATTTGGATAAGTATAGCGGGTCTCCCAAGGCAATAAAGTCGCTTTATCGATTATGGCAACATGAAATTTAGGGCTTAAATTACAAACCTCATACTCTTGCTGCTCATCATTTAAATACCAGGCATTATCGTAAATAAATGGTGCTGAAAAAGATGCTAAGGCTAAGCAGGAAATTGTTTTTTGAATGGGAACAAATTCGCGGTTTTCACTGATTTGGTTGAGATTAACACCAATTGGCGCGTTGAAAGTAAACTGATGAAAATCATCTTGCCCCCAACCTTCCTTGTTGATGATGTATTGAAAAGATCTTGTTTTCCACATCGGCATTGCTTCATTCAAGCAAACTCGCCAATAATATACAACACTATCAACCATAACAACTGGAGCCGCTATATTAGTCGAATTGGAAATCCATTGATTCCAATTCACCGATTTTACCCCACCTAGCCCTGTTACCATCGCATAACGACGAAAGCCGCTATTAAAGGTATGTACGGTATCTATTTCAAAACGATAAGTGTTCAATGGCGCCAAAGGATCAATCGTTGATGCAAATAAAGCGATTGTGTCTCGAGGCACAACAGCAAAATCAATCGGCAATATAGGCTCAATACCATCAATGTTAATCATAAAGTTTTTCAATACCTGATTATTGGTTACCTCGTCATATTGTTCATCAACCACAGAAGGGATATCAGCACTAATTGTAAATCTATTCAAACCAACACCGATAAGCGGGTAAAAAGGAATTTTAACTTGAATTGTTTTTTCATAATCCAACCCGTTAACAATAAAAACGTAATTAGAATCGACCAAAGACCCCGGAAAATCTCTAAGGATTTGAAGGGTAAAATCTCCTGGAATGGATTTTCCTAAATTTTTTAGCGTGACTGAGATATCAATTGAATCAGTTGCCAAAGTGATGTTATCTGGCCCAAATACAATTTGAGGATCTGTAAGTTCTATTTCAGGTTTGTCATGAGGATTTAATCGCAACATAGGGTCACCGTGAAGTGTCATTTGAGAAAACGTGGACTCAGTAATTAAATCAGAATTCGGATTCATTACCGTGTCAATTAAATTCTTAATGTGCGACCCTAAAGTTCCTCCGTAATTGTAAAGACTAAACTGCTTATAGAAATTATTGGAAAAATCATTCAGAGCAGATGTAAAACCATAATCGATTGTACCGAGATAAGCAATAACTCCTGCATTGGGAGTCAAAACAAACTGTTCAGATTTAGTTGATGTACTTTGAAATATGTTACCGTTGTAACAGGAATTGGCAATCAATAAGGGATAACGTCCTTGATTATCCCAATTTTCTGGTTCGTCAAGATTTACGTCAAAACCACTTATGGAGGAGGAGGAATGCCCGAAAAAATTCATAATTGTTACCCCTTCTTTAATTCGATCTTGTATTCCTTGAATTTGCGCTGGCGTAAGTGGATTTCCTGATTGTTTCGCTACCAAAGTCGTGTTACCGCCAAAGTAATCATCCTCAGCAATAGAGGCCATATTATTCAAATAGAGCTGAAAAAGATACTGCTCATTTGAATTATTACCTCCTGAAAAATGTAAAATTTGCTTCTGCCAATCCTTTGATTGAGATGAGTAAATGGAACCTGGGTCCTGCTGTAATTCGAATTCCTTTACCTTGGAAAGATACGTTTGTAATTCAATATTACTATTTACGGAAATCCGACCAGTTGGTATTAATGGCACCCATTTGTCCATTCCCCCTAAATTTGAAGTAATACAAACATCACAAGATGGCTGTCCAAACGATGGAACAAGCGATTGGCCATAAGTGGCCGGGGATACTCTTGTTCCAGGTCCAGAAGAAAGCGCAGTGGTTACACTGGCCTCACGGATTCCCTTTCCAAGTAAATACATTCCTACAGGCTTTTCGTTAGCAAGCGAATAAATAAAGTGAGCATAACGGCGAATTCCATTGATATGTTTTGGTATTCCACCACCAAATTGCTGGTATAACTCATCCGTTTTAGATAGTATAACATTGTAATCGCCGCCTAAAATTGAACTGCGATAAGTCGCATATTCAATAACTGAATTTTCAATCTTTGGGTGGTAGATAAACAATAAGGCCTTTTCTAGATTTGGAATCGAAGAGAAATCGGTAAAAACACCCGTTCCATTGACTAATTTAAACGAAATGATATTGACTATAGTACTTGCATCTTGCAAGATTACTTTTTGCGAATTTCCTGAAGCACTATTTGGAATGAGCACCTGAAAATTGCCGGGAGAAACCGTTACAACTGGGGTTTTTCGGGGAACATCGCCAAGGACAAAGCAATAGCTTGTGGGAATAGAAAGCGCTGTCATGTTAAGTCTAATTTTGGATTGAGAAGCATTATTCTCCACCAAAAAAGAAGTTTTGTTGGCATTCAAAAAAGAGGGAGAACGTGGATAAACGAAGGACCAATAATTTAAGGATTGAAAATCCGAAAGGGCACTTTGATCCCCAATAATACTCACCTTATAATTGGTGCCTCCTGCGGCTGGTAATACTGATACGGGAAATGATTTATTAATAGAAATCCCTTGATAGCCGGTAAAAATAGTATCTATGAGCACGTAATTAGAGGACCCAATGGTATGCAATGAATGATGATTTCCGATTCCCCCAAATACGGCATTGGATGCGCCAACGGTAACAGCTCTATAATTTACGAGCGGCGCATCAATCCCTTGATAGACATTTTCTAACAAGGTAGATGATAAATTCCATGTATATCCATTAACTCCATTTTGTATAGAGCTCCCCCAGCCCTCTCCTGAAACAAAAAATGAGCTTGAGGCGTCTGACGATTTTTCCCCAGCAATATAAGATTGAGAAAAGGATTGCCATTTTTCCGCTAAAACATAATTAGAGGGAGAATAGGAATTAAAATCCACATCATTTTCAACCACAAATCGCTTGTTGTTCTCACTCGAGTTCCACGTAAAAAAATACTGAATCGTGTCATTGTATAAACTATATTTAGGATTTCCCATTCTACTTGGGTCATCATATAGCGTTGAATCTAGCCAACCGTCATTCTTTTCAGCGTAGAAAAAGATGATATCGCCCAAGTCAAGTAAATTATCCCCACCATCTTGAATAAATAGGGGAAGTTCCTTTTCCCTACCAAAGAGCTGGACATTACCCGCCGTAAAAGTATTTATTGGAATTCCCGCAGCGGCTAATGAGGCAACATCAATTTTATAAAGGCCTGTTTGGGTTAGTGAAAAAGAATAATATTTCTGGGAATAATTAATCCATTCATTTCCGTAAGATTGCGCTTTCGTAGAAAAGCACATAAGAAAAAACCAGAAAACAAGGGCTATCTTTTTCATTTCATTGCATTCTTGGGTTTAGCTAATTTAAGCTTAATTGAAAAAATATGTGTGTAAAAATTAGCATTTGCATCGCCCAATCGAGTAAAGGCATAATCTAAATGAAAACCCTTGATACCAATCCCCAATCCCAGGTTAGGTTGAACTCCCCAATAAGAGGATCCATCGATGCGACTGAATGACTGAATAGAAGAAATCCCCCCTCTCAATTTAACGATATCGCGAAAACCAAACTGAATTCCGAGATGTGGATCAATCGAAAAAGGTGCAGCACTGATTAAAGTATTTCTCTTTCCATCAGTCGTTACATCTAAATCAAGCTCTGCTCCTAGCTTTAGCCCTTTTTTACCCAAATCAAACTGACACGCTGAGGCAAAAATAACCCTGGGTAGCGTTAATTCTAATCCATTACTTGGAATTTCATTTCCCGTAGCCAAGAAGACCTGCTGCATTTCCGGATCTAAATTAAATACCCAAGCATTAAAAGTTGAGGTTACATCACGAGCAACAATCCCAAAAGTCCAGCTTTTATTTCGCTGATATTTCCAACCAGCATCTAGTCCAAACCCCCATGCCTTGGCAAAGTCTCCAACTTTACGATAAATAACCTTTACACTTCCTCCTATACTCATGCCCTCTACTTTTAACTTTGAAGCATAAGATCCTAAAAATGCATAATCACCAGCATTAAATTTGGTGATATTATCGTAATTAACAACACCGTTATTATCGATTAACTGCGTCGTATTGGGAATATCATCTACGCCAAATCGTATAAAAGAGAAACTAATTGCGCTGCGATCATTGATAGCATGCGCTAATCCTACATAATCGTATTTCGCGATTCCTGCAAAAAACTCGGAGTGCATAACACTTGCTTCTAGCCAACTTTTTACACCAACCAAACCAGCAGGATTCCAATAAGCTGCGCTTACTCCATCAGCAGATGCAACAACTGCATTTCCCATACCATAAGCATCCGCTCCAACCCCAATGGCCAAAAACTCATTGGAATACTTTTGAGAGAATGCATTTGATGAAACAAAAATGAAAAAATAAAAAAAGAAACCTTTCATAATATTAAATTTAGGACTTCTTAACCCAAATATTGCTAAAAAATTGTGTTATTTGTATTTCAAAAAATAATCGCGATAAAAATACTTTTTTTAATCGCTATTATAATTGTTAATTGAATAAAAAAATAAACAACTTAATGTTTAGCTTTCCAAACATACTAACTGGGATGAATTTAATTTGCGGAATCGCTTCAATATTAGCGACACTAGCAGGAAGAATTGACCTATCCCCCTTTTTCTTGTTTGCGGCCATGGGCTTTGATTTTCTCGATGGATTTATCGCGAGAAAGCTAAACAAAAGTGGTCCAATGGGCAAGCAACTAGATTCTTTAGCTGATATGGTATCATTTGGATTAGCGCCAGGAATAATTGTTATGGTTATGATAATTGTTGGTGTACATGATGGGCTTATCCCACCCCATGATTACAACTATGAATCGACCTCCTATACTTGGTTTCAGATTCAAGCATGGATGCAGGCTATTTTTTATAATGTTCCCAATCACTTCGATGCAACTATAAAGTATCTTCCTTTTGTGGCACTAATTATCCCTTTTTTAGCTATGTTTCGTTTAGCAAAATTTAATATCGACGAAAATCAAAGTGATCAATTCATTGGTGTCCCAACCCCGCTAAACACACTATTCATATTATTTTTACCCTTGTTTTTCTGTACTAAATTTCCTGCTTGGAATAATCAAGACTCATGGGTTTTATTACTTTTCAATTGCTATTCAATCACACTAATTACCGGCCTATTTTCATTATTAATGATTGCTAAAGTCCCTCTGATTGCACTTAAATTTAAAAACTTTGGCTGGACAGATAATAAATTTCGTTACTTATTACTTTTGTTTGCATTAATAAGTTTTATACTTTTTTACCTTTGGTCTATTCCAATAATTGTATTTTTGTATATAATGTTGTCATTAATTGAAAATCGTCAAAAAAAAACAAATGAAATTCAAAGCTGAAATAGATATAATGCCCCAAGATGCCTTATTAGATCCTCAAGGAAAAGCAGTTACAAGTGCGCTTCAAAATATTGGTTTGTCGGAAGTAGAAAATGTAAGAATCGGACGCCATATTCGAATATTTATTGATTGTAACGATTTAAAAACCGCTGAATTAAAAGTAGAGGAAGCCTGCAAGAAGCTTTTGGCGAATCAAATTATGGAAAAATATGATTTCAAAATTGAAAGTTGCTAAATTTTTAACAAATTAAAATAGTACTTAAAAAATAATATCATGAGCGAAGAAACCCCAAAGAGCAGTAATGGATTTTATTTAATTGCCATATTTATTCTTTTAGCAGCATTGGCTTTTATAACCTTCATGTGGTCTGGTAAGCGGTCAGAATTAAATGCTTGTAACAACGAGAATTTAATTCTTAAATCTGACATGGAAGGTATGAATAAAATGATGGATGGTTATGTTGGTAATTTATCCAATGATTTGAAAACTGATTTTAAAAATATGCTTGATACTTATGATAAATTAATTGATAAAGATCAAAGCAAAGCTGATAGCCTTAACATCCAGAAAGATAAAATTAAAGGATTGTTGAATGAATTAAATTCGAATAAAAAAATTACTGCCTCACAACTTTTCCAACTCAGGAAAGAGAACGAAACTTTGCGCACGATTATGAAGGGTTATGTTAAAGAAATTGATGCCTTAAATACCCTGAATATCGAATTAACTTCAAAGCTAGACGAAACTTCCGTTCAACTTAATAATACCACTAACGAAAGAGATGAATTTAAAAAAGATGCTGAAGAAAAAAATATCCAACTAAAGAAAGGGGCTAAGCTTCAGGCCTATTCATTTCATTCGTCAGGCTTACTGTCCAATTGGAATAAGACTATAAAAGAAACAGACAGAGCAAAAAATACTATTCAAATTATGTCCAGCTTTACCGTTTCTCAAAATCCCTTGGCAACTGCAGGAAAAAAAACTGTCTTTTTACAGATCACCGATCCTTCTGGCAAAGTACTTCAATCTCGTTCAAATAATACTGTAGATACTGAACTAGGTAACGTTGGTTACTCTGATAAAAAAGAAATTGATTATCAAAATCAGGCAATCGATGTTTCTATTTTTTATGATTTCAAGTCTGAAAAAGCCATAAAAGGAAATTATAAAATTAAAGTTATTTGCGATGGCGTTGTTATTGGAACTGATAGTATAACCTTGAAGTAAACAAAACAACGATGGAGGAAATAGGAACAGTTGAAACTTCTATTCTTAACGGAATTGGTACCATCAGCTTTAGTCACCCCCAGAGCAATTCACTTCCGGGGACCTTGCTTCAATTACTGGCTAAAACAATTACTTCGCTTGGCGAGGACGAAAAAGTCAAGGTAATCATTTTAAAATCCTTTGGAGAAAAAGTATTTTGCGCTGGCGCTAGCTTTGATGAGCTCATTGCCATTTCTGACATAAAATCAGGAGAATTGTTTTTTTCGGGATTTGCAAAAGTAATTAACGCTTGTCGTCTATGTCCAAAATTAATTATCGGAAGGGTCCAAGGAAAAGCAGTCGGAGGTGGAGTTGGTATAGCAAGTGCAACTGATTATTGTTTTGCAACTACAAATGCGAGTGTTAAACTGTCTGAATTAGCCGTTGGCATTGGCCCTTTTGTAGTTGGTCCGGCAGTTCAGCGAAAAATTGGACTTTCGGCCATGAGTGAATTAGCCATTAATGCAAGCGAATGGCGAAGTGCTGAATGGGCCATGAAGAAAGGGTTGTACACGGAAATATACGATACAAATGCTGAAATGGATGTTGCTATTCAAACGCTAGCGACTAAACTATCACTTTCTAATCCCGAAGCAATGTCAGCCCTAAAAAAAGTTTTTTGGGAAGGGACAGAAAATTGGGATACCTTACTTTCTAGTCGCGCGAGCATAAGCGGAAAATTGGTTTTAAGCGATTTTACACGCGAAGCAATTCTTGCATTCAAAAGCCGATAAAAATTTCTTTATTTTTTTTATTTTATTCTTTGTTAATAAAAACAAAAATCCTATCTTTGCACCCCTATTTTAGGGTTTAAATGCACACATTAAAGCATACAACGTGGATACATTAAGTTATAAAACGATTTCTGGCAATGCGCAAACCGCTAATAAAAAGTGGTTTATTGTAAATGCAGATGGACATACAGTTGGAAGATTAGCAAGTAAAGTTGCTAAAGTAATCCGTGGGAAGTATAAAACAAATTATACCCCTCATGCAGATTGTGGGGATAATGTAATAATTATCAATGCAGAGAAAATTACCTTCTCAGGTGCTAAATTAGCGAACAAAGAATATGTTCGGTTTTCCGGCTATCCTGGTGGGCAGCGTTTCACCACAGCTGAAAACATGCTAAAAAATCATCCCGAAAGACTAATTGAAAAGGCTATAAAAGGTATGTTGCCTAAAAATACTTTAGGGAGACAATTATTCACAAACCTTAAGGTGTATGTTGGTGACACACACAAGCACGAAGCTCAACAACCAGAATTGTTAAATTTAGATTCACTCAAATAATATGGAAATCATAAACGCTCTAGGAAGAAGGAAGACGGCGGTTGCTCGTGTATATTTATCCCAAGGAAAAGGCAATATATCAATTAACAAAAAAGCTATGGCTGTAATGTTTCCAATTGATGTACTACAAGCTAAAATAAATCAACCATTTGTCTTAACAGAAACAGTTGGGAAATACGACGTTAAAGTCAATGTTATGGGCGGTGGAATTAATGGCCAAGCGGAAGCTATTCGATTAGGTATTTCACGTGCATTAGTTGAAATCTCAGCTGATTACAAGCCGTTATTAAAAGCTGATGGTTTAATGACACGTGATCCCCGAATGGTGGAACGTAAAAAGCCAGGTCAACCAAAGGCAAGAAAGAAATTCCAATTCTCGAAACGTTAATCGAGTTTGGTGGTTTAGTATCCAAACTTTTGAGTACCCATCGTTATGATCCCTCAACTGTTGAACTAATTTAAGGAACGTAAACAAATAAATTATATATGTCTAAATTAAATTTTGAAACTCTTTTAAATGCAGGAGTTCATTTCGGTCACCAAAAAAGAAAGTGGAACCCAGCGATGGCTCCTTATATCTTCGAAGAGAAGAAAGGAATACACATAATCGATTTAAATAAAACGATTATTCATCTCAATCAGGCATGTGCTGCAATGAAACAAATCGCTCGCTCTGGTAAAAAAGTTCTTTTCGTTGCAACAAAAAAACAAGCTAAAGAAATTGTTTCTGAAAGAGTTATTAAAATAAACATGCCATACGTAACAGAAAGATGGACCGGTGGAATGTTAACAAATTTTCAAACGACAAGAAAATCAATCAAAAAAATGACTGTGATTGATAAAATGAAGTCAGATGGTACATGGGAAACATTAAACAAGCGCGAAAAACTATTCAAAACACGTCAGCGTGAAAAGCTAGAAAAAACTTTTGGTTCTATTGCCGAAATGACAAGACAACCAGCAGCAATTTTTATAGTGGATATAATGAAGGAGCATATTGCATTGGCAGAAGCAAAAAGATTAAATATTCCTGTTTTTGCTATGGTAGATACGAATTCTAATCCAAAGCTAGTCGACTTTCCTATCCCATCAAATGACGATGCAACTAAATCAATTTCGCTTATTCTAGATGAAATCTGCGATGCAATTCGTGACGGATTAGAAGATAGAAAAAACATGAAACCTGAAAATGAATCAGGTTCAGAAGAGCTAGTTGAGGCAAAAGGTAATACCGCTCCAAAAACAAGAAAACGATTAAATTCTATAGAGAATACTGAAGCGGCAGTTGTTGAAGATGCTCCTGTTGCTGAAGATGCTCCTGTTGCTGAAGAAACTCCTGTTGTTGAAGAAACTCCTGTTGCGGAAGAAACTCCAGTTGTTGAAGAAGCGCCAGTTGCTGAAGAAGCGCCTGTTGCTGAAGATAACAAGGAAGAAGAAGCTTAATCTCACATATTTTAAACCAATAAATTTATAGACCATGGCAATTACAGCTGCTGATGTAAATAATTTACGTCAACAAACCGGTGCAGGAATGATGGACTGCAAAAATGCATTAGTAGAATCTAATGGTGACATCGAAATGGCGATCGATATTCTTCGTAAAAAAGGACAAAAAGTTGCTGCGAAAAGAGGTGACAATGATGCCAAAGAAGGCCTAATCATGGCGCAAGCAGCGGCTGATGGTCAAACAGGCGTAATTCTTGCTTTAAACTGCGAAACAGATTTCGTTGCTAAAAATGAAGGATATGTTTCTTTTGTGCAATCAATCGTTGATCTAGCTTTAAGTCAAAAACCTTCTAACGTTGATGCTTTGAAAGCGCTTGCATACGATGACAAATTGACCTTAGAAGAAAAAATAATCGAGCAAATTGGTCGCTTAGGTGAAAAATTAGAATTGTCTTCTTATGCAATTATCCAATCTGAAAAAGTGGTTGCTTATAACCACCCAGGAAATCAATTGGCCACTTTAGTTGGCTTAAACAATAATGTTGAAGCTGCTGCAGAAGCAGGTCGACAAGTTGCCATGCAAATTGCTGCAATGAATCCAATTGCTATAGATAAGGGTGGTGTTGATGCAAGAACAATTGAACGTGAAATTGAAGTAGGAAAAGAACTTGCAATTCAAGAGGGAAAGACGGTTGAAATGGCAGAGAAAATTGCTATGGGTCGATTAAACAAATTTTTTCAAGAAAACACTTTGTTAAGTCAACCATTTGTTAGAGATAATAAATTAAGCGTTGAACAATTCTTAAATGCTACCGAAAAAGGGCTGTCAGTTACTGACTTTAAACGATTTTCATTAAGTTAATTTAAATTATTTAGTTGTTAAATCCCGTTTTTAGAAACGGGATTTTTTTTTGTTTAAATTTTAAAAAAAATGAATTTTAGAAGTCTACCGGAAGTATCATAAATCAATTTGTTTGACATAGTCTATTTGAATACCTTTGAGCCATGGAATCCGATCTAAAACGACTAAATAAATTTATTAGTGAAAAAGGAATTTGTTCACGCAGAGAAGCGGATAAACTTATTGATGAAGGCCGCGTGACCATCAATGGTATAGTACCACAAATGGGAACAAAAGTGAGCCCAAATGATAATGTTTGCATCGATGGTAAATCAATCAATGAAACAACCGAAAAACTAGTGTACTTAGCAATTAACAAACCTGAGGGGATCGAATGCACCACCAGCTTAGATGTTATAGACAACATTATAGACTTCATCGACTATCCAATAAGAATTTTTCCAATTGGAAGATTAGACAAAAATAGCAATGGCTTATTATTATTGACAAACGATGGGGAAATAGTCAACAAAATTTTGCGTGCTCGAAATAATCACGAAAAAGAATATATTGTTCGTGTTGACAGGCCCATAAGCAAAGAATTTATTAAACAAATGGGGAATGGCGTTCCCGTGCTAGACACCATAACACGTAAGTGTACGGTTGTTAAAATAACAACCTTTAGTTTTAAAATTATATTGACACAAGGACTAAATCGGCAAATTAGAAGAATGTGCAACTATTTAGATTACGAAGTAGTGGAGTTAACTCGAACAAGAATTATCAATATAAAATTGGATCTTCCACTAGGACAATACCGGGAATTGCATGAAGAAGAATTAAATGAATTACAGCAATTAATTGCAGAATCAAGCAAAACAGAAGACGCAAGCCTACCTTGGGATAGCGATGAAGAATAAATTTAACCAATTAACAAGGGTGAGAATTCCATTAATGACAAAAGAATCTTCCATAAAGAAATCTCATCAGCCAACAGCCATTGTTAAGCATTTCAAATAATCATAGTATATTTGCCTAAATTCAATACCATGAAATACAAACGTATTCTACTAAAACTAAGTGGAGAATCCTTAATGGGAGCCAAACAATTCGGTATTGATAATGATAAAATCACTTCCTACGCTAAACAAATAAAAGAACTTCATGCGACAGGTGTTGAAATAGCTATCGTTATAGGCGGGGGAAATATTTTTAGAGGTGTGCAAGCTGAGCAAGGCGGAATGGATAGAACGCACGGCGACTATATGGGAATGCTCGCCACTATGATTAATTCCATGGCTCTTCAAGCTGCACTAGAAGCTATTCAAGTTGAAACGCGACTTCAATCTGCCATTGAAATGAAAGAAATTTGTGAACCATTTGTTCGAAGAAAAGCCGTTCGGCATTTAGAAAAAGGGCGTGTGGTAATCTTTGGGGCGGGTACAGGTAATCCTTTTTTTACAACCGATTCCGCAGCTTCTTTGCGTGCTATAGAAATAAATGCTGAAGTCATCTTAAAAGGAACACGCGTTGATGGCATTTATACAGCTGATCCTGAAAAAGATAAAACAGCTACAAAATATAGCCACATTACATTCGATGAGGTTTACTCCAAAGGACTAAATGTGATGGACTTAACCGCATTTACACTTTGTAAAGAGAATAACCTTCCCATTATCGTTTTTGATATGGATACACCTGGAACACTTTATAAAGTATTAACCGAAGAGCACATTGGAACAATAGTTCAAAACTAAAATTTAATAAGATGACCGAAGAACTAGAAATGGTTTACGATGATTTACGGAGTTCAAATGATAAAACAATGACGCATTTTGAAAATGAATTATTGAAAGTGCGCGCTGGAAAAGCAACACCTGCTATGCTAGTTGGAGTTATGGTGGAGTATTATGGTGCAATGACCCCTTTACAGCAAATCGCGAATGTGAACACCATGGACGCCCGAACAATCACTGTTCAACCCTTCGAAAAAAACACCTTGAATGATATCGCGAAAGGAATAATGAATGCAAATCTCGGATTAAACCCACAAAGCAACGGAGAACAATTATTAATTGCTGTGCCACCACTAACGGAAGAAAGAAGAAGAGATTTAGTAAAAAAGGCAAAATCAGAAGGTGAATCCGGAAAAGTGGGTATTCGAAATAATCGTAAAGATGCCTTGGATTTCATTAAAACCATGAAAACCGATGGTTTATCGGAGGATATGACCAAAGATGCTGAAGCTGTTGTTCAAGATATTACCAATAAATTCATTAAGAAAATTGACGAATTACTAGAGCAGAAAGAAAAGGAAATTATGACGGTCTAAAACCTTTGATTTACAAAGTTCCTCTATTTTCTTGTTCCCTTTCAATCGCTTCAAATAAGGCTTTGAAATTACCTTTCCCAAATGATTGCGCACCTTTACGTTGAATGATTTCAAAAAACATGGTCGGACGATCAACCACTGGTTTTGTGAATAATTGAAGCAAGTAGCCCTCTTCATCGCGATCAATTAAAACACCATGTTGTTTTAATACCTCAACATCCTCATCTATTTGGCCCACTCGATCAATTAAATCAAGATAATAAGAGTCTGGCACATATAAAAATTCGACCCCACGATCGCGCATCGCAGAAACTGTTGCTATAATATCATCCGTTGCAAGCGCAATGTGCTGAACGCCTGGACCATTATAAAAATCAATGTATTCCTCTATTTGAGACTTTTTCTTGCCTGCTGCAGGTTCATTTATTGGAAATTTAATCCGACCATTCCCATTACTCATTACCTTGCTCATCAAAGCTGTATATTCCGTAGAAATGTCGTTATCATCAAAAGAAATGATCTGCGCAAAGCCCATAACCTGAGCATAAAACTGGCACCAAGTATTCATTTCATTCCAATCCACATTTCCGACCATGTGATCAATAAATTTCAAACCAACCGGCGCGGGATTGTAGTGCGACGTCCACGCTTTGTAGCCAGGCAAAAAAATACCAGCGTAATTTGATCGTTCAACAAAAATATGAACCGTTTCGCCGTAAGTATATATACCCGATCGAATTACATAACCATGCTCATCTTCTTCACGAGTAGGTTCCATAAAAGGTACGGCGCCTCGTTTTGTCGTTTCATTAAATGCAACTGTGGCATCTTCCACCCAAAGTGCTACGATTTTAACTCCATCACCATGCTTATTAATGTGATCGTTGATAGGTCCATCCATTGTTAATGGCGTTGTAAGTACCAATCTGATTTTATCCTGCTTTAAAACATAGGACACTCGATCCTTACAACCTGTTTCTAATCCCGCAAAAGCCTCCGATTGAAAACCAAATGCCGTTTTATAAAAGTGCGCCGATTGCTTAGCATTACCCACGTATAATTCAACATAATCAGTTCCTAATAGAGGGAGGAAATCTTGTGCATCGTCAAATAATTTCTTCAGACCATAGGTGGTATTTTGAAGATTTTTTAAATTTTTTATTTCTGCTGCCATCGTTTTACTTTTTTAATGGTTGATCCATGATTTTGCGTAATCTGTCTCCTCAATACCCATCGCAAAAGCAGTAAGTTTAAGAGGGTTAAAAGTGTCAATCATTACTGCTAATTCTTCTGTAGACGTTTTTCCAATACTTCTCTCATAAGCACCTGGATGCGGACCGTGAGGAATACCAGAAGGATGTAGCGTAATTTGTCCCTTTTCAATATGGTTGCGACTCATAAAGTCGCCGTCAACGTAATATAACACCTCATCAGAATCAATATTACTGTGATTGTATGGAGCTGGAATTGACAATGGGTGGTAGTCATAAAGACGCGGAACGAAAGAACATATTACAAATGCACTAGTTTCAAAGGTCTGGTGAACAGGTGGAGGTTGATGAACCCTTCCAGTAATTGGTTCAAATTCATGAATTGAAAAAGCGTAAGGATAATTGAATCCATCCCAACCTACCACATCAAATGGATGATGGGCATAGATATAGTCGTAAATAATATCTTGCTTTTTAATCTTAATCAAAAAATCACCCTTTTCATTTTTAACATCTAGCGCACTGGGTGGACGTATATCACGCTCGCAATAAGGTGAATGCTCGAGTAATTGTCCAAACCTATTTCGATAGCGTTTTGGGGTGTATATAGGATGAAAGGATTGAATAATGAGTAATTTATTATCGCTTGTATCAA
The DNA here is from genome assembly GCA_026391005.1 of Flavobacteriia bacterium. Taxonomy (GTDB): domain Bacteria; phylum Bacteroidota; class Bacteroidia; order Flavobacteriales_D; family Crocinitomicaceae; genus UBA952. Next base: position 91,741 of record JAPLEV010000049.1, on the reverse strand, counting down.
AATGAATTTGATAAATCATTCCACGTGGAATAACTATATAATCACCATATTTAAAAGCTATGTCTCCCAATTGAGTTTTTACCTTTCCCTCGCCACGATGTATAAACAAAACCTCATCTGCGTCAGCATTTTTATAAAAATAATCGGTCATCGAGGAAGTGGGGGCTGCTAATTCAATATAAACATCATTATTTACCAAAATTGGTTTTCTGCTATCTAAAAAATCATTCGCTGGAATCACATTAAAACCCTGAAAACTTCGCATTTGCATGTTTTTTTCATGTGCAATTTCAGGAGCAATATTTTTTTGACCAAGAATTTCCTTAACTATAGTAGGTGGATTAATATGATACATTAGCGTCGACATTCCATCGAATCCTATGGTTCCAAATAATTGCTCATGGTATAAACTTCCATCCTCCTGACGAAAAACGGTATGTCGCTTACTCGGAAAAGATCCTAATTTATGATAAAATGGCATATTCTTTTGTTTATGGCTGCCTTAAATCAAAGACATGTTATTTAATACAAATGTAAGAAATTAAGTAAAATCAGTATAATCAATTTAAACAGTAGTATAAAAATAGGTGATTATTAATTAACTAAGCTGACAATTCACTTTCAAAGATTAAATTTGCTTTAAATAATATCAAAATGAAAAAAATATTAGTAATCGGTTCAAATGGTCAAATTGGGACAGAACTTGTTCTTAGTTTGCGCGAACGCTTTAGTTCGGCAACAGTAATAGCAGCTGATTTAGGTGAAAATGCGCCTGAATTACTAAAAAATGGACCTTATGTAAAATTAGATGTCCTAGATAAGACTTCCGTAAGAGACTATATTATTTCAAATGAAATTAAAGAAGTATACCTATTAGCAGCACTTCTTTCAGTAACCGCAGAGAAAAATCCCGCCTTCGCTTGGCAACTTAATATGGATGGCCTATTCATTTTGTTGGATTTAGCAAAAGAAAAATACATTGATAAACTTTTTTGGCCAAGTTCAATTGCCGTTTTTGGACCGACAACTCCCGCAAATAATACTCCTCAACACACTACCATGGAACCAACAACCGTTTATGGTATTTCAAAATTAGCCGGTGAACGATGGTGCGAATATTATCATAAAAAATACCAAGTAGATGTTAGAAGTCTTCGCTATCCTGGTTTAATTTCATATAAAAGTCCTCCCGGAGGAGGAACAACCGATTACGCAGTTGATATTTTTTACAAAGCGAAAGAGGGAACTATTTTCGACTGCTTTTTAAATGAACAAACAGAACTACCGATGTTATTTATGGAGGATGCTATTCGCGCAACAATAGAACTTATGGAAGCTCCAAGCGAAAATATTAAAATAAGGTCGTCGTATAATTTGGCTGGAGTCAGTTTTACCCCTGCTATATTAAGCGCTGAAATAAAAAATCATCTCCCAGATTTTCAAATTAAATATAAACCAGATTTTCGACAGGCTATTGCTGATAGTTGGCCAAACACTATTGATGACAGTATCGCAAAACAGCAGTGGGGATGGCAAGCTAAATTTGACCTTCCAAGATTAGTCGATGAGATGCTGAAAAACATCAGAAAATAATTTTTTTTATATTTTGTTTAATCTTTTTTGTTTTTTGTTAAACAATTTTGTTTAACTTTGTTTTGTAAACATTAAACAAAATATATGTCGACTTTAGAATTCAACCAAGCCCTCGTAGATTTAGAATTCAATCTACGTTCTTTCGCCATGAGTTTTACAAGAAATAAAGCTGATGCTCAAGACTTAACACAGGAAACTATGTTAAAAGCCATCACCTACAAAAATTACTACACACCTCAAACCAACTTTAAGGCATGGGTATTTACCATCATGCGAAATATTTTCATAAATCAATACCGCCGAAAAGTAAAGTCGAGGTCTATTTTTGATAGTTCAAAGGAACTAGAATTGTTCTCTAATATTCAAGGATGTAAAGAAACGCCTATGGAATATATTTCTACAAAAGACATACGAAACAAAATCACGCAATTAGAAGATGAGTTTAAAACACCTTTTGAAATGCATTTTCAAGGATTCAAATACCAAGAAATCGCAAACGAATTAAAAATTCCAATTGGAACTGTGAAAAGCCGTATTTTTATAGCGCGAAAAAAATTAATGCACGAGCTATCGGACTATTCATATTCATCAAATTAAATGAAAAATAAAGTTGTTATTCTTGGCGCTGGTATTTCTAGCCTTTCTGCGGCATCGTTTTTAGCTCAAAAAGGTTACAAAGTAACTATACTAGAAAAGAATACAACAATTGGTGGGAGAGCGCGACAATTTAAAGCAGAAGGATTTACTTTTGATATGGGCCCGAGCTGGTATTGGATGCCAGATGTTTTTGAAAACTTTTACCGAAAATTTGGTTATACTACCTCCGCTTTCTATGAATTAAAACGATTAGATCCTTCTTACAGTGTCTTTTGGCCAGATCATTCAAAATCTGAAATACCAGCCAAAATGGATGAAATTGAAAATTGGTTTGAAAGCTTAGAGCCAGGTAGTGCTATTAAATTAAGACAATTTTTAAAAGAAGCGAAATACAAATATGAAGTCGGAATGGATGACCTCGTATTTAAACCGAGTTTAAGTCTTTTGGAATTTGCTGATATGCGTATTTTGAAAGGACTATTTAGTCTCCATCTAACGCAGTCGTTTGCTAAATACATTCGTAAATACTTCTCTCATCCCAAAATCATTTCCCTCTTAGAATTCCCTGTTTTATTTCTTGGCGCAATGCCAAAAGATACCCCTGCCTTGTATTCTTTAATGAATTATGCGGACCTTTCACTAGGCACATGGTACCCTATGGGTGGGATGTTCAAATTCATCGAAGCATTTGAAAAAATAGCATTGGAACAAGGAGTAGTAATTAAAACGAACTCGGAAGTTCTTGGCTTTGAATATGAAGGAAAAAAGGCTGTAAGTGCTCGGACCTTAAATGAAACTTACGAAGCAGACTTTTTTATATCAGGAGCGGATTATCAACATACTGAAGCAGCCTTGCTGAAAGAAAAAGCAAACTACAGCGAATCCTATTGGAACAAACGTGTTATGGCTCCTTCTAGTTTACTTTTTTATGTCGGCGTTAATAAACGACTAACCAAGCTTAATCATCACAACCTATTTTTTGATGAATCGCTCGAGGAACACGGAAAAGAAATATACCAAGACCCAAAATGGCCAACAAACCCCCTCTTCTATTTATCGCTGCCATCTTTGACAGATCCCCAAACGGCTCCTGAAGGTCATGAAAATTTGTTTTTCTTAATTCCATTAGCGCCCGACTTAGAAGACGGTGAAGAAATTCGAGAAATTTATTTCCAAAAAATAGTCGAAAGGTTAAAAATCATAACAGGTAACGACATCAAAGAAAATATTGTATATAAAAGAAGCTTCTGTATCTCGGATTTTAAATCAGACTATCATGCCTTCAAAGGAAATGCATATGGTTTGGCAAATACCCTAAAACAAACAGCCATTTTTAAACCCAAAATCAAAAGCGATAAAATATCGAACTTCTATTACACTGGCCAATTAACTGTTCCAGGTCCGGGGGTACCACCTTCAATAATTTCCGGTGAAGTAGTCGCTAACCATATAATTAAAAGTAATTCATAAAGAAAAACTGAGCTATGAAAGAATTTTTCGATAACCTTAGTTCCGAAATGAGTGAGCTTACAACCAAACGCTACAGCACCTCATTTTCCTTGGGAATTAGCTTACTTCATAAAGATCTTCATAAGCCAATCTATTCAATTTATGGCTTCGTTCGATTTGCAGATGAAATTGTTGATTCGTTTCACGGATTCGATAAGGAGAAATTATTAATTGACTTTAAAGCCCAAACCTATTTGGCGATAAGTGATAAAATTTCATTAAATCCAATCTTGAATAGTTTTCAGTGGGCTGTTAATACCTTTAATATTCCATTAGATTTGATAGAAACGTTTCTTCGCTCAATGGAAATGGATTTAGAAAAGCAAGCATACGATAAAGCGGGATACGATGAGTACATTCTTGGTTCTGCTGAAGTAGTTGGCTTAATGTGTTTGTGCGTTTTTGTTGAAGGTGACGAGGAAAAATATAAAGAATTGAAACCAGCAGCGATGAAATTGGGATCTGCTTTTCAAAAAATAAACTTTTTAAGAGATTTAAGTACGGATTACCAAGAGTTAGGAAGGACCTATTTTCCCGGATTAAGCATGCATGAATTCGATGCTCAAATAAAATCAACAATAGAAGAAGATATAGAAATCGACTTCAAAGCAGGATTCGAAGGAATTAAAAATCTACCAAAAAAAGCTAGATTAGGCGTCTACCTTGCTTATTGCTATTATTTTAAATTATTTAAAAAAATAAAAGCTACACCCATCGAAAAAATACTGAAAGAAAGAATTAGAATCCCAAACACAAAAAAAATTAGAATTCTAATGTCATCCTATCTTAAAAATCGTTTTAATAGAATATAATGTTAGAACAAGTAATTTTAGTAGACAGTGACGATTGCGAAATCGGTGTGATGGAGAAAAATGAAGCACACCAATCAGGTGCGTTACATAGAGCTTTTTCGATTTTTATTTTCAATGATAAACAGCAATTATTACTACAGCAACGATCCTTAAGCAAGTACCATTCTCCCGGATTATGGGCAAATACATGCTGTAGCCATCCTCATCCAAATGAACCAAATCATCTGGCTGCCAAGCGACGATTAATGGAAGAAATGGGCATGGTTTGCGATTTATCATCTTCTTTTAGTTTTACTTATAAGGCAAAAATGGAAAACGAACTTATTGAGCATGAAATTGACCATGTATTCATAGGATTTTCCTCAAATAACCCCATTCTTAACAAAGATGAAGTTGCTGACTATCAGTGGATATCTTTGTTGGAGTTGAAAGAAAATATTGAAGTAAATCCGTCACAATATACTGTTTGGTTGAAAATAATTATGCGCCAACATTACGATAAATTAATCCAACTATTTCCATGTTAAAAGTTTGTAGGCGCAGTACCTTTAATGCTGCACACCGATTATTTCGCCCTGATTGGACTGATGAAAAAAACGAAGCTGTATTTGATAAATGCAACAATCCAAACTATCACGGACATAACTACATTTTAGAAGTGTGGGTTTCGGGAGAAATAGATGCTGAAACAGGTTACCTAATCGATCTCAAGATTTTGAAATCAATAATTAAAAAAGAAATTATTGATCGTTTTGACCATCGAAACCTTAACCTAGATTGTCCAGAATTCGAACAATTAAATCCCACTGCAGAAAATGTAGCAGCTATTATTTATGGTTTGATGCGAGAAGCCCTAGACAAAAAATATGAGCTAAGTATTAAACTATGGGAAACAGAAAATAACATCGTTTATTTCGACGGAAATTAATCCTTTTAATATGAGTAGTACCGTACTTTTTTGGCATAGAAGAGACCTCCGAATTGACAATAATGCGGGATTGTTTAAAGCACTAACATCTGGATTTAAAGTTCAGCCGGTGTTTATTTTTGATAAACAAATACTTTCTAATTTACAGAAGGACGACCAAAGAGTCGCTTTTATTTATCAAGAAATTAGTCGCTTAAAACAGCAGTATCAGTCGCTCGGAACTGATTTACTTGTGATTTATGGCGACCCCACGCATTGCATTCCCGACCTATCTTCAAAACTAGCCTGCAGCCATGTTTTTACAAACTCAGATTACGAGCCTTATGCTCTAATTCGTGATTCGGAAATCAAGGTAAAACTTAGTAGTATAAACTGTACGTTTATTGAAGCCAAAGACCATGTCATTTTTGAAAAAAGTGAAGTGACAAAAGACGACGGGCTCCCCTACACGATCTACACACCGTATGCAAACAAATGGAAAAAACAATTAACGGAAGACCAACTAGCCTCCTTTGAAAGCAGCGAGCAGACTCATCATCTTAGACAAGCGAATGAATTTACTTCACTTATCTCGATGGAAGAAATGGGGTTTAATTCCAAAATCAAAACAATTTTTCCAAGTAATAATTTTCCTGAAACGATTATTTCAAACTACCACGAGACTAGAAACTTTCCAGCTTTATTAGGTACATCACGTTTAAGCATTCATTTACGGTTTGGCACCATTAGCATTCGTTCGCTAGCGACATATGCCCTAAAACATAACGCTACTTATCTCAATGAATTAATCTGGCGAGATTTTTACCAAATGATTATCTTTCATTTTCCAAAAACAATCAATAATGCTTTTAAACCAAGTTATGATCGGATTATTTGGGAACGAAATGAAGCTCACTTTCAGGCATGGTGTGATGGAATAACAGGATATCCTATAGTTGACGCCGGCATGCGTGAACTCAATGAAACCGGTTTTATGCATAACCGAGTAAGAATGGTGGTCGCTAGTTTTTTAACGAAGCACTTACTTCTTGATTGGAGGCTAGGAGAAGCCTATTTTGCGGAAAAACTATTGGATTTTGAATTAGCAAGTAATGTGGGTGGTTGGCAATGGGCCGCAGGTTCCGGCTGTGATGCTGCACCCTATTTCCGAGTCTTCAATCCAACAATTCAACAACAAAAATTTGATCCAACATTTTTATACATTAAAAAATGGGTCCCTGAATTTGGGACAGATAAATATCCAAAACCAATCATAGAACATACATTCGCACGAGAACGAGTTTTAGCGCGGTATAAAGAAGCATTAAGCCCAAACGTATGATACAAATTGACGATTATTGCCCTGAATTTAAGTTGCTAAACCAGGAGAGCGAGACCATTGACATGAGTGAGCAACTCGGAAATTCAATCATTGTACTATTTTTTTATCCAAAAGATGATACCCCTGGTTGTACAAAAGAAGCATGTCGTTTTCGCGATACCCATCAAGATTTTCAAGAACTTGGATGTACGGTTTTTGGCATATCTTCCGACTCAACTACGAGTCACAAAAAGTTTGCTGCTAATTACCAATTACCATTTGATTTATTAAGCGATGAAGGTGGTAAAATCCGAAAATTATTCGCCGTACCAAGCAATCTATTTGGATTAATTCCTGGAAGGGTTACCTATATTATCGGAAAGGATAAAAAAATTCATGGCATTTACAATTCTCAAACTGACCCTGTTGGGCATGTAAGCAAAGCATTAGAATTTGTAAAACAACTAGCTGTTTAATCAGATAGCAGTCCCCGAGAAATAACAATTTTTTGAATTTCAGAAGTCCCCTCATAAATCTGAGTGATCTTGGCATCACGCATTAAGCGTTCAACGTGGTATTCTTTCACAAAACCATACCCACCATGAATCTGAACGGCCTCAATGGTTTGTTCCATTGCTACCTTAGAAGCATAAAGCTTTGCCATTGCACTCGATTGATCGTAGTTTCTTCCAGCATCCTTATCGAGTGCAGAACGATAAACCAGCAAACGTGCTGCTTCTATCTCAGTGGCCATATCGGCTAACTTAAAAGCAATCGCCTGATGTTTATATATTTCTTTTCCAAATGTTTTTCGTTCTTTCGAATAAGCCAGCGCTAATTCAAATCCGCCTGCAGCAATACCAAGCGCTTGAGCAGCAATGCCAATTCTACCGCCACTTAATACCTTCATTGCGAATTTAAATCCAAAACCATCTTCCCCAATCCTATTTTCTTTAGGAACCTTGACATCATTAAATAACAAGGTATGCGTATCACTGCCGCGAATACCCAATTTATCTTCTTTTGCACCGACAATAAAACCATCCATTCCACGCTCCACAATTAATGCATTGATCCCTTTATGACCCAACTCTCTGTTCGTTTGTGCAATAACCAAGTAAACGGAAGCGGTTGATCCATTTGTAATCCAATTTTTTGTGCCATTTAAGAGATAATGATCCCCCATATCGATGGCGGAAGTCACCTGAGAAGTAGCATCTGATCCTGCTTCTGGTTCCGATAAACAAAAAGCACCAATTTTTTCACCTGTAGCTAATGGAACTAAATACTTTTGTTTTTGCTCTTCTGTTCCGAATTTTTCTATACCCCAACATACCAAAGAATTATTGACCGACATACAAACTGAGGCGGAAGCATCTACCTTAGAAATTTCTTCCATCGCCAAGACATACGATAAGGTGTCCATTCCACTGCCTCCGTATTTTGGATCAACCATCATCCCCATAAATCCGAGTTCAGCTAATTGCTTTATTTCTTCAGCGGGAAACTTCTGAAGATTGTCTCTTTCTATTACGCCTGGTTTTAATACATTTTGAGCGAAATCTCTCGCTGCTTCCTTAACCGCTTTATGTTCCTCTGTTAAATCAAAATTCATAGTCAAAAGTTATTGCATTATATTTACAAAAATAAGTGATTTTTGTTCTTTAATCCTAAAAGTTTTCACAAATGACTCAAATCATCGGATTAATGTCTGGAACATCAAAAGATGGATTAGATATTGCACATGTTTCTTTTAAAAATAGTGTTGAGGGATACTCATTCAAACTACTCCACAGCCGAACAATCGCCTACCCCAAAGATATCCTTGAGGCCTTAGACAGCATTGAGACACTTTCAGCAAGTAATATATACCAACTAGACAAGCAAATAGGTCAGTTTTATGGGGAATCGGCTAACGATTTTCTTCAGCAACTTGCCATTAACTCAATAGACATAGATGCCATTGCTTGTCATGGACAAACTATTTTTCACCAACCCAGCAAAGGATTTTCAACCCAAATTGGATGCGGTAGCACACTAGCATTCCAAACTGGTATTAATGTAATCAATGATTTTAGAACCCGAGATATTTTAGCCGGTGGACAAGGAGCTCCATTGGTTCCATTAGGCGATGAATATTTGTTTTCAAATCTTGCAGAATCATTTTTAAATATTGGTGGCTTTACTAACATCAGCTTTAAGAAAGATGGTCAACTCAAAGCATTTGATATTTGCCCGGGAAATCTGCCAATTAATCGATTTGCTAATAAATATGGGAAGGATTTTGATTCCGGCGGGGAAATCTCAAGAAGCGGCGAATTAAACACCCAATTGTTAGCGACCTTAAACCAAATTGAATATTATAAAAATAGTGGTCCCAAATCTATTGGAACTGAATGGCTAAATTCAGAATTCCTTTCACTAATCGATGATTTTTCAGTGCCAAGTTCCATTATGCGAACCATTGTAGAGCACGAAGCTCTCCAAATAGCCAAGGTTCTTATCAATGAGAAGTTAAGTTCCGTTTATATTACAGGCGGTGGTGCAAAGAACAATTTCTTAATTGAGCGCATCGCAGCCCATTATTCCGGTAAGATTATTATTCCTGAACTCGAGCTCATTGATTTTAAAGAAGCAATTATCTTTGCATTTCTTGGGTATCGGTACTTGGAAAATAAAGCCACTAATGACCCTAGCGCTACCGGTGCGAATCGAGCCATTGTAAGCGGCGTGTTGCACATACCCGGCTACTAAATACCCCTATAAAAAGCGTGTGTCTACCAACTAATTTAAAAGCGTACCTTTGCCGGCGCTAATAAGTGAACAATATGAAAGAATTACTAAAAAAATTTGAAAGTAAAAGACCGGAAATCGTTTTCGAATGGAAAGATAGTGAAACGGAAGCAGAAGGATGGATCGTTATCAATAGCCTACGCGGTGGCGCGGCTGGTGGTGGCACTAGAATGAGAAAAGGTCTTGATAAAAGAGAAGTTGAATCACTGGCGAAAACCATGGAAGTAAAATTTACCGTTGCAGGTCCGCCAATTGGTGGTGCAAAGTCAGGAATCAACTTCGATCCCACAGATCCTAGAAAAAAAGAAGTCTTAAAAAGATGGTTTGCTGCAGTATCTCCTTTATTGAAAAATTACTACGGAACAGGAGGAGATTTAAATGTTGATGAAATTCATGAAGTCATTCCGATAACAGAAGATTGTGGTGTATGGCATCCACAAGAAGGTGTATTTAATGGACACTTTCAACCGAAAGAATCTCAGAAAATAAATAGAATAGGACAATTAAGACAAGGTGTTTCTAAAGTGGTTGAAGACGAGCGCTACTCTCCATCTGTTAGTCGAAAATACCTTGTTGCTGATTTGATTACAGGTTTTGGAGTAGCTACCTCTATTCAACATTATTATTCCATTTGGGGTGGTGAATTAAAGGGTAAAAGAGTACTCGTGCAAGGATGGGGAAATGTTGGCTCTTCTGCAGCGTATTATTTAGCAAAAGAAGGTGCTTTAATAGTTGGGATTATTGATCGAAATGGCGGATTAATCAATGAAAATGGTTTAACATTTGAGGAAGTTAAATCACTGTATTTAACTAAAAAAGGGACAGCGCTTTCCCACGAAAACTTATTGTCATACGATGACGTTAACGCTCGTATTTGGGATGTACAAGCCGATGTCTTTATTCCTTGCGCTGGGAGCCGAATGATTACCGAGGAACAATTAAGCCGTATGCTTAATACTGGGATTAGCGTGATATCTTCCGGTGCCAATGTCCCTTTTGCCGATCCAGAAATATTTTTTGGTGCAATCGCAGAAAAAGCAGATAATAGCTTGTCATTAATCCCCGATTTTATTGCTAATTGTGGCATGGCACGCGTATTTGCATATCTTATGAGTAACGATTTAGATACAATTGAAGATGCTGCTATTTTTGAGGATACTAGCGACATTATTAAAAAAGCTTTACAAGCTACCTTTACTAAAAATAAGGCAAAAACCGGGATAGCAAAGGCAGCGCTCGAAATCGCACTTCAACAACTCGTTTAATGACTTTGTTTTCTTACAAAAGAAGTGTGCCAAATTGTATTAATCGTATTATTCGATAAATAAGGTAACAATTCGATGTGGATATCTAATTGCACTATTGAAAAAAAAGTTGTGCCTTATTTATAATTTTGAGACACAAATTTTATTTTGAAGTATGAAAAAACAAATGAAACTTTTTGTTACTGGATCATTTTTATTGATAGGCGTATTTACAATAGCCCAAAATATAGCACAAGTTCCCATCAAAAAAACTCAGGAGGATATTTCGGCATTTGAATTTTTAATGAAGGGTGGGGTGTTTTTAATTCCAATTGGGATTCTTTTATTCTATTCCTTAATCGTAATGGTAGAAAAGTATCGGTATATTCGAAGGATGACAAAATTTAACAGCGATTTATTAAGAGATATAAAAGATGATCTTTTAGCTACAAATTATGATAAGGTTATGGACAAACTTTCAAAAGATAAAACAGCATTTGGAAGTGTAGTGAATGAAGGAGTGCAATCGATGGATAGAGGTTATGTTGAGCGGCAATCAAATATGGAAAAAGCGGCAAATATCGAAATTGGAAAAATGGAAAGGAATTTAGGCCATTTGGGTTTAATAGCCGGAATTGCCCCAACATTAGGATTTATAGGTACTATTTCCGGTGTAATTAAAATTTTCTACTCTATTTCCATTACAGAAAATGTTTCGATTAGTAATATTTCAGGTGGGCTTTATGAAAAAATGATTAGCTCAGGTTCAGGCCTAATTGTTGGAATTATAGCTTTTGCAGGGTATCATCTCCTAAACGGAATGATTGATAATTATGCATTGAATATTCAAAAAGTAAGTTTAGATTTCGCAAACCTCCTTAGAACAAACAATGGCAATAAAGCGCAATAAACGCTTTCATGTTGAAGTAGCTACTTCGGCTTTAAGTGACATCATGTTTTTCTTACTTTTATTTTTCTTAATCATTTCGACCTTGGCAAATCCTAATGTAATCAAGGTTCCTTTGCCTAAGTCAGATGCAAACGAAAAAACGAAAAAACAACATGTTACGTTAACAGTAACACAAGATAAAAAATATTTCGTCAATAAAGAGGAAGTAACAAGGGAAGGTATTGAGCAGAAATTACTCATTGAAACAGCTAAGTTGAACGATCAAACTGTAATATTAAGAATTCCTAAAAGTTCAGAAGTCCAAGAATTAGTCGATTTATTAGGACTCGGCATGAAAAATAATTTAAAAATTATTATCGCCACTACTGAAGAATAAATACACAAAAATCAGTAACCTTCAGCATCAATTTCCGTTTATAGTTTTTTACTAAATAAAAAACAGAATCTATTATGTACGTACTCCCCGCTGAAAACACAGACGAAAACAAAGAACTGAAGGTAGCAATTCTTTCATCCTCAATAATTATTCTATTTTTTTTAATAAGCGCCTGCTACTTATTTATACACGTGCCAATTCCAAAAGCCCGACCACCACTTAAATCAGATGCGGTGATAGAACAAATGATAATTGATAAAGATAATGTTGAAATAGCCAAAACAGGAGGCAGTGATGGCGGCGGAACTGAAAATAATGCTCCGATAAATCCAGTTAAACATGAAAATCCCAATACAGTAGTAGGAAATGACTTTAATGCTCCGGCTAATAACGGAACTAATAGTGCTCCAAATCCTTTTGGTACTGGTGGTACTGGTGGTGGCAATGGAACAGGTAATGGATCCCTTAATGGGCCGGGATCTGGGGAAGGTGATGGAGGCGAAGGAATTGGAAATGGGCCTGGCAATGGGATTCACAGAGTAAGATTAAATGACCCAATCTTACCAAAATATAAAACAGATGTTGATATCAAGGTCCACTTAAAACTAATCATAAATAGCGAAGGAAAAGTACTAAGCGGAAACAACATAGCATCAAAAACAACTACCACAGATCAACGTATTATAAACGGAGTTATCAGCGAAGTAATTAGGCAAGTTAGGTATAAACAAGATAAAAGTGCTGGTACACAATATACCTATGTTACCTGTATAGTTCGTGCGCAATAAGTACAAGCAAACTATTGATTGGCTTTTCAAACAATTTCCCTCCTATCAAGAAATTGGAGCCGAAGCATATAAACCAGGTTTAGAAAGGGTTGAGAAGTTACTAAATACCTTTAGTAATCCACATCTTAAGACAAAAACAATTCATGTTGCTGGCACAAATGGAAAAGGTTCTACCTGTTCATTTATTGCGTCCATTCTTACCGAAAAAGGCGAAAAAGTGGGACTCTTTACCTCTCCTCACATTTTTGATTTCAAGGAGCGAATACTAATAAATGGAACAACAATTTCTGAGGAGGATGTTGTCACATTTTGCACGAAACTACGTGAAATCGAATTGCCTTTTCAGCCCTCCTTTTTTGAAATTACTTTCGTGATGGCAATGGAGTATTTTGCTGCACAAAATTGCACTTACGCGATTATAGAAACAGGCTTAGGAGGGCGATTAGATGCAACGAATGTGGTGCAACCCTTACTTAGTATCATTACAAATATAGGACTTGACCATCAAAACTTTTTGGGGAACACTATCGAGGCGATTGCTGCAGAAAAAGCCGGAATAATTAAAAATAAGGTACCCGTATTTGTGGCCGAAGAAACAGCAGAAACAAAAAATATTTTCCTGAACCACGCCCTTGAAAAGCAAACGAGTATTCAATTTTTATTACCTACATACACTAAAGTAGATGGTATTGCAAATTATCAACAAACAAATCTGCAAACAGCAATACAAGGATTGTCCGTCATTGGCATTGAGGCAAAAGATGCCGTAGTGAATTTGGCACTTAGAAATCTATATGAAAATACTGGGCTTTTCGGACGCTTTCAAAAAATTCAAAAACAGCCCCAAATTATCATAGATGCTGCACATAATGAAGCGGGAATAAAAATCCTATTGAAAGAATTACAGGATACACCACATGAAAAATTAAAATTTATCGTCGGAAGCAGTGGAGATAAGGACTTGAAGAAACTCATTTCTAATTTACCCTCAACAAGCGAAATAAATTTATGTGTTTTTAAAAATGAACGGAGTACTACTTATAAAGAACTGTCAGAATTAGCCGCGGAAATTGGCGCAGTTAAAAAAGTATATAAAGAAATAAATGCAGCCATAAACGAAATAGTTAGCGACACCTTGTACAACGAAACAATTGTCATCTGCGGAAGCTTTTTCCTCATTAGTGATATTAAACTATCGCTTTTGAAAAAATGATTTTTTATCTTATTTTTGAATGTTAAATGGATTAATTTTTTGAATTAATTACCTGAAAAAAAAAACTAATTCGTTCAAATGTTATTAAATTACAAAACAGGCAATGATTGATAAGCGAACCATAAGTATTGAAATTGAGGTAACTAGTAGTTTTCTGGAACAAGAATCAAGCATCCCAAATGGTCCATTCCGATATAGGTATGATGTTAAAATTACCAATCACTTGCAGAATAACGTTCAATTGTTGAGGCGATATTGGAAGATTGAGCATGTATTATTAGGCAATGCAGAAGTAGAGGGAGAGGGAGTTATTGGCTTTACGCCCGAAATTAATCCTGAAGAAAGCTTTGAATATTCAAGTTTTACAGAATTATTTATGCCCTACGGCAAAATGTCTGGGCATTACACTTTTAAAGATTTAGTTCTCGGTGATGTATTTAATGTCGAAATTCCTGCCTTTGTGTTAACCTATCCGATACTACTCAATTAAGTTCTACATGCACCACTTTTTTAGTTTCAAAAAATGGTTCTTCAAAATAGTCGCTTAATGAAAATATACTGTGCTTTTGTTTAACAGAAGATAGCTCCTCTTTCAAATCCCCTCCTTTCAAGTAAAGAATACCATTTTTTAGGCTATGAGCTGATTGCTTTTCTATTTTTGAGGATACCCATTCAATAAATTCGGGCATTTGTGTAACTGCTCGACTTACAATGAAATGATATTTTCCTTTTACTGCTTCGGCACGCTGATGGTGTGCACTTATATTTTGCAATCCTAATTCGTCAGAAATTTCTTTCACTACTTTAATTTTCTTTCCAATGGAATCTACTAGCGTAAATTGAACTTCCGGAAATAAAATAGCTAAGGGAATTCCCGGAAAACCTCCACCCGTTCCAACGTCCAGGACTTGTGTCTCCTTTTTAAACGAAAGAACTTTAGCAATTCCTAAAGAATGCAGTACATGTCGTTCATTAAAATTTTCCATGTCTTTACGTGAAATGACATTAATTTGCTCATTCCAAAAACGATAAAGACTCGGTAATTTTTCGAATTGCTGTGCTTGATTTTTTGAAAGCTCACTAAAATAAGATGCAATACTTATCACTTAAATCGTATCCTTTGTTTTTTCCATCATATTTGCCAGAAAATCTCTTGCTCTAAATAGCTGTGCTTTAACAGTGCCTAATGGTAAATTTAATTGCTGTGCAATTTCCTCATAACTAAGTTCTTCAAAGTAACGTTTTTCAACAAGTTCCTTGTAACGCGGTTTTAATTTACTAACCAATAAACGCATGTGTACAAGTCGCTGTCCATATATCAGCGATTCCTCTGGATTATGCGTCATTGATTTAGCATCAATGCGACGAGTCTCACCATCGGATGTGGTAATTCCAGTATCCATACTCAATACTTGTACACGCTTTTTTCGAATAAAATCGATGCAATTATTTGAAGCAATTTTAAATAACCACGTACTAAAAGCAAAGCTAGGAGAATATTGGTCCAAACGGTTAAATGCTTTTCCGAATGCTTCAATAGTCAAATCATCCGCATCATCTTGGTTTTTCACCATTTTCAACATCATGTAGTAAATTGATTCCTTGTAACGATCCATTAATTCTGCATAAGCGGCCTGTTTACCCTCTTTTGCAGCCTCAACCAATACAAAATCATGTTTTGCTTTATCTGATAAATGCTCGTTTTCTACCATTTTTTATACCTTTTGTGATCGGAAAAATTATACAACAGTGGCATTAATAATGCATGACCTAAATCCCACAAAGGGAAGGTAAATACAAAACTTTTTTCGTTTAATTGACGAAGGCATTTTCCCTGAATTAACCATTTTGCTAAAAGCATAAATCCAAATAGAAATAAAGTAATTCCAAACAATCTCGAATCAAATAACAAAATAACACAAGATAACCATGACAACAACAACGATAAGGGATATATTCCTAACAATGCTTTCTTAATAAAGTTATATCGACTTGATGTAGAGTAGTGCCTTGTTTTTTGCCTTACCCAACTTTTCCAAGTTTCTGATGCTTTTGAATAACAAAATGTTTCTGGCGCAATCTGTATGGTATAATTTTGATTTACCGCCGCTTCTTGTATAAATAAATCGTCATCTCCCGAAGGAACTGAATAATGTGACTTAAATCCTCTAACGGATTCAAAGACTTTTTTTGTGTACGCTAGATTTCGACCGACTCCCATGTAAGGCAATTTGGCCAAAGCCAAGGATAAATAGCTAACGCCAATAAAAGCGGTATCATAACGGATGATTTTATTAATTATTCCTTTTGATCTAAAATAAGGTGCATAACCCAAAACAATTTCTTTTTCTTCGGTAAAGGATTCGCTCATAATTCGCAGCCACTGATTAGATGCCGGCTTACAATCTGCATCTGTAAAAAACATCCGCTCGTATTTTGCTGCTTTCACCCCTAAGGTAATAGGAAGTTTTTTTCCCGGTAATAAATGCTTATTTTTCTCAATTTCTACAACCTTTAGGTTTTTATGATGAAGACATAACGCTTTTAATAGCCATGCGCTATCGTCAACAGATTGATTATTGACAATAATAACCTCAAATTCGGGGTAATCTTGAGAAAGTATATACGGTAAATTATCATATAAATTATCCGACTCATTTCTAGCCGCAATAATAATACTGATAGGCGCATAACCTAAGGGAATTCCTTTTTTCTTTTTATAAAAAGCTAATCGAACAAATATGAGCGCAACATATAAAAGTTGAATCCCAACAAAAGCTGCAAAAAATAAAAATAATATCGAAAAAAAATCCCATGACCAATGGTCGAAAATGGACATATAATTTGAATTTGTACAAAGATGAGGTGGCAAATTAAATACACGTATCTTTGTCTTACTTTTTTTTCAACATTCTTATGCACTTTGATTTACTCCAGGAAGATAAAGACACCTCGGCGCGCATTGGGCTTCTACATACTGACCATGGCAGCATTACAACGCCAATTTTCATGCCTGTTGGTACGGTAGGTAGTGTTAAAGGAGTTCATCAACAAGAATTGAGAGATGATATTGGTGCACAAATAATTCTAGGAAATACCTATCATTTATTTTTACGACCTGGACTAGAAATTATTGAAAAAGCGGGGGGGTTGCACCAATTCATTGGTTGGGAGCGCCCAATGCTCACCGATAGTGGCGGATACCAAGTATACTCGCTGTCAGGATCAAGGAAAATAAAAGAGGAGGGTGTTACGTTTCAGTCGCACCTAAATGGAAGCTATTTATTTTTTTCGCCCGAAACAGTAATTGACATGCAGCGCAGCATTGGAGCAGATATTATCATGGCCTTTGACGAATGTACTCCATATCCATGCGATTATCGTTATGCTAAAAATTCAATGGAACTTACACACCGCTGGTTAAAACGCTGTCACGACCATATGAATAATACACGACCACTTTATGAATACGACCAGTGCCTGTTCCCTATCGTGCAAGGAAGTACATTTAAAGATTTGAGAACGATTTCAGCTGAAACAATCGCTGAATATGGTAAGATCGGTAATGCAATTGGTGGTTTGTCAGTTGGGGAACCTGAAGATGAATTATATGCGATGACAGAGCACGTTTGTAGTATTCTACCGAAAGATAAAGCGCGCTATTTAATGGGAGTGGGAACTCCTTGGAATATTCTAGAATGCATAGCCTTAGGAATCGACATGTTTGATTGCGTAATGCCAAGTCGAAATGCGCGGCATGGCATGCTTTTCACCTGGGAAGGAACCTTAAATATAAAAAATAAAAAGTGGGCAGATGATTTTAGTCCCATTGATCCAACTTCAAAAGTTTGGGTAGACCAAGTATATACAAAGGCGTATTTAAGGCATTTAATAAGTTCCAAAGAATACCTTGGAATTCAAATTGCGACCATTCATAATTTAGCCTTTTACCTTGAATTAGTAGATCAAGCAAGGCAGCACATTAAAGCCGGTGACTTCTTAGCATGGAAAAACACGATGGTAAAACAACTTTCTCAAAAAAGATAATTCATGCTGAAAATCCTCGATAAATATATTATTCGAAAGTTTTTGAGCACTTTCTTTTTTATGTTGGGGATCATTATGCTTTTCGCTGTTGTTTTTGATGTCTCAGATAAACTAAGTGAATTTATTTCGCATCGCGCTCCTTTTTCCGCTATCGTTTTTGAATATTATTTGGGCTTTATCATCTTTCACGGCAACATGTTTTCTTCGATGATAATTTTCATTTCGGTGATTTGGTTTACTGCTAAGATGGCCCAAGACACCGAAATAGTTCCTATGTGGTTTAGTGGCCGGCCTATTAATCGCTTCTTAAGACCCTACATAATGGCATCAACAATACTTATGTTTTTGTCCTTGATCTTGAATCACTTTATTGTACCAAGAACAAATAAAATACGATTAGATTTTGAAGAAAAATATTATCGCGAAGGAATGACCGTCCAGGATTACCATGCAGAGTATCCAGGAAATCAACTTATTTATTTTTCAAATTATTCGAATCAGGAAGGCGAAGTAAAAGACTTGGTTATTCAATTGTGGAATGATAGTTTACAGCCCTACTATTTTCTGAAAGCACGTAAAGCTAAAAATATTGAAGGAACAAATAATTGGATACTTACGGATGTGTATGAGAAATGGCTTTCTTTTCCAAAAGGAAAAATGATACACTCCGCCAAAAAAGATACTGTTTTTGATTTTAAGATCAGTGAAATGGCCCAAAGAGAAAATGTTGCTGAAACAATGACTTACAGTGAACTAACGAGTATGATTAAACGTGAGAAATACAAAGGGTCTTCTCAGGTCCCTTTTTATGAAATTGAGTTATACCAGCGAACATCGTATCCTTTTGCCACTTACATATTAACGATTATTGGCGTTGCTGTTTCCTCAAGAAAAAAACGTGGAGGCGTTGGGGCTAATATTGCTATAGGTCTTGGATTTGTCTTTATTTATATTTTTTGCATGAAGGTTATGGCAGTAACGGCCATAAAGATTGGTTTTCCTGCTATTATAGCTGTATGGATGCCTAATTTATTATTTTCACTAGTTGCGATTTATTTATTTAGACTCGCCCAAAAATAAACAACGCTACGTATAACTACGTAGTCTATTTGATAAACTACGTATTCTTTAATTAGTACGTTAGCGTATTTTACTCTTCCTTCCTTTTGAAACTGTTTTCGTACTTATTTTAAAGAAGTTGATTTGTATCATCATTTACAAACAACACTTAAAACTAAAAAGTATGAAAGCAAATCTAACTTCGAAAATTTTCTTTTCAATCCTAATCGGAATGTCCACGATTTCTGTTCATGGTCAAGAGAATGGCAAGATCTGGGCAACAATTCAACAAGAAGAATTGGTACCTATCTTAAACTCGGATGGTCTACTTTCCTCCAATAATGCAACGTTTAATTCTCTAATTAGCTCCCTTTCAATCACCGGAGTTGTGAAAGCATTGCCTGCATCTAAGCAAGAGAAGCTTCAAAAGGTTTACGAAATTACGTGTAATTGCAGCGAGCAAGTTCTTTTAGACGCATTTACAAACCAGCCAACACTTACAAAGGGCGTTGTACTAGCACCAAAATATGAATCGCTTTACACGACAAATGATTATTCTATTGAATTTCCTTCAGATTATGCATTAGACTTAATAAATGCAAGTGGTGCGTGGGACATAACACAAGGTAACAGTGCTGTTGTAATTGGAATCTCAGATCAAAATTACTATGTAAACCACGAAGAATTAGTTGGAAAAGTAAGCTACTACGATAATACAAACACTTTAACACAAACACATGGTACAGCAGTTGCTATATTAGCAGCAGGAAATACTGATAATAATTTGGGAAAAAGCTCCATCGGATTTAATAGCTCCCTTGCTTTATACCAAATGTCATTTAATGAAATTTTAGCTGCATCCTATGCCGGAATTGACATAATAAATTTAAGTTGGACATCAGGTTGCTTTTATAATCAATACAGCCAAGATGTGATTAACGAAGCATATAATAATGGCAGTTTTATTATTGCCGCTGCAGGAAATGGAACAACATGTGGAAGTCCTGACCAGTTGGTTTACCCTTCCGCTCTTGCCAATGTGTTTTCAGTTACTAGTATTGGGTTTAATGATAGCCACGAAGCAATTGCAGGTGACCCAATGAGCACGCATCAGCACAATTCAACAGTTGATTTGAGTGCCCCAGGATACAACGTTGCTATTACGGCTGCTCCGGGATGGTACTTCAACAGTTCAGGAACATCCTATGCTACCCCAATAGTTAGCGGAGTAGTTGCTCTAATGTTAGCTGTTAATCCTTGTCTTACTAATTTAGATATTGAATATATATTAAAGAATAGCTCAAATAATATTGATGCTTTAAATCCAAACTACACTGGAAAAATTGGATCAGGAAGAATTGACGCTTCAGCAGCAGTTTTGATGGCTAGTAACTTTGTTTCTCAACCAATCCAAACTAACGCTATAGTAACTGGAAGTTGTGCCATAAATTCCTCAAGTATAACGATCAATCCAAGTGGTGGTCAAGCTCCATACACTGCGGTTTGGTCAAATAATTACATTGGACTATTTCAAGATAGTTTAGCAATTGGTAACTACGCTATTCAGATCACAGATGCTCATGGCTGTGTTTTAGATACAACTATTGATGTTTCAACAAGTTCACCTACCGTAATTAATGCGAATCAAACCAATGTCTCTTGTTTCGGTTTAGGTAATGGAGCTATCGATGTAAATATTGTTCAAGGTACACCAGGATATACATACGCATGGGACAACGGCGCTACATCTCAAGATCTAGCTGACTTAAGCCCTGGAACATATCGATTAACATTAACCGATGGTAACGGTTGTATAACCTACGTAAGCTATTCTATTTCACAACCAAATGACCTTGTTGCATCAGTAAGCACTAGCCCTGCAAATAATACTAATAATGGTGCGATTGACCTAAACGTAACCGGAGGAACTCCAGCATATACTTATCTATGGAGTAATAACGAAACCACCGAAGATTTATCAAACTTATCCCCTGGAATTTACACCGTTACGGTGATGGATAATAACGGATGTCAAACAACTATTAATGCAACCGTATTATTTGAAAGCACTAGCGGAATAGTTGATAACCAAAATACTGAATTGATAATTTACCCCAACCCAACGGTTAATAATGCCACAATTGAATGGTTTAATAATGATATTGATGAACTAACAATAACAGATTCAAATGGTAAAATTTTGAATAGCGAAAATGTTACGAATCAACAAAGCTACCAAACAGAAAATTTATCTTCAGGAATCTATTTTGTTACATTACGCCATTTAAATGAGACAATAGCCCTAAGAAAACTAATCGTTTTATAATAAATTGAATACATAATATAGGAAATAAGGCTAGTTTACACTAGCCTTATTTTTTTTCCATTAAGTAATGTTGTATTTCACCAAACAACAAGTGTGATTTCTCCACTATCCGAAATCCTAATCGTTCATAAAACGGCACTGCTATTTCTCTAGCATGCAAAATGATAGTGTGAAGCTGTTCTGTTTCGCAACGAGTCAAAATAAACTCCATTAATGCTTTTCCTATATTCTTTCCTTGAAATGACTCCTCTACAGCCATATACCTCACTTTACCAACGGAGTCATCAAGGATATCCAGCCTGCCAACAGCGATAATTACGAAACCTTGAAAAACAGCAAAATGCGCTGCATCGTCCTCTTGATCGTCCCGTTCACTCCCTTTTTTTTGATTCCAAGGTTGGCGTAAAACCCGATAACGCAAATCATAATATGATTCCCATTCTTGTGGTGTTTGTGGAGATCTTATTTCCATGTGAAAGCAATTTGAGACATCCGCTTGGTTGTTTTCATATCTATAATTTCTGTCTTTATCATTTTTTTTGAAGCGGCACTAGATACAACCTCATCAATATTTTTAATAATACCATAGGGAACTTTTTCTGATCTCATAGCAGTAATAATTTGCTCGCTCGTTCGCTCTGATACTTTTTCTTTGAGTAATTTTTCAAGTTCCCCCCGATGAATTACACGCTGCTGATTATCTGCAAACCGAATATCATTCAATAAAAGATTCAACTCAAGAAAACGACATAATTTAAAAAAATGAAGGTTACTTCCAATTGCAAAAGTAATGAGTTGACCATCCTTAGTTTCAAATAACTCGCCGTATGGGGCAATGTTAGGATGTAAACTTCCCATTCTCTCGGGAACTTTACCCGACATTAAATAATTTGATGCTTGATTGATTAAACTACAAACCGCTGCATCATATAACGAAACCTCCACCGTTTTTGCCGTACCATTTTTCGTTCGTTCGATTAGCGCAAGCAATAGCCCTTCTTTTAAATGGTGCGCGGCCAAGACATCAATTAACGCAACCGGCATTTTTAATGGACCGCTTTCCTGTGTGCCATTTATAGACATAAACCCTGTTTCTGCCTGTAAAATTAAATCATAAGCTACTCGATCACTTTCATCGCTAAAACCCTTTATTTTGCCTATAATTAAAGTTGGATTAATGACTCGAAGATCCTCATCGCTCACCTTTAATTTTTCCTCGTCGCCCTCTTTAAAATTACTGATAAGAATATCAGCCTTGGATATTTCCTCAAGGAAAGAATTATAATCAATTGGGTTTAATAAATCGAGGGGCCGATATTCTTTTTTATAATTTATACTAGAAAAATAAGCGGAAACGTCTTGTTTTTCCTCCCCTTGAAAAAACCATGACCGAGTGACGTCGGGGTTGTGCTTATTTTCAATTTTAATAACGTGACTTCCTAACTCAGCAAAAAAAGTTGCCACTGATGGCCCTGCCAAAACTGTTGAAAGATCAATTATTTTTAGTTTTTCTAACACCTGAAATCAAAGGTAATAGTTGAATGGTAATAATACTAATTTAAGGTCCACTTCCGTGAATTAGAAACCTAGTTTAGTAGGAATTTTGGAAAAAATATCGGTGTAATCAAGCTTCCCAACGAACAAAAATTCTTACTTTTACTGAAATTATTAAGTTAAAATATATGGTTTTTGATATTGAAATGATAAAAAGAATTTATTCCTTGTATCCCGAGCGAATAGAAGCTGCGCGAAAATTAGTTGGACGCCCTTTAACATTGACTGAAAAAATTCTTTATACGCATCTTTGGGAGGGTAATGCAAGCCAAGTTTATTCTCGAGGCAATTCGTACGTAGATTTTGCACCAGATCGTGTTGCTATGCAAGATGCAACAGCACAGATGGCCTTGTTACAATTTATGCAAGCGGGAAAAAAGAAAGTAGCCGTTCCCTCTACTGTTCATGCAGACCACCTGATTCAAGCGAAAGTTGGTGCAAGTAAAGACTTACAAGAATCCCTCAACCAAAACAACGAGGTTTTTAATTTTTTGTCCTCTATTTCTAACAAATATGGCATTGGTTTCTGGAAGCCAGGCGCAGGCATTATTCATCAAGTTGTTCTAGAGAATTATGCTTTTCCAGGTGGGATGATGATTGGTACAGATTCTCATACTGTTAATGCAGGTGGTTTAGGAATGATTGCAATTGGTGTTGGTGGAGCTGATGCAGTAGACGTAATGGCTGCCATGGCGTGGGAATTAAAATTTCCTAAATTAATTGGTGTTAGATTAACAGGAAAACTCAATGGTTGGACCTCTGCAAAAGATGTCATTCTAAAAGTAGCGGACATACTAACCGTGAAAGGAGGAACTGGAGCTGTAGTAGAATATTTTGGAGAAGGAGCGATTGCTTTATCGTGTACCGGGAAAGGCACTATCTGTAATATGGGCGCAGAGATCGGTGCAACCACCTCAACCTTTGGTTATGATGAATCTATGCGACGGTATTTGATTGCGACAGGAAGAGCGGAAGTGGTTAGTGCTGCGGATCTTATAGCCGAACATTTAACAGGTGATCCTGAAGTTTACGAAGATCCAAAAACCTATTTTGATCAACTTATTGAAATTAATTTAAGCGATTTAGAACCGCACATCAATGGTCCGTTTACACCTGATAATGGAACTCCCGTTTCAAAAATGAAGGGACAAGCGAAAAATAATGAGTGGCCAACTAAAGTAGAATGGGGATTAATTGGCTCATGTACGAATTCATCGTATGAGGATTTAGCTAGAGCGGCATCCATTGTAAAACAAGCTGTTGCTAATGGCCTTTTGCCAAAAGCTGAATTTGGTATTAATCCAGGGTCTGAACAAGTACGTTTTACGGCAGAACGCGATGGAATATTAGAAGATTTTGAAAAAATGGGAACGAAGATATTTACCAATGCGTGTGGTCCTTGCATAGGTCAATGGGCTCGTGAAGGTTCAGAAAAGCAAGAAAAGAATACCATCATTCACTCGTTTAATCGTAATTTCTCTAAACGAGCTGATGGAAATCCCAATACGCATGCTTTTGTTGCCGCCCGCTGAAGACGGCGAAAGCGTTCAAGTTGCTGTTGCCCCTGATTCCTCTAGATTGCAATTATTAGATAATTTTCCAATGTGGAACGGTGAAAACATCACTGGGGCGAAGCTGCTTATCAAAGCAAAAGGAAAATGTACAACAGACCATATTTCAATGGCTGGGCCTTGGCTTAAATACCGTGGCCATTTGGATAACATCTCCAATAATTTATTAATTGGCGCTGAAAACGCCTTTAATGGCAAAGCAAATTATGTTAAAAATTCACTCACATTAAATTACGGAGAAGTCCCTGCGGTTCAACGAGTCTATAAAGCAGCAGGAATTCCAACAATTGTTGTGGGAGACCACAATTACGGAGAGGGTTCCTCGCGTGAGCATGCGGCAATGGAGCCAAGACATCTAGGCGTAGCAGCAGTAATCGTGAAATCCTTTGCACGTATTCACGAAACTAATCTCAAAAAACAAGGAATGTTAGGCCTTACTTTTCAAAATGAAGCAGATTATGATAAAATACAAGAAGATGACACTTTCAACTTTATTGATTTAACATCATTCCAACCTGGCAAAGCATTGACCTTAGAAATCGTGCATTCAAATGGTAAAACGGATACTATTTTATTGAATCACACCTACAATAGCTCTCAAATTGATTGGTTTAAGGCAGGTTCGGCGTTAAATTTGATCAAGTTAATGGAAAACTAAAATCCTTAACTTTTTTAGCATAAAAAAAGCCATTCGTCAATTGACAAATGGCTTTTTCATTTAATTTATTAGTTAGAATTTAGCTGAAACGCCGAATGCTTAATGGAGTCCAACATTCTGAGTAAAATATATTTTCAAAGTTTGCCGCTATACAAAATCATTTTTCAAACTTCGAACCATCTCATTTTTACAATGCCGTTTAGTATCGCAGCCATTTCAACGTTTCAATAATTCCTACTTCGTTGGTGAAATTGATGAAATAAATACCGCTAGGAGCAGCAATACTGATCTCTGCTTGATTCGATGCATTGACATAAACTGATTCTACAAAAACTTCCGTACCTGAAACATCAACAATACGGATGGTAAGAGGTTGTTGAATCGCACTATTAATCGTCAAAATCGTACTTTCTATTGAAGGATTTGGTGCGATCGTGCTGTTCGAAAATGGCAAGTCGACGTCTCCGACATTTGCCAAACTGATCACCTCTTCGCAAAATTCTTCCACACAACCATTGGCGTCAGTTACCTCTACGCAATATTCACCTTCACACACATCTATCATATTGGGGGAAACACCCGGCAAACTATCCCAGCTATACGCGTAGGGTGCTGTACCTCCCTGTACAACGATAGAAATAGTTCCTTCACAATTGCCTAAATCTGGTGTGCTTGTAATATCTCCTGAAATTTGCGTGGGCTCTGAAATAGCAAAATTGTAGTTGAACACACAGTTGTTGGCATCTTCAACACTTACAGCATATTGTCCTGCTGGAACCTGCGCTGGATTTAATCCATTCCAATTTACCGTGTAAGGTGAAACACCTCCCGAAGTAGTTAACTGGATACTACCAAATTCACCAAAACAAGGCGAATTTAATACTGTTCCCACAACGGCCATTGCAGGAGGCGACGATATTGTTACCGAATTGGAGGTTTGTGCGCCCGTTGCATCTGTTACTACTACCGTATAAGAACCCGATGGAAGATTCGTTAAGTCTTGCGTTACTGCATTATTACTCCAAGCATAGGTGTAGGGTGGCGTACCACCAACTACCGTTAAATTTATACTGCCTGTTGAACTACCGTTACACAAGACATTCACCTGAGTCGATGTCGCTGTTAAAGGCGCCGGAGGCGGTGGAGCCGGGCAACAATTTCCTCCAATGCTGATGTTTTGAACTCCCGTCCAGCAACCGTATTGAATTCTGTGTGAATATACGGCGTTCACATTAAAAACCTGGTAAAAATAAGCCACAACTTGATTTACAGTGTTGCATCCGCCTTGATTGGAACCGGAGCTGCATGAGTAAGCACAGATAATTGAATTGTTTCCGTTCGGATCGTTTACTGTAGCTGGAGGGGCAAAAGTAATTGAAGTAGCAGCGCCAACTGGAAGTCCAGAAAAAGAAGTGGCAGTAACCGATAGATTACAATTATCATTGTTGCTGTTGTATCCTGCATAACGCACCTCGGTAATGTTGTTAACGAAAGGACCGCTAAAGTTTACCTGAACAGCTTCATAACTTACAATACCGATTTTTAAGTTGGGAATATTAACATCTACATTGATGTTCAAAATTCCACCATCATAATTTGTAAAAAGAACGACATTGGAACTTGGTGTGCACACCTGAGCAGACAAGAAATACGGTAACAAGGTAAGTAAGAGTAGTGTTTTTTTCATAATAATTGGATTTTTAGAATTCTAATTTACAATAAAAATGTTATAAAATTAATAGTGTCTTAAATAAATTGTGTAAGATTCTAAATAACCAAGCTAATTGATTTCGAAGCATTTAATCCACTATGAAGAATAACACAATCATTGGGTGCTAAAAATAATATCTAGACACTTTCTACGAGTTTTTTCTTTTAAATCTTCACCGATAAACCAAATTGAATGGTGCCTCCGCCAAAACTTCCTAGTTCAACGTGACCTCCAAAATTTCGATTAAAATAAAATTTAGCGCCTAAGGCCAAACGAAAACTGAAAGGAAAAGGGAATAAAACCTCATCAACAGAATTCAAAAAATTTGCACTTGAAGGATCATATGGAGTAGTAGTGAACGATCGATTAATGCCATAATAACCAATACCCAAACCTCCATAAAAATTTACTTTCTCATTAGTTAAGAAATAATAATTCAACCTGCCCATTGCGCGGTATCTTTCGGCCGTATACTTCTCACTATAAGGCATTAGCAGCGCCATACCATTGGTGTCAAATAATTGATTATTAAATTCATCGTATTGATAACCGATATAATCCGAAGTATAACCCGACTTTACATAATTAAAATCTGTACCCAACCCTAATTTGTCAGTAAGCATGTACTCTAAACGGAAACCGTACGAAAAAAACCCACCAACAAGTTTATAACTATCAGATCCCTGGGTGTTCATTGAAAATAGTTGAGTTACTCCGAAGTTTGGATAATTTGGTATACCTATGTAAGGATCAACTAGAATATCTCCTCTAAGCACTTGTGAATTAACACAAAGGGAGTTCACAAGAAAACAAATGAAAATTATTTTTTTTATAGACATAATCTGAATTTGAAGTATTAATAGTTAATTTGGCATAAATCTAAGTCTTTTTTATGACCAATTTGAGTAAATATAATTTTACCATCTTACTGTTCTTAACGATTATACTTTTTTGCTGTAAAAAAAACGATTCGAGTAATATTAACGTACACATTGAAAGTATTCCTGGGAGTAAGTTCCACGAACAAAATGGGACATGGTGGGGATACAACCAGCAAAAAATTGTTCGATTTGAAAACAAGGTCTTCATGACTGTTGTCGATAATGATAATTTAACGAACGGCTTTCCCAACGCAAGCAATCCCTCTACCGTTTACCTGTATTGTAAAACAGAAAATGGACCTTGGGTGAAGGGTGCAGGCATTCCTACTTCACGACCTGCAAATATCTTGGTCGATTCTAAAGGCGGTATTCACTTAATCGTTTTTGAACCCACAGAAACTGATCCATCAGAAAATGGGTCGCTTGGAAAACTAAAACACTACGCTTTTCCAAATGCTAAAAGTGGTGACATATTTAACCACACGATAGAATTAATCGTAGATCATACGCCTGGAACCTCAGAAACGGTCAACATACGCATTGGAGCATCTATCGGCGCTGACGATATACTGTACGTTTCATTTGGATTGTACCAAGACCTTAAACTCTATTATAAGCAGGTCGATGCACCCAATTGGACAGAAGAAATGGCTGGCCAAAATTTGGGTAATTCCTACTACTACCCTTTCGTATTAGGAACGCCTAATGGACCTTGTGTGTTGGCTGTACAAGACGATTATGTTGGTCCCGGATTACCCGCTATTTATTATAAAAATAAATTCTTCCACCGTTTTAGTGGCACATGGGACAACCAAACTATTTGTGATTTAAGCACCCATCCCTTGGCAGCGACACGGAGCAAATTAGTAGACAATTGCGAATTATTTCTGAGTTCTTCGAACAAAGTTATTGGTATTTATCAAAAACTCCTCGATCCCTCGGAGGAATGGAAATCGAGCTACTTCCAACTAGACGTTGATGCTAGCGGGCAAACGACCGAAACTCCAATTCCATTAGATATGGATGATATCAATCGGATTCGACTGATTGAACACCAAGGAACCATCTATTACCTGTGTATCAAGTACAATGGTTTATTTATTAAGAAAGGAATCGATGGAAGTCTAAAAGAAATCAAATTACCCTCTTTTGTTTCAGGAAACTATATGTACTTGAGTAATGAGTCTAGTGGCAGTTCCATAAAATCAAACTACATAGATATTCTTTTACTTAATGGATATGCGCAAGATTATCCCAACGGGACCAACCATTATGTACGCATAAATAAATGTGAGTTAGAGAAACTATGATGAAGTAACTTTAATTGCTGTTTGCCAAAAAAGTAATTTAAAACAAGTATTCACAAAACAATATTGTACTTTTAACAAAAAGTTAAACCAACTACCATGAAAAAAGCGCTACTCCTTTTTGTATTGATTGCTGTTAATACCTGTTTTGCACAGAATGGCCCCATATCATTTGAAACCGGTGGTTACGGAACACTTTGGACCTGGACCGTATTTGAAAATGACAATCAACCACCTTTAGAAATAGTGGCAAATCCATCAGTTGCTGGGATAAATCTTTCAGCGCAGGTCGCGAAATTTACTGCTAAACAAAATGGAATGCCTTGGGCGGGATGCGAATCACAGCATGGTGCAGGCATAGGAACTTTCACCTTAACAGCGAGTAATTGTATTGTGAAAATAATGGTCTACAAGCCTATTATTAGTCCTGTTGGGATAAAGTTTGCAACTCCTGCAGGAGCTTCTACAGGTGAAATATTAGTCAGCAATACACTCGTCAATCAGTGGGAGGAACTTACTTTTGATTTCACCGGTATCATTGGCGCTCCCTCCTCTACTGGTATCGATCAAATAATTATTTTTCCAGATTTTCAACAACGCAACCAAGACAACATCTGCTATTTCGACAATATCAAATTTAGCAATCAGGGGCCTCCATTAGCGGAACCGATGGTAGCGGCACCAACACCAACTTACAATGCTACAAATGTTATTTCTATGTTCAGTAATCCTTACACGAACGTAAGCGTTGACACCTGGCAAGCTCCCTGGTCGCAAGGCACACTAAATAATTTACAAATTGCTGGAAACGACACTAAGAAATATACTAACTTGAATTTCATCGGCATCGAAACATTAGGCGCTAATATTCTAAATGTAAGCACAATGACCCACCTCAGAATAGATGCTTGGACTGCCAATATCACTAATTTAAAAATTAAACTGGTTGATTTTGGGGCTGATATGGCCTATGCAGGGGGCGATGACAGCGAACACGAATTATCCTTTGTACCTATCTTAGAACAGTGGAACACTTACGACATTCCATTGAATAATTTTACTTCCTTGAACAGCACCCAACACATCGCGCAGCTTATTATTTCTGGTGCTCCAGCGGCCTCGGGCGTTGTCTATATTGATAATGTATTATTCAGAAATGACAATAATATTGGTTTGGGAGAAAATAACAACATCGAAATGGAAGTCTTTCCCAACCCAACACGCGATGAATTGATCATTCGACATTCAGAGGAAACCGCTCGAATTTTACTGGTTGATTGCTTTGGCCAAAGCCTAATGGAGATTATTCCTACCTCTTCAGAAACGATCATAGACCTTTCTAACTTTCCGGCAGGATGTTATCTTCTACAAAGCGAGCAAGCTGAGCAGAAGATGACAAAAAGAATAGTTAAGCTGTAGTTCCTACATTAACTGGAACTCTTCTTTCTATCCACAAAGGATCATTAGAAAACAAGCTCTTTACTTTTAGCGCATAAAAAAAGCCATCCGTTGCTTGACGGATGGATTTTTCATTTAATTCTTAACTTAGAATTTAGCTGAAAGTCCAAATTGGATTAACCCTCCACCAAAAACACCTAATTCTACATGGGCACCAATATTCTGAGTGAAATATATTTTCGTCCCAATCGCCAACCTTGTGGATATAGGAACCAATGCCTTATCAGCACTTTCATTTGTGCTCATTGGATTAGATGGTTCTGTAGTATATTCTCGTTTAGCACTTTTATACCCAGCGGCAAAACCAGTATAAACATCCACTTTATCACTTTGGAAAAAATGATAATTTAGACGAAACATGGCACGTAATTTTTTTGCTGTATATTTATCAGTGTATGATCTAAATTGCGGGTCTCCATTTACATAAATAACAGCTCCAGAAGCATCGTATTGATAATCAGTATAATCAAAAGAAAAGCCTGAAACTTCATAATTAACATCTGCTCCAACACCTACTTTATCAGCGATCATATATTCAAATCTTCCCCCATAGGATAATGCACCACCGACCGTTTTATAATTTGACACTGAAGTACTAGATCCATCATATTGACCATAAAATAAACTGTTCGCCCAATTAGGAATCCCAATGTATGGATCAATAATAAAATTACCTTGCATGATTTGAGCATTCATAGCAACTAGACCAATTGAAAATCCAGCAATTAAAAGTAGTTTTTTCATCATTTTTTTTTTTGATAAGTTGAAACTTTGTTTCCAAACTTTTTGGAAAATTATATAAATTAAAGCGTTAAAATAATCATTATTTTTAAGGTCGAATATTTTTTTACAAAAAGTTTTCTTGAAGGTTATTATAATTCACTATTGTCCACCGCCCAGGCGGAAAAAACCGGACTTTATTTTCTTCGTCCTTTTGTCTTGATACTACGGCAAGCTCAGCACAAGTACAAAAGAACGAAAAAATCAATTCTCGATTGAAGTCGTGCTTCTCGGCTCCGCTCGATGCCCTTTAAGTGAATCGAGCGGAGCCGAGAGACACTTTTCTATCAAACGCCACACCGAAACGACATATCGAAACCTCGGTACTTTTCGGTATCGCTTACGACTCGATCCGCTTTTTACCAATCGAGATGGAGAAAAAAAAACGATCTAATCAATAAGACCTAAAGCCTCCAGATCGTTAAAAAAATTGGGGTATGATTTAGCCACGCAAGCAATATTATCGATGATAATTTCTGAAGAAGCGATACAAGCGGCAATTGCGCCCGCCATTGAAATGCGATGATCATTATAGGTAGCGATGGTTCCTCCATGAACCTTTCCTTTGCCTTCAATAAAGATGCTGTCCGCAACAATTCGATAGTTCACCCCAAGAACGTTCAGCATCTTTACAATACTAAGTTGACGATTTGATTCTTTATTCACCAAACGATGAAGTCCTTTAATTTCACTCGTACCCACTGCAGCGCATGCCAAAATTGCAAGAGGAGGAAACAAATCTGGGCAGTGGGTGGCATCAAATACAAATGGTCGTTTTTCATTTTGCTTCACCGTAATTTTATCTTCATGAACTTCCACCATTGCACCAAAGACCTCTAAGGCCTTCAATATTTTTTTATCTGCTTGATTAGAATTAATCGACAATCCTTTCATTGTAATTTCACCTGAAATAGCCGCGCCTACCAAATGATTCGATGCCCCGCTCCAATCACCTTCTATATTAATTTTTTGAAGAGACATCATTTGATTCCCCTTGATATAAAATGTCTTGTAATCTTCATGGCGAATACGTACCCCAAAATCGTTCAAAATAGCCATGGTTAAATCAATGTAAGGCTCACTGCTTAATGCGGACACATTCACCACACTATCAAAAGGTCTTTGCGAAAGCGAAATCAGTAAACCAGAAAGGAATTGAGAACTGTCCGATGCATTCACCGACAAGGAAGAATTCGTAATTTCTCCCTCGATTATGATAGGAAGAAAACCATTATTGGATTCAACTTGCAAGCCTATTGCTCGCAATTGATCTACTAATGAAACAATCGATCGGAGAAGCAAAGTGCCCTCACCATGAAGAATCAATCGTTTGGCAAAGCCCATTCCAATAGTTGACATTAAGCGCAGCAACAAGCCGGACTCGCCCACATTCAGAATCAATTCAACCTGTCTATTCTCAGAAGAAGTTGGGGTGACAATTCCATTTTGAAAGGATGCACCCAAAACAGGCAAGAGACGAAGTGCAGCAGCTACATCATCGGAAGGCATCTCCACTAAAAGATCCGTATTTTCTTTTGCAAGAACGGCGCAGACAACAGCCCTTTGCAGGTAACTTTTGGATGGATTAGCCACTATACTTCCTTGATACTTGAAGGGAAGAATTGTTTTATTCATTATTATTGTCATTCAAAATTTGCGACTGAATATGAATTGATTCCTGATGAATAAGCTTAAACAATTGCGTTGAGAATTCTTTGGAGAGATTAAGCTTAACTGCTTTATCGACATTACTTACAAGCAGCTCTTCCCAGCGTGCTTTCTGCAAGATCGCTAAATTATGTTCTTTTTTAAATTTACCAATCAATCCAGAAGTAAACATTCTTTCTGTCAACAAATGAATAATAGCCTCATCCATTGCATTAATTTTCGCTCTAAACTCCAATAATTCTGCCTCCTCAATTTCCCTTCTATCCCTAAAATGCAATTTTGCTAGAAGCTCCGCTAGCTCTGCCGGCGAAACTTGTTGTTTAGCATCTGTCCACGCTTCCCTTGGATTACAATGCGTTTCAAGCATTAAGCCATCATATTTCAAATCAATTGCTTTCTGGGCAACTTCCAACAACATGGATGCATCACCTGTGATATGAGAGGGATCGCACAGAAGTGGTAGTTGAGGCAATTCTTGTTTGAGATCAATCGGGATTTGCCAATTAGGATTATTTCGGTATTTTGCAATTTCATATACAGAAAAGCCGCGGTGAATGGCGGTAACATCAACAACCCCAACGTTATAAAGTCGCTCAATAGCGCCGATCCATAATTTCAAATCGGGATTAATCGGATTTTTCACCATGATGGGCATATCTACCCCTTTTAGTGCATCCGCAATCTCTTGAACAGAAAAAGGATTTGTGGTGGTACGGGCCCCGATCCACACCTTCAAACTCGCCTGGTCTGGTACGTGGCTTCCAAATACCTGCCCGAAAATAGCTTGGCTGAAGCGACACTAATCCTTTTGCCGTTTCCATAACTTGCTCACGTGTTTCAGCACTGCAAGGACCTGCAATTAATTGCCATTTTGAATTCATACTGAATACCTTTAGCTTAAAAACAAAGAAGCGTAACTTAAGTTTTCACCAATTATTTAGCGTAATTCACGGATCGTTTTTCACGGATAACTGTTACTTTAACTTGTCCAGGATACGTCATTTCGGTTTGAATACGCTGCGAAATGTTAAAAGATAGTTCTTCCGATTTTTGGTCACTTACTTTTTCTGCTTCCACCAACACGCGTAATTCCCTACCAGCTTGAATAGCATAAGCACTGCTTACACCATCGTACGAAAGCGCTAAATTCTCCAGTTCTTTAATTCGCTTAATGTACGTCTCAACTATTTCACGTCTAGCTCCCGGTCTAGCTCCCGAAATAGCATCACAAACTTGCACAATGGGAGAAATTAAGGAAGTCATTTCGATTTCATCGTGATGCGCACCAATAGCATTAAGCACCTCACCTTTCTCTCCGAATTTCTCAGCGACTTTCATCCCAAGAATAGCGTGCGGTAATTCCGGCTCTTCATCAGGCACTTTACCAATATCATGTAAAAGTCCTGCTCGTTTGGCGAGTTTAACGTTTAATCCAAGCTCTGCAGCCATTATAGCACAAAGGTTCGCTACTTCGCGAGAGTGTTGCAACAAATTCTGCCCATAAGAAGACCTGAATTTCATTCTTCCCACCATGCGCATTAACTCAGGATGTAATCCATGAATACCTAAATCTATACAAGTTCTTCTTCCTGTTTCTGCGATTTCTTCATCCAATTGTTTGCGTGTTTTTGCGACCACCTCTTCAATTCTAGCAGGGTGAATACGACCATCAGAAACCAACTGATGGAGTGCAAGCCTTGCAATTTCTCTTCGAACTGGATCGAAACAAGAAAGAATAATTGCTTCCGGCGTATCATCCACGATAATTTCCACTCCAGTTGCGGCTTCCAAGGCACGGATATTTCTACCTTCACGACCAATAATTCGACCTTTCACCTCATCCGATTCAATATTAAAAACGGAAACCGCATTCTCAACGGCTTGTTCCGTTGCTACACGTTGAATAGTTTGAATGACTATTTTTCTAGCTTCGCGATTAGCATTAAGCTTCGCTTCTTCCGTAATTTCTTTTATTTGAGCCATGGCTCCCGTTCTAGCTTCATCTGTCAATGCCTCCATTAACATTTTTTTAGCATCCTCCGGTTGCATACCGCTAATTTTTGAAAGTTCAGCAACGCGCTTGCTTTGAATTTTATCAAGCTCCTGCATACGGATGTTTAAGCCCTGGAATTTAGCATCAAAATCCTGTTGTAGGCCTTCCGTGACTTTTTCTTTACGGCCAAGGTCCTCTAATTTTTGATCAATGTTTTTCTCTTTAGCACGCGCACGGTCTTCATTTGACTGCAGCTTTCTTTCGCGGTCTTTGATCGCCACCTCATGTTCTTCTTTAAGGCGCAAGAAATTCTCTTTAGCCTGAAGCATTTTTTCCTTTTTAATGTTTTCAGCTTGCAGCTCTGCCTCTTTGATCAGCCCTTCACTTTTGGATTTAACCAAAACCTTTTGAACGAAAAAAGTTGCTGCGCCACCACCGACTAAACCCAATACAATCCATAGCACTTCCATTTCAACTAATGTTAATTTAATCGTTAATACTACAAGTTGGACGCTGGTAAGGTATTTTAGTCGAGTTGATTCAACTCTTCTGTGAAATCATGTAAAGCTCGTTCAATTGAGGAATAATCAGCTGGTAAAATTTCCTTTTCAATTTTGTTGGAAGCCCCTTTCAACATAAATTGAAGGGAAGACATTGCCAATAAATCTTGCGAATCACTTACTGCGTAATTCGATTTTAGGAGACTTATTGCCTTATTAATATCTTCTGCGGCATTCAGTACTTTTTTCTCCTCACCTTCTTGAACCGTGAGTGGATAAGTACGTCCAGCTATTTCCACTTTTAAAGAAATTTTACCCATTTCTTATTTTTTTAGCGCTGCTATACAATTTTCTATTTCCTTAACCAATTCGTCAATTTGTTCATTGCTTCTCCCTTGAGATAGCGCCGAACCGTTATCAACTTGTTTATTGGTTGCTTTCATGTCAGATGTTGCTTTTTGCAACTTTACTTCCAACAATTCATTCCGGTCTTTCGACTCAAATAAATCCGATTGAAGTTGTTTTATTTCCAAATTCAAAGCATCAATTTCTTTTTTAGCCATGCTTAAGTTTTGATGGATTCCCATAAACTTAGATCGCAAAAGAGAAATGCTATTTTGAATTTGATCTGTCATTTTCTGCAACTTTCAACAAAGTTAATATACATTAGCTGATAACAATATAATTAGCAGGGATTTTTTTTGACTATCTGTTTTCAGTGCGGAACAAACAAAGTTATCCTTTGCTATTAGCTTATCAAGAAAAAACAACTGGAACTATGATAGGCATGAATAGTAGCATTTTTTTAGCTTATCAAAATCATTCAATAAACGTTTAACAAGTTATCTTATGCGATTTCAGTTAATCTCAAAAGACGGTAGTTAAAACCGATCCATTTAAAATAAAAAAAAGAGTTGAATTTAATCAATTAGTATAAAATTCTTTTCCATAATCCGGCACAAAATAAGCAACGTCTTCAAATTCCTTTAAAATATATTTTTGATACGCTATATCAATTTGACCAATCGCAGATGGCTGTAATAAATCGTCAAATTGAATGTGTCTATGTGCCCACAATTCTTTGACCTTTTGAGTTCCATCGCCAACCGCAAGAAAAGGATCGAACTGAGAATAAGTATCCGCATCGATTATTTCTGGACCCACTATTTTTAATTCATCCTTGTTTTTATCGATTATTTGGCTAAACACCTCCATCCGGCGTGCATCAAATAAAGCGCAAATCGTAATCCCCGGATACTTTTTTTCTGCTATTGAAATCAATGACACAAGCGATGGTACAGCAATGAGTGGTATTGATAAACCAAAGCACATTCCTTTTGCCGTTGACACGCCAATTCTTAATCCTGTATATGAACCTGGACCAGAAGAAACGGATACAGCGGATAAATTTTTGATGCTTATTTTAGCCATTAAAAGCACATCCGATACGAAGTTAGTTAACTGTTCACCGTGAATGTATTCATCACTTGTAGATTCCTTACAAGCAATTTGCACCCCGTTTAATGACAAAGCCACAGAACAAACCTTCGTAGCGGTTTCAAGATGTAAAATGTAAGAATTCATTTCTTAACTTCTAATTTAAACCCTACCCCATGAATATTCGATAAGACAATCCGATCATCATCCCTCAAATATTTCCTCAGTTTAGTGATAAATACATCTAAACTTCTCCCAACAAAATAATCATCTTGACCCCAAACGGCATTCAATATTACCTCCCTTGGTAATACTTGTCCATTAAATTTAAAAAGTAATTTTAAGATTTGAGCTTCTTTTTTGGTTAAGGTTTTGGTTGTTTTATTAATGGTTAAACAAATATTTTCGGTGTCGAAAAGAAAATGACCTATGGAGATTATTTTATCTTCGGGCTTATCTACTTTGATATTGACACGACGTAAAAGAGCTTTTATACGCAATTGTAATTCTTCGACGCTAAAGGGCTTAGTTAAATAATCATCACCGCCAGAATTAAAGCCTTGAAGTTTATCCTCCGTCATTGATTTTGCTGTTAAAAACAAAATTGGAATATCGCTATTAATATTTCGAATATCTTTTGCCAAGGTAAAGCCATCTTTCTTTGGCATCATCACATCAAATATGCAGAGATGAAATTGCTTTTCATTAAACCGCTTTAATGCATCTGTTCCGTCTGTAGCAAGAGTTACCTTATAACCATCTAATTTTAGTTGGTCTACAATAACAAAACCCAAACTGAAGTCGTCTTCTGCTAAGAGTATATTTATGTCCATTTTTAATAACTTTTTTATACTCCGCCAACTCGTGAAGCAATTAGTTTAAATTAATCTAAGCTAGTATCAATTAATAAAAGTAACTAATTTAATCATAAATAACCCTGACCAAATGATACTGTGAAAAAATCTACTTAGTTATCTTTTTTCTATTTTTAATTTTAATACAAAAACTTCGTAATTTCGTACTAGTTATGGCAAAGATATTAATCGTCGATGACGAAGAAGACATAAGAGATTTACTCATGTATATTCTCAAACGAGAAGGACATGAAGTAAGCAGCGCTGAAAATGGTATGGCAGCCTTAACTCAGATTGGAATATCCGTTCCCAATTTAATTATTTTAGATGTGATGATGCCCCAGATGGATGGTATTGAATTTTGTGAACGAATAAAGGCCGACCCAAAGACTCAACATATTATCATTTGTTTCCTAACAGCTCGCGGCGAGGATTACAGTCAAATAGCAGGCTTAGAATCGGGTGGTGATGATTACGTAACCAAACCGATTAAACCAAAAGTATTATTAAGTCGTATAAATGCCTTATTACGGCGTAACTTTAAAACTGAGCAAAAAGTAGATCTTATTAATTTTGCGATAGATCGAGAACGTTACCTAATTTTAAAAAACAATGTGGAAATTCATTTACCCCGAAAAGAATTTGAATTGTTAGCACTTTTGGCTTCCAAACCGAATACTGTTTTTAAGCGGGAATTTATTCTAAATAGCGTTTGGGGATCAGATATCATTGTAGGCGACCGCACCATTGATGTACACATTCGAAAAATCCGAGAGAAAATTGGTGATCATATGATTTCTACCGTAAAAGGAGTCGGCTATAAGTTTCATGATAATGCGGAAGAAATTTAACGAAAAAAAAGAACCTCAAACTTTAAAAACAGCATAAAAAAGCTATAAATCCAACTTTTAATATCAAAAAAATGAAAATAATAATTTTGTTTTTTTTCCTAGGAATACTTCAAGAATCGTTTTCACAAGAAAACATGGTTATTCCTTCAACCGATAAACCAAGTGTAACTGATAATATTTTGATCGAGCTAAAAGATTGGGATGCTATTCGAGGTCTTTGGTTATCCGAAAGCATAATGGCGATGTCAACTAATCAAGCCATTCCAGATAGAACGTTTGCTGAAGAATTGACGCCTTATGAACTATTGAGTTTGATGCCTAAAGAAAAAAGGGAAGACTTGAAAAATTATATTGAGGCGAACAACACGGATGCACAACCAACAAATAACGCATTTACCACTTTACTCTTGGCGCTAATTAACAACACTTTTTGCAGAACTATTCAAGGCCGCAGTTATGGCGACCCGCACTTAAAATCATTTGACAATGCTACGTATTCATTTCAAACAGTAGGTGAATTCGAATTGTCAAAATCTTCCGATAAAAATTTTGAGATTCAAGCGAGGCAAAAAGCACAAAGTGATAATTTCTCCTTGAACTCGGCAATAGCCATGAATGTTTTTGGTGACCGAGTAGGATTTTATGCCGAAGACGCACCTTCGCGAAATGTTACACCATTATTTTTAGATGGTGCGCCAATCCAATTACATGGCAGGACTTATTTTTTACCGCATGGGGGAACAATCAGGTTAAATGGAAGTAATTACATTATAACCTGGCCCACAGGAGAAATACTGATTCTTAATAATAGAGTAAGTGGCGGGACGAATTTCATTAATGTAACTGTTACTATTTTTGAGTGTAGTACTCAAGCATACAGTGGCTTACTCGGGAATGCGAATAAAAACATCAATGATGATTTTAATGGCAGAAACAACAATCAATCTCCCCCTGTCTACCAAGCATTCTCGACATTTGGGAATCCATTAATGCAGCAAGCATCAATTATTGCTGAAAAAGAATACTTAAGCTACCTATCACAAAGTTTTGCAGATGATTGGAGAGTGACAGACATGACTACATTATTTGATTATTCAAGTGGGACAAATACAGCTACTTTTACAGACCGAAGATTCCCAAAAGTTCATCTAACAGTAGCAGACCTAAATGCTAACCAGCAATCAAATGCGAGACAAAGATGCGAAGCAATGGGTGTAGTCCCCGATGAAATGGGAGGATGCATTTTTGATCAAGGGTATTTAAATATTGCTCCGAATCCTGTTCCTTCGCCATCGTTAGCAACGGAAGGAGTGGTTCTTAATAAATTAGAAAGACCATTATTAAATACCAATACACATCAAATTTTAGATCCTAAAAATCCAAGCGGAGTAGCGCAACCAAAACCACCAAGTGAAAATCCCCTTGAAGAAAAACCAGAAAAAACTGATGTTAAAACAAATGGTAATAACAATACAATTATAAATCCAAGCCAACCGATCCAAATCAAGGTGCCAAACATAATTAACAAACCTACTACTACTCCTACTAATACAAACAAGCCAAGCAATACATCACCCGTAATACCAGGCAAAAATGGAAAACCCGGCAAAGGATAAATTATCCTTTCTTTTATTATTTGTTCTTCTCTTCTTTTTCAAAGGAAATCTAATAGCACAAAAGAAAAACAAACTTATTGTTGGAATCGTCATTGATCAAATGTGCTACGAGTATTTATACCGCTATCAGCATCATTTTACGAAAGGTGGCTTTAATGCCCTAATGAATAATGGTGTGAATTGTCGAAACGTGAATTACAATTATGTCCCCACCTACACTGGACCAGGCCATGCCTCAATTTATACCGGAACGAGCCCAAACAATCATGGAATTATTGGCAACAGTTGGTATGATCGAACTACTTCGGCTAATGTAAACTGTGTAGAAGATTTGTCTGTTACGGGAATTGGAACCATTTCAGCATATGGTAAAGCTTCGCCAAAAAATCTAAAAACATATACGATTAGCGATCAATTAAAACTAAGCTACCCAAGCGCAAAAGTGATCTCTCTTTCAATTAAAAACCGAAGTGCCATCCTTCCCGGTGGACATTTAAGCGATGGAAGCTATTGGTTTGACCCACTCAGTGGCACTTTTACCACAAGTACCTACTTTAAGGATAAATTACCCGATTGGCTAGAAAACTTTAACGCGAGTAAAAATGCAAAAACCTACTTGACAGATTGGACGCTTTTATACCCAAAGGAAAAATATCTAGCTGTCGATAAAGACGAAAGCAAATACGAGGCGATTATCCCTGGTAAAACAGACGCCGTTTTTCCATATAATTTCACCTCCTTTCCTGCCACAGATTTTATTGGATTTACCATTTCTCCAGCATGCAATAGCTTACTTACCGATTTAGCTATATCGGCAATAAAAAATGAAAAGTTAGGGGAAGATGCACAGACCGATTTACTTTGCATTAGTTATTCTACCCCAGACATCGCAGGTCATAGCTTTGGGCCTTATTCATTGGAAATAGAGGATATGTATGCTCGGATGGACTTAGAAATAGAAAAACTATTGAAGGAATTAACGAAGAAACTTGGAAAGGATAACTTCACCCTTTTTCTAACTGCTGATCATGCCGTTGTTCCCATTCCTCAAATGCTAATGGACATGCGTCTTCCCGGAGGCTACCACGCCAGTAAATTAAAAATGGAAGAATTAAGATTAGCTATTCTTAAAAAATTCAAAATGCCCATTACGCTGAACGAAATAAATCAAAACATATACCTAAATCGGAAAGAGATTGATTCATTGCAGCTTGATTTCAATGCAATTTGTGACTTTATAAGTCAAGAAATTCGAAAATGGGCAGAAGTTAAAGCTGTTTTTACCGCCAAACAACTAACCGAGGGTAGTGCAAACGACGATACCTGGAGAAAAATGTTGTTTTTAGGATACGACTTTAATAGAAGTGGGGATGTATTGTATTTGTTAAATCCTGGATTTTTACCTGTAGAAGACGACACCGATTTTAAAGGCACTTCTCATGGCTCAGCCTTTAACTACGATACCCATGTTCCATTGCTTTGGTATGGTGGTGGATTAAAGCCTAACGATGTATTTCGGCCAATAGAA
The DNA here is from genome assembly GCA_026391005.1 of Flavobacteriia bacterium. Lineage (GTDB taxonomy): Bacteria > Bacteroidota > Bacteroidia > Flavobacteriales_D > Crocinitomicaceae > UBA952. The sequence goes on along the minus strand of JAPLEV010000049.1, from coordinate 49,879 downwards.
ATTACTGACATTTCAGCTACTCTAACCCACTTGCTCTATTTACAGCGATCAGGAGCTATGACAGGCTTGCCTATTTTGGAAGTTTTAGAGAAAAAATAAACTATTTTATTTCTTTTTGAAGATACGCCTGAACATTATTAAAAATGCGATCATTGCTATTCGTGGTATCTGATTTAACAAACTGATTTCCCGTTATTTTTTCATACAACTCAATATATCGTTCGGAAATAATTTGCACAAATTCATCTGGCATATGAGGAATTTCTTGGCCTTCAAGGCCTTGAAAACCATTCTCGATTAGCCATTGCCGCACAAATTCCTTTGATAATTGCTTTTGTTCCAACCCTAATACCTGACGTTCCTCGTAACCTTCAGCATAAAAATAACGCGAAGAATCCGGGGTATGAATTTCATCTATTAAGACTACCTCCCCATTTAGTAAACCGAACTCATATTTTGTATCGACCAATATTAAGCCTTGCTTAAATGCCATTTCAGTTCCCCTTTGAAATAGTTTCCTAGTATACAATTCCATTTTTTCATATACTTCTTGGCTAACATGTCCGTGCAACAAAATATCTTCTCTAGAAATATCTTCGTCATGCCCCTCCTCTGCCTTAACAGCAGGCGTAATAATAGGCTTAGGAAATCGATCATTTTCTGTAAGTCCCTCTGGCAAGACAACGCCACACAAAACACGTTTGCCTGCTTTATATTCCCTAGCCGCATGTCCCGCTAAATAACCACGAATAACCATTTCAACACGAATCGGCTCGCAGGCATAACCAACGGCAACGCACGGATCAGGCGTTGCAACTAACCAATTTGGAACAATATCTTTGGTGGCATCTAAAAAATAAGTTGCAACCTGATTAAGCACCTGACCTTTGTGTGGGATTCCTTTCGGCAGTATATGGTCAAAGGCCGATATTCGGTCGGAGGCGACCATGACCAAACGATTTTCAGAGAGCGTGTAAACATCGCGAACTTTTCCATGGTAAACGCCAATTTGCCCATCAAAATTAAACGCAACAGTAGAATTTATTTCCATCTTAAATTAGTTAATCGATTTTAGTTTTAGACTCTGCTTTTTCAAAGGCATCAATAATTTTCGTTATTAATTTATGTCTTATGATATCACTTTTTTCCAATCGAATGATGCCAATTTCATCAATACCATCTAAAATTTCTAAAGCAAAACTAAGTCCAGATTTTTGTCGATGAGGTAAATCAACTTGGGTCATATCACCTGTAATGAGGAATTTAGCCGTCATTCCCATGCGCGTTAAAAACATTTTCATTTGGAGTGTTGTAGTATTTTGTGCCTCATCTAAAATCACAAAAGCTTTATCCAGTGTTCTACCCCTCATGAATGCAAGCGGTGCAATTTCAATAATTCCCATCTCAATCATATTGGCTAATTTATCAGGCGGAATCATATCCCTAAGGGCATCATACAATGGCATTAAGTAAGGATCTAATTTTTCTTTGAGATCGCCAGGCAGGAATCCTAAGTTTTCTCCTGCTTCAACGGCAGGTCGTGTCAGCACGATTCGTTTTACCTCCTTTGCTTTTAATGCTCGAACAGCCAAGGCAACTGCGGTATATGTTTTACCTGTTCCTGCAGGACCAACAGCAAAAACCATATCATATTCATCAATCGCTTTGACTAACTTTTTTTGATTAACCGTTCTAGCCTTAATTTTATTTCCTCCAGTTCCGTGAACCAGAGTTTCATCATCATGCCCATTGTTAAAAAGAATACTTCCGTTCTCAAGCATCAGATTATCAATATTGTTAATTGATAGCACATTGTAGGTATTATAATGCTGCTGAATCAAATCAAATTTTCGATTAAATTCCTCTACAAGTTCTTGATCCCCTTGCACAGTAAGACTATTTCCCCTAGATAGAACAGACAATTTAGGGAAAAAGCTTTTTATATGCTTTAAATTAACATTGTTAATCCCAAATAAATCTTGAGGATTAATTCCTTCAATAACAATTTCTCTACTATCTACCTTCAATTAAATTGCACTTTACTTATTACTATCATTAAGAAATATCTTACTTTTGGTAAAATTAAAAATTAATGCAATACTGAGCGATAAATCATCATGCAAATCATTACCCTTACAACTGATGCCGGTTTAAAAGATTATTATGTTGCTTCAATAAAAGCAAGTTTATGCCGACAATTGGGGTCTATTAACTTAATAGATATCTCGCATGATATTCGTCCTTTCGATACATCAGAAGCCGCTTTTCAATTGCGCAGTTGTTACAAAGATTTTCCGGATGGAACAGTACATATTATTGGTGTTGATAGCGAACCAAAAATTATGGGGGCTGCTTTTGAAACTAATCACTCTAATTTTTCACCCAATTACCCCTCGATTTTAATTTTCGAAAATCAGTACTTTATCGCTACAGACAACGGATTTTTTGGGGCATTTTTGGGCGATAAAAAACCAACAGCATTTTTCAATTATCTCGATGTTAACAAACACCTCGAGATGCTTAAGTTTACGACAAAAAATTGTCTTGTCCCATTAGCAATTAGAATTATTAATGGAGAAAATATAGCTCAATTTTGCCAAGCGGAGGAAAATTTTAAAAAGTCCTTATTACAAAACCCTACTATCGAATCCTTGTCAATTCAAGGGCATGTCATTCATATTGATTCTTATGGAAATTTAATCTCCAACATCACAATAGAGGATTTCAACCGATTTGGGGATAATCTTCCTTTTAGCATTTACTACCATAATAAAACATACCATTTGGATAAAATATCGCCAACCTATAATAGTGTTGTTTTAGGCGAAAAAGTGGCTATATTTAACAATGCGGGGCTATTAGAGATTGCGATTAACCAAGGTGCTAATCGAGGAAATGGTGGCGCTGATCGTCTTTTTGGGGTACGAAAAGGCGATATTATAAAAGTTGTTTTTGAACCAGCAGGCTCACACAAAACCATAAATTCGCTTGAGTTTTGATAACAAGAATTGTGAAATTACAATTTAGGCAAACCGAAATAGCAACATTTATTCGCATTTTTGACGAGAATAAATTAAATGTTTCAAATTTCAATGGTTGTCTGGGTATGCGTTTATTGAAAGACATACAAAACCCTTGTGTATTTTACACTTACAGTCAATGGGAAAGCGAAGATGCACTAAATAATTATCGAAAATCAACGATCTTTAACATGGTTTGGATATCTATAAAACCATTGTTCGAATTACCCGCAGAAGCTTGTAGCACAGTCGTTTATTTTGATAGTTTTATACTTAATTAGAAATAAAAAGAATGTAAAATTAGATTTTTAAAAAAAATGTGCTAATTTTACACATATAAATAAATTAATTTAGAATAAGAATGAGTAAAGGAACAGTAAAATTCTTCAATGAAACTAAAGGTTTTGGTTTCATAGTTGACGAAGACACGAGCAAAGAATATTTTGTTCATGTAACAGGACTAATTGACAAGGTTAAAGAAAATGACCAAGTTGAATTCGAACTTGAAGAAGGTCGAAGAGGTTTGAATGCAATTAATGTTAAAAAAGCATAATCATATTCATCACCTTAAAAAAACTAAGTCCCTTTTGGGACTTTTTTTATTTATGCCTATTTTAAAATCACATAAATAAAAAATATTTATTCAATATTAGCTTGAAAATTCTAATTTTGGAGAACGAAATTATTTTATGTTATCATTATATTTAAAAGAGGTCAGAAGTTTTTTAAGTTCCATAATCGGCTATGTTTTCATATTGATTTATTTAGTCGCATGTGGTTTATTTCATTGGATTCTATCCTACAATACAAACCTATTAGAGGGCGTAGAGGCAGATCTAATTCCTTTTTTCAATCTATCGCCTGTTATTCTTCTAATCTTGATTCCAGCGATCACCATGCGATCCATTGCAGAGGAGCGACGAACCGGAACTATTGAGTTATTATTTACAAAGCCAATTTCGGATTTGGGTATTATTTTAGCAAAGTATTTTGCCGGGCTTACCCTAATGATTATCGCCATTATTCCCACTATTATTTATTATTTCTCAATGTATTATTTGGGTGATCCTGTGGGTATAATTGATTTAGGTGCAACGATAACCTCTTATTTAGGACTAATTTTGCTAGGGGCTGTATTTGTTTCAATTGGTATATTTACATCTTCTTTGACCAATAGTCAAATCGTATCTTTTATTTTGGCCATGTTTCTATGCTGGTTTATGTACGACGGATTAGAACTATTAGGCGCGTTTTCTCAGGTAGGCGAAATAGATACCATAATTCGCTATTTTGGCATTTCTTTTCATTATAATTCAATAAAAAAGGGCATTATAGATACCAGTGATATCATCTATTTTATCTCCGCAATATTCCTATTTCTTTATGCTGCCCTAACCAGCGTTAAATCTTTAAAAAAATAAGCAGTGAAAAAAAATAGGCGCTTTATAAAAAGCTTTTTTAGTTGGGGGTTCTTCGTAATTACTCTTTTCGCGGTTATTCTTATTAATATTATTGCTTCTTTGGTTTATCAACAAATTGATATGACCGATGACCAGCGTTATACCCTAACAGATGGAACTAAGTTATTTCTTTCAGACACATCAAATTTCAATAGCCGAATCTCTATTAAAGTATACTTGGAAGGCAATTTACCAGCAGAAATAAAACATTATAGGAATGCTGTCGAGGACAAACTAAATGCCTTCAAAAAAATAAGTAATAATAGAATCGAATACGTTTTTATTGATCCAAATGTTGGTTCAGAAAATGAAAAAAACGAGCTCTTTCAAAACTTATATAAGAAAGGAAACGGTATAAAACCATTGGATATCTCCTACGTAAAAGATGGGGCACAAACCCAAATACTTTTATGGCCTGGGGCAGAAATCACATTTTCAGTTAATGGCATTATTAAAGAAGCAAGTTTACAACTTCTTCCTGGCACAAATCCGGGTAAGCCTGTAGGTTTAGAAAATGTGAGTTCGCTTCTAGAAGATGCCCTGAATAATTTAGAATACAACTTGCTATCATCTCTTCGTAATATAACCCAGACAAGTAAACCAAGAATTGCCTTTCTCCAAGGCCATGATGAACTTAGTTTCAATAAAACTGCTCGTGCCAGATTGCTGATATCGCCCTACTTCGCTTTAACCGAAATTAATCTTAACGACTCTTTGGCTGCATTAAATGATGTTGACGGACTTATTATTGCAGACCCCCAATTACCATTTACTAATAAAGACCTCTATATAATTGATCAATTTGTAATGGGTGGAGGCAAGCTAATGTGTTTCATGAATACACTGCATTTAGAGGAGGACTCATTAATGTCAAGGGGACTTGCCCACACAATCAGAAAAAACTTAAAACTAGAAACAATGCTATTTGATTATGGCTTGAAACTCAACGAAAATCTTGTGGTAGATGTGCAGTGTGCTCCTAAAATTGTTCCATACGCTGAACAAACATTAATTCCTTGGTTTTTTCATGTTTTAGCTACCCCAAGTTCGCATATCATAACACGTAATATCGATCCAGTATCACTAAAATATGTAAATGAAATTAATTTTATTCCTTCAGCAACTACCAAAATAACAGCATTACTTACTTCCTCTACAAATTCAAATAGAACAGGATTAGCGCCACTAGTTAGCTTAGAAATGCCAATGTCATTGGGAAAAAATCCAAAACTCATCGATAATACAACATTGGAAAATAATAAATTATGTCTTGCAGGAATGGTAGAAGGTAATTTTACTTCACATTTCAAAAATAGAATTGCTAAAGAATTTTCAGATAATAAAAATTCAAAATACAAAGCAAAGAGTATTAGAGAGGGTAAAGTTCTATTAGTAGGTAATGGAACCTTTATCGAGAATGCTTATGATTCCTTAATTAATGAAAAAACCGGTCAAGTTATTTACCGCCCCAAAAAATTTAATGAATTGAAGCTAAATGATATACTTGCTGAAAGAGGACAAGGAATGTATTATGGGAATCAAGATTTTTTTCAAAATCTAGTTGATTATATGATGGGCGAAATATCTGTATTAGATATAAGAAGTAGACAAATCGAAATCAAAAATATAAACAAAGAAAAATTATCCAAAATGGCCGGTATATTAAAGGCAATTAATTTTTTAACACCCATAATAATTATTTTAATTTTTGCATTCATTTGGAACACCCAACGGGCAAAAAAGTATACTGGATCAAACCTTCATAAATGACAAAAACTACAATAAAATTTTTGAGTGCTATTTGTTTCTTAATTCTCCTAAGTTGGTTAAGTTTTAAATTATTAAATAATAAAGGAAAATCTGATTTGGAATTAATCGATTTTTCGATAGCAGACACGTCGAAAATAACTCAAATCATCATTACTGACCCCGCTTCTAATAAAATTAGTTTAGTTAATAAAAATGGAACATGGACGGACGATAAAGGAGGTTGCATAAGTGTCCAAAATGTAAGTTTTATTCTCGAGGCGGCAAAAAATATTGAATTCAAGGGATATCTCCCGGAAAGCTCTTGCCAAAAATTTACTGAACTGATGGCAAGCCAACATACTAAAGTAGAATTTTTTGTTAGTGGAGAATGGAATAAAACATGGTACATTGGACCTTCTTCCCAAGACCATTATGGGCAGATTATGTTGTTAGATAGCGATGAAGAAGGAAAAAGCACCCGCCCAGTCATGATGCGTATTAAGGGGCTAAAAGGAATTATTGAACCTCGTTTTTTTGCCGATAAAAGAAAATGGATGTGTACAAATATTTTTGCATTAAGTGTTGATGAAATAAAAAATGTTTCTGTTCAATTCTTAGACGAGCCTGCAAGAAGTTTTAGCGTTCAGAAAAACAAGCAGGATTTTATTGTCAAGCAAGGCCTGAACTCACTCAATTATGTTGACACGTCGAATATATATCGCTATCTGCAAGCCTTTAAAAAAATTCATTTTGCTTTGCCGAATTATGAATTGACACCTTCTCAATGCGATAGTTTAAAGAAATCTATGCCTTTTTGCAAATTGCAAGTAAAACAAACGAATGGAAAATCAACACTGCTGAAATTATACCGCATAAAAGCGAAAGAAGAAGAACGAAATGAATTTGGGGAAATGGTTAATATGGATATGAATAATTTTTGGTGTGTTTTACCAAATGGACAACTTGTAAAATGTCAATATTTTGTTTTTAACCCTTTATTATTAGGGCATGTCTATTTTCCTGCAATGGAATACAAAAAAAAGCCCATAACAAAATGAAAAATACTATCAAAAATATCAAGTGAAATGCTATTTTTGTAATTAAAATTCTTTTTCATGAACTTTATTACCTCAAGTAGTACATTATTAAAGCACTTACAAAGTATCTCAGGTGTTTTAAGTACCAATAGCACCTTACCCATTTTGGATAATTTCCTTTTTTCTATCGTGGGAAAAGATTTAACTATTAGTGCTTCTGATTTAGAAACAACCATGATAACCAAGCTTGATGTACAATCTGAAGAAGATGGTAAAATAGCAATCCCGGCAAAATTAATCTTAGAAGTGCTAAAAAGCATGCCTGATCAGCCGTGTACCATCAAGATAAATCAATCAAATTTTGCAATTGAAATAGTTTATGATAACGGTAAATCAAAAATGCCTGGCTTTAGCGGTGAAGAATTCCCAAAGCTACCTAAAACCGAATATAATAGCGCAATAGAACTTACTGGAGAACTGCTTTCTAGGGCAATAAATAAAACAATTTTTGCAACCGGGGTCGATGATATGCGGCCTGTATTAAGTGGCGTTTACTGTCATTTTTCTCCCGAGGACATCACCTTCGTTGCTACTGATGCGCATAAATTGGTTCGCTACAGACGAAGTGATGCATCAACCACGAGTAGTGCTTCCTTTATTTTGCCAAAGAAACCTCTAAATTTATTAAAATCAAACCTAAGAGGTGATGAAAAGGTTAGCTTGCAATATAATGAGTCGAATGCCACTTTTACATTTGGGGATATTATATTAGTATGCCGGTTAATTGATGGTAAATATCCTAATTATGAAGCCGTAATTCCAAAAGAAAGTCCTAATTTACTGACGATTGACCGTGTTCAATTTTTGGGATCCTTAAAACGCGTTGCTATCTTTTCAAATAAAACTACTCATCAAGTTAAATTAAAAATAGCCGGGTCAGAACTATCTTTGTTCGCTGAGGATATTGACTTTTCTAATGAAGCAAGCGAACGTTTAACGTGTAATTATGATGGTGACGATATAGAAATTGGTTTTAATTCCCGGTTTTTAGTTGAAATGCTCGCGAGCATAGACACCGAAATTGTAAAATTGGCCATGAGTGAACCAACTAAACCTGGATTACTAATGCCTGCGGATGGTGAAAATGATAAAGAAGACATATTAATGCTGGTCATGCCAGTCATGATTAACAGATAGTTGAATAAACAAGATGCTTGAGGATAAAATTAACATCCGAAATTTATCCTTAAAGGAAATTACTACCCTACTTATTGATGCTAAATTCCCAAGCTTCAGAGCCAAACAAATATTTGAATGGCTTTGGAAAAAAAATGTGGTATCCTTTAATCAAATGGGAAATCTTGGGAAGGAAATTATTCCCTATTTAGAAAAGACCTTTTATATTGATGCTTTGCACGTAAAGGACCAACAAGTAAGTAAGGATAAAACAATAAAGTGTGCTTTTTCTACTGACGAAAATAAAATTGTTGAAGGCGTATTAATCCCAACATCAAAGAGAACGACCGCCTGTATATCGTCACAAATTGGCTGCAGTCTTGCCTGTAAATTTTGCGCAACCGGTCGCTTGAAACTCATGCGCAATTTATCAGCAGGAGAAATGGTTGATCAAGTTGCGTATTTAAGAGACCAGGCAATGTCATTATACGGAAAGTCACTTAGTAATATCGTATACATGGGTATGGGCGAACCCTTACTTAATTATAATAATGTACTTCGATCTATTGACTTACTTACGACGGAAGAGGGTTTAGGAATATCGCCTAGAAGAATTACTGTTTCTACCGCTGGAATTGCGAAAATGATTAAAAAATTGGGCGATGATAAGGTCAAATTTAACTTAGCCCTTTCTTTACACGCCGCAAATGACGAGAAACGCAGCAAGATTATGGAAATAAATGATAGTAATAATCTAGCGGCACTCAGTGAGTCACTGATTTATTTCCATGAAGCGACGGGCACTCGCGTTACCTTTGAGTACATTATTTTTAAGAATTTTAACGATTCAATTGAGGACGCAAGAGAATTGGCGATTTTTGCGAAATCCATCCCCTGCAAAATCAATATTATTGAATACAACCCAATAGATGGTGGTGAATTTGAACAAGCTGACGCAGAAAAAGTAAGCGCTTTTGCTAACTATTTAGAGGCCAAGAACATTATTGTTAATATTCGTAAAAGTAGAGGTAAAGACATTGATGCCGCTTGTGGCCAGTTAGCCAATAAGAACAAAGCTGTTGAGAAAGAAGCGAGGGTATTCAAAAACTAACAACAAAAACCGAAAAGATTAAATTGAATTAATTAATTCATTTAAATCAGATGCCTTTTGCGCTTCCCCGATATGATAAAAAGATAGCATCAAATCTTCAAGCATTCTTTTTATTAACCTTGAATTTGAACATGGTTCAAAATGTGATCTATTAGGATCAAGATTTCGGGCTGTTAAAAAGGCATCTATTTCACTAGCATCAAGTATTTCACCAAAAGATCTAGGATTGATATAAAACAATACCCCAAAGTCATTCTGCTGATTAATTACAAAATTGGATTGATTGTAATCCATAAACGCAAGAACGAAACTATTTGGTAAATTCACCCCATATACAGGTATATCTAATGATTGAGCGATAATACTATAAATTAATCCTATTGCCAAAGGTGCCCCTTGTTTGGTTTCTAAAACCTTTGAAATATCAATTTCATCAGGGTTATAGCGATCTTTATTAAGACACTTAAATTGAGATACGCCAAAAAATATTCTATTAAATATTTTAATTTGCTCAAAACTCGTTTGATAATCATTCAATTCAAGCCAAATATCGCGACGAAGGGATTGAATAGACTCATGTACTAGGGAATCCTCAAGATAGGTATCGTGTTGCTTTGAAACGATAATCGATCCCAAAAGCAAATCTTTTTCTTCCGAATTTACCCACTGAATTAATTCAATCTTTAGTGCATTACGATGAATTTCATCAATTAATAAGCTAACACGCTCATTAAATTGACATCCAAAACTATTTATTTTAGCTGCGCGCTCCAAATACGATAATGCTTCATCACCTATTTTTAATAATTCCTTCTTAACCTGATCAAAAACAATATTGTCGGGGTCTTCGATTAGACGAATTAAGGCATTTATCTTATTTATTTTACTATCCACAATGCAAATTTATAAAGAGATACAATAGCCATTTTAAAGAAAAATATTCTTTATCAATGTTAAAATGTTAATTCCGCTGTAACAAATAAGAAATCTAATCGTTAAAAAACCCTAGTTTCAAATAAACTTTGCTACAGGTTGTTTGATAGAGAGGCCTTCGGGCCTCTTTTTTTTTTATATATTTGAAAAATGAAACTATCATATATAATTCTTATAACCTTATTCCTACTTTCGTGTAAGTCAGCGTGTAAAATAAAAAATAAAGATGCAAATAGTACCATCGGTACAGTTCATTTAGCCGAAGATAATTGTCCTTATTATATTTTAATAAACAAGGGAGATGCGGAGCTAATAAATAAAAAAGTGTATCCTATTAATCTTGATGATAAATTTAAGAAGAAGGGTTTGAAACTATCCTTTTCATTTACCTACAGTAAAGCGATGAGCCCAGAAAATTGTCCGATTGACCTTGTTGTTGCACTAGATAGCGTTAAAGCTATTGATTAATGCTACATTTCGATAAAATCCCTTACTAAATATGCAAGGGCCTTACCTACTTTTTTCTTTTCGAGATCGCTTATTGGTGCTGCTTCGGTAAGGTTAAGGTAAGCTATTTTCAAATTGGAATGAGCTAATTTTCTTAAGGACCTTCTTATTTCATCGAAATCCCAACCAGATGGTGAAATCGCTGAGCTAGGCATATCTGCTATGCAGTCCAAATCAATTTCAATTCCAAAAACACTATCTTTCCTCCTTTTGCTAATTAAATCATCTATATCGGAAGACAAGGTGCCTTTGCCGTCTAAATAATTTTCATAAAATGTAACTACTGCAGCATTATCAATCAAGAACTGATGGCTAAATGAATTTAAATAGGCTTTATGCAATCCAAAAACATGGTATTTATCTATTAACATCTCTGAAATTGCATAAGAAAATGAATTTCCGCTATGTCTTCCCTCCATTTCACGACAATCAGCGTGCGCATCAAAATTTAAAACATCTATTTTTCCATTCTTTAAATTAGCCCATCTAATTAAAGGAAGAGCATTATTATGGCCTCCACCAATTACAATAGGTATTTGTTGGAGGTGAACATACTTGACTAAAATCGTCAAAACAAACTCATCCAATTCGCTTACATAATCCCTCAGTAAAATAAGTTCCTTATCAGCCCCTATCCATGTCACATTGCCGATACAAGCGCAACCATGATTAAAATCTTGCATCGATAAAAAGGAAGGAAGAAAAGATTCAAAAGCATTTTCTGCGCCTTCGTTGCCCCTATTTGCTAAAGGTCCTATTGATTCAGAAATACCCAGAATAATAAACTTAGCATTTGATGCATCAGACATTGACAATATAGTATCGCCAATGCGTTTTTCCCCTTCACGGGTTGTATGATAAATTGAAAGCTCGCTCTGTGAAAAAGCATTGAAGCAAAAATTATTGTTCTTGGATCGCATACGATTGAATAATAGAAAGTAATTCTTTCGGAGGGGCTATCGGTTTTTTTGAATGAGCATCAATAAAAACTAAACTTGTCATCGCTGTAGCCAAAAGAAGCTGATTTTCATTATAGACAGAATAATTAAAATAGATACGAACGCCATCTAAGGCCGAAATCTTTGTTTCAATCAAAAGCATATCATCATAATAGGCAGGCGAAAAATATTTTATCTGAAATTCAGACACCGGTAACATAATGCCATTGTCTTCTAATGATTTATATGAAATTCCCAATGAACGTAAAGACTCAACCCTCCCGATTTCTAGAAAAGAAGCGTAATTACCATAATAACAGTAGCCCATTTTATCCGTTTCCGAGTACCGAACTCGAACATAATGCTTATGAGTATAATTAATTTTCATGTTTATTCAAAAATACACTTTTAATGTGCTAAAATCATTTTTTTATTACTTATATTTACATCTCTTTAATTATTTCAACTGCTTATTAATTATTTTAGTTACTTGTAAAAATTAGTTTAAAATCAAGACCCTTTTGATTTTTTTTTAACTTTTTTATACTGACCTTTGTTTATATTAAATTAATAGTAGGCAAATTAAATTTAAATAAAATCCAGCTGGTAATAATCGGCATATATATATTGAAATAAGTTAAGAATATGATTAATAAAGATCACGATGGGATATGGCAATCTTGTCTAGAAGTAATTAAAGATAATATTTCAGCTCAGGCTTTTAAAACATGGTTTGCACCGATTGTTCCTGTAAAAATTGAAAATAATATCCTGACAATACAAGTTCCATCTCATTTTTTTTATGAGTGGCTCGAAGAAAACTATATTAATTTACTTAGCCGTGTTGTTAAAAAAGAAATCGGTTCAGAAGGCAGTTTAGAATATTCTATTTTAATGGAAAGCAACCATAAAAATGCTGTACCCTATACTGTAAAACTTCCTACTCAAAACAATAATTCAATACGTAATGTACCCGTTTCAATTCCTCTAAATCATGATGAGAAGCAAATTCGAAATCCGTTTATCATTCCCGGTCTAAAAAAGATAAACATTGAATCGAATTTAATGCCTCAATTTACACTTGATAATTTTATTGAAGGAGAATGTAACCGTTTGGCGAGAGCATCTGGATATGCAATAGCGAACAAGCCGGGAGGCACGGCATTTAACCCACTATTAATTTATGGTGCTGTCGGCCTAGGAAAAACGCACTTAGCAAATGCAATTGGTATCGCAATTAAAGAAAAACAACCTAATAAAATAGTTTTATACGTTCAATCTGAAAAATTTGCACATCAATTCATTGACGCAATAAAAAATCAAACAACAAATGACTTTGTTCATTTTTATCAAATGATCGATGTTTTAATCATTGATGATGTACAATTCTTTGCTGGAAAAGAAAAAACACAGGACGTTTTCTTTAGTATTTTTAACCACCTTCATCAAAATGGAAAGCAAATAGTCTTAACCTCTGATAAAGCTCCTGTAGAATTACAAGGAATGGAACAACGCTTACTATCTCGTTTTAAATGGGGCCTTTCCGCTGATTTGTCGGTTCCAGATTTAGAGACCAGAATTGCAGTGTTGCACAAAAAAATGCACGGAAGTGGTATTGAACTACCAAAAGATGTTGTTGAATATCTCGCCTATTCTATTAATACTAATATTCGCGAAATCGAAGGTGCACTTAACACCTTATTAGCGCAAGCATCGTTAAACAAGAAGGCCATTACGTTAGAATTAGCAAAACAAATGGTAGACAAATTCGTGAAAAATACAGCGCGCGAAGTTTCTATTGAATACATTCAAAAAGTAGTTTGTGATTATTTTGACCTACCCATTGAAATGCTAAAGTCAAAAACTCGAAAAAGAGAAGTTGTTCAAGCCCGTCAGATTTCAATGTATTTTTCAAAGAAAATGACAAAGTCATCTTTGGCTAATATTGGTGCTCATTGCGGTGGAAAAGACCATGCAACTGTTTTGCATGCTTGTAGAACCGTTGTAAATCTTTCAGAAACAGATAAACAATTTAAGGCCTACTTAGAAGATTTAGAAAAAAAATTAACGTTACAATAGCTTCAAAGTAATCATTATTTATTGTACTTAGAATTCATTAACAAACATATTGTGTTAATAACATTAGTTAAATAAATTGTGCTGTGAAAAATAGAGCACTATTTTTGTTTTAGACTTTAGCCATGAATCGAGTTTTTTACTTATTTATATTAATCGTTTTTTTTCTCTCCTCTTGTATTGAACTTATTGATGATTTAACTATTCACAATGACGGAAGTGGGACCTTCAAATACATAATGAATTTAAGTTCTAGTAAAATTAAAGTAAATTCAATTTTAGCACTAGATAGTATTGACGGCAAAAAGGTGCCTTCAATGGCTGAAATAAAAACAAAACTTATGAGTTTTGCTGCCAATTTAAAAACTCAACCAGGGATTAGCAACGTATCTATGCAGATTAATGATTTTGATTTAATTGTTAATTTTTCGTGTGATTTCAAAACTATTGGTGAATTTCAATCGGGCTTTAAGTCAGCTATCACTTTAATAAATAAAGATGAAAAAATTGAAGCGCTTAATGAAAGCTGGGTAAGTTGGGATGGAAGAGTGCTAAAGAGAAATATACCAATTCTATCCTTACAAATATTAGAAGGTTTTAAAGAAGGTGAATTAGACCTATTAAAAACAGGAAGCTATACCTCAATTAATCGCTTTGACCGTCCAATTGAAAAAGCTGAAAAATTAGAAACTAAATTGAATCCCGCAAAAACAGCATCAATGTTAAGAGTAAATACATTTGAATTACAAAAAAACCATTTATTAATAGAAAATACTATTTATTTAACACCTATTAAAATCAAGTAACTTTTCGAAAATGAAAAACCTCATACTCTTATCATTATTATTTAATTTTTCTATCTGCTTTTCGCAATCAGAACAATTAATTCCCCAAAATGCCATAACTGTTTTTAGTATAAACAATTTAAATCTTTTGCAAAAGATTTCCATGGATGACCTTGTTAAATATGACTTTATGGAGGAAGTTCATCAGGAGTTATTTGACGGTTCTACCTCAGGAAAAACACTAAAAGATGCCGGTATTGATTTTAACCAACGATTAAATGTTTTTTACGGTAAAACTGATGATTACGAAGTGTCTGGTTTTACGTTTGGCGTTAATAATTCAAGTTTATTATTCGAGGTCTTTGACGACTTTACAGAACTTAAAAGCAATTATAAGGACGTTAAGGAATATGGCTCATTTTTCAATAACCTAATCCTTAAAAATAATTCTGCTTTACTTATTAGAATTGAACCTACTGCCGAGTCTATAGACAGAAAAACAGATTCAATCTGGTACTCAAGAGGAAACGAATATCCTTATGGGGGAATGTATGAGGAGGAGATTCTATTTGACGAGGGATTTGATGAGGGTGATTTCGACTTCGAGCAAAATGAAGCGGAAGCAGAAGTAGAAGAAGAAGAAGAAGAAGAAGAAGAAGAATTAAATGAAGATCCGCCTTTCTATTTTGATTCTACAGAGATCTCGATTGAAGATTTTCCTGAGGCAAGCGAGGATCTGAATGAAAAAAATTATTATGAACTTAGGGATAGTGTTCAATTAGAACTTCAGCAATACTTGTTAACGCAACTTTTAAATGATTTATTCATCAATAATTTAACATTGCTGTCAATTGACCCTCGTTTTTCAGAACAATTAACACATCAGTGTGCTGGCACCTTTTATCTAGATAACTCAAGAAGCTTCCAACAAGCCAATGGTCTTTGGTATTTTCAGACGATCATGCCATCTCTATACAATGACATTAAAGAACTTTATACCGGAAATGTAATTTTAGGCGACTTAATTTTAAACGATAAATCGCTTGAATTTTTAGTGGAAGCTAGATATGGCGAAAAATTAGGCTCGATATATCAAGAAATGAATGATTCAAAATTCGATAAAAATATTACTAAATATATTCACAAAAATAGCCCAGCTTATTTTACTTACAATGTGAATTTGCGAAAAGCATATGACAAAGCATATGAAGTAATTATGCCAATCATTTCAGCAGAAAAGAATGCTGATATAGCGATGAATGTGCTTGCACTTGAATTGATGAATGAATTAATAAATAAGGATGCATTATTTGACACCTACAAAGGGAGCATGTTTGGTACATTTAATGGGATAAAAAAAATAAAAACGAAAAAAATTGATTATAAATATGATGACATAACCTTTGAATACAATGAAACGGAAGTTGATGCAATAGAGGATATGCCAATATTCTCACTAGGGTTTTCTATAGATAGACATGACATACCTGAAATAATTTTGAAAAACTTTAGTCGATTAACCAGTAAATTTGAAAAACACGATAATTACTGGGTTTTCAATAATGCTATTCTTGATGCAGCACCGCTCTATATGATTAACAAAAACAATCTCTTTATTTTAACGAATGATGAAGATTTAGCAATAAACCACTCAGATGGCTATGGCTCAGATCAGTTAGGGAGAAAGGTAAGAAAGGAAATAAAAAGAAATGGATTTATGAACGGCTACTTAGATATTTCCGGGACTCTTAATCGCTTTCCGAGCGACCTATTAAGTGAGCGAAGATCTGAATTAATCAATTCCTTAAAGGGAAAGTCGGGTAAAATGTATTTAAAATCCGCAAAGACCACCACTAAAATTACAAAATTTGAAATGAGTTATAAATTCAATGGGGAGGAAAATTCGGGAAAACATTTATTAGATGTAATTAATACGCTTTATATTTTCTCAAAGTAAAATCATGCTGAAAAAATTGCTTGTAATAATTATACTTGCTATTATTCTTGGCATCTTTCTCTATCTACAGCCATTTATCTTTAGCAAAACCCCTAATGCGAGAATTATTGATCGATTGCCGGATGCCGACTTTATTGGCCGCGTAAATATACTTGACTTAACAAAGGAAACCACTGACCTACTTTATTTCTACAAAACACCATTTAGGGACTTAACCAGTGCAGATTATATCCTTGGCCAGGGAAAAACATTTGGCTTAGATTTACAAAAGCCTGTCTATTTATTTTTTAATAAAGATGGCGAATGGGGTGCAATGATATTAATAAATGATGCTGAAAAAGCGAAACAAGGCATCGAAAAATTAAAACAAAATATCGGCATTAAAGATCTAAGTACTAATAAAACATTTCTTTACTTTATTCCTAAATTAAACCTTCATCTTCACTTCAGTAATAATTATTTACTTGTGTATTCTGGGAAGAAAATTAAAACTATTATTTCGCATGTAAAAAATGCAAAATATAAAGGAATTTCAAACTTATGGCAAGATTTTTTTTCTAAGTCAACTTTCAAGAATGAAACCACCGTTATTTTTTCAAAATGGCAGGAATTAAAAAAATATGATATTGATTATGCGATGCTTGCGCATGATAGTGACTCTTCGAATGTCAAGATAAAGTGTTATTTTCACAAGCTAAAAAATGAATCCTTTTCTGCAAAAGAAAACGGTTTAAGTTTTTCAAATTATGAACTGCCCAAACGTTCATTCGAGTTACATCTAAATCCAGAAAAATTTAGAGCGTCAAAAGACAATCCTTTAAAGAATTTACTCATTGCGAAAGGCAAAAAAATAAGTTTCCCAACAGCTTCATTTATTGAATCATGGGGAGGCATTATTTCGTTTTTCGAGGGTGGTGCACAAGAAATAAAAGAACGATATATCGCCTCTGATATTGACGAAAATTTTAATTTAACACAAAAAGTAAAATATAGAACTGTATCTGTTCCGGGCTATTCACTCCTTTTTAATACCAACGAAAAAGGTCCTGAATTTATTGAAAAACTCTTTAGCAAAGGTATTCTAAGTAAAGATGGTAAGAAATATAGGGTGCTTTTTTCGCCCCCTTTAAATATGACTAAAAAAGATAACTATTACCTATTCTATTCTGGTGAAAGGATTCCTAAAGTTACTGAAAGCAGTAAAAATGAAGCGTACTTTCCAATTAATGGGACTAATTATTTCTTTAAATTGGATTCTATTAATAGCGTTGAAATAGCGGGTACAATAGATTTTTCCGCAAAAAAAATGGTAAAGGAATTAATAAGAAAATCCAGAGTAAAATAAATGCTTATTCAATTTGCATAAATAAAAATTGATCTTCATGTTCTGCTATCCAGTCTAATAATTCATTCACTTCAAGTAAATCATTTGAAGTAACTAACTTGGTTCGATATTCCTTGAAGTGGCTAATCCCACGAAAATAGTTAGTATAGTGTCTTTTCATTTCAGCAATTGCAAGGTTGGCACCCTTCCATTCCACACTCATTCTTAAATGGTCTTTAGTTGCCGCTACTCTTTCGCTAATGCTTGGGGGGGCTAAATGGCTACCGTGAGCCATAAAATGCTTAACTTCATTGAAGAACCAAGGATTTCCAATACTTGCCCGACCAATCATGATACCATCAACACCATAACGATTTTTATATTCCACTACTTTTTCAGGAGAATTAACATCTCCATTTCCAAAAATTGGAATATGCATGCGAGGGTTATTTTTGACCTCACCAATCAAGGTCCAATCGGCGTCACCTTTGTATAACTGCACCCTAGTTCTACCGTGAATTGAAATGGCTTCGACTCCTACATCTTGTAATTTTTCAGCCGTACTCACGACAAACTTACTTTTATCGTCCCAGCCCAAGCGAGTTTTAACCGTTACGGGTAAGTTGGTCGCTTTTACAATTTCATCTGTCATTCGTATCAACTTGGGGATATCTTGAAGCATACCAGCACCAGCTCCTTTGCAAGTAACTTTTTTGACAGGACATCCAAAATTAATATCTATAATGTCTGGGTTTGTTTTTTCAATGATTTTAGTTGCCTCGCGCATGCTATCAATATCATAGCCAAAAATCTGAATTCCCACAGGGCGTTCATATTCATAAATATCCATTTTCTGCACACTTTTGGCAGCATCTCGGATTAATCCTTCAGAGGAAATAAATTCAGTATACATTAAATCTGCACCATGCTTTTTACATAACGCTCGAAAAGGAGGGTCACTGACATCCTCCATGGGTGCCAATAAAAGCGGAAAGTCGCCTAATTCTATGTTCCTAATTTTTACCATTAACTACTTAATTAAATTAGCTGAAAAATCTTCTATTTCTTTCAAATAGTTCTTTAAAGACGGTTCATTTTCCTTTTTTAACACCAACAACATATTATTGGATTCCACAACGATCATATCATTAAGTCCATCTAGTAATACCAATTTATCATTTGGCATATGAACTAAACAATTTGTTGAGTTATATAAGAAAACGTTTTGACCAACCACTGCATTTGCTTTATCATCTTTTACTAGGTGTTCTGTCAGACTACCCCATGTACCCAAATCACTCCAGTCAAAGTCAGATAGGACCACTGAAATGTTTTTTGACTGCTCGAGAATAGCAAAATCAACAGAAATATCTTCACATAGATCAAATGCTTTTTCAATGGTCATTTTCTCCTTTTCGGTTCCATAAATTTCAAGATCAGAAGCAAAAAGTTGAAATAAATCCGGACGATATTGGCTAAATGCGTCAAGAATTACAGACGCTTTCCAAACAAAAATACCTGCATTCCAATAATAATTGCCAGAATTTAAAAATGACAAAGCTAAATCGGCAGAGGGTTTTTCTTGAAATTTAATGACATTATTGACGCTCCCTGGTGCTCTATCAGCATTGCGATCAAATTCAATATAGCCAAACCCTGTATCAGGGCGAGTAGGTAAAATACCTAGTGTTACGATTCTACTGTATTGAACAGCAGTATGAATTGAAATTTGAATTAATTCTTTAAAACGCGATACATCCAGAATTAGATGGTCAGAAGGCGTTATTACTAAAATAGCATCTTTATTTTGCGCAAATATTTTCGCTGAGGCATAAGCAATACATGGTGCGGTATTTTTTCTTTGCGGCTCACAGATCACTTGACTAGCAACTATTTCAGGGAGTTGAGCTAGCACTAAATCAAGATAACTTTCATTCGTCAGAATATATATTTTATCATTCGATGAAATTTTTTGCATTCGCTCGAACGTAAGTCTTAATAATGATTTTCCAATACCTAAAACATCCAAAAATTGTTTAGGATTTTGCGGTGTTGATTTGGGCCAAAAGCGACTGCCAACTCCCCCCGCCATGATTAAAGAATAGTTATTCTCCATGTTCTTCTTTTTTAGTTACCATTGCCATAGCGTGAACAAGATAGATTTTTCCGCTTGAAAGCTCCTTACATTCATACCTTGTGCGTCTTTTTGTTAATTTAATAAACTGCCTATTATTTAATGCAAAGGTAGTGTTTTTAGGTATTTCTTCTAAGCGAAAACCTATTGATGGTTTATTATACCTATGCAAGGTCCTACTTAAATTAATATCTGAACAGGAAGATGCCTTTGTATTAATTAAGGAAGAAACTAATGCCGTCTCAATATCTTTAGGTAAAAAACCACTATTAATAACCGGTAACAACAAAAGACGAAAAGCATCCTTCCATTCTTTCCCATGGGGCAATACCTTATTTCCAAACTTTTTAAAGGTATGATAATGGGCAAATTCGTGTAAAGAAGTGATTAAAAATGCGTACTCATTTAAATCAGAATTAATTGTAATAATTGGCTGTTTTATTGCAACCCCGGTGCGAAAATCACCCAATTTACTTGTTCTTGCTTTGACCACCTTAAAGCTAACATTTGAGCCATAAAGAAGATCTGCAAGCATAGGCGAAAAGACTTCTGGAACATATTTATTGAATACCTTGATGTATTTTTCGCGTTTCGTCATTTGAAAATTATAAGTCAAAAGTATAATACATCTTTATACTGTAATGATAATGATGTAAATTTATCCTTAATTTAGCAAAATGAAATCATTAGCTGCAATAGGAAAATATTTTATAATGCTTCAAATGGTTTTTAGACGCCCTAAAAAGTGGTCTATTTTCTGGCGAAGTTTTATTAATGAAATTCAATTAATTGGTATAAATTCAATTCCCATTGTAATTTTGATGTCTTCTTTTATGGGTGGTGTTATTGCTTTACAAACGGCCTCTAATATGGATAGCCCTCTTTTACCATCATATACAGTAGGATATATCACACAATCCAGCACAATTTTAGAGTTTTCCCCAACCATTATTTCCTTAATACTTGCTGGTAAGATCGGTTCTAATATCGCCTCTGAAATTGGATCGATGCGAATCACAGAGCAAATTGATGCACTTGAAATAATGGGTGTAAATTCCCTAAACCACTTAATACTCCCTAAAATTATTGCGGCCTTTGCCTTTTTTCCCGTTTTGGTGATTTTTTCCATGTTCATGAGCTTAATTGGAGGTTATATTACGCTAATCGTATCCGATTTAACAAGCACTGAAATTTATGTTATGGGCATACGTTCATTTTTTGAAGTCGGTAATGTTTATTATGCTTTAACAAAAACAATTGTTTTTGGGTTTTTGATTGTGTCCATTTCGTCCTTTTTTGGCTACTATGTTAAAGGTGGTGCTTTAGATGTAGGCCGTTCTTCGACAAAAGCAGTGGTTGCGAGTAGCATTTCAATTTTAATTGCGAATTTCTTGTTAACGCAAATGATACTATTGTAATGATTGAAGTAAAAAACATAAATAAATCATTCAAAGGGGAGCAAGTTCTTTTCGATATTTCTTCCAAATTCGAAAAAGGAAAAGTAAACCTAATCATTGGTCAATCGGGACAAGGCAAATCTGTTTTAGCAAAGTGTATCGTTGGATTACATGAAATAGATGGTGGTCAGATATTATTCGATGGGAATGACTTTACTTCGATGAATGGGGATGATAAAACGGCAATAAGGCAACAAATCGGCATGCTTTTTCAAGGTGCAGCCCTTTTCGATTCATTAACTGTTGAAGAAAATGTGATGTTTCCGCTTACCATGTTCACTAACATGACAAAAAAAGAAATGAAAATACGTGCAGATTTTTGCCTTGATCGCGTAAATCTTCATGATAAAAACAAACTTTTTCCATCAGAATGTTCTGGTGGTATGCAGAAAAGAATTGGCATAGCCCGAGCTATATCAATGAACCCAAAGTACCTATTTTGCGATGAGCCTAACTCAGGATTAGATCCAATAACAGCCATCCGTATTGATGCCTTAATTAAAGACATTACCTATGATTTAGGAATTACAACCATTGTAATTACGCATGATATGAATAGCGTTATTGAAGTTGGCGATCATATACTCTTTATTTATAAAGGCAAAAATTGGTGGGAAGGAGATAATAAAACAATCCTAACAACTGATAATCCCGAAATCAATAATTTTGTTTACGCCTCAGACTTTATGAAAGAAATAAAGGGAAACATGCAAGCTAAAAAATAGGATTACAACAAAGTTTCTTGCGATTTTTAAAAATAGCGCTATCTTTGCCAACCAATGAAATAAATGATAGATTAAACGAAATTTATCTTAAACCAATTATTAATGCGGATGTGGTGAAATTGGTAGACACGCCAGACTTAGGATCTGGTGCCGAGAGGTATGCGGGTTCGAGTCCCTCCATCCGCACTATTTTTAGGTCTCTGTTTCGATGGAGACCTTTTTTATTTATTGTAAATAAGCTTAAAAAATGATCGTTCTTAAAGAAAATGTTGATAATTTAAATGCTGATCTAATCGTTAAAATCAATAGAGAAGACTATGCCTCCAAAGTAAAGGCATCACTAGAAAAGTACCGTAAGACCGCTAAAATACCTGGATTCAGACCGGGAAATGTCCCAATGGGTATGATAGAAAAGCAATATGGTAAATCTTTGTTGGCTGAAGAGTTAAATAAATTAGCGAACGATGGCATCTACAATTTTATAAGAGAAAATAAATTAGAAATCCTAGGTAATCCAATACCAAAAGAAAATACACAAGTTAAAGGCGATTTTAGCGCACCCGACGAATTTGAATTCACCTTCGAAATTGGGCTTTCTCCAACCATTGACATGAGCAAAGCGATGAATGGCAAGTACGACTACACAACGATTAAAGTGGATGAGAAACTAATTAATCAGCAAGTTGAGGATCTTAGGCGACGTTATGGAAAATTAATTTCGACTGAGATCGCGGGTGAAAAAGATATGGTGCTAGGGAAATTTCAGGAGTTAAATGATGATAAATCAATCAAAACAGATGGTATTTCAAATGCCACCACAATTTCATTGGAATTTTTAAAAGATGCTGCTGTATGTCAATTATTTATTGGAAAAAAAATTGATGAAACATTCGAATTAGATCCATCCTTAGTAGCCAAAGACAACAAAGACTTATCAAGTATATTAGGTGTTTCGGAAGAAATTGCAAGCGGTGTAACTCGTCTTTTTAGTTTCACTATCACCGAAATTAAAAAAATGGTAATGGCTGATTTGAACTCAGATTTATATGCCAAGCTATTTCAAGAAGGAGAGGTTGATTCTGAAGAATCATTAAAAGCCCGTGTTAAAAAGGATATGGAACAAATGTTTTCCAAAGATTCAGATAAATTATTGACTCGTTCCGTTTTTAATTCCATTATGGAACAAACAAATGTTGAATTCCCATCTGATTTCTTGAAACGATGGATTCGAATGACAAATGAGAAGCCCTTAACAGAGGAGGACATTAATGCGGAATTTGATGCTTACTTAAAATCATTAAAGTGGCAATTAATTCAAACAAAAATCTTTAAAGACAATAATATAAAACTGGACCAAGAAGAGGTAATTGAGTATACTAAAAACCTACTTATTGGAAATTATGCGCAATATGGAATGCCCGCGCCAGATGATAAAGAATTAGCAGAGACTGCCATTCGACTTCTTCAAAATAAGGAACAAGCTAATGGGATTTATGATCAGTTAGCGGAACAAAAACTAACTGATTTCTTTAAGTCAATGGTGAGTTTAGTGGCTAAACCAGTTAGCTATGATGAATTTGTTGAAATTGCGGGTAAATAATTTCTAATAAACGGAGTTTCCTCATTTCCAACCCAATATATTTATCTTTTTAGACTTTTCTTTTTGATTAAATTCGTGTTGAACATCGCGTATGAGTCGTTCTACTCCCTTTATTTTTAATGTCCTTTTTGAAAAAACAGCAATAATTTCTCTCGCTGGAGAACCAAATTTGGTGGTTATTTGAACGAGGGACTTCTTTCTCTTATCTGAGATTGATAAATTTTCTGGTATTAATGTATACCCACCCTCCTTATCAACCATCTCCATTAATAACTTCAAGTTCCCACCTTGGTAATTCCATTTACCATGGGGTAAATTATCCGTTAATTGGCAAAATTCAATCATTTGGGTACGGAGGCAATTACCTTTAGAAAGTAACCAAGGATCATTTTGCTGTAGCACGTCAATACTGACTTTCTTCCCTTTTAGATTAGGACAATATATTAAAATTTCTTCTGTGTACAAGGGAATTGTTCTAAACTTAAGAGCTGCATGCGGACCCGCAAAAATGGCAATATCAATTTCATTTTTTTCAAGTTTATCCAATAGCAATTCAGTGGTTACCTCCTCTATAGCCAAATTAACCTGGCCCATATTTCTTTTCCATACTTGAAACATTGTTGGAATAAGATAAGCCGCTACCGTTGGAATTATACCTAATCGTATTTCTTCTTTGTAGTTATCTTGATAACGGTTTTTTAAAAGTTTCAAGCGATCATTCTCAATCAAAATCTCCCTTATAACATCAACAACGTCCTTTCCAAAAGTAGTTAGTGTTATAGGATTAAAACTCCTGTCAAATATCAGATTGCCCAAAACATCCTCTGCTTTTTTGATTTGCATAGATAATGTGGGTTGAGTAACATAACAGCGCTCACTAGCTCTTTGAAATTGCAACTCCTCACTGAGCACTAAAATATAATGCATTTGTTGAATAGAAATCATATAGATTAAATTTATGTAAATATAAATATTATTGATAAAATCTAATACGTTATTGTATTAATTTTGTAAGATAGTATTCACTTATAAAAATTAAACATGGCAACATTAGTAGGAAAAACATTCCCAGACATCACTGTTAAGGCAATTGACGAAATGGGCGATTCATTTATGATCAATGTATTGGATCAAGCGCTTGAAAACAAGAAGAAAGTCCTTCTTTTTTGGTATCCAAAGGATTTTACATTTGTTTGCCCAACAGAAATACATGCCTTTCAAGAAATTGCTGGAGAATTAGAAAAACGAAATACCATATTAATTGGTGCTTCTTGCGATACAGCAGAGGTGCACTTTGCTTGGTTAAATACAACAAAAGACAACGGAGGAATTGAAGGAGTTAAATTTCCATTAATTGCTGATTCTACTCGTGTTTTAGCTTATGAGCTAGGTATTTTAGATTATGATATGTTCGACGAAGAAGATGAATCAGATGGGGATAATGTTCCTTACCGAGCAACTTATTTAATTGACGAGGAAGGTCAAGTTTTTCACGAGTCTGTAAATCATTTTCCCATCGGTAGAAACGTGCAAGAATACATCCGTATGATCGATGCCTTTACTCACGTTCAAAAACATGGCGAAGTTTGTCCAGCGAACTGGGAAGAAGGCAAAGAAGCAATGAAAGCATCTCGCGATGGAGTTGCTGATTACTTAAAAAACAACTAAGATGTTTCAAGAAATTACAGAAGACAACCTGGGACAGTTGCTAGCGGAAAACAACAAGGTCATGGTGCAGTATGGCGCATCCTGGTGTGGGAACTGTAAAATAGTGAAGCCTAAATTTAAGCGCTTGGCGGAAAGTAATGAAGAAATTGCTTTTTATTATGTTGATGCAGAGAAATTACCAAATTCAAGGAAATTTGCCAACGTGAGTAATCTACCCACTTTTGCTGCTTTTGTTAATGGAACACTCGTATCAGAGGCGCAAGGAAATAAAATTGAAACCATTCAAGAAGTACTAGATGCGATTACCACTAATTAAACATATAGTTTCATTTATCGAAGAAAACGATGAGGACTACGTAGTAGAAACAATGGAGACATTGGAAAATCTAATAGATGCGCCAGGTTTAAAGGACGAAGAACTCGATGTTATAGGAGAATTGCTTTCTAATTTTTCTGGGGCGATTGAAGTCCACAAGGAAATGAAAAATGGCGTAGCACAAAAGGATGCACTTAACCAATTTATGAAGCGCGTTACAGGCTCGATTAATTAAACGATTAGTAGAAGGTAGTTTGTTAAATATAAGCTACCTTCTTACTAATATTTTCCATCAGTGGTTAGGCCTCATTAAAAAACTGAAGATATATCAAGCTTAAATCCTCTATTATAAGCAAACAATACCCAATAATTTTCTTCATAAAATTGTTTTTTCGGGCAACAGTAAGATCATCAAAGTCTATTTCTCAAATCCTACGGTAAATTAATATTCCGTTTACATCTTAGATAAATAAAGAAGCTAATATTGCCTAAAATTCCTTGGCATGAAAAGCATTTTATTCCTGTTCGCAATCAGCTATTTTGCAACTATTTATTCTCAAACGAGTGTTTCACCTGTCGAATGCATTGCGCCATTCTACCATGGTGTTGCTTCTGGTGATCCATTAAGCGACCGCGTAATTATTTGGACACGCATTACACCACAAGATTTTGGACAAACGCTCGTAGGTAACTATCACATGGCAACGGACGATCAATTCCAAAACATTGTAGCGACAGGAACCTATACAACAGATTCCACAGTAGATTTCACCGTAAAAATTGATGTTATTGGATTGCAGCCCAACACGTTTTATTACTATGAATTTGAATATAATGGAGCCTATAGTTTGGTTGGGAGAACAAAAACGCTTCCCATTGGAGATGTAGAAAACATGCGCTTGGCATGCGTTTCTTGTGCAAATTTAGAATCCGGTTATTTCAACGTCTACGATGCAATTGCAAATCGCAACGATGTCGATGCGGTCTTAATGCTAGGTGATTACATCTATGAATATGAAACTGGAGGATTCGGCCCAAATGGAAACATAGACAGAATATGGGACCCTGCGGTTGAAATAGTCGACTTGAATGAGTATCGTTTGCGCTACAGCTCCTATCGCATGGATTACGCCCTGAGAAAACTTCACCAAAACTTCCCTTGGATTTGCATTTGGGATGACCATGAAACAGCCAACGATGCCTACAAAGATGGAGCAGAAAACCATCAAGTCAATGAAGGACCTTGGAATGTGCGAAAAGACAACGGAAAACGCGCCTATTTCGAATGGATTCCAATCCGACCAAAAGCCCCTGGGAATCAACAAATATATCGAACTTTTGAATTAGGTAATTTAGCAAAAATAATCATGCTAGACACACGATTAGAAGGACGAGAAGTTCAGTTAAATGCGAACGACGCCAACTTCAGCGATACCTCAAGGACACTTTTAGGGAATACCCAAATGACCTGGTTAAAAAACGAACTTAGCAGCACCACACAACCATGGAAAATCCTTGGGAATCAAGTAATGGTAGGAGCCGTAAATTTACTTGGGAGTCCTGTGAACACTGACAGTTGGGATGGCTATCCTGCAGAAAGACAACGGCTTTTTAATCATTTAAGCAGCCAAAACATTGACAATACCGTGGTAGTTACCGGCGATATTCACACCAGCTGGGCATTGAATTTACAAAACGGAAACACCCCAGTAGGCGTTGAATTCGTAAGTCCAAGTGTAACATCACCTGGTGCTCCAATCAACCTATCTGCTTTGATAACAGCACAAAATCCCCACATTAAATATGTGGAATTAACCAAAAAAGGATTCGTTTTGGTAGATATCGATGCCAACCGTGTGCAGGGAGATTGGTATAACATCAGTACACTCGACCAAATGGATCCAACAAATAGCTGTGTAAAATCATACATTACTAACAACGGCAGTAACAGTTTAACGTTAGCCAATTCACCATCTATTGGCCATGGTCCTTTCTTACAATCTTTAGCAGACCCTTGCAGTCGCTTTGCAGGGATAAATTCACCCGATTTGGGAATTATAGTGGGCGTTTACCCGAACCCGGCCAATCAACTAATAAAAATCCAAAGCTATGACTTGTCCATTGAATCCGTAACAGTTTATGGCTCCAATGGTGAAATCATCAAAACGCCTTATTCGATCAACCCTTGGAGCAATGGAATGACCATTACATCCATTGACATCAGCACCTTGAAGGCGGGGAATTATTTTTTACGCATTAATAACGAAAATCAAAAAACTTGTGGATTAAAATCCATCCCATTCGTAAAGAATTAAGACCGTTTGGATTTCAACTGATGAAAAACGATTATCGGATTAAAAAATCCATTCCTAAAGGAATAGCATATCAGCTTTAGTTTTCATTAATAAAAAATTAAATTTCAATCGTTGACAATCGCTACCAGAAAATACTTGCCATTATAGAAATATTCTTTACAATAAAATTGAACCGATTTTTTTAAACTTTTATCTATTTGATGTTCGGTAATCATCTTAGTTAAGCTTTCTGAAAAATTAGTAAAATTATAGTTCACTACCGATTCTTTCATCTCCCAAATTTGATGATACCTAACTGGAAGTGCTTCACTATTGACGTCATTTATTCCTATATGATTAAAAAAATGCATGTCACATGCTGTTACTAAGGAACTGTCCTCCGAAACATTAATTTTTAATGTTGATTGAAGATTTCTCATGAATATATTACTCAAAGGAATAAGTGGATTTTTTTGTAATTCAGCAGTCGTTGGTATTCTGCGTGGCTTCCAGTTCGCATGTTCTTCCGCCGAAAATTTTCGGGGGGTATAAACAATATAATTAGATCCGTCTTCTAATTCTTTTTCTTCTGAAAATTGTGCTTGACTTGTAATAGCTATTAAACAAAAGAAGATTAAAATTTGATTTTTCATTTTAATTGGATTTAGGGCTTACTTTATATAAATCCAATAATTAAAACTTTGTTACAACTTTTAATTATATTTTTATTTGTCCTCAAAAAAAAAGGATATAATTTTCCTGTTGTCTTTTTTTAAGAATTTAAAGTTTTATGATAAAATTGGCAGAATATAAAACATAGGTTGTAAACGTCTTTAAATTATCGAACTTAAAGACTGATTTGAAAGAAGAATCTTAATGAGATTTACAACTAGAAAATCCTTGAAAAGAATGAAAATGAAAATGATGTAAAACAAAAACGAGAATGATGCTCTTTAATTCTTCGATCCAAATCATTGGTATGTCCCGAATACTTTTTTTGAACTTTTGAAGAATATAAAACATACGTTGTAAACATCTCCAAAAATAAAAAAATCCCCATCAATATAATGGGGATTTTTGTGGTACCTCCAGGAATCGAACCAGGGACACAAGGATTTTCAGTCCTTTGCTCTACCAACTGAGCTAAGGTACCAGCCTAATTGTGGGTGCAAATTTACTACTTTTTTATATTTTATCAAACCAAAATAGGGATATTGTTTGATTTTCTAGGGAAAAGGACTAAAATTGAACTTATCTTTGTTTTGCTATGCAAGAAATAATCCAATGTATTGATGCTGGAAATACGGCGATTAAGCTCGCAATTTTTGTGAAGAATGAACTTCGGGAAGTGCATCGGTTTGACTCTTTAGCATCGCTGTGTTTTGCGCTTTCCCCAAATCATCCGATAGCACTAGCATCCGTTAGAGAAGATGATTTTACCCAACAAATTAAAGAAAAGTTCCCTGTTTTTGAGGTGACAGCTCTATCAAAAGTGCCTTTTATAAATAAGTATCAAAAAAATTTAGGTGCGGACCGTTTATGCAATGTCGCGGCTATGTTCGCTAATCTACAGGTAAAGAAAGAAATTAGTGGAGGAGTTGCTGTAGACATTGGAACCTGCGTAAAATTTGATTACTTAGACGAAGCGTTTAGTTATTTAGGGGGTTCTATTTCGCCAGGAATTTCGTTGCGGTTAAAATCTTTAAACGACTACACTGCTCGCCTACCCTTATTAAATATCCCAGATCATATATCTTCCCTTTATGGGAATAACACATCAAGCTCGATTTATTCAGGCGTAATGGGGGGAATACAAGGTGAAATCGAAGCTCGAATTAACGAATTTCGAAAATTGAATGCTGATATGGCTATTTTTATAACTGGTGGTGATGCCCATTATTTTGATTTCGAACAAAAAAAGGGCATCTTTGTAGACGAAAATTTGACATTAAAAGGTATCCACGAAATCTATTTATTCAATGCGCTTCATCCTTAAAACATTATTTTGTTGTTTATGCCTCTCAAATGTCATTAGTCAAAATCTCACGAACCATCCTCTTTCAAACATTGGAATAGGTGAGGTTGGTCAGAACTCACACTCAATTTATGATTGCTTAGGCCGAGGGTATGATGCCTATTACGATTCTAGTCAGCTAAACTATTTTAATCCATCAAGCTATAGCAGCTTAAGTTCTGGTAATACCCTTTTGTCATTGGGAATAAATTCAAGGATATCTAACTACACCCAAGGCCAAGAAAGTACTGTCTTGCCCGTTGCCATGGTGGATCATTTTGCTTTAGGATTCAAAATTATGAAGCGTATGGGATTGGCTTTTGGGCTTACACCCTTTTCAAAAAAAGGCTATGAAATAAGCGAACGTATTTACACCGGGGTAGATTCTTTGAAATACATATATTCTGGAAGTGGCACGGTTAATAATTTATTCCTAGGATTTTCTTACTCCCCAATAAATACTAAAAAAATTAAGCTTTCAACAGGTTTCAATATTGCATATCTATTTGGCACACTCAACACGGACCGAATGAGTCTCTTAATTGATAATAATTCAACATCCGGAGGACTCAGCAGAACGTCAATCGGCATCAAAGCATTTCACTATAATCTTGGAATAACCTATAAACAGATTATAAGTAAAAATTATCATATTATTTTAGCGGGTACCCTTGAGCCTGACCAGCGATACAACGCTAGTTACAAATCATCATTATATACCTCAAATAATATTTTTAACCCCTCAAGTTACGATACCTTAAGCTCAAATAATTCACGCGGTCATATCACCTCTAAATTCAATTATAGCCTTGGGCTCAGTCAACTTATATTTTTAAAAGATAAGAAAAAGAAAAACAAAACGTTACACCCCAACTTATTACTAACAGCGTCTTATCGCATAACAAATAGTTTATCGAGTGATTTTGATTCTCTTGTACCAATATGGAATTCGAAAAAGGGCAGTCACCTCGGTTTTGGGATTCAATATTCGCCTGAGACAAAACTGTATGAAAATATCGCTTCGCTCAAATTACTTGATAAACTGACCTATCGTATGGGAGGATATTACGATATGCTTCCTTATTTTCAGAATGGCAACCAATACACTGACCGTGGAGTTTCGCTTGGCTTGGGCATACCAATTTTGGCACAACAATCCCTATCAAGTGTTAATTTTAGTTTTAGCGTAGGGCAACGATCTAATTTCGTATCAGGAGACTTAAATGAAAATTATATCGGAATT
The DNA here is from genome assembly GCA_026391005.1 of Flavobacteriia bacterium. GTDB lineage: Bacteria > Bacteroidota > Bacteroidia > Flavobacteriales_D > Crocinitomicaceae > UBA952. The sequence continues at coordinate 18,355 of JAPLEV010000049.1, read as the reverse complement.
AATGCGGGTATAATATTGTCGCCGGCTAGTTTTGAGCGTTGGTTTAGAAAGCGTAAATTAGATTAAAAAAAAAGACTTGAACCTACTACCATTTAGTATTGCGATTTTAATGCTATCCTTATTTTCCTGTGAAAACGATTTGTCAACAATCGAAAAAGTCACCTATAATCCAAAATCACCCGACGAAACTATTTATGATTTCAAAATGGTTTACTCGGATTCTGGTTATGCTCGTATAGAATTAAATGCGACTTACGCTGAAACGATGCATGCGCCTGAAAAAATAACAAAATTATTGGATAGTCTTCGTGTTAATTTTTTCTCAGCTTCAGGAGAAATTATTTCAACCCTTACCGCTTTATACGGCGAGATAAATTTTTCCACGGACTTATTAATGGTTAAAGATTCGGTACGACTTTACAATTATAAAAAAAAACAAACCTTAGAAACAGAGGTTTTATATTGGAATCAAAAAGACAGTAGTATCTTTACTTCTGCACAAGTTTTTGTAAAATCGCCAGACGGAGTATTTATTGGCGAGGGATTAAAAACAAAGCAAGATTTTAGTCGGTACGAAATACTAAAACCTAGAGGCAAAATAAAAATAGAAAAAAAAGAAGAAATAAATTAATAATTATGAGAACATACAATACCGTAATGAAATTTTTTTGGTTGGGATTAGGAACCGTTCTATTTTGCATCGTTACCTTCAACTGTATTACCCAAGGAGCTGATCGTTGGGCCTCCTATTATTGGATGGTTGCGCTTGCATTTGTAATGTTTTTTATGAAGCGATGGATGATGAAACGATTTGAAAAACATGCTGCTTTTTTAAAAGAACAAGAAAATTCCAAAACGGCATAGTTTTTAATACGACTAGACCTATAATCTCCAAAAATGAAGTATTTTCTTATTATTATTACTTTACTGACTATTCATTCATTTAGCGCACAACTCTTTGTTCGCGGTGTTGTGACAGATGAAAATAATTCGCCAATTCCGAATGTAAAAGTTTATGTGAAAAATGCCCCGGAAATGAGAACCTTGGCAAATCTTAATGGAGCATTTGAAATTTCCTTAATGCCTGGTGAATACTTCTTAATTTTTAATGCATTAGGATTTGATGAGCGTGAAGCCTACATATCAATTTCTGATATTGATTTAAACCGAAATTTTCAGCTTTTTTCTTCTCGAATTAAAGATTTTGAAACAGTAGACGTGAGCGCAAAAAAAGCAAATCCAGGAAGGGATATTATGCTAAAAGTGGTGAATAAAAGAGATCAAATTAATCAGTGGAATTATCCTCACAGTGTTGATGTTTATATAAAAGCGACAGAAAAGATTGAGATTAAAGAACGTGAAAAAAAAGAAAATGACAATCGTGAACCGTCATTCGAAGAAAAAGAAGAAAATGATTTAGCAAATAAAATGAACCTAGTAGAAGTTCAGCTAACCCGCAATTATGCTCCAGGAAATAAAGTTAAAGAAATAAGAAACGCTTATACCTTGAGAGGTAGTGCCAAAACCTTATACTATACAACTACCGTTAAATCAAACTTCAATTTCTTCCAAAACCTATTACATCTAGACGACCTTCATCAGACACCCGTTAGTTCACCCATATCAACACCCGGTATCTTATCATATCGATATAAATTGGAAAGTAAAGTTGAAGAAAATGGACAAATAATCTCGAAAATTAAAATCAGTCCGAGAAATACCGCAACCACCACGCTAGAGGGGTACATTTGGGTAATTGATTCTTTATGGTTAATTCAGAAACTTGAATTAAATATGAGTAAAGGCAACCTTTTAGTTTATGATAATTTTAAAATATATCAGGAGTACGAGCATCCAGGAGATAGTATATGCATACTTACCAATCAGGTGCTAACCTATGGCGTTAAATACAAATCTGAATCCTCAGATTACAAAACAGAGGCCATTTTTAGCAACTATAATTTTAATCCAAACTTTGGAAATAAATTTTTCAGTACTGAACTAGCCATTACAACGAAAGAGGCATATGAAAAAGATTCCCTTTTTTGGAAAGAAAATAGAGCTTCAAATTTAACTGTCGAGGAACAACGCTTTATTATTATTAAAGATAGCATTAAAGATGCACGAAATCGCGTAGAGTATTTAGATTCTGTTGACGCTGTCTTTAATAAACTCACTGTTTTAAAAGTACTTTGGTTTGGTGTTGACTATCGAAATCGTGTAAAAAGAACGCAATGGTCGCTTGGTTCGCTTGCCACACTAATTCAGCCTGTATTTATAGCTGGACCGAGAATCACCCCCAGTTTTGATTACTTTAAAAAATGGAAAGACGAACGCACCTTGGATGCATACACTAGAATATCATACGGAATTTTAAACAATGATATTAAAGGAGATACCTGGTGGAAGTATAAGTTTGATCCATTTCACTTTGGGTACCTGAGGGCAGCTTTAAATCATGATTTCGATGTGATAAGGTCGTATGACGCTGTCACACAAGTATACAAGCGCGAAAACTTTATTGAAGCGACTAAAATGAGTTTCTCATTTGAATACGAATTAATAAATGGCCTATACTTAGGCACCGAGGTCGAGTTTGCTGAGAGGAGATCTTTAAAAGGATACAATTTCTCAACGGTACTAGACAACGTGATTCCAAATAATAATCCAATAGATTTCAACCCCTATCAAGCCTTTATTTTCGACCTTAGTTTAAGTTACACCCCACAACAAAAATACATGCGAGAGCCCTATCGAAAAGTTTTACTAGGTTCTGCCTGGCCCTCTTTTTCACTTAACTATGAACGTGGTATACCTAAACTATTTGGAAGCGATGTCGACCATGAATACCTGAATCTTTCGATCAATCAAACCTTAAAAATAAGCACCTTAGGCACCACCAGTTATCGAATTGTTGGGGGAAAATTCTTGAGCTCTCGTGCCTTAAAAGATGTAGATTACAAATTTCAACGGAGAAGTGACCCTATTTGGTTTTCAAACCCAATGTATTCATTTCAAGGCCTAGATTCAACTATGCCTACGAAAGATTATATTTTCGAAGTGCATTTTATACATCACGATAACGGTTCGATAATTAATAAAATACCATTTATGAAAAAGACACGCATTGGATTAGTCTTTGGAGGTGGTGCGATGTATGTGAAGGAAAATGATTTTCAATTTTATGAGATAATCGCAGGACTTGAGCGCAACTTTAAATTAACACGTAGGCGATTACGCGTTGGTATTTATGGATTCATGGCGGATGGAAACAAAATAGACCCTAAAATTGGATGGAAAGTATCGTTTGCGATTTTGAATGACCGGAGTATGAAGTATAATTTCTAAGTTTTATCCTCAAGAACTTCTTCATTTTCAGGATTGGGCTTTTTATTCTTTGGAAAAAAAGACCTTTGCCCAATTATAATTGTTGCAACGCCTACAGTAATGGAAGCATCAGCAACATTAAAAATAGCCGGGAAGACTTGCCCACCTCCCAAATATGGAATCCATTTTGGCCATAATATATCAAACTGAAACATATCTACTACATTACCCAACAAAAAACCTTTATGCCTAATCTCAACAGGAAAAGATCTGCCGAAATCTTTACATGATGCCATTGTCCCAGAACCCTCCAATTGATTGAATCGGTCACACGGGTTAAAATTAAAAATAAAGTCATAAAACATGGAATCAATTAAGTTTCCTGTTGCCCCTGCCCAAATAAATGACATCGCAATTAAAAACGATAATTTGGCGCCTTTTTTTGCCTCTTTAATAATATAATAAGCAATAAAACCTATGGCAACTATCCTAAAAATGCTTAGTGCTAGCTTATGCCATAAAGAAGCTCCAAAGGTAGTCCCAAAAGCCATTCCTTGGTTTTCAATGTAATGAACCACGAACCAGTTTCCGATAATGTATTGGTGTTGTTCGGCTGAAAAAGTGCTTTTAATGTAGATTTTTATAACCTGGTCTAGTATTAAAAGTGCAATAACAACTAAACCGATAATTTGTAATTTTTTCTTCACTATCCTTTTTGTTCATTCTTTGCGTCAATACTCATTGTTGCGTGCGGAACAAGGCGTAGTCTTTCCTTTGGAATCAAAGTACCTTTAACACGACAAATACCGTAGGTTTTATTTTTAATGCGAATAAGTGCGGCTTGTAAACTTTGAATAAATTTCTCTTGACGAGCAGCGAGTTGGGCGACCTCCTCTCTAGATAGTGTTTCAGAGCCATCTTCCATCATATTAAAAGCACGACCGGTATCGTCAGTTCCATGGTCATCATTATGTGACAATGAGCCAACGAGCAGGCTATAATCGATATTAGCATCAACCAACTTTTGATTAATTAACGTCCTGAATTCTTCTAATTCTATATCTGAGAATCTTGATTTTTCTTGTGCCATTCGTTTTAAATTTTAAAGGGAAACAAATATACATTTTTTAAAAGTTAGTTCTAAAAAAAAATTAAAAAGGATTTTTCTCTAATTTCGTCGTATGATTCGATTTTTTTTAGGGAACAATGTAATTGCATTGTTTTTATTGCCTTTTATTATTCTGTCTTTTTTTTTATTAAACATAAAATTTCAGTATCATGAAATTAGTAGCGAAATTGAATATGGATTTTGGAACGGGCTATTCGTGTTTCCCTTGTTATTCTCTCAAATTTCGGCTAGCATCTTAGTCCTGATTAATGCTGTTTGTTTAAACTATCTCTATAATAATTACGATTTTCAGGATAGAAACACCTACATAATTGGGTTAATTTATGTTGTACTAATGAGCTTTTATTACTCATTTTACCGCCTAGATGGCATTTTACTCTCACATACATTTTTCATCCTAGGTTTATTTCAGTATTTCAAGTTAAAACAAAATGAAAATGGAAAAGAAGCCCTTTTTAATGGGGCGTTTTTCATAGGTATCGCGAGTTCTTTTCACCCTCCCTTAATAATTTTCTTTCCTTTTTATATTTTTATGTACTTGGTAATTCGTCCTTTTATTCTCCAGGAACTTATCCTCTATATTACTGGTTTTATAACACCTCTACTTTTTGGTGCAACCTATTTAAAATGGAGCGGGAGAACATTAAGCACACAATTAATTTTGGCAAAAGAAAGCATTCAAATTCATAAAGACTTTATTATAATTCTCATTTTTATATTGTTACTATTGATTCTAAGTGCCATTGGCATTCGCAACCGAATTTTAAAAAGTTCTAATAAGTTCAAAAAACAGATTCAAATTCTTTGGCTATTAATTGCTATGAGCATTTTAATGGGATCTATTGATTTGTTTTTTTATAAACAAATAGAACGGTTTAGTTTACTAATTATACCATTAGCAATTTTATTATCGTATTCATTTCTCAACAAGCGATTTGGTGTACTTTCAACTGTTCTATTTTATCTCACCATAGTGTATGCTGTTACTAAGTTTTTTATTTATCTAAAGTAGTATTGCATCTATTTAATTACATTTGTAAAACGTTAGTATTTTATTAACTACAATTAAAAAGTTTTACAAATGAAGTTCGGGGTAGTAACATTTCCAGGGTCTAATTGTGACCAAGACATGGTTTACGTGCTACAAAATCTATTGGGACAAAAAGTAGAATCATTATGGCATAAAGATACCAGTATAAAAAATGTAGATATGGTTATCTTGCCGGGAGGATTTTCTTATGGCGACTATTTAAGATCAGGTGCTATTGCAAAGTATTCTCCAATTATGAATGAGGTCATACGACATGCCTCGAGCGGCGGATATGTTTTGGGAGTTTGTAATGGATTTCAAATACTCACAGAGGCAGGATTGCTTGATGGGGCATTACTACATAATGATCAACAAAAGTTCATTTGTAAAAATGTTTACCTTAAACCTGTTTCTCAATTAGCAGGTATTACCAGAGGATTAAACCAGGATAAAACATATAAAATTCCCATTGCTCATGGTGAGGGACGTTACTATGCAAATGAAGCTACGATAAAAAATCTAGAAGATAATGACCAAGTATTATTTCGTTATTGTCATCAAACAGGTATCGAGAATACAAGTGCAAACCCTAATGGATCTGTAAATAATATTGCTGGTATAACAAATAAAACAAAAAATATTTTTGGTATGATGCCACACCCGGAGCGTGCTGCCGACGATGTTTTAGGAAATACCGATGGAAAGAATATTTTTGAGTCAATACTTTCATTTTGTTAAGATAGTATATGAAAATATTATTACTTGGATCCGGTGGCAGAGAACATGCCTTGGCTTGGAAAATTTCACAAAGTTCGATTTTAGACGAATTATTTATTGCTCCGGGAAACGCGGGGACAAAGCAATACGGCAAAAACATTGTTTTATCACCCCTTGATTTTGAGGGAATTAAAGAATTTGTTTTAAAAAATAATATTGACATGGTAGTGGTTGGACCAGAAGAACCTCTAGTCAATGGTATTTATGATTTTTTTCAAGCAGATAGTACTATTTGTCATTGTGCTGTGATAGGACCGAGTAAAGAAGGGGCTAAACTAGAGGGTAGTAAAAATTATGCGAAGGAATTTATGGCGCGCCACCGCATACCTACTGCTAAGTACGGCACTTTTAAGCCTGAAACCTTGTCAGAAGGAATTAATTATTTGCGCGGTATGAAAGCGCCCTATGTTCTGAAGGCAGATGGTTTAGCTGCTGGAAAAGGTGTTTTGATAATACATGATCTGGAAACTGCAGAAAAAGAACTTACTGCCATGTTGAAAAACGCAAGATTTGGAAAAGCGAGTGAAAAAGTAGTCATTGAGCAATTTCTAGAAGGGATAGAACTTTCTGTTTTTGTTATGACAGATGGAGATTCCTTTAAGCTTCTTCCAGAGGCGAAAGACTATAAAAGAATTTTTGATGGTAATGAAGGTGAGAACACAGGTGGAATGGGAGCGGTTTCCCCAGTTCCTTTTGCAGACGCCGGCTTTATGGATAAAGTCCACAATCAAATTATTGTACCCACGGTAAAAGGTTTGAAAAGTGAAGGAATTGAATACAAAGGATTTATTTTTTTCGGACTAATAAATGTTAAAGGGGACCCATACGTAATTGAGTACAATTGTCGGATGGGCGATCCAGAAACTGAGGTGGTTATCCCACGACTTAAATCAGATATTTTAGACTTATTTGAGGGCATTGCTAGTAATACTTTATCCGAAAGAGACATTCAATTTATTGATAAAAGTACTGCAACAGTAATGATGGTTTCTGGCGGATATCCTAATAATTATGAAAAAGGCTTGCCGATATACGGAATTAATAATGTAGTAGATAGTCTCGTTTTTCATGCTGGCACATCCTCCGATGGCCCGCAAGTTTTGACAAATGGCGGAAGGGTTTTAAGTGTAACATCCTATGGTAAAAACATTGAGACAGCCGTTGATAAGTGCTATGACTCAATCACGAAAATTTCATTTGAAAAGGCCTATTATCGTAAAGATATCGGCAGAGATTTAATCAAATAGGAAAATGGAAGCATATATCATCATTTTAATCTCCTTATTTTTTTCCGCTTTTTTTTCCGGAATGGAATTAGCTTATTTGTCATCAAATCGCCTAAAAATAGAAGTTGAAAAATCACAAGGAACGTGGCAAGGGAAATTGAAAAATATATTTTATAAAAATCAATCTACCATGATCGCCCTACTTTTATTGGGTAATAATTTTGCATTGGTTATTTATGGCATCAAGGCCGCTGATATATTAAATCCAATTTTAGAAGATTTTGGAATGTCCAATGAAGCTTTGCTTTTGATTTCACAAACAATTCTTTCTACCCTATTAGTATTAATAACAGCAGAGTTTTTGCCCAAAGCCATCGTTCAAATCAACCCAAATCGATTTTTAAATATCGGAACCTTACCGCTTTTTATTGTTTTCTTGATTTTGTATTTACCCACTCAATGTGTTTTGTTTCTGAGCGGTTTTGTACTAAAACTTACAGGAGGGAAGAAGAAAACAACTGAGAAAGTCTTTTCAAAAGTTGACTTAGCGCATTATGTTGATGATATATCTTCTCGGATTAATAATGAACAAGCAATGAGCAACGAAATGGTTATTTTGTCGAATGCTTTAGACTTTTCAAAAGTAAAAGCGAGAGATTGCATGATTCCACGAACTGAAATGGTAACAATTGAAATCGATGATGAGCTTTCTCATCTGAAGGAACTCTTTATTGAAAAAGGGCTATCTAAAATTATCGTTTACCGAAAATCTATTGACAATATAATTGGCTGTGTTCACTCATTTGATTTATTTAAATCGCCAAAATCCATCAAGGAAATTCTTAAATCTATCGAATTTGTACCAGCTGTAATGTCTGGTAAAGAATTATTAGAAATGTTTACTACGCAATCCGGGAACATTGCCGTTGTTACAGATGAATATGGTGGAACAGCAGGAATTGTGACAATTGAAGATGTTATTGAAGAAATTTTTGGGGAAATTGAAGATGAACACGATAAGGAGGCTCTTAAAGAAGAAAGAATAAGTGATTCCGAGTTTAGATTTTCTGCAAGGGTTGAAATAGATTATTTAATTAACTCCTTTAAATTCGATATAATCGCCTCTGATGAATACGATACGCTAGGTGGCTTAATTATCCATGAGCTAGAATCAATCCCTGTGGTAGGCGAGCAGCTAACTTACCGAAACATCAGAATTGAAATTGAGGAAGTTAGCGAAAGAAGGATTGAGTTAGTAAAATTGACCATCTTAAACTAAGCACACCTTGATTCAAATAGACGATTTTGAAGCTGTTATATTCGATATGGATGGCGTATTAATCGACTCTGAGCCCTTATGGAAAACTGCTATGGAAGAAGTTTTTACAGGGTTGGGGGCCACGCTAACCAAACAAGATTTTGAAAAAACAGTTGGTTTAAGAATCGATGAAGTAATTCACTTTTGGAACAAAAAAGAAGGATGGGGGGTCACTGACGAATCAGAAGTTGAAGAGGCCATAATTTTAAAAATGGAATCACTCATTGCCTCAAATCCGCTTGCCTTAGAGGGAGTAATTGAAACGCTGAATTACCTTAAGTTGCAAAAAATTCCTGTTGGTTTAGCTACGTCTTCAAGCAGTAGATTAATTAAGGTTGTTTTAGATTGCTTAACGATAAGGCACTTATTCACTTTTGTTCATTCAGCAGAAATGGAGCAATATGGGAAACCGCACCCTGCTGTCTATTTAACAGTTGCCAAAAAATTAGCTGTATTACCAGAAAAATGTTTGGTAATAGAGGATTCATTGGTGGGGGTTATTTCTGCTAAGGCCGCAAAGATGACCGCTGTTTGTATACCGGAAAAAACACATGCTGTAGAATCAAGGTTAATACTTGCCGATCATCAATTTGATACCATGCGAGATTTTCTAAAAGCTATTCAATAAAAACCCAAAAAGCAATTTTAATCCTAACGAATAAGAGTAGAATTTGACTGCCAATTCAATGGCTTTTGTAAATTTGTAAAAACAATCCTTTTGGAAGAATCTTTTGACTACCGAGAAAATGCTGATCAACCGGATCAAGAAATTGATAAGGTATTACGGCCTAAATCACTTGCTGATTTCGCTGGGCAGCCGGCTGTAGTTGAAAATTTAGCGATTTTTGTTCAAGCTGCAAAACTAAGGAATGAACCATTAGACCACGTTTTACTTCACGGACCTCCTGGTTTGGGAAAAACAACACTTGCCCACATTATCGCTAATGAAATGGGCGTTGGTTTTAAGGTAACAAGTGGGCCCGTGCTTGATAAACCTGGTGATTTAGCAGGATTGCTGACGAATCTTAGCGATGGGGACGTTCTCTTTATTGACGAAATACACCGATTAAGTCCCGTTGTGGAAGAATACTTGTATTCTGCAATGGAAGATTATGTGATTGATATATTATTAGATACTGGCCCGAATGCCAGATCAATCCAATTAAATTTAAATCCTTTTACTTTAATCGGAGCCACTACTCGATCCGGATTATTAACCTCTCCCCTACGCGCTCGATTTGGAATAAATTCGCGTTTAGAATACTATGATTCAAAAACATTAACTAGTATAGTTGAGCGCTCAGCCAATTTACTTTCAATCCCGATTGATGAAGATGCTGCCTATAAAATTGCGAGCAGAAGTCGGGGCACTCCAAGGATTGCAAATGCATTGCTGCGTCGCGTGCGTGATTTTGCACAGATTAAGGGTACAGGGAAAATTGATGACAGTATAACTGAAATTGCATTAAAAGCGTTAAACGTAGATGAAAACGGATTAGATGAAATGGATATTCGAATTCTCCGAGCGATTATTGATAAATTTGCCGGAGGTCCTGTAGGCCTAGGTACCATTGCCACTGCTATTGGCGAAAATGCAGGTACCTTGGAAGAAGTATACGAGCCATTTTTAATTCAGGAGGGCTTTTTAATGCGTACGCAACGCGGAAGAAAAGCGACTGAAAAAGCATTCAAACTTTTTGGTAAAGAAATGGGCTGGAGTCAAGGCGGATTATTCTAATACATGAATGCCACAAAATACAAGCAAGCGATAAAAGATAAGGCCCAGGAACTTGGGTTTTTTTATTGTGGTTTTTCGAAAGCAACTTTTTTAGAAGAGGAGGCCCCCCGATTAGAATCGTGGTTAAACAATAATTATCATGGCTCAATGGCTTACATGGAGAATTATTTTGATAAACGCTTAAATCCAAAATTATTGGTTGATAATGCGAGAACCGTTATTTCATTATTATTAAATTACCATACCGAAGAAACACAAAAAGACCCCAAAGCACCAAAACTTTCTAAATATGCTTATGGAGAAGATTATCATTTTGTAATAAAAGATAAGCTCAATGATTTACTAGCATTCATGAAAGAAGAAATTGGGGATATTGGGGGACGTGTATTTGTTGATTCAGCGCCAGTAATGGATAAAGTTTGGGCAAAAAAAGCTGGTGTAGGATGGATGGGGAAAAGCACCAATTTAATTCATCCCAAAGAAGGGAGTTTTTTCTTTATTGCAGAAATTATTACAGATATAGAAATAGAGGCCGATGGCCCGATGAAAGATTATTGTGGAACCTGCACAAAATGTATCGATGCTTGTCCGACCGAAGCGATAATTGCTCCCTACGTAGTAGATGGTTCTAAATGTATTTCACACCTAACAATCGAATTAAAAGATGCTATTTTACCTGATCAGTTTAAAGGAAAAATGGATAATTGGATGTTTGGATGTGATGTTTGCCAAGATGTTTGTCCATGGAATAAATTTGGAAAAATAAACCAAGAAAAACGTTTTAAGCCAAGTGCACAATTACTAGATTTGAACCAACAAGACTGGGAAGATTTAGATAAGGAAACCTTTCAGTTACTTTTTAAAAATAGTGCTGTTAAAAGAACTAAATTTGAAGGGTTAAAACGCAACATCTCTTTTTTGAAATAAGCTTAATGATGAGCTAATTAATTGTCCCATTCATCTGTTCTAAATGGCACCAGTGGAAGCCCCTCGCTGTTTTTAACATTACCTACCTGGAAATTTTTAAAAGAATAGCGAACCGATATCGGTTCGAATCCTGGATCTATCTTAATAATTAATGTATTTCTACTACGCCCTAAAATAGGTTTAGCTGTTCTAAAATTTCGTGTCGAATCCGCCACTTCAAACCCTAAAAATTCGTTCTGATTTTTCAATCCTTCATAACTATTTTTAAACTGCATAACAATTGAATCACTTGTTATGGTAACGAGTTCCAACGATGGCGAATTTGCTTTAATGGTATCTACATGATAGGCATCATGAAGCACTAAATTTGCCAATCGATCGCCAATCTGTTTTTTTTGAGATGGATGAATATTTGTTGCTTCCGATTCATTTACCAAATCATTTGTGCAAACAAAACCAGTGTTTTTTAATACATTGATTCCTTTAAATTGCGCCTCCCTAAACTTTGCAGCTTGAACACCATTCCCGTAAAGAAAAGGAGTGATTTCTACTACATAAAAAGGTAATTCAGGGTTATTAAAAGTAGCACGCCACAAAGAAACTAAGTCGGATAATTTTTGTTCATACGATGCATAACGCCCAACATTACTTTCCCCTTGATACCAAATAAATCCGTTGATTACATAATTACCAAAAGGTTTTAGCATATTTTGATACATAACATAAGGTCTCTTCCATGCATTTTCGTCGTTATAATTTTCATTAAAATTAAAATCGTAATGCTTTTGAACAGCTATAGGATTCAACCAACCTTCAATCGAAGATCCACCATAACTAGAATTGATGATCCCAATAGGTACATTCAAAAGTGCCTGTAAGCGCAATGCGAAAAAATAAGCTGCAGCACTACAGTCAGGTAGATCTTTTTGGTTGCATTCTAGCCATTTACCCTTCCCAATTTTAGTTGATTTAATCGCTGCATTCTTAAAAACATTGTACATCCGAATACCATTTTCCGTTTTGGCTGAAGATATGTAATAGTCAGCCCCCTCGATTGGTTGATTTTCAAATCCCTTAATGGGCATTTCCATATTTGATTGTCCCGAACAAAGCCATACCTCTCCTATTAATACATTTTTAATAGTAATCGATGTGCCATCTGAAATGTTGATGGTGTGTTTTTGAAATGAGGCAGCAATTGTAGGGATGAAAAGTTGCCATTTACCATTCTTATCTGCTTTACAATAGAATGCAAGACTTGACCAAGATGTTGTAATCTTTACATTTGCATATATTTTTGCCTCACCCCAAAGTTTAATAGTAGTCTTTTGTTGGATAACCATATTATCATTGATAATTTCCGGCAGTGTGATGATTGAATAAGCGTTAAAAGCAAGAAAAAGATAAAATAGGAGAATTAGTTTCATGGATTAAAAATTACATTCGAAATTAGATAATAATAGGCGAGTAAGTGAAATTAGTGCGTAAATAATTTTATTTCTTGAAAAGAAATTTAAAAAATATGAAAACACAAACAATCATTATCTTTGGACACATTCCGTAATTGATTATTAGATTTAATGACCAAATTTTTAACTTTAGAAATATCAAAAAATAGAGTCTTTGGATTAGATCTACTGCGCTTCGCTGCCATTTTTATGGTATTACTCGGCCATAGTACACTTTTAGTACCAAAATACTTAAAAAATTTCCTTTACAGATTCCATTATGACGGCGTTGCGATTTTTTTTGTTTTAAGTGGTTTTTTAATAGGTGGCATTCTGATTAGAATTATAATCAAGGAAAAACCAAATTTTTATACCTTGATCGAATTTTGGAAAAGGAGGTGGCTACGAACCCTACCTGCATATTTCTTTATTTTAATTCTTCTTATTTTTTATACACTAATTTTTTCGCCCAATTATTTCCCTAAAGATTGGTTTCGACTTTTCTTTTTTACACAAAACTTTTTGGGTTATTACCGCCCAGAATTTTTTTCAGAAGCATGGAGTTTAAGCGTAGAGGAATGGTTTTATTTATTGGTACCATTGATTTTATTTAGTTTTCTCTACATTTTTAAGAGCTCAACAAAATGGATGATCCTTCTTTTTTCGATACTAATGATTTTACTTATTACCTGGTATCGTTACCATTTGTATCATTCATTTGACATTCCTAACAACCCTAGCCCTAGTCAATTAAAATTAATTGCTGATTCATTGCATTTGGGGATTCGATATCAAGTAATTCCCCGTTTAGATTCCATTATGTATGGCGTTTTGGGTGCTTTTTTCGCTCATTTTACCCCAAAAATATGGAACAGCAAATTAAATTTTATTTTGCTATTAATCGGATTGTATATTCTGTATTATACTAAGTTTTATGCTGGCAAATCATACAGTCCTTTTGCGAATATCTGGTGCCCCTCCCTTATTTCCTTGGCGATTTTATTAATGTTGCCATTTTTATCGAATCTACGAAAAGGTTTAGGCAAATGGACTTCCTGGATTACCTTTCTTAGTGTAATCTCTTACTCCATGTATCTTGTGAATTTAAATTTGGTAACCTACGCAATTATAGAGCAAACTATTCATGGTAACTATTTACAGAAGAATTTTGTCCCAGGAGATTATTGGGTAATTGATTATATTTTATTCTGGTTACTGACTATATTCATCTCCTTTTTAGTGTATAAATCTATAGAGCTACCCTTTATGAAAATGAGGGACAAGAAAAAAATTATTCATCATGAAGTATAAAAGAATAATTTTATTCAAGCTATTAATTGGAGTATCCGTCTTGTTCATTTTTATCTTTTGGTATTACCTTAAAAGTCCTCTGCAATTTTATCATGGAGGTGATGCAAGAATACATTGTGTTGGTCGTTTCGATAAAACGAATCCTAATGCTCCAAAAGTATGGGCGCCAGGCGCATATATAACATTCGATTTTGAAGGATCATCTTGCGAAATTGAACTAGAAGACGAGCTTCGGTTTTTAATTGATCATAACTATATTGAGTATAGCGTAGATGGCGGCGAACCAATAAGACTAAAATTGGCTAATAAATTTAATCGCCTCAAAGTTGCCGTTAACATGCCATATGGCATTCATCGTGTAATTCTTTACAAAAATACAGAAAGTGCTAACGGTTATCTGAAGCTTATTGGTGTTAGATGCGCTAAACTCCTACCCTTAAAAAAAACAAAGAAAAAATACATTGAATTTATTGGCGATTCTATTACTTGTGGAAATGGCGCTGACAACTCTCAGATTCCTTTTAAAAAGGGAACTTGGTATGATTACCATAACGCCTATTTATCTTATGGTGCATTATTAGCGAGAGAACTAGATGCCGAGTATATATTGAGTGCAGTTTCAGGCATAGGGCTTGCTGAAAGCTGCTGCGGAATTGAATACACAATGTCTGATGTTTACGATTGTATTGACTTTCATGAAAATCATAAAAAATGGAACTTTGAAAATCAACCTAAACCAGCTCTTATTTTTATTACGCTAGGACAAAATGATGCCTTAAAAAATGAATCCGTTTACGAAAAAAAATACCTTGAGTTTTTGGCAATGTTAAGAGAACATTATAAAAATAGTGTTATCATTTGCTGTACAAGCCCTATGGCCTCTTCAAAGTTCAAAGTTCAACTAAAAAAATCAATTGCAAAAGTGGTTGATTATAGACAAAAAAATGGTGATAATAAAATCTTCTTTTTTAACTATGCAGGAACCTATAATGCTGGCTATAAGAAGCACCCAACGATTCAACAGCATCAACTAATGATGAGGGAGCTACTTGTTTTCCTAAGGGATTTAACGTTATGCTAAAGAATTAATTTAACCTTTCTACCCCAACATAGTATTCTTTAGAAATAATAATATCTTCACATTTATTATCCAAAGGAATACTTGACCATTTTGTAGTGGGGTATATATAAATGACCTTATCGTTATACTTAATCTTCAAGCGCATATCAAATCCATCGATACATTCTGACCAACAAAAAGACAGTTTTTTCTGATTTTTTCCCTCAATTTTATACTGAAAAACCGGCATTCTGGCATCGCGTAAATACTGATCAAAAAAAGTAGCTAATGTTAAACCCGATGAAGCTGCAATATACAATTCAATGTCCTTCGAACTCACCGTTTGATGGTAAAACTGCTTATTCAAGCCCCTTAGTATCTCACGCCATTTATCATCATCACCTACTAACTGCCGAAGAGTATGCAACACATTACTTCCTTTTGAATAAATGTCCGAGTTATTTGGGTCATTCACATCATAGTTACCAATTAAAGGGCTATTGTTTGCGATGCCAGAACGTAAGCCTCGTACATACTCAAAGCCAGCTGTTTTTCCATAAAAATACTCCACAAATAGCGCCTCCGAATACGTGGTAAAAGATTCGTGTATGTACAAATCCGCGTTATCTTTTGCTGTGATATTATTAGCGAACCATTCATGGCCAGATTCATGGATAATGATGTAATCAAACTTTTTTCCCCAACCTGTTCCACTAAGATCGGAACCTAAATACCCATTGCTGTATTTATTGCCATAGGTTATCGAACTTTGATGTTCCATTCCAAGGTAAGGTACTTCCACTAACTTGTAACTATCTTCATAAAATGGGTACGGGCCAAACCAATGCTCGAAAGCTTTCATCATCCTTGTCGCATCTTTAAATTGAATTTTTGCTTTTTCCAAATTTTCTTTTAATACCCAATAATCCATATCTAAAGGGCCTTTTTCGCCGGGATATACTTCAGAAAAATGGACATAATTACCAATATTAATATTTACGCCATAATTATTAATAGGGTTTTTAACTTCCCATACATACGTGGAAGAAAGCGCATTATCTTGATTTTCCTGCTTTAATCGACCGTTAGCAACAGCAACTAATCCTTTCGGGACAGTCACGGTAATCAACATTCCTTGATCTGGCTCGTCGTACATATGATCTTTACATGGCCACCACAAACTTGCTCCAATCTCCTGACATGAAGTGGCTATAAATGGGTTATTATTGATGTCCTTTTTCCACGTAAATCCGCCATCCCAAGGTGGATTTTTGGCAACAAGTGGTTTACCCGAAAACAAAACGACTATTTCCTCTTGTGCACCAACAACTTGTTTTTTTATTAACTCAACGAAATGGGCTTTGCCATCATGTTTAATGACGAGAGGAATGCCGTCTTGGGTAACCGAAAGAATTGCCATTGGCGCTTGTAAATCCAATTGCAATAACTGATTTTCAGCAATGACTTTATACCGAATAACATTTGAACCCGAAATACTTTTGGTCGTTGGATTAACATCAAAAAGTAAACTATAATGTTGCAAATCCCACCAAGCCCTTTCTTTTGTGATACTTCCTCTTAACGAATCTTGGTGTGTATAGATTTGTGCTTTCGTTCCTAAAGTAAGGAATAAGTAAGCTATCAGCAATCCTAATTTCTTCATATCATTCAGATTTAGCAAAATACTTTCTACCATAATAAACCGGTATTCCTATAGCGACAATAAGTAGTCCAAAACAAGTATTTTGTGTTTTTGTATTGTGTTTTTGTAATGAGTAGAATAGTACAAATTATCGTGGCAATAAGAATGTATAAAATAGGTGTTAATGGATAGGCAATTACTTTATAAGGACGATCGGCAGCCGGTTCTTTTTTTCGAAGGATAAAAATACCAGCAATCGTAATGATGTAAAATAACAAGGAAGCAAATGTGGCGTAATCGAGTAAATCGCCATACGAGCCACTTAAACACAGAATACTTGCCCAAATTGCTTGAGATACAAGGGCAAACATAGGAACAGCGTTTTTATTTAGATTCCCAGCACGTTTAAAAAACAAACCGTCTTTAGCCATCGCATAATAAACTCTAGCTCCTGAAAGAATTAATCCGTTGTTACAACCGAAAGTTGAAACCATGATGAGAATCGCCATAAAAGCAGCAGCAAAATCACCAAAAATCATTGACGCTGCGGCCGTTCCTACCCTATCAGTATTCGCCCCTCCAGCAAATTGCATACCTTGAGATAAGACGTCGGCGCCATCTGGAGAGCCATGTATGGGAATAAGCGCCAAATAGGCAAAATTAGCCAACACATATAAAACAGTTACTACCGAAGTTCCTATTAATAAACTTAGTGGAATATTTTTTTTAGGGTTTTTAATTTCCCCAGCAATAAAGGTAACATTGTTCCATGCATCACTGGAAAATATTGATCCAATAATGGCCGTTCCAAGCGCAAGAATTAAAGCAATTCCTGTAATGGGAGAAATTGATTCTGTCCAGTTCCCCCCTACTCCTTTTGACCATGTATGTGATGTATCCCACATGTGTTGCATATTCTGAGAAAAGACATCACTTTTCAAACCAATAGCCAAACCCAACACAATGAGAGCGAGCAGCGCTAATAGTTTAGCCGAAGTAAAAATTAATTGAATAATTTTTCCACTTTGAATACCACGAGTATTAATAAATGTTAGTAGGAAAATACTAAAAATAGCAAATACCTGAGCCGCCGAAACCTTTAATGGACATAGATTAAATAAGATGTTATCCGGTCCTAATTGAGGAAAAAAGAAAGCCGTATATTTAGCGAATGCAACTGCCACAGCAGCAATTACGCCCGTTTGAATTACCGTAAAAACAGTCCAACCATATAAAAAAGCAGTAAACTTACCATAAGCTCTTTCAATGTAGACAAATTGCCCACCGGCCTTCGGCATCATGCTCGCTAATTCACCATAACTCAATGCTGCTAATAAGGTAATAAACCCCGTTAACAACCATAAAATAATTAGCCATCCGGCAGAACCTACCATGCGGGACATGTCCGCGCTAACGATAAAA
>JAPLEV010000054.1 GCA_026391005.1 Flavobacteriia bacterium | reverse complement strand
AGAACCATTGAACGCACCATTAATAGCTGGATTATTCGAACATGTCCAAGTATAGGTAAGTCCACCTGCTGGATTGCTACTAATAGGAATGATGGCATTTGCACCACTGCAAATGGTATCATATGGCTGGATAATTACTTGTATCGGAGGGTTGACAACAACATTTACGTATTCAATGGTTTGACACCCTTGGTTATCTAATCCATTAAGTATAGCAACGTAATTTCCAGGATTTGTATAGGTAACAACATGTGGTCCAGCACCAGCAGCTGATATGGGAGTTCCACCGCTCAAAAAATTCCATTGAAGTCCGCCCGCACAATTGACAGAGGTGGAACCGTTATATGAAATATTACCACCTGAACAAATCGATAATGGATTGGCTACAATATTTGGATTTGGACCAGCAAACGTGGCACCATTAGGTAGATTGCTATTAAAGGTAATCGTGAATCCGCTATTCGCACTAAAGTTATTGACTAACATAGCATAGGAAGTTCCTGCCACCATATTAACGGATTGTACATAAGCATTATATCCGGCTTGACATCCGGGAAATTCATTTAGGTCGAATTCAGCTGTACTTAAACCTGTTGAACCTGTAGCATTTAAGCAGGATGATGAACAACATCGAAGAGGAATTCTTCCAACACAAGGGTCATTACCAGAAAGTTGATAAAATATAAAGTCAATGTCGTCATTCGAATTTATTGGGGTAATGTCAAAGGTAAATGGCCCACTTGTACCACAAGTCCAATAAAACCAAGAAGAATTCCCTTCGTCAACGCCGGGCACATCCAAACATGTTCCTGGTTCAGGTTCATCGTTGTTTATTCCACCTCCACTTAATGTGGCAACACTCACCGGGTTTTGACTACAAAGAAAAGCTGCTCCGCCACAATCAGCACCAGGATTAGAAGTGGGGGTATAGTTATTTAAACACAATTCAAATGTTCCTTCATTCGCTTGAATAGATGAGACTCTAATAAAATATATGACTCCTGGAGTTAATGCACCTTCGTACAATTGTGTTGTGCCAATGCCCGCTGTTCCGTTTGAACAACCTAATTCATTTAACAAACCTCCACAAATACCGGAATAAATGGCTACTCTTGGCTGAAAAAGGCTACCGCCATTACCTGAACCATTTACTGAAATCAGTACATCGGTTCCTATTGCGGTGAATTGAAACCAAACATCTTCGGTTGCTGTAGCTGGCCAACAAGTAGGCGTTGAGTAGGCACTTGGAATGGATCCGATATTGGTGTAAAATCCGTTTCCAGAGCAAAAATTGATAACATTCGATATGGGAGTTGCTGTAGTGCAATCCTCTGCTTGAGCATAAATTTCAAGACTGAGTAACATGAAAACAATACCGAGTAACTTTTTAATCATCTATTTCCCTTCCTTTTAAGAACAAAATTCAGACGGAAATTAATCATTATGGTTGTTTAATCCAAATAATTAATCTTTTTTCAACTTATCTACTTCTATTTGTCGCTGCATTAGGTTGCCTTTGAAACCCTGTTGTTTAAACAATTGATAACGTGAAGGTTGTTTGTTTTCTGGCCAAGAATTATTGGAAAGATTCACGTCAGCGGTTTCTAAAAATGGATCCAATCGAATCGAAGTAACTTCTTTATCAAATATAAAGACCTTACTAATTTGCTTTTCATTAAGTCGCCATACTTCTGCTGGTATGCGTATTATTTTTTCCGTTTTGTCTTTAAACGTGAATTCGAAAATTAGTGGCGTTACAAGTCCTCCGATATTATCAATCAATACTTCATAGAATTGTTTATTTGCATTTAATATTTCTAGTTCTTTTGGACTTAGTTTAGAAATGAATTCATTGTATTCTTTAATATCCATTGCATCAACGGCATATTTATTCCTTTTTGCGTAAAAATCATTGATGTCTTTGTCTCTTTCGTTGATTGTTTCAACGATAGTTGTTTTATTCAGATCATCACCGATAAATTGATCTTTGTTTAGATTTTTGTCAAGTAGAAATGCTTTTTCGATGGTGGGATTTTGCGTATTTAGTTGAAACCATTTCACCTCATTTATAGCAACATCTACGGGTTGAGTTTCATAAAACCAGCCGCGCCAGAACCAATCTAAATCAACCGCTGAGGCGTCTTCCATTGATCGGAAAAAATCAGCAGGGGACGGATGTTTAAATTTCCATCTTTCACAATACGTCTTGAAAGCAAAATCAAAAAGTTCTCGTCCCATAATTGTTTCACGAAGGATATTTAAGGCAGTTGCAGGTTTTCCGTAGGAATTATTTCCAAATTGAAAAATAGATTCGGAGTTGGTCATGATGGGGGAAATAAAGTTCTGATCTCCGCGCATGTAATCTGCTATAAGGTAGGCAGGTCCTCGTCGAGAAGGGTAACCTCTTTCCCATTCTTGCTCTGTCAAATATTGAATAAAGGTATTTAATCCCTCGTCCATCCATGTCCATTGTCGTTCATCCGAATTTATAATCATAGGAAAAAAGTTATGTCCCACTTCATGAATAATAACTCCCCACATGCCATATTTTGTTTCTTCTGAATACGTTCCATCTTCCTCTGGACGTCCACCATTAAAACAAATCATTGGGTATTCCATACCGATTGCTTTCGAATGAACAGAGATGGCAACAGGGTAGGTGTAATCAACCGTATATTTTGAATATGTTTTTATGGTGTGAGCCACTAACTTTGTGGAGTATCTTTCCCAAAGTGGATTTCCTTCTTTGGGGTAAAAAGACATGCAAAGTACGTTATTATTGGCAATTTTAACATTTTGTGCATCCCAAATAAATTTTCTTGAGGAGGCGAATGCGAAGTCACGGACATTCGTCGCTTTAAAAATCCACGTCTTATTTTTGCTAGTTTGGTTCGATTCTGCTTTGATGGCCTCCTCTTGCGTAACGATTATTACTGGGTTGTCGGACACTTTTGCTAACTCTAATCTTTTCCGTTGCGCAGCATTAAGTACTGTGGTGGCATTTTGCAATACACCGGTTGCAGCGACAATATGATCCTCAGGAACTGTAATGGATACTTCGTAATTACCAAATGGCAAGGTAAATTCACCTCTTCCTAAAAACTGTTTGTTTTGCCAGCCTGTCACGTCATTATACACACACATTCTAGGAAAGTATTGAGCAATGGTGTACAGGTAATTTTTGTCTTTCTCAAAGTATTCATAACCTGATCTGCCCCCAACTTTCATTCGGTCATTAATGTTATACCACCATTTCACTTGAAACGAAATAGAAGAATGAGCGGCCAATGGTTTTTCTAAATCAATACGCAGCATCGTTTTATTGATGGCGTATTTCATTTTTATTCCTTGCGTTGTTGAAATTGATTCAATCTTAAATCCTCCGTCGTATTTGAAGTTTTTTGCATCGAGATCAGCTAACGATTTAAAATCCTCCATTTTTTCCACTTCTATAAGCTTCGTCTCTGAATTTTCAGCATAAATATTTTGATCTAATTGAAGCCATAAATACGATAATTGATCAGGTGAATTATTGGTGTAGGTAATGGTTTCTGTGCCCGACAATATTTGTGTTTTATCATCTATGGTGATGTTCATTTTGTAATCAGCTTGTTGCTGATAATACTCATGTCCAGGAGCACCCGCCGCATTTCTATAGGTGTTTGGAGTCGGTAACTCAAGATCCAACTGAGCAAACTTTTTTTGCGCATGGATGCCATTAAAGAAAGCTAGAAGGCAGGAGAGGCTTAGAATGTATTTCATTTTAGTTGAGATTAATTGTTTGTTCACGTTGGAAAAGCATAAATTGATAACTTGAAATTGTGTCGCCAATTAAGGTAACTTTTTGTTGCTGTTCAGGGAATAAATCCATGAATAAATCATACTTTAAAAGCATTGTAATTTCTTTATGTAATGGTTCAGATTTCAAGTAAAAATAAGTGTAGCCATCTAGGTTGTTTTCATAGCCTTCTATGGTAAGTAACAGCTGTTTTTCTTGTTGCTTGATGACAAATCCATCCAGTATAAATTGATTTATTTTATGGGAGAGTGAATCAACTTTTCGCGCTTTTTCTATACTTACATCAGTGATTTTTTTTCTAAAATAAGTTTCTAAATCATGACTTGAAACCTTAATGCTAATTTCTAGGCAAGTTGTTTCTTTGTTATATTGTATTTCTGCAAATGAAAAATAATAATCATGCGAAAAGGCAAATCCTGAAATGAATAAAGAAATGAAAATATAGAAGCTTCGCATACCAAATTTTGATGAGCGAATTTACAAATAAAAAAACGTGTCGCCAATATAATAAAATAAGGTGAAGCGACTCATTCGTTTTTATTTTCCTTCATTAAATTGTATTTTTGGTCAATTTATCAATTGTTTTATATGAAAAGATTGTTGTTTTTACGGGGTAAACTCAAAGGATTATTTTTCTTCCTTCATGGACATCGATTTTTTTCGGCTCATATCTTTTCTTTTGTAGGTTCTTTGGCTGCCTTATCAAAATGGATTCAGCGCCATAAAAAGTTAGGGCATAATGATTTTTATTCTTTTAAGTTTGATTACTCCCGAAGAGAGCAATTATTTGAACATGTTATTAAACAAGAAGAATTAGATAATGCAATCGATTATTTAGAATTTGGCGTTTCCAAAGGAGATTCTTTCCGATGGTGGACGGCGCGCATAACTCACCACGAAGCTCGATTTTATGGCTTTGATACGTTTACAGGTCTACCGGAAGATTGGGGGCCGTTTAAAAAAGGCGATATGAGTTCTGGAGATTCCTTGCCTGAAATTAATGATTCTCGTTTTCAATTTTATCAAGGCTTGTTTCAGCAAACGCTTTTACCTTTTCTTGCAACGTTTGATCCTTCGCGGAAAAAAGTGATTCACATGGATGCGGATTTGTACACGGCTACTTTATATGTACTCACTCTAATTACGCCTTATCTACGATCAGGAGATGTGATTTTCTTCGATGAATTCAACGTACCCCAGCACGAGTTCAAAGCGTTTACTGAGTGGGCTAATTCATTTTATATTAAATACGAAGTTCTTGGCGCGGTGAATAATTATTATCAAGTTGCGATAAAAATCTTGTAATTTAAAAAGCCCCGCGAACGAGGCTTTCTAACAAACAAACAAACAACACAACATCAATTACCTTCTTGATTTTATCGCTAAAATCATCGAAGGATTATCTTATCTCCTATAGGCAGTTGTTCATCTGGAGAAGAAATTTGATTCTTCCTCATCATAGGTTTAAGCTTCACAGCTTCTTTTTGAGCTAGCTCACGTAAAGTCATTGATTGGTCCAATACCACAAACTTATGTGTTCGCGAATGGTTTCGTCGGGGACCTAAATAAATAATACTTCCCTCTTCAAGCATATCTTTATTCGGAAATTGTTCATTGTATTTATGCAATTGTCGTAAAGTTATATTATGCCGTTTTGCGATTTTGTAATATGAGTCACCTTTTACGGCTGTTACATACAAGACATGGTTATCATGCATTATAATTTCAGGTGATATAGGAAATTTTATTGGAAGTGGTCTAGTACCGAAGGCAATCATTGAGATAAATAGGAAAATTAGTAAACTGTACTTTTTCATGGCCACCATTTTTGCTCATTTAACGTGAATTTTTAGCTAAGGTTTCACATAAAAATGAATATTCTTTTGGATAAGAAAAAGCTCAAAATAGTATTGCGAGATGAAGGAATTATAGTCGCAAAAAAAAAGCGAGGAATACCTCGCTTTAAAATCTTATTTTATATAATTGATTAATATCGGTAAAGGTCAGACTTATATGGTCCTTGAACTTTGACACCAATATAATCAGCTTGATTTTCATCAAGAACATCTAATTCCACGCCAATTTTAGATAAATGCAAGCGTGCTACTTTTTCATCTAGGTGCTTTGGAAGAACATAAACATCATTTTTATAGTTAGATGTATTCTCCCATAATTCTAACTGAGCTAGCACTTGATTCGTAAAAGAGGCTGACATTACAAAAGAAGGATGACCGGTTGCGCAACCAAGGTTGACCAAACGACCTTCAGCTAAAACGATAATATCTTTTCCTGCAATATTGTATAGATCCACTTGCGGTTTAATTTCTATTTTGGAAGCGCCATGATTACCATTTAACCAAGCCATGTCAATTTCGTTATCAAAATGTCCGATATTACATACGATAACTTTATCTTTCATTTTCTCAAAATGACTTCCCTGAACGATATTTTTGTTACCAGTAGCCGTTACGATGATATCGCCAAGATGTACCACAGAATTAAACTTTTTAACTTCGAATCCATCCATGGCAGCTTGTAGCGCACAAATCGGATCGATTTCTGTAACGATTACTCTTGCTCCTGCACCTTTTAACGAAGCAGCAGAACCTTTTCCAACATCCCCATAGCCACAAACAACAGCTACCTTTCCAGCCATCATAACGTCTGTTGCGCGACGAATCGCATCAACTAACGATTCTTTGCAACCGTATTTATTATCAAATTTCGATTTGGTAACCGAGTCATTAACATTAATGGCTGGCATCATAAGCGTACCATTCTTGATTCGGTCATAAAGCCTTAATACACCCGTTGTCGTTTCCTCAGATAAACCACGAATATCTTTTGTTAGCTCTGGATAATGATCAAAAACCATATTGGTCAAATCTCCACCATCATCTAAAATCATATTTAACGGCTTACCACCTTCAAATGCAAAGATAGTTTGCTCGATGCACCAGTTAAATTCATCTTCGTTCATTCCTTTCCATGCAAAAACAGGAATTCCAGCAGCAGCAATTGCAGCAGCAGCGTGATCTTGGGTTGAAAAAATATTACAAGATGACCAAGTAACCTCTGCTCCTAATTCAATAAGCGTTTCAATTAAAACCGCCGTTTGGATAGTCATGTGCAAGCATCCAGCAATGCGAGCGCCTTTCAAGGGTTTTGCCGAAGAGCTAATTTCATTTCTTTTCTTCCCCATTCGGCAAGACTGATGTCTTTTACTTTGTATGCCATTTTTTCTATTGTATTAATCATATATGTTATTTTACTTGTTACAAAATTACAAAACTGCGCAGCTATGTCAAAATTAATTAGCTGTCTTTTGGTATTTATTTTTTATCCATGCATTAAATTCTTTCTTTCAATAGGGTAACAAGACCTTCAATAAAGAGTGGGCTATCATTGGAACTTTTTACTAAGTGTACCTGTTCTCCACCAAACTTCTCAAAAATCTCTTGGTATTCTGAACCAATTTCTATGATGGTTTCTAGGCAATCCGCAACAAATGCTGGGCTAAAAACCAATAATCTTTTAGCACCTTTTTTCGCCCAATCTTCAACAACCTTATCCGAAAATGGTGTGAGCCACTTTTTATCTAAACGAGACTGAAAACAGACGGTGTAATCCTCTTCTTTTAAGTTCAATTTGTTTGCGATCAATCGAGTTGTTGCATAACTAGTCGCTTTATAACAAAATTTATTTTTCTCATTTACTTCTTTGTCGCAAGGTTGATCTCCACACAAGTCGCTACCTTCATACACTTTATCGACTTGACGCTCCGGCAAGCCGTGAAAAGAAAATAGGATGTGGTCATATGATGAAAGATCAAATTCTTTCGCATTTTCGACGATAGAATTGATATATCCTTCATTTTTGTAAAATTGACTTATTATTTTGATTTCAGGAATCACCCACCATTTCTGAATGATTTTCATTGCTTTTTTTATCGCAGAACCGCTTGATGCACTCGCATATTGAGGAAAAAGTGGTAAAACAATGATTTGATCGTAATTACATAAGCGCATTTTCTCTAAAACAGAATCCATTGACGGATGCTGATAGCGCATGGCCATTTCGATAGTGACTTCATCATTTGAAAAATGGTGCTGCAGTTTTTCCTTGAGGTTCAAGGTGTGAGTTAGGAGGGGAGAAACACCTCCGCCAATTTCCCAAAGTTCTTTGTATATTTTAGCTGATTTGGGCGCTCGAAAAGGAACAATTATTCCGTTAACAAGAAGTTTTCGTGGTAACCAGGGAATGTCGATAACGCGCTCATCGTTTAAAAAATCAGACAAATAACGCCTAACATCTTTTAATTTCGGGCTATCTGGGGTTCCGAGCTGAATTAATAAAACACCTGTTTTTTTCATTTTTTGTAATGCAATCACCTATGAAACAATCGTTGAATAGTAAAGTTCAAAGGTAGGACAATAATTCTTTGATGATATCGTAGGTTTTCACACAGAATATTTTTAAGTGTTTTTGTTTTTTTATCTGAGCGAATGTTATGCATGTGATGACCTCTTAATTAAAAATTTCAATTCAGAATCACATTGGATTTTTACTAATATAGAATAATTTTTTTCGTAATAAGCCCATTTAAGCCGCGAATTTCAACAAAATAAATACCAGTCGCTTGCGAGGATAGGTCTATCGTTATCCAAGAACAATGTAGCGGTAATGAGGTGAAAATTCTTTCGCCAAATACACTGTAAATAGTTATGGCTTCAATAATTTGTTCACTATTGCTTACTATGAATTTTCCATGACTAGGGTTGGGATAAATTGTCACTTGATCCATTTTAGATTCTTGAATTCCTGTTGTCGGACAAAGGAGATCAATTGGAGAGTTT